>NZ_JAMYVE010000019.1:0-67248 GCF_040323695.1 Mesorhizobium sp. M0030 | reverse complement strand
CGCCGACCTGACGCAGGCGCTGGCAGCGGTCTGATAGCTCGCTTGTAGATATCAGGAAAGGGGCGATCGTCTTGGCAGCGTCGGCGGGACAGCACCCCCCTCTGTCCTGCCGGACATCTCCCCCTCAAGGGGGGAGATCAGCAGCTCTGACCATAGCGCCCTGTCTGCAACGCTGCAGATTGGCGAAGGGCGACATGACATCCAATCTCCCCCCTTGAGGGGGAGATGTCCGGCAGGACAGAGGGGGGTGTGACGGAACTCGGCTTTCGCTGCTAACTTCTCAGCTCTTGTCGCGGATCTGCGTCATCGTCCGCGTCGGCGTGATCGCCTCGGGGTCGAGCCTGATTTCGACGATCGCCGGCTTGCCGCTGGCGCGGGCACGCTCGAAGGCAGGGGCAAAATCTGCCGTGTTCTCGACCGTCTCGCCGTGGCCGCCATAGGCGCGGGCAAGAGCGGCAAAGTCAGGGTTCTTAAGATCGGTGGCGACGACGCGGCCGGGATAGTCGCGCTCCTGGTGCATGCGGATGGTGCCGTAGATGCCGTTGTTGACGACGATTACGACGATCGGCAGGTCGTATTGCACGGCGGTAGCGAATTCCTGTCCGTTCATCAGGAAGCAGCCGTCGCCGGCAAAGGCGATCACGGTGCGGTCGGGATGGAGCGCCTTGGCGGCGACCGCGGCCGGGGTGCCGTAACCCATCGAACCGGAGGTCGGCGCGCCTTGGGTGGCGAAGCGGCGGAAGCGGTGGAAGCGGTGCACCCAGGTGGCGTAATTGCCGGCGCCGTTGGTGAAAATGGCGTCATCGGGCAAAATCTTTTCCAGATAGTTCATGATCGGCCCCATCTGGACCGTGCCGGGGCCGGTCTCAGGAGGCGTCGACCAGTCGAGGTAGGCAGCGTGTGCTTTCGCTGTCTCATCCGCCCAGGCTGGCGTGGACGTTGGCTTGCGCTTGGCGAAGGCTTCGACGAAGGCCGACGGCGCAGCGTTGATCGCCAGGGTCGGCCGGTAGACACGGCCGAGTTCGCCGGCATCGGCATGGACATGGACCAGCGTCTGGTCGGGGTAAGGGCTCTTCAGCAGCGTATAGTGGGAGGACGGCATCTCGCCCATGCGGCCGCCGATCAGCAGCACCAGGTCGGCCTGCTTGATGGCGGTGGCCAGCTTCGGGTTGATGCCGATGCCGACATCGCCGGCATAGTTCGGGTGCAGATGGTCGAACAGCATCTGGCGGCGAAAGGAGCAGCCGACCGGCAGCGACCAGGCCTCGGCAATGGTGCGCATACGTGCCACCGCTTCCTCGTCCCAGCGTGTGCCGCCGAGGATGACGAAGGGACGCTTGGCCTTGGCCAGAAGCTTTTCCAAAGCATCGAGTTCGGCTTCGCCGGGCCGGGTTTCGACCGGCGTGTGCGGCAAGGCCGCGGGCGCGTCGACAAGACTGGTCAGCATGTCCTCCGGCAGCGAGACGACGACGGGGCCGGGGCGGCCCGATGTCGCGACGGCGAAGGCGCGGGTGACGAGTTCGGGGATGCGCGCGGCATCGTCGATCTCCACCACCCATTTGGCGATGTCGCCGAAGAAGCGCTTGTAGTCGACCTCCTGGAAAGCCTCGCGCTCCTTGGCGTGGCTGGCGACCTGGCCGATGAACAGGATGACGGGTATCGAATCCTGCATGGCAATGTGAATGCCGGCCGATGCATTGGTGGCGCCGGGGCCGCGGGTGACGAAGCAGATGCCGGGCTTGCCCGTCAGCCGCCCCTGGCAGTCGGCCATCATGGCGGCGCCGCCTTCCTGTCGGCAGACAATGGTGCGGATGGGCGAGTCATGCAATGCGTCGAGCACCGCGAGATAGGATTCGCCGGGCACGCAGAAGATGCGGTCGGTGCCGTTCGCCTCGAGTGCGTCGACAATCAGTTGTCCACCGGTCTTCATCGTCCAGACTTCTCCAGTTCGGCAAGGATTTCTTGCGTGTGTTCGCCAAGGCGCGGCGAAGGGCGTTCATAGACCAGCGGTGTGCCGGACATCACCATCGGCGCGCGTACCGAGGGCAGACGATTGCCATGGCCATCGTCGAGGTCGAGGCGCATGCCGCGTGCGATCGTCTGCGGGTCGGCAAACATCTGGCCGATGTCGTTGATCGGGCTCGCCGGCACGCTTGCCGCTTCGAGCTTGGCCAGCAATGGGTCGCGATCCCAATTCTTCAGCGTCTCGATCAAGTGCTCGCGCAACTTCACCCGGTTGGCGACGCGGGCCGGATTGGTGGCGAAATCGGGATTCGCTGAGAGATGGTCGAGCCCGACGGCGGCGCAGAATTTGGCGAACTGGCCGTCATTGCCGACCGCCAGGATGATGTGGCCGTCCCTGACCGGGACAACCTCATAGGGCGCAATGTTCATATGCGCATTGCCCATCTGCACCGGCGCTTTGCCGGAGACGAGATAGTTGAGGTTCTGGTTGCCGAGTGCGGAAATCTGCGTGTCGAACAGGGCCATGTCGATATGCTGGCCTTCGCCGGTCTTTTCGGCATGGCGAAGCGCTGCCTGGATGGCGATCACCGAATAGAGGCCGGTGAAGATGTCGGAAATAGCGACCCCGGCCTTTTGCGGCTCGCGCCCGACCTCGCCGGTGATCGACATCATGCCGGCCATGGCCTGGATGATGAAATCATAGCCGGCGCGTGAGGCGTAAGGCCCGTCCTGGCCGAAGCCGGTGATCGAGCAGTAGACGAGCTTTGGATTGATCGCCTTCAGGCTCTCGTAATCGAGCCCGTATTTCTTGAGGCCGCCGAACTTGAAGTTCTCGATCAGAACGTCGGCCGTGGCAACCAGCCGGCGCACCGTCTCGGCCCCTTCGGGCGTCGAGAAATCGACCGCGATGGAGCGCTTGCCGCGATTGCAGGAGTGGTAATAGGCGGCCGACAGGTTCTCGCCATCATGGCTCATGACGAAGGGCGGACCCCATTTGCGGGTATCGTCGCCGCCATCGGGGCTCTCGACCTTGATGACATCGGCGCCGAGATCGGCCAGCAATTGTCCTGCCCACGGGCCGGCCAGGATGCGGGCGAGTTCGACGACGCGGATGCCTTTCAGCGGAGGTTCAGCCATAAATCACCAAAAACGGGTCGGAACCGCAGCCTCTATCAACCCGGGATGCCGCTGTCACGGGCCTTGCGGTAGGCCAGCGATGTCACTGTTTGAGCACGCTATCGGCCCAGGCAGCGAAATCGTCCATAACGGTGTCGCGGTTCACCTCGTTCAGGCTTTCGTGGCGGGTGTCGGCGTAAATTTTTGAAACCAGATTCGAAAAGCCCATCGCGCGCATCCGCTTGGTGAGATGATCGATGCCTTTGCCATAGTCGGAGGCCGGATCCTTCTCGCCGCCGACGATGCTGACGGGCAGGTCGCGCCTGATGCCGGCAAAGCCCGCATCCTTGCCGCCTTTCTGCGCCATCTCCACGACATCGCGCCACATCGAGATCGAGGCATCCCAGCCGCACAGCGGGTCGGCAATGTACTTGGCCACTTCAGCCTCGTCGCGCGACAGCCAGTCGAACGGCGTCTTGTGGTTGGGCACCGCCTTGCCCCAGGCCTGGAAGGTCAGTTTGGGCAAGACGCGTGAGGGAACATCGGAGCCGAGCCTGAAGCGCTCATAAGCGAGGATGGCGAGTGCAAGCTGACCAAGCAGGCCTTGTGAGAAATTGCCGTTCCAGATCGCCGCGGCGTGGACGCGCGGCGAGTGCGCCAGCAGGTAGTTGAGCGCCACCGACGCACCCATCGAATGGCCGAACAGGATGACCGGCAGGCCGGGCTGCTCCTTCGCAATCAAATCGTGGACTGCGTCGACATCGGAGATCACCTTGGCCGGGCCGCTTGTGCCGGCGAACCTGCCGAGCGGGGCATCGGGCGCCTTGGTCGCGCCATGGCCGCGATGGTCGTGGACGTAGACATGAAAGCCGCCGGTGCTGAGGTAATCGGCGAAGCGGGCATAGCGCGCGGCGTGTTCGGCAAGGCCATGGTTAATCTGGACGACGGCGCGTGGAGAGCCGCTCGCGTGCTTCACATAGAGGTTGAGCGTGGCCCCGGTCGGTGAGGCCAGCGTCGTCTGCTCGTCAAATGCCATCTCTCGCTCCCGTCGGCGACTGTTGGGCGACGGCGTAACCGGCGTCAAGGGGAGGGCTATTGACAGTATGCTGTCAATTTGATTATATGACAGCATACTGTCAAAATAGGGAGCATGAGCATGAAAACCTTTTCGACCGTTTCGCGCCGCGCGTTTCTGCTGGCGAGCCTGTCATCCGCAATGCTCCTGCCCGGCATTGCTTCCAGCCAGACCAGGGAGATGACCATGAAGATCTCAACCATTGCCGGCCCGCAGGGCCAGCTTGCCGGCTACGACATCAAATCCGGCGACGGCCTGCCGATCCTGTTCGCGCATGGCGACTGCAGCCGCGCCACACAGTGGAACCGGGTGATGCAGCTCACCGCAGGTGGCCGTGAGGCGGTCGCCTTCGATTTTCGCGGCCATGGCGCATCGGCGCCTGCAGCTGATGCCGACTACGGCTATGACGGCCGTGCCGACGATATTGATGCGGTGGCCGATGCGTTCGGCCTGAAGCGGTTTGTCCTCGTTGCACATAGCGGCGGCAGTGGGGCCGCGCTCGCCTATGCCGCCGGCCATGCCGACCGTGTTGCCGGCATCCTGCTGGTCGATCCGGCGACCGATCCGCGCGCCCTGCCCAAAGAGATTCGCGACGGGTTCGTGCGCGATCTGGCGGGGCCAAACGGCGGCGACGTCCTGAGCGCTTATTACACCTCGATCGCCGGATCCAATCCAGATGTCCGCAAACGGGTCCTCGCCGATGCGGCGGTGGTCGATCCGGCGGCTCGGGCAGGCGTCGGCAAGGCGCTGGCGGAATGGAATCCCGAACCGACGCTCGACGCCTATCGCGGGCCGATCTTCGTGCTGGCTACGGAGGCCAATGACAATGCGGCGGCCCTGTTTCGGCTGTGCAGCCGAATTGGCCACAGAACCGTCGCCGGTTCCGGCCATTGGGTGATGCTTGACAAGCCGGAGGCGGTGGCTGAATCCGTCAACACCTTCGTTTCCACCATCGAGGCCGGCCAGAAATGACAAGCAGGACCGAAGCCGGAGATGTGCTCACCGAACTGGTGCTTGCCGTGTTCCGGCTGAATGGCGGGTTTCTCGACGCGGCCGACCGGCTGGCGGAGCCTGCCGGGCTGACGGCGGCGCGCTGGCAGGTTCTGGGCGCGGTGCTGAAGGAGCCGAAATCGGTGGCCGACATTGCCCGCGACATGGGGCTTGCCCGCCAGAGCGTGCAGCGCCTTGCCGATATTCTGGCCGCCGAAGGGCTTGCCGCCTATGCGGACAACCCGGCGCACCGCCGCGCCAAGCTCCTGGCGATGACCGATGCCGGCCGGGCCGCGATCAGGGATATCGGCACGCGCCAGCATGTCTGGGCCAACCGCATCAGCGAGGGCATCGAGCCTCGCGTGCTTGAGACCGCGCTTGATCTGCTGCGTATGTTGACGAAGCGGGTCGAGGAGGGCGGGGTCTGATCGACCGAGCGATTGTTTTTTGCGGCCGACGAAAGAAATCGTAATTCTGACATGTCACACGTTTCTAGCTTGCGCTATGAAACGCTAGGAGTGCTGGAATGCGGATATCGGCGATATGGGGTGCGGTGTTGGTGGCGCTGGCCGGTGTCGGCCTAGCGCGCGCCGATGTGAAGATGAGCGGCTCCTTCGTGGCCGATGCTGCCTGTCCAGCAACGCAGGCAATCAAGAGCGGCAAGAACCCCGGCAATATCGCGACAACGGCTGGACAGAGCTACGACCTCCTGGCCGGCAACAAGGATGCGCCGACGCATTACCTCATCCGCGTGCCGGGCGCCGATCCTGAGCGTCGCTGGGTCAAGATCAGCTGCGGTCATGTCACCGGCGGCAGCGCAGCCGCCCTGCCGGCCGCGCCCGCCGATCAGGGCAACCCTGCGGCTTCGGGAAAACCCGAATATGTTTTCGCGCTGAGCTGGCAGCCGGCCTTCTGTGAAACCAAGTCGAGCAAGCCCGAATGCCAGGCGCAGACGGCGGGCGGCTTCGACGCGTCGCATTTCACGTTGCATGGGCTCTGGCCGCAGCCGAACGGCAATTTCTATTGCCAGGTGCCGGCGAGCGACAAGGCCAATGACAATCCGGCCCATTGGGCAGACCTGCCGCCGGTCGATCTCGATGCCGCTACGCGCGCCGAGCTCGACCAGGTTATGCCGGGCACCGCCTCCAAGCTCGAACGGCATGAATGGATCAAGCACGGCACCTGCTACGGCAAGAGCCAGCAGGAGTATTTTGCCGAGGCGCTGAACCTGATGCGGGCGGTGAATGCGTCGCCGGTGCGCGAGCTCTTCACCAGGAATGTCGGCAAGCAGCTGACTTCGGACCAGATCCGCAGCGCCTTCGACATCGCCTTCGGCGCCGGGTCGGGCGCGCGGGTGCGTGTCTCCTGCCTGGTCGATCCGTCGAGCGGCAGGCGGCTGATCGGCGAGCTGACGCTCGGCCTGACCGGCCCGATCGGCCCCGACAGTTCGCTGGGCACTCTCATGCTCGCCTCGGCGCCGACGACCAAGGCGGGCTGTCCGAAGGGCTCGGTTGATGCGGCCGGGTTCCAGTAGGATATCCGTCTGTCGCTTGGCAGTGACGCGGTGATATGGTCTGGATGTGTTTCATTCGGCGGGGGTGGCGATGAGTGGCATGACATCAGGCGCGCTGGCGCGGCTGGCTTTCTGGGCCAGGGGAATGACAGCCATAAAAGACGGCCGCATGGAATGGCCGGGCTTTTGCTATACCGATGCCGAGTGGGCGCGCATGCGCGTGCTTGCCGCGCCGATCGGGGCAGGCCGCTACCAGCTGTTCACTTGGGTCAATGCCGCGATCTTCATCGCCATTGCCGCGCTCGGGATCGTCTGTGTCTTCCTGCCGCTGGCGACACTTTTGTTTCCGCCGGCCGAGGCCAGCGCGCTCAAATTCTCGGCTCTGCTGGCGGCGTGTGCCTTCCTCATAATCGGGCTCGGCTTGCCGATCTCCATGCGCCTGTCGAGCGCGTTGGCCATCTCCCGGGAGATGCGCGCCGGTCTTGTCGGCGAAGCCGGTGACGAAGCGCTGGCAGCAAAGGTGTCTTGGCAGATCAACCGCATCATGCTGGTCATGTGCGGCCTGCTGGTGCCCGGCATTCTGTTGTTCATCGCTTATGACATCGATGCCAGTCCGATCATCACCGTGCTGAAATGGCTGGCCATCGCGCTGATAGCCGTTTCAGTTGCGGTCGGCGCGTTGCAGCAGCGCAAGCGGAGCTGACAGCCTTATCCGCTGACGCCACGCGTGGGCAATGTCCACGCAGTTAGGTCTTCGGCATCGTCATGCGCTTCGCCGACGACGCGGTCACGCCCGGTGGACTTGGCCCTGTAGAGACGCTCGTCGGCAAGGGCGAAGAGATCGGCAAGCGAGCCTACGGTCTCATCGACAGTGGCGATGCCGGCGCTGACGCTGATGTCGAAGCGGTTTGCGCACGCCTTGACGGCCTGGCGGAGGTTTTCTCCGAGCAACCTGGCGACCGCATGCGGTTGCGAGCAAAGGATGGCGAACTCCTCGCCGCCGATCCTGAAAACCTGATCGTGCGCGCCGGCCGCCTGGGTCAGCACCTGGGCGATCGATCTCAGCACCCTGTCGCCCTCGGCATGGCCGAAGCGATCGTTGATCGACTTGAAATGGTCGACGTCGACGATAAGCAGGCTGAGCGGTTGGGCCGTGCGCAGGCTTAAGGCAACCAGACGTTCGCCGTCGCTGTCAAAGCGTCCCCTGTGCAACAGGCCGGTGAGGCCGTCGCGGCCGACATGTTCGACCAGGGCTTCGTAGCGCTCGCGATAGGTCAAGGTGTCGAAGACGTCGGACAACCCACGCGGTGCCACGACCTGACGCGTTTCGAACCATCTGAGGTAGGCGACAAGCATGGCGCTGTAGGCAAAAGCGGCACCCATCTTGGCGAACCAGCCGCCGAAGAAGACCGCGATCGGTGCGCCGGCGACGAAATGCAGGGCGGTGAAAAATCCGGCCTGGTCGAAGGTGAGCACGCAGGCGACGCAAATCAGGATGCGGGAGAACGGCGCCTTGCGCAGATAACGCCCGAGCTTTTCGTAAAGCAGGATGATCAGGATGGCGTCGATGAAGAGCAGCGTCGTGCCCCATACCATCAGCCAGCCCAACTGGTCGATGAAACCGATATCGGGAAGCTTGCCGTCGGAAAGGGCTGAAATATCGTGCAGGCGCAGGATCAGGACCAGCCCGATCATCAAGGCGTTGCCGAGCAAAAGGCCATAGATCGGCTGGCGCACCGTGGCCGCATCTTCCTTCATGTAGAGCAGAAGCAGCATCACCAGCTTGCCGGAAAACAGCACCGCCGAGCCTGGCGAGACCATGCCGAAGGGCAGGGCGACATAGAAGACGCTGGCGAGATAGGTTTCGAGGAAATGCATGGCGCCCAGCGCGCAGACGAAGACGCCGAGGCCGATGCGATCCCTGAAGCGGAACAGCGTGACCATGACGCTGAAGTAGACGACCGCTTCAGCAAGGAGCAGGAAACTGTTCAGCACTACCTTCGGTCCGATCTTTACTTTCGATCGCGACAGGTCAGCGATCGATCCTGTTTTGACGCTGAAGGGTTAACCGGGGATTTCAACGCGCCCTACAACCGGCGGAAAACTTAACGTGCGGTGTACACCCGGCTTGAAATGGCAAAAGCGATTGCCGTTCGGCCCGGCATCGCCTACATAGCGGCCAACCTCCATTCAATCCGACATTTCGGTCAATCATCAAGGGAAGCGCGCGTGGCACGCCAGTTCATCTATCACATGGCCGGCCTCAACAAGGCCTATGGCACCAAGAAGGTGCTTGAGAATGTCCATCTCTCCTTCTATCCCGACGCCAAGATCGGCATCCTCGGCCCCAACGGCTCGGGCAAGTCGACGATCCTCAAGATCATGGCCGGGCTCGACAAGGAGTGGAACGGCGAAGCCTGGCTGGCCGAAGGCGCCACCGTCGGCTACTTGGCGCAGGAGCCGGCACTCGACCCGGACAAGACCGTGTTCGAGAACATCATGGAAGGTGTCGCCGCCAAGACCGCCATCATCGAGCGCTACAACGAATTGATGATGAACTACTCCGACGAGACGGCCGATGAGTCCGCCAAGCTCCAGGACGAGATGGACCGGCTCAATTTGTGGGATCTCGAACAGCAGGTCGAGATGGCGATGGAAGCGCTGGGCTGCCCGCCCAAGGATTCCGAGGTCACCAAGCTTTCGGGCGGTGAGCGCCGCCGCGTCGCGCTCTGCCAGCTGCTGCTGCGTCAGCCCGACCTCTTGCTGCTCGACGAACCGACCAACCATCTCGACGCCGAGACCACGGCGTGGCTGGAAAAGCATCTGCGCGCCTATCCCGGCGCCGTGATGATCATCACCCACGATCGCTACTTCCTCGACAATGTCACGGGATGGATCCTCGAGCTCGATCGCGGCCGCGGCATTCCCTATGAGGGCAACTACACCAAATACCTCGAAGCCAAGGCCAAGCGCCTCAAGCAGGAAGGCCGCGAGGACGACGCCCGCCAGCGCGCTATCGGCCGCGAGCGCGAGTGGATCCAGTCCAGCCCGAAAGCCCGCCAGACCAAGTCCAAGGCGCGTATCCAGGCGTTCCAGGACCTGCTGGATGCAGCCGACAAGCGGCGTCCGAGCGATACGCAGATCGTCATTCCGCATGGCGAGCGGCTCGGCAATGTGGTGATCGAGGCGGAAGGCCTGTCGAAGGGCTTTGGCGACACGCTTTTGATCGAAGGCCTGGAATTCAAGCTGCCGCCGGGCGGCATCGTCGGTGTCATCGGCCCGAACGGCGCCGGCAAGACGACGCTGTTCCGCATGATCACCGGCCAGGAAACGCCGGATGCCGGCTCTGTCCGCATCGGCGAAACGGTGAAGCTCGGCTATGTCGACCAGAGCCGCGATGCGCTCGATCCGTCAAAGACGGTGTGGGAGGAGATTTCCGGCGGCGCAGAAGTGGTCAAGCTCGGCAAGTTCGAGGCCAACACGCGCGCCTATTGCGCGTCGTTCAACTTCCGTGGCGGGGACCAGCAGCAGAAGGTCGGCAACCTCTCCGGCGGCCAGCGCAACCGCGTGCATTTGGCAAAGATGCTGAAGACCGGCGGCAATGTGCTGCTGCTCGACGAACCGACCAACGACCTTGACACGGAAACGCTGGCGGCGCTCGAAGACGCGCTGGAAAACTTTGGCGGCTGCGCCGTCATCATCTCGCACGATCGTATGTTCCTCGACCGTCTGGCCACCCACATCCTCGCCTTCGAGGGCGACAGCCATGTCGAATGGTTCGAGGGCAATTTCGAGGACTACGAGCAGGACAAGATCCGCCGGCTCGGCCCCGAGGCCGTCAACCCGCACAGGATGACCTACAAGAGGCTGACGCGGTGATAACTGCCGGAATATTCGAAACCGTCGAAATCTAGGCGGCTTGGAACTGAACGACAAATCGCTTCGCTAGCGTCTCGCTAGCGAAGCGTCCGACTTCTTCGTAGTCGGGAGAATGTTCTGCGCTATCTGGTGATTTCAGAACAACAAAACCATCCGCTTCCGCAATGATCTGAAACGTAAGGTCCTCACTCTCAACAGGCGTCGAATGACGTGCACCGCAATTCGGGCACTCGTCATCGCACCTACAGGACCACTCATCGGCCCAATGCTCGCTGCATCTGTAGCATTCGTAGTGATTGGCATACCATGCCATTGGAAGAAGCTCTCGTGTCGTTACGTCATGGCGGACTACGTCTAACACGATAGCGACCACGGGACACAAAATCGAGATATCGATTATCTCTGAGGCGCTGCAATTGCTGACGAATTTTTGGCCGCACATTCCTGTTATTTGGATACAGCAAACTCAGTCGTCCTTCGAACGCATAAATTTGCTCGATATCGAACTCTGGAGAACCAATTAAGTCGATGCATTTCATGACTTCGATTAGCCAGCCGCGCGCGTCCGCGTCTTCCTGACGAAGAAAGAGCGTCTTTTGCCATTGTGCGAAGACGGTTTCTTTCGGAACCGCGACACCGTTTCGAACAATGTGGATTCGCCCCGAGTCCGGTATACGACCGAGCAATATGTTGGAGCCGATCCAGCCTGCTCTTCTGGCCGTTAACGCCAGTGGGCTCCTTTTTTCGATTATGTCGGGGACGAAGAAGTGCTTTGGCACCATAAAGACGTTCAATACCGCCATCCGCACCAAATCATAGTTCAGCAATATCAAATTCGGGTTGGTTGAAGATGCCAATCTCTCGATTTTGGTAAAGTACGCTCCGTCAGCAACCTTTGCGCCGAAGGTTTTCTTCTGGCTCTTCAGTTCAAACTGATCATTGCAATTGCTGCAGAGAAAGTCGGCGACAGGCAGGTTTGCAGGAAACTGAGTAACATGAGAGCTGGCGCAGTTAGGGCAGTAAATCCATTGCGAAACCCACTGTTCGGTCCAAATTCTGGCCCGCTGCGAGCCACTGCTGTACTTTGTTTGAGCCTCTTCGAAGCCAAATTTCATCGATGATCAAAACCATTTGGAAGATGCAGACAGGTCGAACTTACCGGTCGGCGACGAACGCAATCAAGAGCCTCGTATCGCGGCAAAGCGAGTTGCGCTTTTGGCTTCGAATGATATCAGCATGCGTCCGGATCAAGCACAGAGATCGGATAGGATGATGACTGAGCGCGAAGACTGGTCCGCCGCCCAATATCTGAAATTCGAGGATGAGCGCACGCGGCCCGCGCGCGATCTTGTTGCGCAGGTGCCGGTGGATTTCCCGCGCCGGGTCGTCGACATCGGCTGTGGGCCGGGTAATTCGACCGAGCTGCTGGTCGAGCGCTGGCCGGATGCCGAGGTGAGCGGTTTCGACACCTCGCCCGACATGATCGAGAAGGCGAGGGCGCGCCTGCCCAGCGTCAATTTCGACCTCGCCGATGCCTCGACGTGGCAGCCGGCCGAGCCGGTCAATGTCATCTTCGCCAATGCCGTGTTCCAGTGGCTGCCCACCCATCCGGCTGTGTTTCAGCGGCTGATGGGCTTTCTCGCCCCCGGTGGCGCGCTCGCCGTCCAGATGCCCGACAATCTGCTTGAGCCGTCGCATCAGGTGATGCGCGAGACGGCCGCCGAAATGCCGTTCGCCGCCAAGATGGCAGGTGCTGCGCGCGGACCGCTGCCGGCGGTGTCGTTCTATTATGATCTCTTGTCGCCGCTCTCCGACCGGGTGGATATCTGGCATACAGCCTACAATCATCCGCTGACCGACGCCGAGGCGATCGTCGAATGGGTGAAGTCGACGGGGCTGAAGCCTTTCCTCGATCCGCTGGACGCCGGCGAGCGCAAGACCTTCCTCGACAGCTACACGGCCAAGATCACCGAGGCCTATCCGAAGACCGCAAACGGCAAGGTGCTGCTGCGCTTTCCGCGTATCTTCATCGTCGCCAAGCGGGCCGGCTAGCACTCCCGATGACATCCGGCCACAGCCTATGGTTTAAGCCGGCGTAAACCGGTGGGGTGAGAAAAGTGTTGTGTCGCGCCCCTTCGTCGTTCACATGAGAACGACAACGCCTGCGCATGGACGGACTGGATATGCATCGCGTCATCATCAGCGGCATTGGCGTTGAAATCCCTGAAGCCAAGATCACCAATGAAGAACTGGTCGCCAGCTTCAATGCCTGGGTCGACACCGAGAATGCACGCCGGCAAGGCACGGATGAGACGCTGCTGCAGAAATCCGACAGCGCCTTCATCGTTCATGCCTCGGGCGTCCAGACCCGGCATGTGATCGAGCGCGAAGGCATTCTCGATCCGACCCGCATGGCGCCGCGCATTCCGGCGCGGCCCGACGATGCGCTGTCGCTGCAGGCCGAGTTCGGCGTCGCCGCAGCCAGGAAGGCGCTCGACCATGCCGGCCTGAAGCCGTCCGACATCGACCTGGTGATCTGCTCGGCCTCGCACCAGCAGCGGCCCTATCCGGCGATCGCCATCGAAATGCAGGAGGCGCTGGGCACCAAGGGCGCCGGCTTCGATATGGGGCTTGGTTGTTCATCGGCCGCGGCCGCCTTGCACATTGCGGCCAATCTGGTGCGGGCGGGCGCGCACAAACGCGTGCTGGTGGTCACGCCGGAGATCATCACCGGCCATCTCAATTTCCGCGACCGGCAGACGCATTTCATCTTCGGCGATGCGTCGGTGGCGATGGTGGTCGAGGGGCTGGCCAGGGGCGAGAAGCGGCCGGGGCGCTTCGAGGTGCTGGACACGCGCACCTGGACGCAGATGTCGAACAATATCCGCACCAATCTGGGCTATCACACCCGCACCGCCCAGGACGATCCTTACATGATCAACCTCGAAGGCAATCTGATCAAGCAGGTCGGCAACAAGGTGTTCAAGGAAGTCACCGTCGCCGGCCACAAATTCATTGTCGAATTCCTCGCCGAGCACGGGCTGACGCCGCAAGCCATCAGGCGCTTCTGGCTGCATCAGGCCAATGCGCGCATGAACGCCATGATCCTGAAACTGGCCTTCGGCCACGAGGTCGACCACGACCGCGCGCCGATGGTGCTGGAGCGGCTCGGCAACACCGCCGGCGCCGGCGCCATCATCGCGCTGTCGGAAAACCACGCCGACATGAAGCCCGGCGATTTCGGCGTGCTGTGCGCCTTCGGCGCCGGCTATTCGATCGGCGGCGCGCTTTTGCGGATGCTGTAATCAGGCCGGCATGAACGGCACCAGCATCGGTACGCTGCGGGCATAATCGTCATAGGCGTTGCCGAGTTCTCCGCGCAGAAAGCGTTCCTCCAGCCTTGCCTTCATGACGATGCCGATGGTGAGAGGAATCGCGCCGGCGATGCCCCAGACCGTGCCTTTGGCCGCCATTGTGGCAAGGATCGCCAGAAGCAGTCCGGTATAGATCGGGTGGCGGACCATTCTGTAGGGACCGGTGTCGACGACACGGTGTTCGGCCTTGGCCGTCACCGAAGCCGACCAGAAACGGCCGAGATGCAACCGCGCCCACCAGGCGAACAACAGGCCAACGGCAACAAGCCCTGCGCAGATCCACGCTTCGGCAAGGGTCGGAAACCAGAACCGCAGCCGGCCGGCATAGCCATGCGCGGGAATGAACAGCAGCACCGCGCCGAACAACCACAAAGCGCGATAGCGAAGCTCCTCCTGGATGCCGGCACGCTTTTTCGCCGGGTCGGCCCAGAAGGCGGCTAGAAACCAGGACACGACCCAGATCAGCCAAAGCAGCGCGATTGCAGTCCCGGGACGCATGGAAACCTCCGCAGACTTGTCTCACCATGAGGCCGGTGCAGCACGGCTGCAATGCGGCGCAGTACGATAGGATATGCGATCCGCGGTAAGAAGATCGTGATCGGCTGCCATCAGCCCGCTTGATCGGATCATCATTGCTTTGGACTGGACCGGGCTCATGGCTATCGCTAATGCGATCTTGCACAAGGAGTAAGCCATGCTGGATCTTTTCCCTGAGGCTCCGATCGAGATCATTTCAGCGCGAAAACTCGTAGCCAGGGTGACGGCGCTCTACGCCGCACCGTCGAATCACTTTCAGACGCGCCCAGTGGAAGCATTGCAGCTCGGTTTCGAAGGCATCGACGGCGACTTCCACGCCGGCGCCACCCGTCGTTCGGGCGGTCGCGAACCCTGGTATCCGCGCGGCACCGAAATCCGCAACGAGCGGCAGATATCAATCGTAGCAGCGGATGAACTCGCCGTCGTTGCCGAGCGGATGGGGCTGGCCGAGATCAAGCCGGAATGGATCGGCGCCAATCTGTTGATCGAAGGCGTGCCGCATCTCTCGATGCTGCCGTCAGGCACGCTGCTGTTCTTTAGAAGTGGCGTGACGATCAAGGTCGATGCGCAGAACGGGCCTTGCCGGCTTGCTGGACGTTCGATCGCCGAAAACGCCGAGATGGCCGATCGGGAGGCCGGCGCGCTGGCCTTCCCGAAGGCGGCGAAACGGCTGCGCGGCCTCGTTGCTTGGGTCGAGAAACCGGGTCGTATGACAACAGGGGAAGAGATCTCGGTGCGCGTGCCCGAGCAGTGGATTTATCGATCCTAGTACCGGGCTAGGGCACGGGCTGCGCCGCCGGGGCGACGCAGCCGGATTTCAAGACGCGCTCAGGCCGCCTTGCGGTTCTTCTTGGCGCCCTGCGCCTCGACGGAAACGTGGTCCCACTTTTCCCACAGCGCGATGCGGTTGGCGTATTCCTGCTTGATCATCGGTAGGCCGCCATCGCCGAAGAAGACGCGCAGCGGCGGCTCGGCCGCGTCGACGATTTCAAGCATCGCCGGTCCGGTGGCCTTGGGGTCGCCGGCGACCGAGTTGGCGCGGCGTTCCGCCATCTTGGCACGGGCCGGCGCGTAAGCCTCGATCGCTTTGGAGACCTTGGCCGAAGCGCCGGACCAATCGGTGGAGAAGCCGCCCGGCTCGACAAGCGTCACATGGATGCCGAATTCGGCGACCTCGATGCTGAGCGACTGGCTGAAGGCTTCGAGCGCCCATTTCGAGGCATGGTAAAGGCCGAGCGAGGCAAAGGCGTTGACGCCGCCGATCGACGAGATCTGGATGATATGGCCGGAGCCCTGCGCCCGCATGATCGGCAAAGCCGCCTGGGTGACCCAGAGCGCGCCGAACACATTGGTCTCGATCTGGTCGCGGGCTTCCTGTTCGCTGACTTCCTCGATGGCGCCGAAATGGCCATAGCCGGCATTGTTGATGACGACGTCGAGCCGGCCAAAGCGCTTGTGCGCCTCGGCGATGGCCGCATCGACAGCCTTCTTGTCGGTGACGTCGAGCTTGATCGCGGCGACATTATCGCCGTATTTCGCGACGAGATCGGCGAGCGTGCCGGCATCGCGCGCGGTTGCGGCGACACGGTCGCCGCGAGCGAGTGCGGCCTCGGCCCAGACTCGGCCAAAGCCTTTCGACGATCCGGTGATGAACCAAACCTTGCTTGTCATGACGTGGAATCCTTGCCCATGCGGGCCGTGAACTGGGAAGCGGAGGCTTCTCCGCTTCCGCGATATACGGTGCGTCGAGCGATTTTCCAGAGGCGAGGGGGAATCTTTTTGGTCACGTCATCGTGTGGAGCAGGACCTTCGCCGGTCAGGGATAGCGCACCGGGCTCGACCAGGCCGGGTCGTCATGCTTTTGCCAGTAGAGCGCCATCAAGCACTTTGTGATCCCGCCTATCTTGCCGTCGGCGACAGCAGCGCCGTCGATCACTGTCACCGGCATGATGCCGCCGGCGGTGGAAGTGATGAAGACTTCGTCGGCAGCCTTCAGCGCGGCAACGCTGACGTCGACGGCCGTGGTGGGAAGCGCTGCCTCGGCGCAGAGGTCGAAGACGGTGCGCCTGGTGATGCCGGGCAGCACGCCGGCGGCTGGCGTCGACAGCCTGCCGTCCTTGACGCAGAACACGTTGAAGCCGGGGCCTTCGGCGACATTGCCGTTGAAGTCGAGAATCAATGCGGTTTCGGCCCCACGGTCATAAGCGTCGTAGAGGCCGCGCACGAGGTCGAGCCAGTGGTAGTTCTTGATCGCCGGATCGATCGAGACCGGCGGAATGCGCACCTTGTCGCTAATGGCGACATGCAGGCCGCGCCGCAACTGCTCGGCATTGGCGACCGAGCCGAAGGGAACTGCGAAGGCCATGAAGCGGTTGACCGCCTGGCGCGGATCGCGGCTGAAGGTCGGCGAGGCGCCGCGTGTGCACAGCATTTCGACATAGGCGGCGCGATGGCCCGACAGCGCCACGCAATTGTGCAGAATCTCGGCCACACCATCGCGGTCGGACGGGATCGTCATGCGCAGTTTTTGCAAGCCGGCGAAGAAGCGGTCGAGATGCAGGTCGAGTCGGAAGAAGCTCCCGTCCCAGACATGCACGGTGTCGTAGGTGGCGTCGGAATGCAGAAAGCCCCAATCCAGCACCGAGATCTTGGCCTGCGACATCGGCAAATACTGACCATCGAGAAAGGCGACGCCGTCGGGATAGGAATGCGGATCGATATGGCGATCCGACAAAGCCGGCAATGGCACAATGCTACCGGCTGCTGCGCTTCGGTTCATGGCGATTGGTCCCTTCGGCTTGATGCGGCAGAGTCAAGCTAGTGGTCCCCTGCAGGCGGCATAGGGCCACCCAACCATCGCTGTTTGTCCTAGGTAGCACATTCGATATGCCCTATGGTCCGGCTTGAAAATATCCGGCCGGGAGGGGCAAAATGGGCAAATCTTTTCGGACCATCAGCTTTGCAATTTTCCTCGTCTTCGTCACTGGCGATGCCTTCGCGCAATGCGCTCGCGAGGGCGAGGCGCTGTGCCAGAACGGCCAGACCTATCGTTGCGAGAAGACGGGCAGCGAACTGACGCCGATCTTTCAGAACGTGCCTTGCGTGGTCAACGCGACGGGGCTCAACGGGATCTGGACCGGCAGCGGCCATCAAAGTCCGGCCGGGGCTGCCGGCGCCGATTGGGCGATCGCCATGACCATCGGCGATGGCGCCGCGTCGATCGACTATCCATCGCTCGGCTGCGGCGGATCGTTGACCCAGATTTCCCGGGACGACAGTTCGGCGGAATACCGGGAAAACATCAGCTACGGCCAGGACAAGTGCATAGACGGTGGCGGCATCACCGTCCGATTTTTCAAAGGGAACCTGTCCTGGACCTGGGTTGGCCAGGCCGACGGCCAGCCCTACAATGCGGTTGCCGTATTGAAGCGACGGTAGCTGAAGTTATTCCTCTTCGTCCTCTGCATCGAGCAGGCGCGTGGCGCGCCAACGGGTCAGCACCATATTTGTTTGCTCGATGACGAAGAACCGCGCCGAGTCGCGGTCATAGCCCTCGGCCAGCAGCTTTTCATAGTCGGTATGGCCGTGCCTGATATGGGCGATCGTCGCCAGCCAGACCGCGATGCCCGGCGGCAGTGTCTTCATGTGCACGGCGCCGGCCTCGGTGCGGATTTTCTCCATATCGGCATAGGGCGCCAGGGGCAGCAGGGCGGTCAGCGCCTTGGCGATGGCGCGGCGGCGGCCGGTGGGCGCGCTCATTTTTCGTCACGCCCGGCAATGGTCGCCTCGGGAAAGGCGTCGGTCGAGGCGAAATAGGGCTTGATGTCGATCACCGGGGTGCCGTCGAGCACATCGATGGCGTCGATGGCGATGCGGCCGTGGTCGATGTCGACGGCGATCAGGCCGGCGATATGCAGCCCGACTGGGTTCGGCCGGGCAGGGGAGCGCAGCGAGAAAACGCCTTTCGGCTCAGCCGCATGGCGGGGTCTCTGGACAATCAGTGCCCGCGGCGCGTGATGCAGCCAGGACAGGATGACGATGTGGCTGGCCCGCTCCAGCGCAAGCAGGCCGTCGCGATAGGCAGGGTCGATGAGAACCGTGGCCGCCTGTCCGGCCTCGCGCGCCGCGCGCATGTTCTTCGGGCAGCTTTCGCGCGTGGTCCATGGCGAGGCGATGCGGCCGATAAACACGATATGGCCATCCGCCGGCATGTCAGCCGGGTCGGCCTGCAGGAGCTTTTCGCCGTCGCGCGTCTCGAACATGGCTTTCGCCCTAGCACAAGTTTCTAGCCGATCGTCAGGGAAAAGCGGTTCTCTCAGGCGGGGACCATGTGTGCGGCATTTTCTTGTCAGGAAGCGACATAGGCCTTGCCATGCCGCCAAAGCTGACATAAACATATGTTTATATCTTTTCAACGAGAATACGCCAATGCATGTTTCGCTCGATACGATGGTTGATACGTTGAAGGCTGCGGCCGAATCGAGCCGGCTCCGCATCCTGGCGCTGCTGTCGCGCGGCGATCTCACCGTGTCCGACCTCACCGAGATCCTCAGCCAGTCGCAACCGCGGGTGTCGCGGCATTTGAAGCTGCTGCTGGAGGCCGGGTTGATCGGCCGCTACCAGGAGGGCTCGTGGGCCTTCTTCCGGCTGTCGGATACGGATTCCGCGCGCGACTTAGTGCTGCGGCTGGTCTCCGGCATTCATGGCGCCGATCCGCAGGTCGAGCGCGATCTAGAGCGGCTGGCGTCGGTCAAGCGCAAACGGCAGGACCGCGCCGCCGAATATTTCTCCGAGAACGCCGCCAGCTGGGACCATATCCGCTCGCTGCATGTGCCGGACCGCGCGGTGGAAGCCGCACTCCTCAAGCTGGTCGGCAAGCGGCCATTCCAGTCGATGCTAGACCTCGGCACCGGTACCGGGCGGCTGCTGGAGATATTTTCGCCGCTCTACCGGCGCGGTGTCGGCATCGACATGTCGCGCGAAATGCTGACGGTGGCGCGGGCCAATCTCGACAAGGCAGGCATCGCCAATGCCCAGGTCCGCCAAGGCGACATTTTCGCGCCGCCGGTTGAGCGCGACGCCTTCGACCTCGTCACCATCCATCAGGTGCTGCACTATCTCGATGACCCGGCACGCGCCATTCGCGAGGCGGCGCGGCTGCTGCGTCCGGCGGGCCGGCTGGTGATCGTCGACTTCGCGCCGCATGCGCTGGAGTTCCTGCGCGACCAGCACGCGCATGTCAGGCTGGGCTTTTCCGACCGGCAGATCTCCGAATGGTTTGCCGAGGCCGGGCTCGATCTCGAGGATGCCCAGGAATTCGAGCCGCGCGGCGGCAACGAAGCCAGGCTCACCGTCAAGCTGTGGCTTGGCCGCGACCGCCGCATGCTGATGGCCGAGCCTTCCAATGATACCCAACCCACCAAAGCGTACCCTATGGGGGAAATCGCCTGATGAACCAGTTCCGCTTTTCCCGCCGTCCCGACATTGGCGACAAGGTCCGCGTCTCCTTCGAGTTCTTCCCGCCGAAGACCGACGAGATGGAAGCCAGGCTCTGGGACACCGTCACCAGGCTGGAGCCGCTGAGGCCGAGATTCGTCTCGGTGACCTATGGCGCCGGCGGTTCGACGCGTGAGCGCACGGCCCGCACGGTCAAGCGCATCCTGAACGAGACGACGCTGACGCCGGCGGCGCACATGACCTGCGTCGACGCTGCCCGCCATGAGGTCGACGCCGTCGTCCGCGAATTCGCCGATATGGGCGTGAAGCGCTTCGTCGCCTTGCGTGGCGATCCGGCGGCCGGCGTCGGCACCGCCTACCGGCCGCATCCCGATGGCTATGCCAATGGCGCCGAACTTGTCGGAGCGCTGAAGGACGCCGGCGATTTCGACATCTCGGTCTCGGCCTATCCCGAAAAGCATCCGGAAAGTCCGGACTTTGCCACCGACTTCGACATGCTGAAGCGCAAGGCCGACAATGGCGCGACGCGGGCGATCACCCAGTTCTTCTTCGACAACGATCTCTACGAGCGTTATGTCGAGAAGGCGCGCCGTGCCGGCATCTACATCCCGATCGTGCCTGGCATCCTGCCGGTGCACAATTTCACCCAGGTCGCCAATTTCTCGGCGCGCTGCGGCGCGCTGGTGCCGGCATGGCTGGCCGAGCGTTTCGAAGGGCTGCACAACGATCCGCAGACGCATGCGCTCGTGGCGTCTGCCGTGGCGGCCGAGCAGGTGCTCGATCTCGTCGAGCGCGGCGTCAGCGACTTCCATTTCTACACCATGAACCGGGCCGACCTGGTGTTTGCCATCTGCCATATGATCGGCATCCGCTCCCACGAAACAGAGGCAGCTGGATCCGCCGCCGCCTGAGCTTCATCGTGGTATGAAATCTGAAATGCAAAAGGCCGGGCGAAACACCCGGCCTTTCGAATTTGTGGGCTATTGCTGCTGTTCTTCCGCTCCGGCGGTTACGGAAGAACACCTATGATAAGGGCGCCAATGAAGGCAAATGCAGCACAGATCATCAATGCGTTGATTGGCCTCGTAAGTCCCATGTCATAGTCTCCTCTTCAAGAGCTATGGGTGGAGTCTAGGGGCATTTGTGCCACAGGCAAGCGGAAAATATGCTGCAATGCGACGCGATTGTGGAATTTGCGACCTGCCACCTGCCGTTAAGCGTTGAAACTCTTCGGCAAAAGCCGCTGGCAGCCTGTGAATAAATTGTGACGCGGCCGTGGCGAAAGCGAGGCATGGCAGCGCTACCAGACCTAAAGCGCGTCGTTGTCCCAAAACCGCTGCGCACTTTTGGTCGACAGGCATTAGCGCCGACCAAACAACCGCCCGTCGATCGTCAACAGGCCAAGCGCGATCAGTGCCATGCCGCAGAACTCAAACAGAGCGAGCCGCTCGCCGAGGAACAGGAGGCCGAGCAGGATGGCGCTGGCCGGGACGATGAGCGTGACCAGCGAGGCGTTGGTGGCGCCGGCCGAGGCGACGACGTTGAAATAGAGGATGTAGGCGAAGGCGGTGGAGAGCAGCGCCAGCGCCAGCACCGCCGTCCAGACCGGCGGCGAGGCCGAGAACAGGCCGGCCGGGCCATAGGTGAGCAGCACCACCGGGATCATGATGATGGTCGACGCCGTCAATTGTCCGGTGGCGATGACCGGCGAGGGCACGCCCTTGAAGCGGCGGGCAATCATCAGCGCGACGGCGTATGACAGCGAGGCGCCGATCAGCGCGAATTTCGCCCAGACCGGGCCGCCGAGCCCGGCCAGCAGGCCGGGGCCGATCATGACAGCGGTGCCGGCGATGCCGAGCCCGATGCCGGCAAGCTTGTTCCAGGAGAGCTTTTCGTCCGCTGTCAGCGCGTTGGCGAGGATCAGCGTCCAGAACGGCGTCGTCGCATTGAGCACCGAGGCGACGCCGGCGCCAAGCGCGGTCTGGCCGGCAAAGATCAGCGAGAACGGGACGACATTGTTGGCGAGCGCCAAAAGGAAAAACAGGCCGGCATGCGGGAAGGCGAGGCGGAAGGACGGACCGCGAATGCCGAGATAGAGCTGCAGTGCAATGGCCGCAATGGCAACGCGAAACAGCACCAGCACCAGCGGGTGCATTTCGGCAACGGCGATGCGGGCAAAGAAGAACGAGCCGCCCCAGATGGCGCCGAGCAGCAGAAGCTGTCCCCAGTCCCTCAGCGTCATCGGTCCGCGCTGCACGGCTGTCGTGGCTATTGCCATCGTGAACGTCCTTCCCCGCGGCATCAATGCCAGCCACTCAGGCAGAAGGCATATCGGGTCCGGCGACAAGAGCCACCCGAAACCTGATTGCTGGCAACAGTGCTGCCAGGAGGATGCGCCGCTGGGTCAGTGCCCGCCAGACACAGAATTGTTTTCTTTGGCCGCTAGCTTGGATTAATTGTGCGCAGCCGAGAAGTCAGGGGATTCGTCCATGCAGCGATTCGAGAATGCCCGCGAGGCGGCGCTGGCGCTTCGGCCGGACGATCCGGTCTACTGCTTTCGCCCGCAGGTGCTGAAGGCGGATGCCAAACAGTTCATGGGCATGTTTCCCGGCAAGACCGCCTACGCAGTCAAGACCAATGGCGAGCAGATCGTGCTCAAGGCGCTGGTCGAAGCCGGCGTCACCGCCTTCGATGTGGCCTCGCCCGGCGAGTTCGCCGCCGTGCGCGCCGTCTCACCCGACGCCGAGATGCTCTACATGCATCCGGTCAAGGCGCAGTCGGACATCAAGCTTGCGCTGGAAAAATACGCCATCCGGGTCATTTCGCTCGACCATGAGGACGAGATCACCAAGCTGACGCGGGTGGTGCGGGCGCTTGACATCGATCCGGGCTCCATCAGCGTGTTCGTGCGAATCCAGACCAAGGGTTCGGCGGCCTATGAACTGTCGAAGAAATTCGGCGCCGGGCCGGCCTATGCGGTGGAACTCGCCGAGCGGCTCAACCGCACCGGCTACAAGGTCGGCCTGTGCTTCCATGTCGGCAGCCAGATCGAGGATCCCGACACCTATGAACGGGCGCTGGCCTCCGCCGATTGGGTGCGCAACCGGCTGACCTTCGACATTGCGGGCCTCGATGTCGGCGGCGGCTTTCCCGCCGAGTACGGCCATGACCCCAATCGCAAGCAGATCGAGATGCCGTCGCTCGGCCAGATCATGTCGCGGCTGTCGGGCGACCTGAGGGAATACCAGTTCGACCAGATCCCGTTGGTGGCCGAGCCCGGCCGGGTGATCGTGGCGCGCTGCCTGTCGCTGATCGTGCGGGTGCTGCTGCGCAAGGGCAAGCGGCTCTACATCAATGACGGCATCTGGGCGTCGCTGTCGGATTCTTGGACCGGCAAGATCACACTGCCGGCCCGCTTCATCCCCGATCCGGCGATCCGCTCGCGCAATGGCGAGGAGAAGAACATCGTGCCGTTCAAGGTCTGCGGCGCGACCTGCGATTCCGTCGACATCCTGTCGCGGCCGTTCTGGCTGCCGGAAACCGTCGACACCGGCGACTGGATCGAGATCGGCCATATCGGCGCCTATTCGCTGTCGCTAAGAACCCGCTTCAACGGCTTTTATCCCGATACCTTCGTCGAGGTGACGACACCCTTCGATGAAGGCGATGCGCCGCAGGGATTCGCCAGCCTAGAGACGATGGCGGACTAAGCGACCCCGCCACCGGCCTGGATATTCTCGCCGGTCAGCCAGCGGGCCTCGTCGCTGGCCAGGAAGACCGCGACATCGGCAACGTCGCGGGGCGCGCCGATCCTGCCAAATGGAGACATGCCGGCCGCCACGGCGCGATCGCGCTCGGGAAGCAGGTCCGTGTCGGTGAAGCCAGGCGACAGCGCATTCACGGTGATGCCGCGCGGTCCGAGTTCACGCGAGAGCACACGGACGAATTGTTCGACGGCGCCCTTGCTGCCGAGATAGAGCGCCGTTTGCGTGAAGAACATCTTGGTGCCGCCGGTGGAGACCGCGATGATGCGGCCGCCGTTTCGCACACGGCGCGCTGCTTCCTGAAGCACGAAGAACGTGCCCTTGGCATTGGTGCCGAAGACATGGTCGAAATCGGCTTCGGTTGCCTCGGTCAGAGGCTTGATGACGGCGACGCCGGCATTGGCAACCACGATGTCGATCGCGCCGAACTCACTCTCAGCCTCGTCAAACAGGCGATGAATATCCGGGACGCTTGATATGTCGGCCTGGACGGCGATCGCCTTTCCTCCCTTGCCGGCGATGGCGGCCACGACCTCGTCAGCGGCTTCGTGGTTGCCGACATAGTTGACGACGACGGCAGCGCCCTTGGAGGCGAGTCCTTCGGCGATGGCTCGCCCAATGCCGCGCGAACTGCCGGTGACGAGTGCGGTTTTGCCTTGCAAGGACTTGGGCATGATACGTTTCCTTCAATCATTCAGGCCCGTGCCGGTTTCATCCGACGGGTCCGCTAGTCGAGAAATAGGGCCATGCAACTGATCAGATAATGGCCTATTATCTGACTAGCTTGTTAATCTAGGGATACACAATGCGCGGTTCTGAATTCGCCGAGCTCAAGGCATTCGCCGCAATCGTGGAAGAGCGTAGTTTCGTCCGCGCCGCCGCCCGGCTGCGTGTTTCCCCGCCGGCGCTCAGCCAGTCGATCCGGCAGTTGGAGGCTCGCATCGGCGTCAGGTTGCTGAATCGCACGACGCGTAGTGTTTCACCCACTGGTGCCGGCGAGACGCTGTTTGCGCGCCTTGCCGTTGCGTTCGACGAGCTAGAGGGCGCCGTAGCGGACATTCATGCCGCGCGTGATCGACCGGCGGGTTCGCTACGAATAAACGTGCCGCGTGTTGCCGCGGTGCGGTTCATCGGCCCGATCCTTGGCGACTTCCAACGCGCCTATCCTGATATCGCGCTGACCGTCATCGTCGACGATACGCTGACCGACATTGTTCGAGGACGGTTCGATGCCGGAATCAGGCTTGGCGAGCGGCTGGAGAAGGACATGGTGGCAGTGAAACTGAGCGGGGATTTGCAGATGGCGGCGGTGGCCGCTCCCGTCTATCTCGAAAATCGGGCCATACCGCGCCATCCGCAGGAGTTGCATCAGCACCAATGCATAAAATTCCAGTGGCCTGGTGGCGGCAACCTCTATCGATGGGAGTTCGCGCGCGGCAAACGGTCTCTGGAAATCGCCGTCGAGGGCAGCCTGACTGTCAACGACACCGAGCTGATGCTGAACGCGGCGCTGGGTGGAGCAGGCGTTGCCTACATGATCGACTATCAGGTCCAGTCCTGGATCGATGCGGGCAGGCTGATGAGATTTCTAGAGCCTTGGTCGCCCAGCTTTCCAGGCTTCTTCCTGTATCACCCGAGTTCGAGGCACGTCCCCCCGGCTTTGCGGGCATTTATCGACTTCGTCCGGGCAAGGAGTAGGGAATAAGGAACCCAGCTTGGGCAGATTCTACTCACAGTTTCCCCAAAAGCTCCGGCGTCGGCCAGCCGTCTACCGGCATGCCGAGCCGCATCTGTTCCTTGCGGATGGCTTCGCGGGTGTTGGTGCCCAGAATGCCGTCGACGGTGCCGACGTCATAGCCCCTGGCTTCGAGCTTGGTCTGCAATTCCTTCATCTGGTCGCCATTGAGCCCGGTTTCGGGATTGCGCGGGTCGAACTGCTTTGCCCCGGCCAGCCGGCTGGCGAAGTTGGCGGCGGTCAGCGCGTAGGTGAAGGACTGGTTCCATTCGAGATAGACGTCGAAATTGTCGTAGGCGAGGAAGGCCGGACCTTTGCGGCCCATCGGCAGCGCCAGGCCGGCCTTCAGGCCATTGTCGATCAGCGGCGTGCCATCGGGATTGGTGACGCCCCAGGCGGCCCATTGCGACAGCGGCAACTTGTTGGTGCGGCCGGTCTGCTCCCAGGGCATGTCCTCGGGCACGCGCACTTCCTCGATCCAGGGCTGGTCGCGTTTCCAGCCGCGCGACAGCACCTTGTTGGCCGTGGTCATGATCACGTCGGGTACGCTGCGCCTGAGGTCGACGATGCCGTCGCCGTCGCCGTCGACTCCGCGCGCGAGATAATCGGAAGGCAGGATCTGGGTCTGGCCGATCTCGCCGGCCCAGGCGCCGGTGACGTCGGCCGGAACGACGCCGCGATCGATCAGCGTCAACAGCGGCACCAGTTGCGGCCGAAACAGCTGCGGGCGGCGGCAGTCATGCGACAGCGTCACCAAGGCGCTCAGCGTGTGGAAATCGCCCTGTACGGCGCCGAAATCGGTCTCCAGCCCCCAGAAGGCGGTGATGATCGGCGCCTGGACACCGAACTGCTGGTCGGCGCGCGCAAAGATTTCGGCGTATTTCTTCAGGTTGGCCGCGCCCTGCTTCAGCCGGTAGGCCGAGATCATGCGGTTGGAGAACTGGATGAAGGTCTGGGCGAAGACGCCCTGGGCGCGGTCACGCGCCAGCACCTTGTCGTCGATGGTGGCGGCTTCCAGCGCGTCAAGGCCGACAGCGCCGACACCGGCTGCCTTGGCTTCCGCCGCCACGCCTTGCTTCCAGGTTTCGAAGTCGCCGCCGCATTCCTGCGCCGCCGCCGGCATCGCCGCAGCGCCGAGCAGCAGGGCCGCGAGCAGCCCGGAGCGCAGTCGGCTCCTCGACTGTTTCCGGCGTGGATATCCCAGTGGTTGCAGGTAGGTGCGCATGGGACGTCGAAAAGCAGGCGGCAGAGCCGGTGTCAACGGGTGTTCTGCCGCAGCCACTTTTTCCAGGCTGCCTCAGTGCCGTTGAAGACGTTGATATCGGACTTGCCGGTCATGCCGGGAACGATACCGGTTCCGGTGTATTGCCAGAAGGTGAAGGGGTGGCTGCCGTACTTCTGGCGGGGGTGGCCGGCGACCGAGCGCAGCCAGTAGGGATAGCCGCGGAAGGTCGAAAGGTCGTTATCGTCGAAGAAGTCGACCGAGGTGTAGATGATCGGCTTCTTGCCATAGTGCCGCTCGATCATCTCGAGAAAGGTGGTCATTTCGGCCCGCACCGTCGCTGAATCCGGGCGCAGCCGGCAGGTCGGCGATTGCGGGTTCCACTCCATGTCGAGCACCGGCGGCATGGCCGAGCGGTCGACGGGCACGTTCTGGATGAACCAGCGCGCCTGGGTGGCGGCAGGCGTGCAGAAATAGAAGAAATGGTAGGCCGCGCGCGGAATGCCATTGGCCTTGGTGCGCGACCAATGCTCGTTGAAATACTCGTCGAAACGGTCGCCGCCCTCGGTCGCCTTGATGAAGGCGAAGGAGATGCCGCTGGCCTTGGCCGTCGGCCAGTCGACCGAGGTCTGGTATTTGGAGACGTCGGTGCCGTGAATGGCATAGTTCCAAGGCGCGCCGCTATCCCATTCATGCGGCTTGGAGTCTTCGAAACGCGGTGCGCGCACGGCAACCGTCGGGCTGCTGGATGGCGATATCGAGGGCACGAGATCGCCGGCGGTCGAGCAGGCGGCCAGCAGCGTCAACGTGATGAGGGCCGCGAAACGGCGCATCGCATTTCCCGAGCCGGAATCAGCCGGTCGCTGTTGGGTTGTCGTTGCAGGTGCCCCTCAGGCGATCGCCCCACAGCATCGCCTGATACGCTATTTTCGTGCATGTCGTTGTTCCAAAACCGCTGCGCACTTTTGGGCGACATGCACCAGTGATCGCCGATCATGGTTGATAACAGGTTGACAGCGCTCGACAAGAACACCGATTTTGCGGAAGCAATGGCGGCAAATCGATGACATAAATCGGGCCGCAAGCCACGGGCACCGGAAAAGCAGGGACGGAAAGATGCGGATCGCCGTGAAGATCATCAAATGGCTGCTCGGCCTGGTCGTGTTGGCCATAGCCGCCCTGTTTACCTGGCTCTACGTCGCGCCGCCCGAACTGATCCGCGTCGGTTCCGGCTATTCCGCCAAGATTGTCTGCTCGAATGTTTTTATCGCCGGCCGTGATCCCAATGAGGTGCTTGCCATCGACGTGCAGGCGCCCGGCCATCCGCTTCTCAGGCTGATGAAGGTGTCGGTCGACAAGAACAGGGGGACCGTCTCGGCCGGGCTGCTTGGCTTCCTCGGCAAGAGCGTTGCCGTTGCGCGCGCCGGCCTGGGTTGCGCCTCGGTTCCCGATGGCGACGTCGGCAAGGCACGGCGCACGTCAATCCCTGCCGAGGCGTCGGCGGCCACCAAGGGCGATCTGTGGCCCGAGGGAGATCGAGTCGATGCCTCGCAAAATCCCGAAATCAACAAGATCCTCGACGGTGCGGCGATGACCGGCATCGGCATGCGCGCCGTGGTGGTGGTCAAAAATGGCCGCATTGTTGCGGAGCGTTATGGCGAGGGCTTTTCGGCGAAAACGCCGCTGCTGGGCTGGTCGATGACCAAGACAGTCAACGCCGCGCTCGTCGGCACGCTGGTCAAGGACGGCAAGATGGCGGTGACCAATCAGGGCCTGTTCGGCTCATGGAAGGCGGACGGCCGCGCTGCCATCAGCCTTGCCGATATGATGGCGATGTCGAGCGGGCTCGAGTTCAACGAGGATTATGGCGACGTCGCGGATGTGACGCGCATGCTCTACCTCGAACCCGATATGGCGGGCTTCGCCGAGGCCAAGCCGCTGACCGGCGATGTCGGCAAGGTCTTTTCCTATTCGAGCGGCACGGCGGTGATGCTGTCGCGGCTGTGGCAGGATGCTATCGGCGACAAGGACAAGGCGCTGATGTGGCCAAGGACAGCGCTGTTCGGGCCGCTCGGCATGCAAAGCGCGGTGCTCGAAACCGACGAGGAGGGTACCTTTGTCGGCTCATCCTACCTCTATGCCACCGGGCATGACTGGGCGCGGTTCGGCCAATTCCTGCTGCAGGGCGGCGTCTGGAACGGCAACCAGATCCTGCCGGCCGGTTTCGTCGACTGGATGCGCGAACCGGCACCGGCCTCGAAAGTCTACGGCAAGGGGCAACTTTGGATCGAAGCCCCGGGGGACGAAGGAAATCCCGGCGCCGGCGTCGCCGCCGGCCTGCCCAACGATACCTACTGGATGGAGGGCCATGACGGCCAGACGGTCGCCATCATCCCGTCGGAGCAACTGGTGGTGGTGCGGCTGGGGTTGACGCCGGCCAAGCTCGGCTACAGGCCGCAGGTGATGGTCGGCGCGCTGATGAAGGCACTGCGCTAGCTCCCTTTACCCTCCCCTTGATGGGGAGGGTCGGCGCGTAGCGCCGGGGCGGGGTGCCTGGCCACCCGCGCCTTCGGCGCGACCTCCCCCATCGAGGGGGAGGTAAGAGTGCGCGATCTTGACGACCGCCAGCCAGGCATAGCCGCGATAAAGCGCGCGGAAACAGAAGCTTGCGCCGGTTCGCCGAGATTCCGATTCCAAGACTTCGCGCAATGATTCACGTGGCGTGACATGGAATTTCTTGAGCCAGCCGCGCAGCAATGTCCGGAACCAGTTGGGCAAGCCTTCCTGCTGGCCGAAATCGACGACATGCAGCGAGCCGCCGGGCGCGAGTGCCGCAAGGGCTGCCGAAACCGTCTTTTCCCAACCGGGGATCATCGACAGCGAATAGGACACGAAGATGCGGTCGAAGCGCTCGACGCCGAACAGCGTCTTGGCGTCGAAATCGGTGGCGTCGCCGCGCGCCAGCACGGCGCGGCCGGACAGGCCGTCGCGGCCGATCGCCTTGCTCGCCGTCTCCAGCATCTCGGCCGAGATGTCGAGGCCGTAGAGGCGGGCGTCGGGATAGCGGCGGGCGGCAAGCGCGATGTTGCGGCCGGTGCCGCAGCCAAGTTCGAGCACTCTGCCATTCGCCGGCACATCCAGCCCGGATATCATCTGGTCGCGGCCGAGCAGGTAATATTTGCGAGTCAGGTCGTAGATGTGGCGCTGCCAGCGATAGACGCCGTCCATCAGTTCGGCATGGTCGGCTGGCAGCTCGCTCGCGCTCATGCCGCGTGCTTCACATAGAGGTGGAAGCCGCCATAGATGGCCGAGCGGTCGCGGGCCGAACAGTCGCGCGAGGCCTCGTCCTCGTAGGTCCACTGGTCGAGCAGCGAGATCGAGACGCGGCCCGGCAGCAGGCTGGGCTCGGCGGCGGTGCGGAAGATGACTCGGGCGCCGACCGAGGCGGTGCGGGTGATCTCCGACCAAAGGGCATTGAGCTGGTCGTTCGTCATCCAGTCCTGCGCGTCGAGCAGGACGAAACGATCGACGGTGCTTGCGTCCTTGCCGGCCAGAAATTCGATCAGATTGGCGTGGTGGATGCCGACGCGATCGACATTGTTGCGGATCGCCTTGTAGTTGGCCTCTTCTAGATAGGCGGGCAGGGCGGCCTCACCCGGATTGGGATAGCGACGGGCGAAGGCTTGCCAAGCGAAGTAGTTGTTCTTCAGCGGAAAATCGCAAGCGAGCTTTTCCAGCCGGGCCTTCAGCACGCTGGCCATCGAACCATCGCCCGAGGTGATCAGCGAATCGTACTGCGCCGGCGGAATGCCGAGGCCGAACAGCGAAGCCTTGCGCGAGGTAGCCCAGCGCAACAGCTTCTTGTCGAAGACCGGCGCCAGCTCTTCGTTGAAGAAGCGGCGCTGGTCGGCGAGGCTCTTCGACGCCATGATACCGGCGGGATCGACGCCGAAGAATTTGGCGATGCGGTGGCCCATGGCGATGAACAGGCCGAGCAGGCCGGTCTGGTAGAAATTGCGGTCGAAGACGGTGATGCGCCGGCGGCCGCGCCAGCTGCGACGCTCCCAATAGTGGCGGCTGACCGGGTCGAGATGCGGCGCGATGAAGCGGTCATAGGCTTGCGAATTGTGGTTGGTGTCGGCGGCGCCGAAGAAACGGAACAGATCGCCCTGCGAGGGCAGATGCCGCACCGCCTCCAGCTTCATCCGGTTCAAGGCGATGTGGGCGGCGTTGAGGTCGACCGCATCGACGCGTTCAGGCGAGCGGGTGAGGTAGGCGAGGATGTTGCAGCCGCCCGACGCTATGGTGACGACGCGGTGACCCTGGCCAAGCTGCATGGCCTCCATGTCGACTTCAGGGTCTTCCCAGATCTGCGGATAGACGAGACCGGAAAACAAGAGGGCGAACAGCCGCTCCGAGATGCCGGCCTTCGACAGCGGGCGGTTCTGGTAGACGGCTTTTCCAACTTCCTTGCCGCGGCGAAAAACGAGATCCGAGGAGACGTCCGTCATGGCAAAGTGATTCCCCATTTGCTTTGCCGCAAGCGGGTAACTCAGGGGCATGACAGGCGGGTGACAGCCTGTTGACGCGAGTTCAGGCCTTGCCAAATCCCCCGGGTGTCGGCGTCGTCAGGATGACGGCGTCGCCGGCGTCGAGCACGGTCTGGTCGCAGGCCTTCAGCGTCTCGACGCTGCCGTCCTGGCGGCGGACCTTGGTCGAGCCGACCTCGCCGTCACCGCCGCCATCGAGGCCTTGCGGCGGGCGGTTGCGGTGCGAGGACAGTATGGCGCATTCCATCTTTTCGAGGAAACGGATCGTCCGCCTGGTGCCGTCACCGGCATCCCATTTGCCTTTGCCGCCGGAGCCCTCGCGAATGTGAAAATCCTCGAGCAAAACGGGAAAGCGCAGTTCCAGCACCTCCGGGTCGGTCAGGCGCGAATTGGTCATGTGGGTGTGGACGCCGGATGTGCCGGCAAAGCCGCGGCCGGAGTTCATCCGGCCTGCCGGCGAGCCGGAGCAGATGGTCTCGTAATACTGGTACTGCTTGTTGCCGAAGGTCAGGTTGTTCATCGTGCCTTGCGCATTGGCCATGGCACCCATGGCGCCGAACAGCGCGTTGGTGACGTGCTGCGAGGTCTCGACATTGCCGGCGACGACAGCGGCGGGGTAGGCCGGCTTCAGCATCGAGCCGTCGGGGATGATGATGTTGATCGGCCGCAGGCAGCCGGCATTCATCGGGATCAAGTCCTCGACCATGACACGGAAGGCATAGAGCACGGCTGCACGGGCGACGGGCTCCGGCGCATTGAAATTGTTCTTCTCGACCTTCGACGTTCCGGTGAAGTCCACGGTCGCCTCGCGCTTTTGCCGATCGACGGTAATCTTCACCTTGATCACCTGGCCGGTGTCGGTCGGGTATTCGTACTCAGAACTATCGGGCAGCCGCTCCAGCACGCGGCGCACGCTTTCGGCGGCGTTGTCCTGGACATGGCCCATATAGGCTTCGACGACGTCGAGGCCGAAATGGCCGACCATCTTGCGTAATTCCGCCACGCCCTTTTCGTTCGCGGCGATCTGCGCCTTGAGATCGGCGATGTTCTGGTGCGGATTGCGGGCGGGGTAGGGGTGGTCGGTGAGCAGCGTTTGCAACTCCGTCTCGCGGAATTTTCCACGATCGACAACGCGGAAATTGTCGAACAGCACGCCTTCCTCGTCGACTGTGGTGGCAAGCGGCGTCATCGAGCCGGGGGCAGTGCCGCCGATATCGGCATGATGGCCGCGCGAGGCTACGTAGAAGATTACTTCCTCCCCCCTTGAGGGGGAGGTGGCGGCGGAGCCGCCGGAGGGGGTCGTTGCGGCAGTGCTCGACGCTCTTGTGGTGCCTTCTGAGAGGACCCCACCCGGCCGCTGCGCGGCCACCCTCCCCTCAAGGGGGAGGGAAAACACCGGCGTCACCACGGTGATATCAGGCAAATGCGTGCCGCCATTATAGGGGGCGTTCAGCGCAAAGACGTCGCCGGGATGGATGTCGCCGGAGTTCAGCCGGATGATGGTTTCGACCGAGCGGTCCATGGAGCCGAGATGCACCGGCATGTGCGGCGCGTTGGCGACCAGCGCGCCATGACGGTCGAAGACGGCGCAGGAAAAGTCCAGCCTTTCCTTGATGTTGACGGAATAGGCGGTGTTCTGCAGCGTGACGCCCATCTGCTCGGCGATCGACATGAAGAGGTTGTTGAAGACCTCCAGCATCACCGGATCGGCTTCGGTACCGAGGGCAGCCGTGCGAACTTTCCGTTCCGTGCGGCGAATGACGACGTGATTGAGGTTGGTGATTTCGGCCTGCCAGCCCGGCTCGACGACGATGGTCTGGTTCGGCTCGATGATCAAAGCGGGGCCTGGGACCAGATTGGATGGGCGCAGGTTTTCGCGGCGATGGATGCCGGCCTCATGCCAGCGGCCCTCGGTGTAGATGCGCCGCGTTCCCGACGCACCCGCTTCAACCATTGCCGGTCCGGCGGGCGCAACGGCTTCGGCCGTGGTCTCGACGATCTCGGCGCCTTCCACGCCAACGGTCTCGACGATCATCGGCTTGTCATCATAGACGAACCCGAACTGCGCCTTGTGGGCGATTTCGAAATCGCGCCTGGCCTGGAAGATCGAGTCGCCTTCGAAATTCACCGGCAGCGTGGTGTCGGTGCCGTCATAGCGGATGTGCAGCACCGGCTTTGCCGCAATCTTGTCCTGCGCAATGCCTTGCGCTGCCAATTCGGCGATGACGGCTTTTTTCAACGTGCCGATGAGGCTGCCGATCTGGGTCCTGGATTCTTCGGCAAGCGGCTTCAGGAGCGCCTGCTGGCGCGACGCGAAAACCGACGACAGGCCGATACCATAGGCTGAGAGCAGACCGGAGAAGGGGTGGATCAGTACCGCCTCCATGCCGAGCGCGTCGGCAACCAGGCAGGCATGCTGGCCGCCGGCGCCGCCAAAACAGTTCAAGAGATATTCGGTGACATCGTAGCCGCGCTGCACGGAGATCTTCTTGATAGCATTGGCCATGTTTTCCACCGCGATGGTAACGAACCCTTCGGCGACGGCTTCCGGCGTGCGGCCATCGCCGATTTCGGCGGCGAGCGCAGCGAATCTTTTATGCACGGCGGCGACGTCCAGCGGCTGGTCCTGGTCTGGGCCGAAAATCGCTGGGAAGAAATCGGGCTGCAGCTTGCCCAGCATGACATTGGCGTCGGTGACGGCCAGCGGGCCGCCGCGCCGGTAGGCGGCGGGGCCGGGATTGGCGCCGGCGGAATCCGGGCCGGCGCGGAAACGGCCGGCTTCGTAGTGCAGGATCGAGCCGCCGCCGGCAGCGACGGTATGGATGCGCATCATCGGCGCACGGATGCGCACGCCGGCGACCTCGGTGTCGAAGGCGCGCTCATAATCGCCGTCATAATGGGCGACGTCGGTCGAGGTGCCGCCCATGTCGAAACCGATGACTTTCTCGAATCCGGCGAGTTTCGCCGTCTCGACCATGCCGACGACACCGCCGGCCGGGCCGGACAGCAGCGCGTCCTTGCCCTGAAACATGTCGGCGGCGGTAAGCCCGCCCGACGACATCATGAACATCAGGCGAGGGTTCTCCCTCCCCCTCGAGGGGAGGGTGGCGGCGAAGCCGCCGGGTGGGGTCGCCGCGGCAGTGCTCGACGCTTTGGTGGTGCCTCCTGAGAGAACCCCCTCTGTCGGCTTTGCGGACTGCCCTTCGCTATGGCTCCGGGCGTTCGTCGCTGAAAAAGCCAAATCGTTGGCTTTTTCTCGGCCTTTGGCCGACCGCTCCTCACCCTCCAGAAGTGGGGAGATTGGCGTCGCGCCCAGTTCTCCCGCTACTCTTTGCACATAGCGCGACAGGATCGGCGACAGATAGGCATCGACCACGGTGGTGTCGCCGCGGCCGACCAGTTTGATCAGTGGCGAGACTTCATGGCTGACCGAGACTTGGCTGAACCCGATCTTGCGGCAGACTTTCGCCACCGCCTTCTCGTGGTCGGGATATTTCCAGGCATGCATGAAGACGATGGCCACCGCATTGATGCCGTCGGCCTTCGCCTGTTCGATGGCGGGCCGGCAGGCGGCGATGTCGAGCAAGCGCTCGACCTCGCCATTGGCGCGCACACGCTCGTCGATCTCGATGACCCGCTCATAAAGCTGTTCGGGAAGAATGATCTCCTTGGCGAAGATGTCTGGCCGCGCTTGATAGGCGATCTTCAGCGCGTCGCGAAAGCCCTTGGTGATGAGCAAAAGCACACGGTCGCCCTTGCGCTCCAGCAGCGCATTGGTGGCGACGGTGGTACCCATCTTGACGTCACCGACCAGGCCCGGAGGAATAGCGGTGCCGGATTTCAGCCCCAAAAGCTCGCGGATGCCGGCTAGGGCCGCATCGGGATAGGCTTCGGGATTTTCCGACAGGAATTTCCTGGGATGCAAGCCGCCTTGCGGATCACGTCCGATCACGTCGGTGAAGGTGCCGCCGCGGTCGATCCAAAAATCCCATTTCTTGTCCACGCAGAACTCCGGCATTGCATTTTGGTCCAGACTGTTAGTTCGGCATCGCCCGGCCCGCAATCGGTAGTGCGCGGATGTTACATCAGGAAACGCAACGTTACGAAACTCATGGCCGTTTGATGCATTTTGCCTTCGACCGTTCACCGCAACGTGAGCGTGTGTTGAAGGAGAGATGTCATGAAAAAGCTCATTCTTGCTTCCGTTTCCGCCCTGGCCCTGTTCGGCGTTGCCGCCTGCAGCGACAGCGGTACGGATAACACCACCACCCAGAGCACCAATCCGCCAGCCGCCGAGCCCATGAAGCCGGCGACGCCGGATGCACCGAAGCCTGCAGAACCGGCTCCGGCAACACCTGCTCCTGCCCCCGCGCAGTAGCAGCAGTCCCGGTCACTTTGACGTGACGAGAGAGGAGGCCGGCTTCGCGCCGGCCTTCCTGCGTTTAGGTCGATTCGGGGCTCAAGGGCCTTGAACCGGCTCTTTCCTACGGTTTGGGATCTGGCGCGTCGGTTGCTTGCGTAAATTCGATCCCCTCTGCGGCGCTGTCTTGGCTTGATAGCAATGGCCGGCGGCCCTAATAAGCGCTCATGTCGATTTGGGATCGCCTCGGCGACTTCATCACCCGCGTTTCATCTTCAGCCACGTCCGGCGTCGCCGATGTGGTCGAGGCCGTGCGCACGGTTTTCTCGGGTGACGCCGATCTGCGCCGGCGCGTCGCCTTCTCTGTGGCGATGATTGCGCTGTCGGCCAAGATGGCCAAGGCCGATGGCATCGTCACCCAGGACGAGGTTCGCGCGTTCCAGGAAATATTCGAGGTGCCGCGAGAACAGACCCGCAATGTGGCGCGGCTTTACGATCTGGCCAAGCGCGACGTCGCCGGGTTCGAGACCTATGCCGAAAGTATGGCGCAGATGTGCGGCTCGGGCCATTCGAACTGCGTCATGCTGGAAGACATACTCGACGGTCTGTTCCATATCGCCAAGGCGGATGGGCTGGTGCATGAGCGCGAAGGGATTTTCCTGCACCGTATTGCCGAGATTTTCCGCATCGACGAGGTGCACTACGAGGCCATCATGGCCAGGCACGTCAATCTCGGCGCCGGCGATCCCTATATCGTGCTCGGCATTGAGCGCGGCAAGCCGTTCGAGGAGGTCAGGAAGCGATACCGCAAGCTGGTCTCCGACAATCATCCGGACCGGCTGATCGCGCGCGGCCTGCCGCAGGAATTCATCAAGATTGCAACGACCAGGGTCGCGGCGATCAACGCGGCCTATGAAATGATCGAGCGGGGCCTCAGGCACGCATGAGCGGCTTCTCGCCCGACGAGCCAAGCGCGGAGGTCAGGGTATCGCCGAATTTCGGCCCGCGGCGCGAAACGCTCAGGCCCGACATGATCGTGCTGCACTATACCGGCATGGCGACTGGTGCTGCCGCGGAAGCCTGGTTGTGCAACCCCGCAAGCGAAGTCTCGTCGCACTACCTCGTCCATGAGGATGGCCGCATCATCCAGATGGTGCGCGAAAGCGACCGCGCCTGGCATGCCGGTGCAAGTTCCTGGTTCGGTCGTCGCGACATCAACTCCTGTTCGGTCGGCATCGAAATCGTCAATCCCGGCCATTCGCTCGGCTATTCGGCCTTTCCCAAGCGGCAGGTGGAAGCGGTGATCGGGCTTTGCCTTGGTATCATCGAACGCCATTCCATTACGGCGCAAAGGGTGCTTGCCCATTCCGACATCGCGCCGGGGCGCAAGATCGACCCGGGCGAGAAATTCCCCTGGAATGCGCTGTTTGCGGCCGGGGTCGGCCATCTCGTGCCTGCGGCGCCGGTCCGGCGCGGCGCGGTGCTGAAAGCCGGCGATACCGGCGCCCAGATCGAGGCACTGCAGTCTATGCTGGCGCTCTATGGCTATGGCGTCGAGATATCAGGTGTCTTCGACCGCCAGACCGAAATCGTCGTCGAAGCTTTTCAGCGGCATTTCCGACCACGCCTGGTGGATGGCGTCGCCGACGGCTCTACGTCTAGCACGCTGCAAAGCCTGCTGACTTCCCTTAGGTCAGTTGCGTCTAAATAATCTTTTCCTGATATTCAAGTTACAGCCTGTCACTGAAAGTGAATTGCCTCGCCTTGTTCGACACAAATTCCGCCCTCAAAGGCAGTTCGTGCAAGTTATCGGACCTCCAGCCCCCCGGATGCTCCGATATTGATTAGGCGTTGCTGCGTGAAGATCTTCGCGCGGCCAAACAGAACAGGACCACATGCAGAAATTGACCGTTGTAACGGCAGCTATTGCTGCCGGAGTAATGACTTTTGCCTTCAGCACGGCCGATGCCGCACCACTGAGCCAGAGGGCAGACCAGGGCTTCATCGCCGCACCCGCCAAGGCCACCATGACGAAGGCAAACCCGAAAGCAAAAAGGGCAACCACCGCGAAAGTGCGCAAAGCAGCCGTGGTGAAGGCCAGAAAAGCCACGGCCAAGAGGCATTTTAAGCGCAACAGGAAGAGCGTCGACCTGACGACGACCGCATCGATCCGCCCAAGCACCGCTGCGGAGTCGACTGCGGCAGCCGCGCATGGCGGCCAGTATTCGGCAATCATTGCCCGCTATGCCGCGGCCGAAGGCGTGCCGGTGTCGCTGGCCCAGGCGGTCATCAAGATCGAGAGCAACTACCGGCCGAACATCGTCGGCGGCGCGGGTGAAATCGGCCTGATGCAGATCAAGCCGGCAACGGCGCGGATGATGGGTTATAGCGGCTCCGCCAAGGGTCTGTTCGATCCCGACACCAACATCAAATACGGCATGAAGTACCTTGCCATGGCGCGCAATCTCGGCGGCGGCACCACCTGCGGCACGATCCTGAAATACAATGCCGGCCATGCCGCGACGAGGATGAACCCGGTGTCGGCGGCCTATTGTGGCAAGGTCAAGGTGCAGTTGGCGGCATTGGGATCGCCGGCATAAGTCTGCTTTTTCATTTGCGTTTTGGAACGTGAACCCCTTTATACGCTCTGCCAGCTGGCCGGGCGGCCGCACCCGCAAAGCCGAAAGGCTGCGGGTGAGGAAAGTCCGGGCTCCATGGAAACACGGTGCCGGTTAATGGCCGGCGGGGGCGACCCCAGGGAAAGTGCCACAGAAAGCAAACCGCCACGATTTATCGGGGCAAGGGTGAAAGGGTGGGGTAAGAGCCCACCGCGCGACTGGCAACAGGAGCGGCACGGTAAACCCCACCGGGAGCAAAACCGAATAGGGACGGTGCGAGGGGAAACCTTCGAGGGCTGTTTCCGGCTCACCGTCCGGGTAGGTTGCGTGAGGCGCATGGCAACATGCGCCCAAGATGAATGGCCGCCACGTTCTCGCCCCGAAAGGGGCGAGGGCCATACAAAACCCGGCTTACAGGCCAGCTGGCAATTTCTCCCCCATATCGCGATTAATCCTTTGGATCAGCAGTCTGCGCCTTCGGGCGCAGCTGGCGATTCAGGTGCTTGAGCGATTGAATCAACTGCACCGGGCGGGTCGAGACAAACGCAGCATCACGCTTTCGCCGGAACTGGCGGCGGCGGTCGACGATGTCGTGGCCGCCGGCGAATACGCCTCGGCCAGCAAGTCATCCGTGATGCGCTGCGGCAATGGAAAGACCGCCGCGACCTGCTCGGCTACACGGTCGAGGAACTGCGCAGGCTGGTTCAGGAGGGGATTTACAGCGGAACGGGACGATTTGCGTCGATGGACGAGATCAAAGCCGAAGCACGTAAGGACAGGTTGTCTGACGACCTTGAGAGCGGGAGGATAGACGGACCTCTGTTCATGAAGCGCTTGCGAGCCAAATATGCCGCAGTGACTGAGGCAAGGGACTCGAAGAAGTGAGATCGCTTCAGAGGTTGACGCTGCCCCTCATCCCCCTGCCGGGACCTTCTCCCCGTACAGTGACGGGGAGAAGGGGCAAGCCGCCTCAGACGCCGATCTTGTCCAGCGATGCCTCGATCGCCTGCCAGAGTTCTTCCACCGGCTCGCAGCCCACCGACAGGCGCACGAAGCCGGGCGGAACCGAATCTCCTCGCTTGGCCCGCCGCTCGGCGGAGGTGTGGACACCCCCGAACGACGTTGCCGCCTGCATCAGCGTGCAGTTGTTGATGAAATCCTCGGCCTTGTCTTCGGAAGCGAGTTCGAAGGACACGAGGAAGCCGAAGCGCTCCATCTGCGCCCGGGCGAGGTTGTGCGACGGGTCGCCCTCCAGCCCGGGGTAGCGCAAGCCGCTAACGGCGCGATGGTCTTTCAGGCGCTTCGCGATCACCTCGGCAGAAGAACACATGCGGTCGAAGCGTACGTCCAGCGTCTCCAGGCCGCGATGCACCAGCCAAGCGTCGAACGGGCCGGGAATGCCGCCCGCGGTCTCGCGCCAGCCGGTGACGTCCGCGATGATGTCTGGATTGCGGCTGGCGACATGGCCGAACAGCACGTCGGAATGCCCATTGGCCGCCTTGGTGTCGGCAGCAACGACAATGTCGGCGCCGAGATCGAGCGGACGCTGGCCGAACGGCGTCATCGTGGTGTTGTCGACGACGACGATCGCGCCCGCTTGGTGCGCGGCCTCGGTGACGGCTGTGATGTCGCAAATGTCCAATCGCGGATTTGACGGGGTTTCAACGTAGACAAGGCGGTAGCCGTCGAAGCCGCCGTCGAGGAATGTAGATGTCGGCCGCAGATCATAAATGACGCCGAACGGCTTGAGGAAACGCTCGGCCAGCGCCCTTGTGGCGTGATAGCCGTCGGAGGGCAAAAGCACGCGGTCGCCGGATTTCAACAGGCCGAAAAACACCGCCGAGATCGCCGCCATCCCCGAGGGGAAGCCGACGCATGGCGCGTCTTCGAGATGCGCCAGCATGTGCTCGACCGCATCCCAGGTGGCGTTGCTGTAACGGCCGTACTGACTGTAGCCGGCGCCGTCGCCCGGGTTGTGGAAAATAGCGGCCATGGTCAGCGGCAATGGGATGGGGTCGCCTTTGACAAGTCCGTCGCGACGCAGATGGGCAAGGGAGGCCGCGCGGGACCTGGCTGTTTCGGACATGGATTTCTGACCTTGTTGCTCAGCGAAAAGACTGACGACGCTATTCGCGGCAGTGATGCGCGGCAAGCCGCTTCCGCTTGGGCCAGCCCGCTCTAAACGGTTCGTTAGGCTTAATGGGAGATAAAGACGGGAGTGTTGTCAGAGCTGCTCTCACCGGTTGTGGCGCGCGCGTTTGTGAAGCCTGTTCCCGTTGACGCCCATAGTGCCCCATGATATCCCATTTCGATACCAAAGCCTTCGTTCCGCGTCAGGGTAAAGCGTACGCCAATCGGGCAGCCGCGGTGGCTGTGCGTTTGCGGCGTTTTGCCGCTGGGAGCGAAGCGGATTTTCGGCAGGGGACGCGCTTCGGCGCGGACGAAAACATGGAGAGGGGTGCGGCGGCGGAAGCGGCTGCAGCGTGTCATGGACCGGTTTCTGTCAAGCGCGGTGAACAGGATCGATGCGAAGGGGCGGGTCTCCGTTCCGGCGCATTTCCGCGCGGTCGTGCAGAAGCGCGGCTATTCGGAACTCTATGCGCTGCGCGGCCTGGACGTGCCTGCGATGGATGTCGGCGGGCTCGATCTGCTCGACCGCTACGAGCAGCGCATCGCGCTGGAAGACCCTTTTTTGCAGACGGCGGACGATATGTCGTTCTTCTGCCATGGCGACGGGACGTTCCTGAAGCTCGATCAGGATGGCCGCATCACGATGAGCGATTTCATTCGCGAGCATACGGGCATCACGAGCGAAGTGGCCTTTGTCGGCCGTGGCAATTTCTTTCAAGTTTGGGAGCCTGGACGGCTGGCCGCCTATGGGGCGCAGGCGCGCGCTCGGCTTTTGCAGCTTCGGCAGGGGACGAAGGCTCACGAGGCCAAGGCTGGGGAGCGGCCGGAATGATGGCGGATCACGGCGATGATCTCAGCGCCGTTGGCGGACCGGTCCGCCACATTCCGGTCCTCCTCGCCGAAGTGCTGGAGGCGCTCTCACCCAAAGCCGGCGATGTGATCGTCGACGGCACGTTTGGCGCCGGCGGCTACACCAAGGCGATCCTGGCGAGCGGCGCCTCGGTGGTGGCGATCGATCGCGATCCCGATGCGATTGCCGCCGGGCGCGGCCTAGAACAGCAATCCGGCGGCAGGCTGAGGCTGGTGCAGGCGCCGTTCTCGACGCTGGACGAACAGGTCGAAAGCGCCGACGGCGTTGTCCTCGACATCGGCATTTCCTCCATGCAGGTCGACCAGCCCGAGCGCGGCTTTTCGTTCCGCACGGACGGGCCGCTCGACATGCGCATGGCGCAGGCGGGTTTGAGTGCTGCCGACGTCGTCAATTCGTTCAAGATAGGCGACCTTGCCCGCATCTTCGGCTTCCTCGGCGAAGAGCGGAATGCCGGCCGCATTGCCCGCATGATCGAGTCACGCCGCGAAAAACGTCCGTTCGAGCGCACGCTCGATCTCGCCGACGCCATCGAAACGCATATCGGCCGCGCGCCGAAGGACAAGATTCATCCGGCCACCCGCGTCTTCCAGGCGCTGCGCATTTTCGTCAATGACGAGCTGGGCGAATTGGCCAAAGCCCTAATGGCATCCGAGCGGGTATTGAAGCCCGGCGGGCGGCTTGCGGTGGTGACGTTCCATTCGCTGGAAGACCGCATCGTCAAGCGCTTCATCGCCGACCGCGCCGACGTCGCCACCGGCTCACGTCATTTGCCCGAGGCGCACGCGCGCACTGCGACCTTCCGCAAGGCTGGTGGCGGCGTGACGGCAGGCGATGCCGAGGTCGCTGCCAATCCGCGGGCGCGCTCGGCCAGGCTGCGTACCGCCATCCGCACCGAGGCGCCGGCGCGCGCCGGTGATCTCACCATTTTCGGCCTTCCAAAGCTTCCCGGCATCCAGGCGCCGCGAGAGAGGTGAATACGTGTTTCGAACCAGCGACATAGTCCTGATCGCCGTCATGGTCTCGGCCGCGGCCCTGACCTACAAGGCCAAGCGCGAGGCCGAGGAACAGCTGGCTTCGGTGCAGAAGATCGAGGCGCAGATCCGCTATGAGGAGGATACGATCGACCTGCTCAAGGCCGACTGGAGCCTGCTGACCCAGCCGTCGCGCCTGCAGAAGCTGGCTGAAATCTACAAATCGCAGCTCGCACTCGAGCCGGTCAATGCGCGGCAGATCGTCGGGCTCGACGACCTGCCGGCAAAACCGCTCAACATCGAGGACCTGTCGTCGCAACGGCTTGGCGGCATGGCCGACAATTCCGGCAAAGGACCAGCCGACAAGGATCCCGTGGTCACCGGAGCCATCGTCCAATGATCGCTGGATTTCCAATGCGCGCCAAACTTCCGTCGGTCGGCAAATTGCTGAAGCGCCGCGCACGGACCGGCGAGGACGGCTCCATCGTGGTCGAAGGCGCGCGCAAGGCGACCGGCGGCAAGGCCAAGACCCGCATCGTGATGACGATGGCGGTGTTCTTCGGCATCTATTCGACCATCGCCGGGCGGCTGGTCTATCTCGGTTTCCAGTCCCCCGACATGTCGAATGGGCCGCAAAGCCGGGTGACGGCGTCGCGTCCCGACATCGTCGACCGCAACGGCGAGGTGCTGGCGACCGACATCAAGACGGCATCGCTGTTTGCCGAGCCGCGCCGCATCGTCGATGCCGACGAGGCGATCGAAAAGCTGTCGACCATTCTGCCCGACATCGACCCCGAGCAGACCTATCACAAGCTGAAGAGCGGCGCCGGCTTCGTCTGGCTGCAGCGGCAGCTGACGCCCAAGCAGCAGGCCGACATCATGCAGCTCGGCATTCCCGGAATCGGCTTTCGCACCGAAAAGCGCCGCTTCTATCCGGCCGGCGTGACCTCGTCCTACATTGTCGGCCTCACCAACATCGACAATCAGGGCATCTCCGGCATGGAGAAATACATTGACGAGCAGGGCTTAAGCGACCTGCAGGCCTCAGGCCTTGCGATCGCCAAGGATCTGAAGCCGGTTCAGCTGTCGATCGACCTGCGCGTCCAGCATGTGGTGCGCGACGAGATTGCCGCCGGCCTCGAGCGCTATCGGGCCATGGGCGCCGGCGCCGTCGTGCTCAACATCAAGACCGGCGAAGTGGTGGCGATGGCCTCGGTGCCGGATTTCGATCCGAACAATCCCTTCAATGCGCAGGACAAGGATCGGCTGAACCGCATGTCGGCCGGCCTCTACGAGATGGGCTCGACCTTCAAGAGCTTCACCTCGGCCATGGCGCTCGATTCCGGCAAGGCGAACATGAACAGCCGTTTCGACGCCTCGCACCCAATCCGGGTCGGCCATCAGGCCATCCACGATTTCCATGGCAAGAACCGCGTGCTGTCATTGCCGGAGGTGTTCCTTTACTCCTCCAATATCGGATCGGCCCGTGAGGCCGAAATGGTCGGTATCGAGGGGCACCGCGAATTCCTGCATCGCCTTGGCCTTCTGGACAGGATGCAGACCGAACTGCCTGAAGTCGCCCGCCCGACCGAACCGAAGGTCTGGAAGCAGGTCAACTCCTTCACCATCGCCTTCGGCCATGGCGTGTCGACGACGCCGCTGCAGGCGGCCGTCGGCTGCGCGGCGCTGATGCAGGGCTATTTGATCCCGCCGACTTTCCTGGTCCGCAGCGAGCAGGATGCCATGGCGGTGGCCAAGAGAGTGGTCAGCGAAAAGACTGTGGAGGGCATGCGCTACCTCTACACGCTCAATGCCGAGAAAGGCTCGGCCAGAAACGCCAGGGCCCCCGGCTACCGCGTTGGCGGCAAGACCGGAACCGCCGAGAAGGTGATCAATGGCCGCTACTCGAAGGAACTGAATTTCAACACCTTCGTCGCCGCCTTCCCGATGGACGATCCGCAGTATCTGGTGTTTACGATCGCTGACGCTCCGCACCCGGAAAAGCCCGGAATGACTGACGTCGCCGCCAACAATGCGGGTGTCATGGCCGGAAACATCATCAGGCGGGCAGCCGCCATGCTTGGCGTGAAGCCAGATTTCAGCCATGAAAATGGCGCAACGCTGGTTTCCTATCAGTGATTCTTAGGGCGCGCCGGCAACTGCGCGCCATTTTGTTGAGATAAACGGGGTTCGATGCACCTGAGAGATTTAGCCGGTATCCTGCCTGTCGAGGGAACATCTTCCCGCGATGTGGAGGTAACCGGGATTTCGTCGGATTCCCGCACGGTCAAGACCGGCGTGGTCTTTTTCGCGCTCGCCGGCAGCAAGGCGGATGGTTCGGCCTATGCCGCCGATGCGGCAAAGCGCGGCGCAGCGGCGGTTGTCGTTGGCAAGGCCAGCGCCGTTTCCGGTCTGTCCGTCCCGGTGCTCAGTGTCGACGACGCACGCCTGGCGCTGGCGCTGAGCGCGGCACGTTTCTTCGGCAGCCAGCCGGAGACCATGGTCGCGGTTACCGGCACCGCAGGCAAGACCTCGGTCGCCGCCTTCATCCGGCAGATCTGGGACCAGGCCGGCTTTGCCGCCGCGTCCATTGGCACCACCGGCGTGGTGGCGCCGGGCCGCAACGACTACGGTTCGCTGACCACGCCCGATCCGGTGGCTTTGCACCAGTTGCTCAAGGAATTGGCGGAGGCCGGCGTCACCCATGCCTCGATGGAAGCCTCCAGCCACGGTCTCGACCAGCGCCGCCTCGATGGCGTCAAGCTCGCCGCGGGCGGCTTCACCAATCTCGGCCGCGACCATATGGACTATCATCCGACGGTCGAGGATTACCATCGCGCGAAATTGCGCCTGTTCGACACGCTGCTGCCGAAAGGCGCGCCGGCGGTCATCTTTGCCGACGATCCGTGGTCGGCGCCGACCATCCAGGCTGCGCAGGACGCCGGGCTCAAGGTGCTGACGGTCGGCCGCCATGGCGATTTCCTGCGCCTGAAGCGGGTCGAGCACGAGCGCCACCGCCAGCGCGCCGAGGTCGAAGCCGACGGCGTGCTCTACGAGATCGACCTGCCGCTCGCCGGTGACTTCCAGATCGCCAATGCCCTGGTTTCGGCCGGGCTGGCCATTTCCACTGGAACGCCGGTCGCCAAAGCTTTGATCGCATTAGAGAAACTTCAGGGGGCACCGGGACGGCTCGACCTTGTCGGCGCCACCGCCAATGGCGCGCCCGTCTATGTCGACTATGCCCACAAGCCGGATGCGCTGGAAAATGTGCTGGCCGCCGTGCGCCCGTTCACCACCGGCCGCGTCATCGTCGTGTTCGGCTGCGGCGGCGACCGCGACCGGGGCAAGCGGCCGATCATGGGCGGAACCGCCACGCGGCTCGCCGATGTCGTCATCGTCACCGACGACAATCCGCGCTCGGAAGTGCCGGAAACGATTCGTGCCGCGATCCTGGCAGCCGCACCCGGCGCCATTGAAATCGGCGACCGCCGCAAGGCGATCCACGAAGCGGTCGCCATGCTGAAAGCGGGCGATACGCTGATCGTTGCCGGCAAGGGCCATGAAGAGGGCCAGACCATCGGCGCCGAGACTTTTCCGTTCTCCGACCAGGAAGAAGTCCGGTCGGCGCTGCGGGAGCGGGCCGCATGAGCGCGCTCTGGACTTCCGAGGCGCTGGTCGACGCCATGGGCGGTCGGCCGCTCGGGCCGATGCCGGAGGGAATTTCGGGGATCTCGATCGACAGCCGCAGCCTGCAGCCGGGCGACGCCTTCTTCGCCATCAAGGGCGAGGCGATGGACGGCCATGACTTCGCGACCGCGGCGATCAAGGCCGGCGCCGGCGTGCTGGTCGTTGCCGAAGGCAAGTTGCCGTCGCTCGGGCGGCTGACGGCGCCGATGATCGTCGTGCAGGATGTGCTGGCAGCACTGGAGAAACTCGGTGTTGCCGCCCGCGCCCGTTCCAGCGCAAAAATCATCGCGGTGACCGGATCGGCCGGCAAGACCACCACCAAGGAGGCGCTGCGTCATGTGCTGTCGGCCGTTGGCAAGGTGCACGCGTCGGCGCAGTCGTTCAACAACCATTGGGGCGTGCCGCTGACACTGGCGCGCATGCCCGACGATTGCGATTACGCCGTGTTCGAGATCGGCATGAACCATCCCGGCGAGATCCGGCCGCTGGTCAAGATGGTCCGGCCACATGTGGCCATCGTCACGATGATCGCCGCGGCGCATCTCGGCTTCTTTAGAAATCTCGACGAGATCGCCAAGGCCAAGGCCGAGATTTTTGAAGGCATCGAGCCCGGCGGTGCGGCCTTGCTCAACCGCGACGATGCGCGATGGAAGCTGCTCGACAAGATGGCGCGAGCCGCCGGCGTCGAACATGTCTTTGGCTTCGGCGAGAATGCACGGTCGACCTACAAGCTGACCAAATGCGAGCTGCATGCCGATCATTCCGACATCACTGCCAGGATCGGCGGGCAGGATGTGACGGCGCGCATCGGCGCGCCCGGCCGCCACATGGTACAGAACGTCCTGGCGGTGCTCGGCGCCGCGCATTTGGTTGAAGCCGACATCGGCAAGGTGGCCTTGGCACTGGCCGATCTTTCGGCCGAGCGTGGCCGTGGGAAGCGCCATATGCTTCGCCACCCCAAGGGACCGATCACACTGATCGACGAGAGCTACAACGCCAATCCGGCCTCGATGGCTGCTGCCATGGCGCTGCTCAACGCGACGCCTGTCACGGGCGAGGGCCGGCGCATCGCCGTGCTCGGCGACATGCTCGAGCTCGGCGACCATTCGGCCAAGCTCCATGCAGCCCTTGCCGAACTGATCGTCGGCACCGGCACAAACACGGTCTTTCTCGGCGGTCCGGAAATGCGGGCGCTGGCAGACATCCTGCCCGACGAGATCAAAACGGAATACCGCGCCGGCGCCGAGGAATTGAAGCCGCTGCTGTTGTCGACGCTGAAGGCCGGCGACGTGGTGATGATCAAATCGTCGAAAGGCATCGGCTTTTCAAAGCTGGTCGAGGCCTTGCTCGGCAAATATCCGGCGGAAGCCGCAGGCACGAAACAGAACTAGTCCGGGGAACGGAATCGTATGTTTACATTGCTCGTCGATTTTGCGGACAAGGTCTCGGTCTTCAATGTCTTCCGCTACATAACTTTCCGCACCGGCGGTGCGCTGATCACCTCGGCGCTGATCGTCTTCATCTTCGGGCCGACCATCATCAATTCGCTTAGGCTGCGGCAAGGCAAGGGCCAGCCGATCCGCGCCGATGGCCCGCAGACGCATTTCAAGAAGGCCGGCACGCCGACGATGGGCGGGCTGATGATCCTGTGCGGCATCGTCGGCTCGTCGCTTCTATGGGCGAACCTCTCCTCGATCTATGTCTGGGTGGTGCTCTTGGTGACGCTGGGCTTCGGTTCGATCGGCTTTTACGACGACTATCTCAAGGTAACCAAGCAGTCGCATCTCGGCTTTTCCGGCAAGGCGCGGCTGGCGTTGGAATTCGTCATCGCCGGCATCGCCGCCTGGGCGATCATGCATAATGGCCAGGCGCCGTTCTCGTCGTCGCTGACCTTCCCCTTCGCCAAGGAATTCATCATCAATCTCGGCTGGTTCTTCGTGCCGTTCTCCTGCTTCGTCATTGTCGGCGCCGGCAATGCGGTGAATTTGACCGATGGCCTCGACGGGCTGGCGATCGTGCCGATCATGATCGCGGCGGCATCCTTCGGCGTTATTGCCTACCTCTCCGGCAATGCGGTGTTCGCCGAATATCTGCAGATTCATTTCGTGCCCGGCACCGGCGAGCTGGCTGTCGTGCTTGGCGCCGTCATCGGCGCCGGCCTCGGCTTCCTCTGGTTCAACGCGCCACCGGCAGCGATCTTCATGGGCGACACCGGTTCGCTGGCCATGGGTGGCCTGATCGGTACGGTCGCGGTCGCCACCAAGCACGAAATCGTGCTGGTCATCGTCGGCGGATTGTTCGTCGTGGAAATCCTGTCGGTCATCATCCAGGTCGGCTACTTCAAGATGACCGGCAAGCGCGTCTTCCTGATGGCGCCTATCCATCATCATTTCGAAAAGCTCGGCTGGACCGAAAGCCAGGTGGTGATCCGCTTCTGGATCATCGCCGTCATCCTGGCGCTGGTCGGCCTGTCGACCCTCAAGCTGAGATAGGAACCCGCTTGATCCCCGCCGCATCCTTTTCGGGCAAACGCGTTTCGCTCTTCGGGCTCGGTGGCTCGGGGATCGCCACGGCGCGCGCGCTGATCGAGGGCGGCGCCGACGTGCTCGCCTGGGACGACAATCCCGATAGCGTCGCCAAGGCTGCTGACCAAGGCATTGCGACCGCCGATCTGCGCGGCGCCGACTGGTCGAAATTCTCGGCCTTCGTGCTCTCACCCGGCGTACCGCTGACGCATCCCAAGCCGCACTGGACGGTGGAGTTGGCGCGTGGCTCCGGCGTCGAAGTGATCGGCGATATCGAATTGTTCTGCCGCGAGCGGATTGCGCGCGCGCCTGATGCGCCGTTCATCGCCATCACCGGCACCAACGGCAAGTCGACGACCACGGCGCTGACCGCGCATATCCTCAAATCGGCAGGGCGCGGCACACAGATGGGCGGCAATATCGGCCGCGCCATCATGACGCTTGATCCACCGCGGGCTGACCGGCACTATGTCGTCGAGTGTTCGTCCTACCAGATCGATCTCGCGCCCTCGATCAATCCGACGGCCGGCATCCTGCTCAACCTGACGCCCGACCATCTCGACCGCCACGGCACCATGCAGCACTACGCTTCGATCAAGGAGCGGCTGGTCGCCGGCAGCGAGACAGCCATTGTCGGCGTCGACGATAGCTGGTGCGCGCAGATCGCCGACCGGCTGGAGAGGGCGGGCCGACAGGTGATCCGCATCTCCAAGCGGCTGCCGCTGACCGACGGTTATTTCGCCGACGGCTCCGATCTGATGGAAGCCGTGCATGGCCGCTACAGCCGCGTCGCCTTCCTCGAAGGCATCGGTTCGTTGCGCGGCCAGCACAATGCGCAGAACGCGCTTGCCGCGGTCGCCGCCTGCCTCAAGGTCGGCTTGAGCCTCGGCGAGATCCAGGCAGGACTTGAGAGCTTCCCGGGCCTGGCGCATCGCATGGAGCAGGTCGGGCGGAAGGACCACGTGCTGTTCGTCAACGATTCCAAGGCGACCAATGCCGATGCGGCGGCACCGGCGCTGTCGAGTTTTTCGCGCATTTACTGGATCGCCGGCGGACTGCCCAAGGAAGGCGGGATCGAGCCGCTGCGCGGTTTCTTCCCGCGCATCGCCAAGGCCTATCTGATCGGCGAGGCGGCGCCCGCGTTCTCGGCGACGCTCGGCGAAGCCGTGCCCTATGAAATCTCGGGCACCCTGGCCGCCGCGGTCGACCATGCCGCGAAAGACGCGGCCAAGGATGACAGCGGCGAGGCGGTGGTGCTGCTGTCGCCGGCCTGCGCCAGTTTCGACCAGTTCAAGAATTTCGAAGTTCGCGGCGAAGCCTTCAGGCAAGCTGCGAATGCTATCGAGGGCGTGAAACCCATCGGAGGGGCACGATAATGCAAAGCCGTCTCGACAAAAGCCCGGTCGCAACCTGGTGGTGGACGATCGATCGCTGGTTCCTGGCGGCGTTCCTGTCGCTGATGGGGCTTGGCATCGTCTTGTCCTTTGCGGCAAGCCCGGCGGTGGCCGAACGCATCGGCCTCGACAGTTTCCACTTTGCCACCAGGCAGATCATCTTCACCGTGCCGGCGCTCGGCGTGATGCTGGCAGTGTCCTTCCTGGAATCGCGGCAGATCCGGCGCATGGCGCTGATCATCCTGGGCATCATGCTGGTGCTGATGGTGGCCGTGCTCTATATCGGCGTCGAGGTGAAAGGCGCGCGGCGCTGGGTGTCGTTTGTCGGCATGTCGATCCAGCCGTCGGAATTTCTGAAACCCGCCTTCGTCATCGTCTGCGCCTGGCTGTTCGCCGAACACAAGCGCCAGCCCGACATCCCGGGCAATTTGTTTGCCATGCTGCTGCTGATCCTGGTCATCTCGCTTCTGGTGGCGCAGCCCGATCTCGGCCAGACCATGCTGGTGACCGGCACCTGGGGCGTCATGTTCTTCATGGCCGGCCTGCCCTGGCTATGGATCATCGCGCTTGGCGCCACCGGCGCCGGCGGCCTGTTTGCCGCCTATACGGTGTTCCCGCACGTCGCCGCCCGCATCGACAAATTCCTGACCGGCGAAGGCGACACGTTCCAGGTCGACATGGGCCGCGAGGCGCTGATCAACGGCCACTGGTTCGGCGTCGGCCCGGGCGAGGGCACGGTCAAGCGGGTCATTCCCGACGCGCATGCCGATTTCGTGTTTTCGGTCGCCGGCGAAGAGTTCGGGCTGATCATGTGCTTCTTCATCATGTCGATCTTCGCCTTCATCGTGCTGCGCGGCTTGAGCACGGCATTGAAGGAACATGATGATTTCACCCGCTACGCCGTCGGCGGTCTCGTCACCGTCTTCGGCCTGCAGTCGGTCATCAACATGTGCGTCAACCTGCAACTGATGCCGGCCAAGGGCATGACGCTGCCTTTCATCTCCTATGGCGGCTCCTCGCAGATCGCCATTGCCATCTCGATGGGCATGGTGCTGGCGCTGACGCGCAAGCGACCGGAAAAGCGCAAGCAGATGGGCTTTGCCCTGTCGCAGCGCGCCCTGCCGGCGGAGTGATATGGCGCGGGGTGTCATCCTTCTCGCGGCTGGCGGAACCGGCGGACATCTGTTTCCGGCCGAGGCGCTGGCGCATGAGCTGATCGAGCGCGGCTGGGGCGTGCATCTGGCGACGGACGACCGCGCCGAGCGCTTTGCCGGCCATTTCCCGGCCGCCGCCATCCATCCGATCCAGTCGGCGACGATGGGCTCGAAAAACCCCGCCGCTCTGCTCGGAGCGTTCTGGAAGATCTGGCGCGGCGTGCGCCAGGCCTCTGCCGTCATCGCCAGGATCAAGCCTGATGCGGTCGTCGGCTTTGGCGGTTATCCGACCTTGCCACCGCTCTATGCCGCGACGCGGCGCAAGCTGCCGACGCTGATCCATGAGCAGAACGCAGTGATGGGCCGCGCCAACCGGGCGCTGTCCGGGCGTGTCGATGCGATTGCCGGCGGCTTCCTGCCGCAAGATGAAAGTGCCACAGGCGCCAAGACGGTGACGACAGGCAATCCGGTCAGGCCGCCAATCCTGGAGGCGGCCAAGACGCCCTACACCGCATCCAAAGGGGCGGATCCGTTCAGGCTCCTGGTGTTCGGCGGCAGCCAGGGCGCGCAGTTCTTTTCCGACGCCATGCCGACGGCGATCGCACTTCTGCCGGAGGCGCAGCGCAAGCGGCTGGTGATCACCCAGCAGGCCCGCGCCGACGACGTGGCGCGGGTGAAGGCCGGCTATGCGGCACTCGGCGTCCATGTCGAGGTCTCGCCCTTCTTCACCGACATGGCACAGCGCATGGGCGCGGCGCATCTGGTGATCTCGCGCTCCGGCGCCTCGACGGTTTCGGAGATCGCCGTCATCGGCCGGCCGGCGCTGCTGGTGCCTTATCCCTATGCGCTGGATCACGATCAGGCGGCGAACGCAGCCGCCCTTGCCGCGGCGGGCGGCGGCGAGGTGCATCCGCAATCGTCACTGTCGCCGGAGCGCATCGCGGCTCTCATTGGCGGGCTGATGGACACTCCCGAGCGGCTGACGGCCATGGCTGCCGGAGCGAAGTCGGCTGGCCGGCCGAACGCGGCACGGTTGCTCGCTGATCTCACAGAGGCTATTGCGTCCAGAAAAACCGTTTCGGATTTCAGGAAAGGGACGCATTGATGAAGATGCCGCAGACCATCGGCCTTGTGCATTTCATCGGCATTGGCGGCATCGGCATGAGCGGCATCGCCGAGGTTCTGCACAATCTCGGCTACAAGGTGCAGGGTTCGGACCAGGCCGACAGCGCCAATGTCCAGCGGCTGCGCGACAAGGGCATCGAATGCTTTGTCGGCCACAAGGCCGAGAATATCGGCGCGGCCGAAGTGGTGGTCGTCTCCACCGCGATCAAGAAATCCAATCCCGAGCTGAAGGCCGCGCGCGAAAAACTGCTGCCGATCGTGCGCCGGGCCGAGATGCTGGCCGAACTGATGCGCTTCCGCCAGGCGGTCGCGATCGGTGGCACGCATGGCAAGACCACAACCACGTCGATGGTGGCGACGCTGCTCGATGCCGGCGGGCTCGACCCGACGGTGATCAATGGCGGCATCATCAATGCCTATGGCACCAATGCCCGTATGGGCGATGGCGAGTGGATGGTGGTCGAAGCCGACGAAAGCGACGGCACCTTCCTCAAGCTGCCGGCCGAGATCGCCGTCGTCACAAACATCGATCCCGAGCATCTGGACCATTATGGCAGTTTCGACAAGGTGCGCGAGGCGTTCCGGCAATTCGTCGAGAACGTGCCGTTCTACGGTTTTGGCGTGATGTGCACCGACCATCCGGAAGTACAGGCGCTGGTCAGCCGCATCGAGGACCGCCGCGTCATCACCTATGGCGAGAACGCGCAGGCCGATGTGCGTTTCACCAACCACCGGATGGCCGGTGCCGTCTCGGCATTCGACGTGGTGATCCGCGACCGCAAGACCGGCGGCCAGACGACGATATCGGATCTGCGGCTGCCGATGCCCGGCCGCCACAACGTCTCCAACGCCACCGCCGCAATTGCGGTCGCGCATGAACTCGGCCTATCGGCCGAAGCGATCAAGAAAGGGCTGTCGTCCTTTGCCGGCGTCAAGCGGCGCTTCACCCACACCGGCTCGTGGAACGGCGTCGACATCTTCGACGATTACGGCCACCACCCGGTCGAGATCACGGCGGTGTTGAAAGCGGCGCGCAGCGCCACCAAGGGCCGCGTCATCGCCATTGCGCAGCCGCACCGCTTCACCCGGCTGCACGATCTGTTCGACGAGTTTTCGGTCTGTTTCAACGATGCCGACACGGTGATGGTGGCGCCGGTCTATGCGGCGGGCGAGGAGCCGATCGACGGCGTGACCTCGGAGGCGCTGGTGTCGCGCATCCGCTCCGGGGGCCATCGCGATGCGCGCTACGTCGAAACCCCTGCCGCGATTTCGCCCGTCATCCGCGCGTTGGCGAAACCGGGCGACTTCGTCATCTTCCTGGGCGCCGGCAACATCACCCAATGGGCCTATGCGCTGCCTGGGGAACTCGGCGGTACCGTCTCATGATGCGCGGCCAGGACCTGCTCGACAAACTTGGCGACCGGCTTGCCGGCCTGCGCGGCCGCATCACGCCCAATGCCGAGATGGACAAGATCACCTGGTTCCGCGCCGGCGGTCTGGCGGACGCCCTGTTCCAGCCGGCCGACGAGGAGGATCTGGCTGCCTTCCTGCGCGCCGTGCCGGAGGACATCCCGCTCACCATCGTCGGTGTCGGCTCCAACCTCCTGGTGCGCGACGGCGGGATTCCGGGTTTCGTCATCCGGCTTTCGGCCAAGGGCTTTGGCGAAGCCGAGGTGGTTTCGCCGACCGTCATCAAGGCCGGTGCTGCGACGCCCGACAAGCGCGTCGCGGCCGTCGCTTATGAGGCCGGTATTGGCGGCTTTCATTTCTATCACGGCATTCCCGGCGCCATCGGCGGGGCGCTGAGGATGAATGCCGGCGCCAATGGCGTCGAGACGCGGGAACGTGTCGTCGAGGTTCGGGCGCTCGACCGCAAGGGCAATCTCCACACCCTCAGCAATGAAGACATGGGCTATGCCTATCGTCACTCGGCCGCACCTGCCGGGCTGATCTTCACCTCCGCCGTTTTCGAAGGTGTTCTGGAAGACCAGGAGGCGATCAAGGCGGCCATGGACGCCGTCCAGACGCATCGCGAGACGGTGCAGCCGATCCGCGAGAAGACCGGCGGCTCGACCTTCAAGAATCCGGAAGGCACCTCGGCCTGGAAGGAAATCGACAAGGCCGGCTGCCGCGGGCTGATGATCGGCGGCGCGCAGATGTCGCCGATGCACTGCAACTTCATGATCAACACCGGAACAGCGACCGGATACGACCTCGAATATCTCGGCGAGACGGTGCGCGCCCGCGTGCTTGAAAATTCAGGCATCCGCCTGCAGTGGGAAATCAAGCGGCTCGGCAATTTCCGCCCCGGCCATGCCGTGCAGGAATTCCTCGGACAGCTTCTTTAGCGCAAGCTGAAGTTCATGTGATGCTTGAACTTCAAACGGTCTGAAACAACAGCGCCACCGTTGCTCCAAAGACTCACAACACGCTTTTTCCGGCCGTTTTCGCGGAAAGTGAATCTGTCGGAATCATAAGCACTTGCCAGCGAATCAACTCTCTGATTCTCTGCCTTAAAGCGTTTCCTGATTTGAGTCGTTCGACGCGTCGACCGCGTTTTCCGTCTGGGGGGCAACCTGCCGGGAGACTCGGACTCAATCTGGTCGCTGAATGCGTGGTTGCGGGCCCGCCGTGAGAGGGATGACGGGATATGAAGAACAAGCATGTGGCTGTCCTCCTGGGCGGATTCTCGTCCGAGCGGCCCGTGTCTCTGTCTTCGGGAAAGGCGTGTGCGGATGCGCTTGAGAATGAAGGCTACCAGGTTACCCGCGTCGATGTTGCGCGCGATGTCGGCGCCGTGCTCACCGAACTCAAGCCCGATGTCGTCTTCAACGCACTGCACGGCCCGTTCGGTGAAGACGGCACCATCCAGGGCATCCTCGAATATCTGGCCATTCCCTACACCCATTCGGGCGTGCTCGCCTCGGCGCTCGCCATGAACAAGGAGCAAGCCAAGAAGGTCGCCAAGGCTGCCGGCATCGCGGTGGCGGAATCGAAGGTTGCCAGCCGCTTTGCCATCCAGAACAAGCATCCGATGAAGCCGCCCTACGTGGTCAAGCCGGTCAATGAAGGCTCAAGCTTCGGCGTCGTCATCGTGCATGAAGGGCAGTCGCATCCGCCGCAGGTCATCGGCTCGTCCGAATGGAAATATGGCGAGACCGTCATGGTCGAGCGCTACATCCATGGGCGCGAGCTGACCTGCGCCGTCATGGGCGACGTGGCGCTCGGCGTCTGCGAGATCATTCCGACCGGCCATTCCTTCTACGACTATGATTCAAAATACGTCGCCGGCGGATCAAAACACGAAATCCCTGCTAAAATTTCATCAAATATTTACCAAAAAATACAGACACTGGCGCTCAAGGCACATCTGGCTATCGGCTGCCGGGGCGTTTCCCGATCGGACTTCCGCTATGACGACCGTCACTCCGAAAACGGCGAGATTGTCTGGCTCGAGATCAACACTCAGCCGGGCATGACGCCGACGTCTTTGGTGCCTGAAATCGCCGCCCAGGCCGGGCACTCGTTTGGCAAATTGTTGAGTTGGATGGTGGAGGACGCTTCGTGTCTGCGTTGAAATGGGGACAGGACAAGGGCAGGGGCGGCGCCGGGCCGGCGCTGTTCGGCATGCCGTTGTCGTTCGACCATTTCGTGCTGCCGCGCGTGCTGCGCCGGCCGGTGCGCGTGCTGGCGCGCCTGGGCGGCGGCGACTTCGTCGCGCCGCGCTTTTCCGCGGCCATCCTGTCGGCTTCGCTCATTGCATCAAGCAGCCTCTATGGCGCCATTCTCGGCGGTCATGCCGACGACATCGTCCAGAGCATCACCGCCCGGACCGGCTTTGCCGTCGACCAGATCAAGGTGGTCGGCAACCGCCAGACTTCGGAGATCGACATATTGGACCGGCTCGAGCTCGACGGCTGGACGTCACTGATCGGCTTCGATGCCGAGGCCGCGCGTGAACGTATTGATACCTTGCCCTGGGTCGAAGTGGCGGCGGTGCGCAAGGTCTATCCACATACGCTGGAAGTGCGTGTCGAGGAGCGCGAGCCCTTCGCGCTCTGGCAGCAGGGCGCGGAGCTTTCGGTCATCGAACGCTCCGGCGCGGTGATCGCGCCGTTCTCCGGCGGCAAGCAGGCGCTGCTGCCGCTGATCATCGGCACCGGCGCGCCGGCCAAGGCCCCCGACTTCGTGGCCAAGATCAACAAATTTCCCGAGCTCGCGGCTCGGGTCAAAGGCTATATCCGCATCGGCGAACGGCGCTGGGACCTTAAGCTGGAAAACGGCATCACGATCAAGCTGCCCGAGGATGGCGAGGATCAGGCGATCGCCGATCTGGTTCGGATGGACCACGACAACGGGCTTCTGACGCGGGACATCGCCGCCGTCGACATGCGCATCTCCGATCGCCTGGTGGTGCAGCTGACGCCGGAAGCGGCGACGCAGCGCCAGGCCGCGCTCAATGAAAAGCCGCAAAATCTGAAGCGCAAGTCGGGGACGAAGATATGAGCTGGCTTGGCGGCAACAGCGATGCCTCTTCGCGGCGTTCCGGCACGCTCACCGTGCTGGATGTCGGCTCGAGCAAGGTTTGCTGCGTGGTGGCGAAACTGAAGCCGCGCGAGGACGGCAAGCTGTTGCGCGGCCGCTCGCACCGCATCCAGGTGATCGGCATCGGCCACCAGAAATCGCAAGGCGTGAAGTCGGGCGTGGTCGTCGATCTCGACCGCGCGGAGCACGCCATTCGCCTGTCCGTCGACGCAGCCGAACGCATGGCGGGACTGACCGTGGATTCGCTGATCGTCAACATGACGGCGGGCCGGCTGAAGAGCGAAACCTATTCGGCCACCATCAATCTTGGTGGCCATCAGGCCGACGAAGCCGACATCAAGCGCGTGCTTGCCGCCGGCGCCAAGCAGGCGCTCAAGGCCGAACGCGACGTGATCCATTCGCTGCCCGTCGGCTTTTCGCTGGACGCCGAGCGCGGCGTGCGCGATCCGCGCGGCATGGTCGGCGACCAGCTCGGCGTCGATATGCATGTGCTGACGGGCGATGCCGCGCCGCTGCGCAATCTGGAGCTCTGCATCAACCGCTCGCATCTTTCGGTCGAGCGCATGGTGGCGACGCCCTATGCCAGCGGGCTTGCGGCCCTGGTCGACGACGAACTGGAAATGGGTGCGGCCTGCATCGACATGGGCGGCGGCACGACGACCATCTCGGTGTTTTCGGAAGGCAAATTCGTCCACGCCGATGCCATTGCCATCGGCGGCAATCATGTGACGCTCGATATGGCCAAGGGCCTGTCGACCTCGCTCGACGCCGCGGAGCGGCTGAAGGTGATGCATGGTTCGGCGCTGCCTGGCAGTGCCGACGATCGCGACCTGGTCTCGATCCAGCCGATCGGCGAAGACGGCGAGATGCCGCTGCAGATCCCGCGCTCGGTGATGACGCGCGTCATCCGCGCCCGCATCGACGAGACGCTGGAACTGTTGCGCGACCGGCTGAACAAGTCGGGCTACGGCAATGCCGTGGGAAAACGCGTCGTGCTGACCGGCGGCGCCAGCCAGCTTGCGGGTCTCCCCGAGGCGGCGCGCCGCATTCTGGGACGCAATGTGCGCATCGGACGCCCGCTCGGCGTGGCGGGCCTGCCGGAAGCTGCCAAGGGGCCGGCTTTCTCGACGGCGGTCGGGCTGCTGATCTATCCGCAGATGGCGAGCTTCGAGAGCCATCCGGCGAAAGGAATTTCCGGTCTCAGGATGACCGGGACGGGCGGAAAACTGCATCGCATGAGTCAGTGGTTGAGAGACAGTTTCTAATTGACGGGGACAGCCCCATAGGCGGCCGCGGCGGCGAAGCGGCGGGAAAGGCAAAGGACGGAGACAATGACGATCAATCTGCAAAAGCCGGACATCACCGAGCTCAAGCCGCGGATCACCGTATTCGGTGTCGGCGGCGGCGGCGGCAATGCCGTCAACAACATGATCACCGCGGGCTTGCGCGGTGTCGAGTTCGTCGTGGCCAACACCGATGCACAGGCGCTGACCATGTCGAAGGCCGAGCGGCTGATCCAGCTCGGCGCGCATGTCACCGAGGGGCTCGGCGCCGGCTCGCAGCCTGAAGTGGGCCGTGCGGCGGCGGAAGAGTGCATCGATGAGATCATCGATCATCTCTCCAACACCCATATGTGCTTCGTCACCGCCGGTATGGGTGGCGGCACCGGAACCGGTGCGGCTCCCGTGGTTGCCCGCGCGGCGCGCGAACGGGGTATCCTCACCGTCGGCGTCGTCACCAAGCCGTTCCATTTCGAAGGCCAGCGCCGCATGAAGACGGCGGATCTCGGCATCGAGGAGCTGCAGAAATGTGTCGATACCCTGATCGTCATCCCCAACCAGAACCTGTTCCGGCTGGCCAATGACAAGACCACCTTTGCCGACGCCTTCGCCATGGCCGACCAGGTGCTCTACTCCGGTGTTGCCTGCATCACCGACCTGATGGTCAAGGAAGGTCTGATCAATCTCGACTTCGCCGACGTGCGTTCGGTGATGCGCGAAATGGGCAAGGCGATGATGGGCACCGGCGAAGCTTCGGGCGAGGGCCGCGCGATGGCCGCCGCCGAGGCGGCGATCGCCAATCCGTTGCTCGACGAGACCTCGATGAGGGGCGCCAAGGGCCTGCTGATCTCGATCACCGGCGGCCGCGACCTGACCCTGTTCGAAGTCGACGAGGCCGCGACCCGCATCCGCGAGGAAGTCGATCAGGACGCCAACATCATCCTCGGCGCCACCTTCGACGAGGAACTCGAAGGCGTCATCCGCGTCTCGGTGGTCGCCACCGGCATCGACAAATCGGCAGCTGAAATTGCCGCGGCGCCGATCTCGATCCGGGCCGTGCCGCCGCAGCAGAAGCCGGTCAGCCGCCCAGCGGCTCCGGGGGCGGAAGGCCGTCCGGCACCGGTCCAGCAGCAGACCTATGAGCAGCGCGCGGCCGATCCGGTGGCCGAGCCGATCCAGCTTGCCGAGGCCAATGCGGCGGCAATGGCTCGTCCGGCGCCGATGGCCCAGGCGGAAGATTTCCGCCCGCAGAGCAAGATCTTCCAGGCCCCGCCTGCCCAGCCGCAGCCTGTCGTGCAGCAGGTGATGCAACCGGCGCCGATGCGGGAAATGCCGCAGCCGGTGGCTGCCGCACCGCAGCGCATGCCGCGGGTGGAGGATTTTCCGCCTGTGGTGCGGGCCGAGGTGGAAGCCAAGGGCCGTCCGGCCGACCATGAAAACAGCGGGCCGATGGGGCTGCTCAAGCGGCTGACCAACGGGCTGACGCGCCGCGAAGAAGAGCCGGCCCGGTTGCAGCCGGCACAGCCGCGCGAACCGAAACTGCGCCAGGCGGCGCCGGAAATGCGCCGCCTTGCCAGCCAGGATCCGCAGCTTTACGCGCCGCGCCGCGGCCAGCTCGACGATCAGGGCCGGTTGACGCCGCAGACCAGGTCGACCCAGGAAGACGACCAGCTGGAGATACCGGCTTTCCTGCGCCGCCAGGCCAACTGAGCCGTTAACGGTATGTAACACTTGTTAACAGGCAGACGAGAGATTGTCTGCCTGTTAACGTTTAAAGTGGTTTAATAACAAGACGTTACGATGTGACGCTCAAGGTCTGTCGCGGTTACACAGAGTAAGAAACCGTGATTTGGAGTCTCCCTGACAGACCATTATCTTTGCCGCAGCACTTTCGGTGTGCTGGGATTCGGGGAAGTGGCCCTGCCTGCCGATAAAAAAGAGCCGCGCCTTTTGGGTTAAAGCGGACTTAGGCGTTTGGGCTATGGGGTTTGTCTTGCAAGACTATCAGACGACACTGAAATCGCGTGCAACGCTGACCGGTACCGGCGTTCACAGCGGCAAACCGGTCACCGTCAATTTCCTCCCTGCGGACGCCGACACCGGCGTGCTCTTCCACCTTTCGAACGGAAGCGAGAGCCGCGAGTTCCGCGCGCTGGTTGCTGAAGTCGGCGCGACCGATCTCTGCACCATGCTCGGCGATCCGGCAGGCGAGCATATCGCCACCGTCGAACATCTGATGGCGACGCTTTTCGGGCTCGGCATCGACAACATCGTCATCGAGATCGACGGTCATGAGGTTCCGATCCTCGATGGCAGTGCGGTGGCGTTCGTGGAAGCCATCGACCAAGCCGGCATCGAGACGCTGGCGGTCAAGCGCCGCTACATCAGGGTGGTCAAGCCCGTCCGCATCGAGAATGGCGCGTCCTGGGCCGAGTTCAGGCCCTATAGCGGCACGCGCTTCGAGGTCGAGATCGATTTCGAAAGCCCGGCGATCGGCCGCCAGCTATTCGCCTCCGACATCAACCCCGACATCTTTCGCCAGGATATCGCGCGCGCCCGCACCTTCGGCTTCATGAAGGATGTCGAGCGGCTGTGGGCGGCCGGCTATGCGCTGGGCTCCTCGCTGGAGAACTCGCTGGTGATCGGCGACGACAACCGGGTGATCAACATGGGCGGCCTGCGCTACCCCAATGAGTTCGCTCGCCACAAGACGATGGACGCGATGGGCGATCTGGCGCTGGCCGGCGCCCGTTTCATCGGTTGCTTCCGCTCCTATCGCGGCGGTCACCGGATGAATGCGGCTGCTTTGCGGCGGCTTCTGTCCGACCGTTCGGCCTTCGAGGTCGTCGAGACCACGCGCCGCGAGCGCGGCCGCACCGCCGAGATGAGCGCCGTCACCGGCCCTGTCTTTGCGCCCTGGGTGATCTGATTCTTAACGATTTTCTGGCTTTCTGAACGCTGGCCGGTGTTGCACGAAAGCATCACCGGCCAGTGAAAGTGCGTAGCATTCGGGGCAACACCAAGCCGCCACAAAAATGTGCGATTGGCTAGACATAGCGTTGCTGGGCAAGGCAGTTATGGTTTATGGCTGCTGCCGTCTGTTAGGCGCATGTCGCTCAAAAGTGGGGATCAGTTTTGAGGGAACGCCATGCGAAAGGCATTGAACTAACGCCGAAAGGGCGCAATCCGATCATGTTCTTCAAGCGAGTTGGTCAATCGAAAGCGCCGTATCGGGCTGTTTTCCTGGCGCTTTCGGTGGTTGTGCCATCGCTGTTCCTCTCAGCCTGCATGTCGTCCGAGAAAGACGTCGACCTGTCGACCTATGTCGACCAGACCGAACCGGCCGACGTCCTTTACAATCAAGGCCTTGCCAATCTCAATGCCGGCCGCCTGGATGAGGCGAGCAAGAAGTTCGACGCCGTCGACCGCCAGCACCCGTATTCGGAATTCGCCCGCAAGTCGATGGTGATGGGCGCCTTCGCCGACTATCGCGCCGGCCGTTATGACGAAGCAATCGGCTCGGCCAAGCGCTATCTGACGCTTTATCCGTCGACCGACGACGCGGCTTACGCCCAGTATATTATCGGGCTGAGCTACTACAAGCAGATCAAGGACGTCACCCAGGATCAGAAGGAAGCACGCCAGACCGTGCAGACGATGCAGGATTTGGTGACGCGCTGGCCGACGTCGGAATATGTCGACGACGCCAAGGAAAAGATCCGTTTCGCCAACGACCAGCTGGCCGGCAAAGAGATGCAGATCGGCCGCTATTATCTCGAGCGGCGCGAATACATTGCTGCCGTCAAGCGCTTCCGCAACGTGGTCGAGAACTATTCCAACACCCGCCATGTCGAAGAGGCGCTGGCGCGTCTGGCCGAAAGCTACTACGCGATGGGCTTGACCTCGGAAGCGCAAACCGCCGCTGCGGTGCTCGGCACCAATTATCCCGACAGCCAATGGTACAAGGATACCTACAAGCTGTTGCAGAGCAACGGGCTTGAGCCGCGCGAGAATGCCGGATCGTGGATATCCAAGGCCGGCAAGCTGATCACCGGCGCCTGACGCCCGAGCATCGACTGAGGCGGAACGCGCTTTTCGGATTGATCCGACGCTCAAACAAAAAGATAGTGCGGCGCTGCGACTCCATCGGTCGCATGCCGCTTCACAGCGGTTCAGTGGTTTGATTGAGGCGCTGAACCGTCCTAACTTTTTGTTCTACGCAATTCCGGACGGAAAACCGCTACGCACTTTTCCTGGAATTGCTTGAGGTCCGGGTTCTGATGCTTTCCAGACTGTCGATCCGCGATATCGTCCTGATCGAGAAGCTGGATATCGACTTCCAGCCCGGCCTTTCCGTGCTGACCGGTGAAACCGGCGCCGGCAAATCCATCCTTCTCGACGCGCTGTCGCTGGCGCTTGGCGCGCGCGGCGACGCCTCGCTGGTGCGGCACGGTGCTGCCCAGGGCCAGGTCATTGCCGTCTTCGATGTGCCGCGCAACCACCCGGTGCGCGCGCTGCTGGCCGAAAACGCCATCGAGGATGACGGCGACATCATCCTGCGCCGGCTGCAGACCGCGGATGGCCGTACCCGTGTCTTCGTCAACGACCAGCCGTCCAGCGTCACGCTGATGCGCGACATAGGCCACGCGCTGGTCGAGATCCACGGCCAGCATGACGAGCGCGCCCTGGTCGATCCAGGCGCGCATCGCGAATTGCTGGACAGTTTTGGCGGCCATCTGGGCGCTGCCCGCGCGACCGGCGAGGCGTGGCGCTACTGGCGCGGCGCCGAGCAGGAGTTTGCCAGGCACCGCGCCAAGGTCGAGGCAGCGGCGCGCGAGGCCGATTATCTCAGGGCCTCGGTGGCGGAACTGGCAAAGCTCGATCCGCAGCCCGGCGAAGAGACACAGCTGGCGGAATTGCGTGCAACGATGATGCGGGCGGAAAAGATCGCCTCGGAAATACACGATGCACAGGATGTGCTGTCAGGCCCGTCCTCGCCGCTGCCGCAACTGGCCAGCCTGCTGAGGCGCCTGCAGCGCAAGGCCAGCGAAGCGCCGGGACTGCTCGAGGATGTGGTGAAGTCGCTGGACGAGGCGATGCTGTCACTGGATGCAGCGCAATCGGGCGTCGAGGCGGCACTGCGCGCCACCGAATACGACCCGCAGAGGCTGGAGAAGGCGGAGGAGCGGCTGTTTTCGCTGCGTGCGGCCTCACGTAAGCACAGTGTGGCCGTTGACGATTTGGCGCAACTGCGCGACACCATGTCCGCCGATCTCGCCGATCTTGATGCCGGCGAGGGGCGCCTGCATGTCCTGGAAAAGCAGGCCTCAGCGGCGCGAGAAGCCTACGATATTTCCGCAGCCCAGCTCTCCGCCCTTCGCCATGCGGCCGCGGTCGGCCTGACCAAGGCTGTGATGGCCGAATTGCCGGCGCTGAAGCTGGAACGGGCTGAGTTCATCGTCGAACTGGCCAGCGATGGCGAGAACCGCATGGAAGAAGGCATCGACCAGGTCGAGTTCTGGGTGCGCACCAATCCCGGCACCAGGCCTGGGCCGATGATGAAGGTCGCCTCCGGCGGCGAGCTGTCGCGCTTCCTGCTGGCGCTCAAGGTGGCGCTGGCCGACCGTGGCTCGGCGCCGACATTGGTCTTCGACGAGATCGACACCGGCGTCGGCGGCGCCGTGGCCGATGCGATCGGCCAAAGGCTGGCCAGGCTGTCGAAGCGCGTGCAGGTGCTGTCGGTCACGCATGCTCCGCAAGTGGCGGCACGTGCTGCGACGCATTTCCTGATCTCCAAATCCGGCGGCTCGGACAAGGTCGCCACCGGCATCGCCGAAATGGACCGGGCGGCGCGCCAGGAAGAGATCGCGCGCATGTTGGCCGGCGCTACCATCACCGACGAGGCGCGCGCAGCCGCGGAACGGCTGCTGCGCGAGAATATTGCTGCAGCGTAGTCGTCGCAAGGCTTTCGGACTGAGTCAGGATATGGCTCCATCCCGCTGTTCAGGAATGCTTTTTCCGAAATCCTGATTTATGGTGCCTCGCCACTGTCCAGGGACCGCTGCATGTCTGAAAAACCAGTCGAATCGTTGAGCGAAAGCGAAGCCGCGGATGAGCTCCAGCGGCTGGCCGAGGAGATCGCCGGTCATGACCGGCGCTATCATGCCGAGGACGCGCCGACGATTACGGACGCAGAATATGACGCGCTGCGGCGGCGCAATCTTGCCATCGAGGAGCGCTTTCCCGGTCTGGTGCGCGAGGATTCGCCCTCGCTGCGGGTCGGCGCCGCGCCGGCGGAAGGCTTTGCCAAGGTGCGCCATGCGGTGCCGATGCTCAGCCTCGCCAAGGCCTACACAGACGAGGACGTCACCGATTTCATCGAGCGTGGCCGGCGCTTCTTCGACCGCGACAAGGACCTCGACATCGCGTTTACGGCCGAGCCGAAGATCGACGGCCTGTCGGCGTCGCTGCGCTATGAACGCGGTGTGTTCGTGCAGGGTGCTACGCGCGGCGACGGCACTGTAGGCGAGGACATCACCGCCAATCTCAGGACCATCGCCGACATCCCCGCCAAGCTGAAAGGATCGGGCTGGCCCGAGACCATCGAGATCCGCGGCGAGGTCTACATGACCTATGCGGAATTCGAGGCACTGAAGGCCCGCTCGGCGGCGGTGGGCGGCCAGGACTATGTCAATCCGCGCAATACGGCAGCGGGCTCCTTGCGACAGAAGGATGCGTCCGTCACCGCCAGCCGCAATCTTAAATTTTTTGCCTATGCCTGGGGCTATACGACAGCGGATCCGGCGCCGACCCAATATGATTCGGTGCAGAAATTCGCCGAATGGGGGTTCAAGGTCAGCCCATTGATGGTGCGGGCGAAGTCGGTCGACGAGCTGATCGCGCACTACCACAAGATCGAGGAGCTGCGTTCGTCGCTCGGCTACGACATCGACGGTGTCGTCTACAAGGTCGACCAGCTGGAATTGCAGCGTCGCTGGGGCTTTGTCACCGGCGAGCCGCGCTGGGCGGTTGCGCATAAATTCCCGGCCGAACAGGCGATGACGACGGTGCAGAAGATCGACATCCAGGTCGGCCGTACCGGTACGCTGGCGCCGGTGGCGCGGCTAGCGCCGGTCACGGTCGGCGGCGTGGTGGTCGAAAACGTCACGCTGCACAATGAGGACTACATCAAGGGTTTTGACAGCAACGGCTTGCCGATTCGCGACGGCATCGATGTCCGCATCGGTGACACGGTTGTCATACAACGGGCGGGCGATGTCATTCCGCAGATCGTCAGCGTGGTCGTCGACAAGCGGCCGGCTGATGCGGTGCCTTACGAATTCCCGCACATTTGTCCGGTCTGCGGCTCGCCGGCGACGCGCGAAATCAACGAAAAGACCGGCAAGGAGGATTCGCGCCGGCGCTGCACCGGCGAGCTGATCTGCGCCGCCCAGGCCGTGGAACGGCTGCGTCATTTCGTGTCGCGCGGCGCGCTCGACATCGAGGGGCTGGGCGCCGAGAATATCGACCTGTTCTTCAATTCGGGACTGGTCAAGACCGCCGCCGATATCTTCACCCTCAGGGATCGCCGCCCGGCCGTCACCAGGGCGCTGGCCGAGCGGCGCGAGGAGCAGGCCAGGCAGCGCGAGGCGGCATCGGGCAAGGCGCGCAAGAATGTGCGCGGTGTCGAGGACCGCAATTATGAAGGCCTCGACAAGCTGTTCGCGGCCATCGATTCGCGCCGCGAGCCGGAGCTCGACCGCTTCATCTTCGCACTCGGCATCCGCCATATCGGCGAAACGACGGCGGCCGTGCTTGCGCGGACGTTTTCGACCATCGAGGAGCTGATCCGCGTCGGCAAGGAAACGGCGGCGGCTGAGGATCCGCACAGCGTCTTCCCCTCCATCAACGGCATTGGCGATACAGTGATCGATGCGCTGCGCGATTTCTTCGGCAATGAACGCAATGACGACGTGCTCGACAGACTGCTCGAACAGGTCAAGCCGAAGCCGTATGTCGTCACCGTTTCTGCCGACAGCGAGGTTGCCGGCAAGACCATCGTCTTCACCGGCACGCTGGAAAAGATGACGCGCTCCGAAGCCAAGGCGATGGCCGAACGGCTCGGCGCCAAGGTGGCGGGTTCGGTGTCGGCGAAGACCGATCTGCTGGTGGCCGGGCCGGGCGCCGGCTCCAAACTGAAGCAGGCCAGCGAACTCGGCGTCGAAGTCATCGACGAGGACACCTGGCTGCAACGGGTCGGCAAGGCGTGATGGCCGGTTCGTTCAAAGGGTTCGGGCAAAAGGCCATACCGTTCCTCAAGGCGCTCGACTTCCACCAGAGCCGCGAATGGTTCCAGGAAAACCGCGCGCTTTACGACAGCGAGTTGCATGAGCCGTTCTGCGATCTGGTCGAGACGCTGACCGAGCGCTTCGCGGCGGCGGGTCTGGGCTTGCGCGGTGACCGCAAGAAGTCACTGTTTCGCATCAACCGCGACGTGCGCTTCGCCAAGGACAAGCGGCCCTACAACCAGCATTTGTCGGCCATGCTGTCGCCGGACGGCACCAAGATGGAGCAGGGCGTGTTCTTCGTCTATGTCGGGATCGACCGCTGCTTTGCCGATGTCGCCTGGTGGAATCCGGAGCCGTCCCTGCTGCTGGCGATGCGCAAGGCGATCATCGCCCGGCCGGCCGACTTCCGAAAACTGCTTTCAACCCTTAGGAAAAACGGCTTCGAACTCGAAACCGAGGGCCGCATGAAGCGCACGCCGCGCGGCTTCGAGCAGGTCAACGAACCCGATCTTGTCGACGCCATCCGCAACCGGCACTTCTATGTCCAGCACATGATCGATCCGGCTGGAATTCACGCGCCGACGCTGGTCGACGAGCTTGTCGATTTCGCCTCGCGCGCCAAGCCGCTGCTTCACTGGGGCAGGGCGATCCAGGGCACGGCACCGCAGAGCTAGAGTCTTTCACGTTTTGATGGAAGCGTGTCCAGCGTTAGTGAAGTACTTGCCGCATTCTGCGGCCTCAGTGGTAACAGCTGCGCCAGCAGCAAACTGTGTTCCGCCCCTAATTTCCCCGCCTACTTTCCCCGCTTGTCATGACGCCGTCTAAAGCGTGACGGTAGTGTGCTGAGAGTTCTGCAAATGGTTGTGTGCGTCAAGTTCTGCAAAATGGGGCGGCCATGATGCTGGTCATGCGGCTTGGCGCAGAGCGAGTTTCTTGTGCTCGCGCAGGTCGTCCGTGTTGATGTATCGGTTGGCCTCCATCCAGTTTTCATTGGTCTCGACGGCCAACGCCCTGACCAAACACAGGCAGCTTTCGGTGTTGGGGAAGATGCGCACGACATAGGTGCGCCGGCGGATTTCCTCGTTGAGCCGCTCCAGCATGTTGGTGGATTTGAGATGCTTGT
>NZ_JAMYVE010000018.1:0-84090 GCF_040323695.1 Mesorhizobium sp. M0030 | reverse complement strand
CCTTCGGCTATATGGAGCAGCCCAACATTCCGCGCGCGCTGGCGATCTGCCGCAAGCAGGGCTGGAAGTTCGACATCATGACGACTTCGTTCTTCCTGTCGCGGCGCTCGCTCAAGGCATCGCCCAATTCCGGCATGCCGGTGTGGCAGGACAAGCTGTTCATCGGGCTCGCCCGCTCGGCGGCCGATGCGACGGAGTATTTCCAGATCCCGACCGGACGTGTGGTCGAGATCGGCACGCAGGTGGCGATCTGAGGTTTCCGGCAGCCTTTGACGCCACGCACCGGTCATTGCGGGGCAAGCCCTGCGCTGGGAACATGGTAGCCCTACCGTCACGGCACTTGATATTGCATCGCAGCAAGCGTAGAGCACCGCGCGCTTATCGGAGTGTCGTCCATGGCCCTTACCAATGCTGGTATTGAGGCAGAACCCGTCGAACAATCGAGCCATCCCGAAATCGAACAGCACAGCACCAAAGTTCTGATGCTGGGCGCGCTCGGTGTGGTCTATGGCGACATCGGCACCAGCCCGATCTACGCCTTCCGGGAAGCGCTTGTTGCGTCCTCCGGCGGGGAAACCGCCGAGCGCGGCGATATTCTGGGCGTGCTGTCGCTGATCATCTGGTCGTTGACGATTATCGTCACCATCAAATACATCATGTTCGTGCTCAGAGCCGACAACCGAGGCGAGGGCGGCGTGCTGTCGCTGATGGCGCTGGCGCGCGGCAGTTTCCCGACCCGCTCGGCGATCATCCTGGCCATCGGTGTTGTCGGCGCGTCATTGTTCTTCGGTGACGCCGTCATCACGCCGGCAATCTCGGTGCTTTCGGCGGTTGAAGGCATGAATGTCGTTACCCCGACCTTCCAGCCCTATGTCGTGCCGCTGACGCTGGTCATCCTGGCGATCCTGTTTTCGGTGCAGCGCTTCGGCACCGGCGGCGTGGCGCTGATCTTTGGCCCGATCACGGCGGTCTGGTTCCTGGCCATCGGTCTTTCGGGCTTGAACCACATCATCGCCGATCCCGAAATCCTGTGGGCGGTCAGCCCGCACTACATCGTCGCCTTCCTGATCAATTCGCCCGATGTCGCCTTCGTCACCATCGGCGCCATCTTCCTCGCCGTCACCGGCGCCGAAGCGCTTTATGCCGATCTCGGCCATTTCGGCCGCAAGCCCATCGTGCTCGCCTGGCTGGCCATCGTGTTTCCCTGCCTGCTGCTAAACTATGCCGGGCAGGGCGCTTTCGTGCTGGCGAAGAACGGTCACGTCGGCCATCCATTCTTCGAGATGAACGAAGGCTGGACGCTGATCCCGATGGTGGTATTGGCAACCGCGGCGACGGTCATCGCCAGCCAGGCGGTCATATCGGGCGCCTTCTCGCTGACCAGGCAGGCGGTGCAGCTCAATATGCTGCCGCGCCTCGAAATCCTGCACACGTCGGAACGGCAGTCGGGCCAGATCTACATGCCGCGCGTCAATGTTTTGCTGGCGTTGGCGGTGATGTTGCTGGTCGTCGGTTTCGGCGAATCGAGCAAGCTCGCCTCCGCCTATGGCATCTCGGTGACCGGCAACATGTTGGTGACGACGGTGCTGCTGTTCGTCGTCATGACCCGCATCTGGAAATGGCGGCTGTGGGTGGCGGTCGCCATGACGGCGCTGTTCGGCTTCATCGACATCGGCTTCTTCGCCTCCAACATCGTGAAGGTGTTCGAGGGCGGCTGGGCGTCGCTTGCGGTGGCCTTCACCATCGTTCTGGCGATGTGGACCTGGGTGCGCGGCAGCCGCTATCTGTTCGACAAGACCCGGCGCAACGAAATCCCGCTCGATTTCCTCGCCGGCAATCTGCTGAAGAAGAAGCCGCAGCTGGTGTCCGGCACCGCCGTGTTCCTGACCAGCGATCCGCAAAGCGCGCCGACAGCGCTGATGCACAGCCTGAAGCACTACAAGGTGTTGCACGAGCAGAACGTCATTCTGTCGGTGGTCACCGCACCGCAGCCGCTGGTGCCCGACAGCGAGCGGGTCAAGATGGAGACAGTCAACGAGTTGTTCATGCGGGTGACGCTGACCTTCGGCTATATGGAGCAGCCCAACATTCCGCGCGCGCTGGCGATCTGCCGCAAGCAGGGCTGGAAGTTCGACATCATGACGACGTCGTTCTTCCTGTCGCGGCGCTCGCTCAAAGCATCGCCCAATTCCGGCATGCCGGTGTGGCAGGACAAGCTGTTCATCGGGCTCGCCCGCTCGGCGGCCGATGCGACGGAGTATTTCCAGATCCCGACCGGACGTGTGGTCGAGATCGGCACGCAGGTGGCGATCTAAGGGGTCTCGAAGGGATAAATCGTCGAGGAGGCTAATATGAGCGGCGAATTGGTGCTGGTCACCGGCGGGTCCGGCTTCCTCGGCGCTCACTGCATCCTCGAACTGTTGAAGGCCGGCTACCGCGTCCGCACCTCCGTGCGATCGGCCAGGCGCGAAGCCGATGTGCTCGCCATGCTCAAGGCAGGTGGCACGGAGCCCGGTGACGCCCTTTCATTCGCCCATGCCGATCTGATGGCCGACGCAGGCTGGCCGGCGGCGGTGGCCGGCTGCGATTACGTGCTGCATGTCGCATCGCCTTTTCCGCCCGGCGTGCCCACGCATGAGGATGACCTGATCCTTCCGGCGCGCGAGGGCGCGTTGCGCGTGCTGCGGGCGGCGCGGGATGCCGGGGTCAGGCGCGTCGTGCTCACCTCATCCTTCGCGGCCGTCGGCTATGGCAAGATGCGCGCGGATGGGCAGCCTTTCAACGAGGAAAACTGGACCGATCCGGCAGGCAAGGTCAGCGCCTATGTGAAGTCCAAGACGCTCGCCGAGCGCGCGGCCTGGGATTTCATCGCCGAGCAGGGCGGCGCGCTGGAGCTTGCGGTCGTCAATCCCGTTGGCATCTTTGGACCGGTGCTCGGCGCGGACCATTCGACCTCGACCGAATTTGTCCAGCGCATGCTGAACGGCGCCGTGCCTGGGCTGCCGCGCCTGTCCTTCGGCGTCGTCGACGCGCGCGACGTGGCGGATCTGCATGTTCGCGCCATGACCCACCCCGCCGCCAAGGGCGAACGGTTCCTCGCTGTCGCCGGCGATTTCATGACAGTGCGCGAGATCGCGCAGACCCTGAAGACGCGGCTCGGGCCGGCGGCGTCGCGCGTCTCGACGCGGGAGTTTCCCGATTGGCTGGTGCGCATCATCGGGCTGTTCAATCCGGAAGCGGCACAACTCGCAACGGAACTGGGCAAGATCAAGAACGCCACCAACGCCAAGGCGGTGCGCGTGCTCGGCTGGGCGCCACGCTCGCGCGAAGATGCGTTGACTGCCACGGGCGAAAGCCTGATCCGGCTGGGACTGGTCAAGCGACGTAAGTAATTGTGCGGGAGGCCGAACCTTAAGGGCTCGGCGTCCCGCAACGGCAGCTTTCAGCCGGCCAGTGCAGCCTTGTTCGTCTCCAGAAACTGCTTCAGCGGCACCGACTTTCGGCCGGAGAGTTTTTCGACCGCGTCGGTCACCATGCCGAGGTCACCGGCGCGGGCGGCGGCGTCGAATGAAACCAGCACCTTGGCGAAGGGTTCAGGCAGGCCGGCCGACTTCATTCCCTCGGTCAGGGCTTCGTCGGAAAGCTGGATGACCTTGATCGGCTTGCTGGTGACCTCGGTGACCAACGCCGCCACTTCGGCAGCCGTATACGCACTGGGGCCGGTGAGCGTGTAAGTCGCGCTTTCGCTGCTGTCCGAGGCGAGCCCCGCTGCGATCGCCGCCGCGAAATCGTCGCGCGTGCCGTAGGAAATGGCGCCGTCGCCGGCGGAGGTGTACCACTGACCCGACGCCAGAACCTGCGGCAACGCCATGAACAGGTTCTCGTTATACCAGCCGTTGCGGAATATCGTGTAGGGGATCCCGCTCGCCTTGATCGCCTGTTCGGTGTCGTAGTGGTCGGGCGCGAAAACAACCGGCGAACCAGGCTCGGGGTTGGGCATCGAGGTGTACAGCAGGTGGCCGACGCCAGCCTGTTTGGCCGCCGTCACCGCCGCAAGCTGCTGCTCGCGCCGCTTCCCCTGTACCTCAAGTTCGTTGGTCGAGATGACGAGTGCCCGGTCGGCTCCCGCGAAGGCCTCGGCAAGCGATTGCGGGTCGTTGAAGTCAGCGGCTCTGACGACGACGCCGCGCACCGCCAGATCGGCAAGGTTGGCGGGTGTACGGGTGGTGGCGATGATGCGGTTTGCGGGGACCTTTAATGTGTCCAGCAGGTGGTTGATGACGCCGCGGCCAAGCTGGCCGGAAGCGCCGGTGACGAGAAGGGTTGCGGTCATGGGGGATCCTGAAATTGCGCCGGGTGGCGGGTGCTTCTGACAGTCTCAAAAAGAGACCAGCACTAAAATAAGAATTGACCGGCCACCGTAAAGAAGGCAGTTTTTAGGGAGGTAGGCACCGCCAGGGAACCAGCAGCCATGGACGGCAAGGTCGTCAATCTGAGAACCAAGCTCAATATATTCAAAGCCACCAGCGATGGCGCAAACATTGCCGATTGCCCGGTTCGCGACGTGATGCAGGGCGTGAACGGCAAATGGAGTTCGCTGCTGATGGCGGCGCTCGCAGAGCAGCCCTATCGTTTCGGCGAGTTGCGGCGCCTGGTGCCCGACATCTCGCAGCGCATGCTCACCCAGACGCTCCACGATCTGCAGCGCGACGGCTTTGTTCATCGCGAAGTGTTCCCGACCAAGCCGCCAAGCGTCGAATACAGCCTGACCGATCTCGGCCGTTCGATGTTCGGCGCCTTGCATCAATTGATCCTGTGGGCCGAACTCAACCATGGTGCGGTGCGCACGGCGCGCGCTTCCTTCGACGCCGGTGGCTGATATTTTGGTCCATGCAGCAAAGGCTTGATTTGACAATGGCGCTGAAGGATTGTCCGGCCAGTGGTTGGGCGGGCAATGGAAAAATCTCTCGACATCGCGATTGCGGGCGCCGGCCCGGCGGGGCTCGCCACCGCGCTCTATCTCAAGCGCGCGGGCCACAACGTCACCATCTTCGAACGTTTCGAGGAACCCAAGCCCGTCGGCTCCGGACTGATCCTGCAGCCGACCGGGCTGAGCGTGCTCGCCGATCTCGGCCTGCTCGACGACATTCTGGCGCTGGGGAGCCGCATCGAGCGTCTGCATGGCGCCGATGCCTCGACCGGCCGCACCGTGCTCGCCGTGCGCTACGATGAGCAGCCTGGCGGCTGTTTCGGGCTGGCGGTACACCGGGCGGCATTGTTCAACGTGTTGTTTCGCGCCGCGCAGCGCCAAGGTATCGCCATCGAAACCAGTGTCGAGATCGAGGCGCTGGACGTCGGTGAGCGGGCGATCCTGATCTTCGACAAGAGCCGAACGGTGGGGGGCCGCAGGGCAGGGCCGTTCGACCTCGTGGTCGACGCCAGCGGCTCGCGTTCGAAGCTGCGCCGGTGCCTCAACGATCCGGCCCAGCCGCGGCAGCTCACTTACGGCGCGTTCTGGGCCTCGCTCGGCTGGCGCGAAGGCTTCGACGAAAATGCGCTGCTGCAGCGCTACGACAAGGCCAGCGTGATGATCGGCGTCCTGCCGATCGGCCGACCGGAGCCGGGCGGGGAAAAGATGGCGGCGTTCTTCTGGAGCCTGAAGCCGGCGGATGCCGAAAACGTGCGCGCGGCAGGGCTCGACGCCTGGAAGGCGAGACTGGTCTCGCTGTGGCCACAGTGCGAGGCGTTCACCAGCCAGATCGACAGCTTCGACCAGCTGTCGCTGGCGCGCTACGGCCACCACACGATGAAGCTGCCGGCCGGCCGCAGGCTGGCCGTCATCGGCGATGCCGCGCATTCGACCAGCCCGCAGCTCGGGCAAGGCGCCAACATGGCGCTGCTCGACGCGGCAGCACTCAGCCATGCCTTGGCACAAACGGGCAACGTCGAGGCAGCGCTGGAAAGCTACGCCCGGGCGCGGCGATGGCATGTCCGAATCTTCCAGCTGCTGTCGCTGGCGCTGACGCCGTTCTACCAGTCGGACGGCACGATGCTGCCCTTCTTCCGCGACAGGCTGGTGGCAACCATCGCAAAGGTGCCGCCACTGCCAAGCGTGCTCGCCTCGATGGTGGCCGGCACTTTGATCGATCCGTTCAGGCGGATCGGGCTAGAGGAGGTGCACTGGCCAGATCATCCGGCGAGATCAGGGTCGAGAGAAACGAATTTCTCGCACGCAGGAATAGACGCAGCCGCTGCGGATAGTCCGGCGCCACGGCACCCTTGATCGAGGCGCGTTCGCTCAACGCCTTGCGCCAGGCCTGGACCAATGGCTTGCCGTCCAGAATGCCGAAATTGCCGATCCGGTAGAAGGCGTCGAGATAGCGGAAGACCGGGCCGTAGACGGCATCGACGAGGCAAAAGCGCTGGCCGCTGAACCACGGTCCGGCCTGGTCGGCCAGTTCGTCCTCCAGACGATCGAACATGGCCGAAAGTGCCGTGGACTCTGCCAGGAAGGCGGCCTCCGTCGAAGCCGAGTAGAACCGGCCGATGGTGTTCAATGTCGCCGAGCCGAACTCGATCCAGGCGCGATGCCGGGCACGGGCGTAGGCGTCGGCCGGATGCAGAGGATTGGCTTGCGTCTCCTCGAGGAATTCGAGAATGACGGCGGATTCGAAGATCACCGTCTCCTCGCCATTTGCCTGGACGATCAGCAGCGGCACCTTGCCCAGCGGCGAGATCGCCTTGAACCAGTCCGGCTTGTTGGCGAGGTCGATGGTGACGCGTTCGAACGGCACGCCCTTCTCAGTCAGCGAGATCGCGGCGCGCTGGACATAGGGGCACAGATGGTGGCTGACCAGAATGAGCTTGCCAGTCATTTCATTCTTCTCAGGCATGTCACTCTCCCCAGACATAGTTCAACGCGCCGTCCTCTACGCGCGTCGACAGGAACATCAGTCGCGACGCTTTTGGCGCCGGACCTTCAAGCCGATCGCCGCTTTCCATATCGAAGGCGGCACCGTGCCATTGGCAGACCAGCTTGCCGTCCTTGCAGTCGAGCGGCCCGCCGAAATGCAGGCAGACATTGGCGGCGGCACGGACACGCTCGCCGCTGCGCCAGACATGGACCTCGCGGCCGAAGAACGGTGCGATCAGGCTGCCCGTCTGTGGGACGTCGGCGACTTTGCAAATTTCGTGTTTCATGGATCTTTCCCGGATCGATGCAGTTGCATGCATATAGATGCAAGTGCATTGACCGTCAAGCTTGATGCAACTGCATCTACCGCCTAGGATGGGTCATGACCAAAACAACCACGCCTTCGCCCGAAGCCGTCAAGGCCTGGGCCCGCCTGATGCGGGTTTCGCGCCAGCTCATCGAAAAGGCGGAAGAGGCTTTGAAGACTAGCGGCTTGCCGCCGCTCGACTGGTATGACGTGCTGCATGAACTCGCCGAGGCGGGTGAGGGCGGGCTGCGGCCATTCCAGCTGACTGAGCGCACACTGTTTGCGCAGTATAACATCTCGCGGCTTCTGGCGCGCCTCGAGGCAGACGGACTGGTCGAGAAGCTCAGGGCTGCCGATGACGGCCGCGGCCAGACCATCCGCATCTCGGCCAAGGGCCGTCAGACGCGGCGACGGATGTGGGCTGTCTATGGACGGTCGATTGCGGAATTGGTCGGCGCAAAACTCTCCGCGGAGGAGCTGAAGATACTGGCGAGCCTGCTTGGAGAGCTGCGCCATCCGCCCGCCGATGATTGATCCGTCAGAATCTCGTGGTTTGCTCGGCGGCTCTCACGTCGACGATTTTTCTACCTGACCCCTTGCGTCGAGCATAGGATTGCGCAATATGCCGAACCGTAACGTACGGTACGCCGTTTGAGGCGACCCGGCGACCTCATCGAATGGGCAGGAAATTGTTGCAGGCAAGGGCCGAGATCGATACCAGCGAAGTGCTGACAGAGCGGCAAAAGGCCGTCCTGGACGCGGCCTTGCGGCTGCTGGTCGAGGAGGGCGACAATCTGACCATGACGGCGGTGGCGCGCCGCGCCAGCTGCTCGAAGGAAACGCTCTACAAATGGTTCGGCGACCGCGACGGACTGCTGACGGCGACCGTGCAGTGGCAGGCATCGAAAGTGCGCGTGGTGCCGGTCGACGGTGAGCGGCTCGATCTTGCCTCGCTGACGGCAAGCCTGGAAGGCTTCGCCTCGGACTGGCTGAAGGTGATTTCGAGCGATACCTCGATCGCGCTGAACCGCGTCGCGGTCGGCCATGCCGGATCCGGAAAGGACGATCTCGGCGCCATCGTGCTGGAGAATGGCCGTTTCGCGCTGGCCAGACGGCTGAAGCCGGTGCTGCTTGCCGGCAAGCAGGCCGGGCTGCTCGACTTTACGGATGCCGAAATCGCGTTCCGGACCTTTTTCGGGCTGGTCGCCCGCGACGTGCAGATCCGTCTCCTGCTCGGCGACAGGCTGGAATTGACTGAAGCGGCGATCGGCGGCGATGCCGTCCGGGCAACGCAGCAGTTTCTCGCTCTTTATGGAGCAAAAACCGGGCCGCAAGGCCTCTAATCTCTACGGGAAGGAAGCAAAAGATGCGTGTCTATTACGATCGCGACGCCGATCTCAATCTGATCAAGGGCAAGAAGGTCGCCATCATCGGCTATGGCAGCCAAGGCCGGGCGCATGCGCTCAACCTCAAGGATTCGGGCGCCAAGGAAATCGCCATCGGCCTCAAGGCGGGATCGGCGACGGCCAAGAAGGTCGAGGCCGACGGGCTCAAGGTGATGAGCGTGGCGGACGCTGCCAAATGGGCCGATTTGATGATGATGGCGACGCCTGACGAATTGCAGGCCGACATCTACAAAAACGAAATCGCGCCGAACATTCGTGACGGCGCCGCGATCGCCTTCGCGCATGGCCTCAACGTGCATTTCGGCCTGATCGAGCCGAAGTCGACCGTCGACGTCGTTATGATCGCGCCGAAAGGGCCCGGACACACGGTGCGCGGCGAATACCAGAAGGGCGGTGGCGTGCCTTGCCTGGTCGCCGTCAACCAGGATGCTTCCGGCAACGCGCTCGATCTCGCTCTGTCCTACGCCTGCGGCGTCGGCGGCGGCCGTTCGGGCATCATCGAGACCAATTTCCGCGAGGAATGCGAGACCGATCTGTTCGGCGAGCAGGTCGTGCTCTGCGGCGGCCTGGTCGAACTGATCCGCGCCGGTTTCGAGACGCTGGTGGAAGCCGGCTATGCGCCCGAAATGGCCTATTTCGAGTGCCTGCACGAGGTCAAGCTGATCGTCGACCTGATCTATGAAGGCGGCATCGCCAACATGAACTACTCGATCTCGAACACAGCCGAATGGGGCGAATATGTCTCTGGCCCGCGCATCATCACCGCCGAGACCAAGGCCGAGATGAAGCGCGTGCTGAAGGATATCCAGACCGGCAAGTTCACCTCGGAGTGGATGCAGGAATACCGCGCCGGCATGTCGCGCTTCAAGGGCATCCGCCGCAACAATGACAGCCACCAGATCGAGGAAGTCGGCGCCAAGCTGCGCGCCATGATGCCCTGGATTTCCAAGAACAAACTGGTCGACAAGGCCAAGAACTAACCCGCAATCTTCAGGATTGGGAGCAAGGAGCCGGCGGAGCGATCCGCCGGCTCTTTCATGCCGGTTTATCGATCAGGACGCTCAGCCATAGTGCCAATGCGGCTTCGGCTCGGTGCCGGTGAACTCGACGCCGATGCGGTCGTCGCGGCGCCAGCGCACGATGGCCTTGTAGCCGATGCCGTCGACCGGCACATAGAGCAGGAACTCGTCCGGCACGCGCGCGTCTATCGACACTTTCAGTTCGGCGCCGCCGGCATGCATGTTGCGGACCGTGCACTTGACCTCGGAATTGGTGAGGCCGGTCAGAATCGTCGCGCCTTTCAGCACGCGCTGCCGGTGTTTGTTTCGCAACTCGTTGTCGGCCATGACGGCACGTCCTTCGCGACCGGATCGGCGCGATCGTCAGATGGGGCACGATATCACGGATAGGCTGAGCCGATAAACATATGGTTAGCGGTGACCGAGACCAGCCGTCTTTCCCAAATGAAAACGGCGCCGCGATGGGGCGGCGCCGTCGTGTATTGTCGTTTATAGTTCAGCTGTAGGGCGACCAGCATTGCTGGCGCGGGCCACCATAGGGCTGGAACGTGTTGTCCCAGGCCCGGTAGGACCGATAGCGGTCGTAGCACCACTGTACATGGGCGCTGGACAGACGCTGCGTGCGGTAATAGCGGCGGGGCGCCGGCTGCACGTAGTAGCCGTCATTGTAATAGCCGTTGTTGTAGTAGCCGTTGTTGTAGATACTGCCGAGGCCCAGACCCAGGCCGAGGCCGAGAACTGCTGCGGCGCCGGTGTCAAAATCACGGCCGCGATGGTGGCGGTGATGGCGCCAGCGCCAGTTGTCGCCGCCGTTCCAGTTGCCGTTGTTCCAGTTGCCTGACCGGGCAAAGCGACGGCCGTCGTGGCGGCGCCACTGCCAATCGTTGAAGGAGCGGCGGTCATTGCCGCCCGCCCAGCTGTCGCGAACCGGTGTGATGTCAGACAATGCGGTGCTTGCCGGCACCGACAAGTCCGGCTGCAGGATCGGGCCCGCGGCGGATGGCGCCGTGAGACCCGAGAAAAGACCGAGCGCTAACAGCCCGGATTTGACTGTGGACGAAAAGAGCGAGCTCATTGCACTCTCCAAGTGATACAGGCCCCACGCCCGGATACCCCAGGGAAGTGGCCTATTGATGGACCTTGGCGTCTGAACGGAGGATGAACAGAAAGGTTCCATCAGCCATGACGAGCAGCCCTTGTTTTCATTGGCGCTTGCAGGCAAAGGTCAGTCCATGTCGCTGCGCCTCGCCACTTTCAATGTCGAAAACCTGATGAACAGGTTCGATTACTCGGGCTTCCGCAACCAGCTCAACGAAGACCGCACGCTGGCGCTTTTCGACATCCAGAGCGAAGCCGAATACCGGATGCTGGAGCAGGCGCGCGCCATCGCGCAATCCGACGATACGCGCCAGTTGACCGCGCTCGCCATTGCCGCCACCCGTGCGGACATCATCTGCATGCAGGAGGTCGACAACATCGAGGCGCTGAAGGCCTTCGAGTACGGCTATCTCTTCAAGATGGTGGGCGAGGGTTACCGGCAGAAATACACCACCGCCGGCAATGATTCGCGCGGCATCGACGTTGCCGTGATGATGCGCAACGAGACCGCGCAAGGTCAGCCGATCGAGTTCGTGCGCATGACCAGCCATGCCTATGTCACGTTCGAGCAGTTCGGATTGCACACGCCTGAACTCGAGGCGCTCGGCAACCTGGCCAATGAACGCATCTTCCGGCGCGACTGCCTGGAGGTCGACATCAAGGTCGGCGGCGTGCCGCTGACGCTTTACCTCGTCCATTTCAAATCGATGGGCTCGCCGCGCAATGGGCTCGACGGCCGCGAGGCGACGATGCCGGTGCGCATCGCCGAGGCGCAAGCGGTGCGCCGCATTATCGACGAGCGCTTCGGCAAAGAGCACGCAGCCGACAAAAACTGGGCGATCTGCGGCGACATGAACGACTACCGGCAGCGGGTGAAGATCGAGGGCGACGCTATCGACGGCTACCGCTTCCAGGTGATCGACGAGAGCCAGTCCTGTATCGATGTGCTCACCGCCGGCGGCTTTTGCGAGAATGTCGTCGAACGCCGGCCGGAGATGGACCGCTGGAGTTTCTACCACACGCGCGGGCCGAAGGAGCGGCATCTGTGCCAGCTCGACTACATCCTGCTGTCGAAAGGGCTGGCGGCGAAGAATGCGACGGCGGTTCCCGACATCATCCGCAACGGCCAGCCCTGGCGCACCATCTTTCCGGCCGGACAGGCGGTGGAGCGCTTTCCGCGCGCCGGCTGGGACCGGCCGAAGGCGTCGGACCATTGTCCCGTCGCAATTACCCTGGACATGGCTTGAGCACGGTGAGCTTCGACCTGCCGCGCAACGTCATCCTGCCCGTCGACGAAATCGACGTCCGGCTCGACCCCGGCCCGCATCCGTTCGAGCGCGACAACGCGCAGGCGATCACTGACAACTGGCGGCGCGAGGTCACGGCCAATCCGGCGTTGTTCGACGGCACGGTGGTGCTGCTCTCGGCGCTCGCCTGGCGCGACAAGCGGATCGTCGGGCGTTGTCACGCGGTGAAGTACTCGACCTTCCTGCTGTGGCGAAAGAACCGGCAGGGGACGGGCGCCGAGCATGCCTATGGCCACGCCATGCTGGTCGCCGGCGACAACGCCCTGGTGGCGATCCGCATGGGCGCGCACACGGTCCCGGCCGGCAGTGTCTACTTCGCTGCCGGCTCGTTCGAGCCGATCGATTTTCGCGATGGCCGCGTCGATGTCGATTTCAACATGATCCGTGAAGTGCGCGAGGAGACCGGGCTTGACCTGACAGGCGCTGCGCGCGGCAAGCGCTACCATGCGCTGTCGACTTCGACCGGCACGGTCCTCTTCCGCCGCTACCACGTCGATGCGCCGGCCGACGAGGTTGCGCGGCGCATCGGCGCCTTCGTCGCGACCGAGACCGAGCCGGAGATCGAGGGGCCGGTGATCATCCGCCACGCCGCCGACCTGCCGGAAGGGCTGGCACCGCATATGAAGCCGCTGGTCGAGTGGCATTTTGGCGGTGGCGGGGGCTAACGGCGCGGATTGTTCTGCGCCGCCTTGCGGTCGTTGCGGGCGGCGACGAGGAACAGGATAACGCCGATGCCCAGCAATCCACCCATGACCATGCCCATCGTCTGGCCGACGACTGCCTGAAAATCGGCGGTGACACGATCGGGATTGGCCATGCCGTAGCGGGCGAGATACCACCAAAGTCCCGCAAGGGCGCCTTCGATGATCACCATCGTCAGAATTAGCCGCGCCTTCTTGCTCATTGCAACTCCTTGACTAGATGCTTTGCTCTAAAATTAGCATCGCAGACCGGACGACAACAAGTATTGCCGATGTCGACAAGCACCCATCCTTGTGGATAGCGGTTGGTTGCGGTGGAGCTGATCTGGCGCTTATTCGTGGCGCAGCGCGTCGATCGGGTCGAGCCTGGCGCCGCGCAGCGCCGGGAAGAAGCCGAACACCATGCCGATCAGCGCCGAAAAACCGACGGCGAGCAGGATGACCGCCGGGCTCGGCGCAAACGGTATGGCCAGCGTTGCCGAGGCGAGGCCGGCCAGCGCCAGGCCGATCAGGATGCCGATAATGCCGCCGAGCAGCGACAGCACCGTCGCCTCGACCAGGAACTGGATGAGGATGTGCTTTTCATGCGCGCCGATGGCGAGCCTGATGCCGATCTCGCGGGTGCGCTCAGTGACCGAGACCAGCATGATGTTCATGATCCCGATGCCGCCGACCAGCAGGCTGACGCCCGCGACGGCGCCCAGCATGCCGGTCATGGTGGTGGTGGCGCTGGCCATGGCGTCGGCGATCTGGGTCATGTCGCGGATCGAGAAATCCTCTTCGCGGTCCGGCGTGATGCGGCGGGTGTCGCGCAAAATGTCCTCGACTCGCGGCTGCAATTCGGTGGTCGGCGTGCGGTCGTCGGCGGCGACGTAGATGTTGTCGATGTCGCGGTTGCCGGCGATGCGGCGCTGATAGGCGGCAAGCGGCATCAAAACGACATTGTCCTGGTCCTGGCCGAAGCCGGTATAGCCCTTGGGTTCGAGCAGGCCGATGATCTTGCACGAGGTGCGGTTGACGCGGATGATCTCGCCCTCGGGTTCGCCGGCGCCGAAGAATTGCTGGCGCACCGTCTCGCCGATCAGGCAGACGCCGGTGCCCGAGCGTGTCTCCGAATCGCTGAATGGGCGGCCCGACACCAGCTTCCAGTCGCGGGCGTCGAGATAGGCGCTGTCGGTGCCGGTGACGCCCGAGGTCAGGCTCTCGGTGCCGAAGATGACGCGGACTTGTTTCTGCGACGCCGGCGCGATGGCGCGCGCACCGGTCAGGTGGGCTACGAGGGCGGCTACATCCTTGTCGGCCAGAGGCCGTACCGCCTGGTCGAGCCCGCCTGGTCCGCCAGTGCCTGCCGGGCGGCCGGAACGGACGACGAGCAGGTTCGAGCCGAGCTTGGCGATGTCCGACTTGACCTTGGCGGTGGTGCCGGAGCCGATGGTCAGCATGGCGATGACGGCGGCGACACCGATGACGATGCCGAGCAGCGTCAGGAACGAGCGCAGCACATTGCGGCGGATGGAGCGCAGAGAGAGGCGGACGGTTTCCCAGATCATGACGCCAACTCCGACTTGGCCGTGTCGGACGCGACGTGGCCGTCGAGGAAGCGGATGGTGCGCTCGGCATAATCGGCGACATCGGCCTCGTGGGTGACCATGGCGATGGTCAAGCCGAGCTCCCGGTTCAGCCGCGTCAACAGCTCCATGATCTCATGCGTGCGGGCGGTGTCGAGATTGCCGGTCGGCTCGTCGGCGACGAGCAGCGTCGGCCTGGTGACGATGGCGCGCGCGATCGCCACGCGCTGTTGCTGACCACCGGAGAGTTCGGCCGGCGTGTGATGTTCGCGCCCGACCAGGCCGACCTCCGCCAGCGCCTGCATGGCAAGATCGCGGCGCTCGCGGGCCGGCGCGCCGCGATAGATCAGCGGCAGCTCGACATTTTCCGCCGCCGTGGTGCGCGGCAACAGATTGTAACCCTGGAAGACGAAGCCGATATAGAGATTGCGCAGAAGCGCCCGGCGGTTGCGGTCGAGCCGCCCGGCGTCGATGCCCATGAAGGAGTAGGTTCCGGCCGTCGGTGTGTCGAGGCAACCGATGATGTTCATCGCGGTCGATTTGCCCGAACCGGACGGGCCCATGATGGCGACGAATTCGCCACGCTGGATGGCGAGGTCGACGCCGGCCAGCGCATGGACCTTGGCTTCGCCCTGGCCATAGCTCTTCCAGACCGTGTCGAAACCGATGAGGCCCGCGGCCATGGCGTCAGCTCCGCAGCTGCGAGGTCGTGATAACCTCTGCACCTTCATCCAGCCCGGAGGTGATCTCGGTCAGTTCGCCGTCGGTGGAGCCGATCTTGACGTTGACCGGGTGCGGCCGGCCGTTCTCCAGCACATAGAGCGTGCGTGAGCCGTCGGTGGGCGCCTTCACCGGCTGGCGGCGGTTGCCGCCACGACCCATGCGGCCGGTGAACAGATCGCTGAGGCTCCACGTGCGGGCAGCAGGTGCCGATGGCCGATAGCGAAACGCTGTTGAAGGCACGGTGAGCACGCTCTTGGCCTGCCTGGTGACGACCGAAACCGTGGCGGTCATGCCGGGCCGCAGCAAAAGCTCGTTATTGTCGACTTCCAACCGTGCATTGTAGGTGACGACGCCGTCGGTGGTGACCGAGGCGTAGGAGATGTCGCGGATCTCGGCGTCGAACGGCCGCTCCGGAAAGGCATCGACGGTGAAGCGTGCATGCTGGCCTGGTTTGACCGCGCCGATATCGGCCTCGTCGACCGCCGCCACCAATTCCATGTTCCTCAAATCGGCGGCGATGATGAACAGAACCGGCGCCTGCAGCGAGGAGGCGACCGTCTGGCCGGGGTCGACGGAACGCGTCAAGACGATGCCGTCGATCGGCGCATAGATGGTGCTCTTGGCAAGGTCGGTCTGCTGCGCCTTGAGATCGGCCTGGGCGATGGCGAGATTGGCCTGCGCACTATCGAGCGCCGCCTTGGAGCGGTCGCGCGTGGCAGTCGCCGCCTCGAGCGACTGATCGGTCGCCATGCCACGCCTGGTCAGTTCGGCCGCGCGGGTGAGGGCGCTTTCGTTCTCCTTCAGGGTTACCGTGGCGTCCTCGACATTGGCGGCAGCGGCCTTGGCCGAGGCTTCGGCGCGTTCGATCTGGACCTCAAGTTTCACCGTGTCGAGCGTCGCCAGCACATCGCCCTTCTTGACCTGCTGGTTCTCTTCGGCCGACACCGAGCGGATGATGCCGGACAGTTCGCTTGAAATGTCGACCTGGGTGAGGGGCTGCAGCGTGCCGGTCGCCGATACCGCGACGGTGAGGTCGGCAATGGTGGCCGGCGTTGTGGTGTAGTCGATCTTGGCCGGGGAGCCGGCATACCATTGGAAGCCGGCGAGGCCGCCGGCAACGGCGATCAGCGCCAGCAGCGCGTAAAGCCAGCCACGACGGCGCGTCTTGCGCACACCACTCTGGTCAAGCCCAAGCGCCGCCTCGATGGCGGAATCCGATTCCGTCTTTGGCAGATTGACAAGCTGGTCCACGCCGGACCCCTATGAAAGCGTAATGTCCCTATATGTGCACAGATCAGGCTTGGTGGTTCGAATATCAAATTAAATTTCGGCCATGTTCGGATTGAGGCGGAAGGTTTTTCAAGATGCAGACCCGCAATTACTTGCTCTACGATGTGTTTACGACGGAGCGGCTGGCCGGCAATCCGCTGGCTGTCGTGCTCGACAGCCAAGGGCTGGATACAGCCGCCATGCAGGCCATTGCGCGCGAGTTCAACCTGTCCGAATCGGTCTTCGTGCTGCCGCCGGACAATCCAAAACATCGCAACCGCATCCGCATTTTCACGCCCGACTATGAGATGCCGTTCGCCGGACATCCGACAGTTGGCGCCGCGATCGCGCTGGCCGAACTGACAGGCGAGGGCGAAGCCGGCATCTTCGTGCTGGAGGAGAATATCGGCCCGGTGCGCTGCGCCGTCAGCCGGCACGATGGCGCCACCTTTGCCGAGTTCGACCTGGCGAAGCTGCCGGAGCCGCTGAAGCTCGATGCCGACCCGGAGGCGATCGGCGCCGCCCTCGGGCTGGCGCCGCACGAGATCGGCTTCGAGAATCACCTGGTGTCGTTCTGGTCGGCAGGCGTGCCTTACGTCACCATTCCGGTTGCCAATCTGGAGGCTGCCGGCCGGATCAAGCTCGACAACCAGGTCTGGTCGGAACTGGCGCCGCGCAAGAGCGAATGGGCCTTCGCCAGCCCGTATGTCTATTGCCGCCAGACGGTGAACCATGACAGCGCCTTCCATGTCCGCATGATCGTGCCGGGCACGCCGTCCTATGAAGACCCGGCGACCGGGTCGGCGGCGGCGGCCTTTGCCGGCGCCATCATGCAGTTCGATGGCCCGACCGACGGCATTTCGCAGCTGTGGATCGAGCAGGGGCTGGAGATGGGCCGGCCATCGCGTATCCGGCTCGAACTCACTGTCGAGGGCGGAAAACTGGCCTCGGCGCGCATCGGCGGCCATGCGGTAAAGGTGGCGGAAGGCAAGCTGTTCGTTTGAGTGGCCCGTGGCTGAGATCGTCGCTGTCGGCGATCCTTCACGCCCCCCTCTGTCCTGCCGGACATCTCCCCCACGAGGGGGGAGATCGGATGTCGCATTGGCTTTCGCCAATCTCCAACGCCGAAAGACAGGCGAAACGGCAAGGCTGCCAATCTCCCCCCAAGTGGGCATAGGCGCTAAGATAGCTTTGGCATGGACTGAAACTTGCGCTTTCGTGGTGGTTCGCGCCAGCGATATCGCAAGGCATGGAGATTTTGGCGCAGGGCCGCCAAGGAAGGTTGAGTAAAGATGGTAGCGATCAGAGAGGCGACGATCTGGCGGGTGGCGCGCCACAGCAGCGGGCGCCCGTCGCTCAAGGGGGAGAGACACCCAACTCCTGCGAGAGGGGTTCGGTCACAAGCGCGATGAGGAAGTGTGCAAGGATCCAAGGCTTTGCGATCCTTGGGTCTTTGGCGGGAGGAGAGCGCAGCCCGATCAGGCTCTTCAGTCGCTTGAAGGCGAGTTCGATGCGCCAGCGCATGCGGTAGAGCTTGAGGACCGTATCGGCGGGAAACTCCTCCCGGTCAAGCGAGGTCACAAGCAGGACGAAGCCGGCCGCAATCAGCGTCTGCGGTTGAACCTTGTTGCCCTTGGCCCTGGCTTCCTTGTTGATTTTGCGCCGCGCTTCTTGTGCCGCGGCCTCGGATTTGCGCAAGGCGATCAGGCGCATATTCACAGGCTCGCCCTTCTTGAGTGCCAGCCGGGCAGGCGTTTCGCAGACTTCCTCCCGGCAGCTCTCCAGGTAGCCGATGAGATCGAACGCCCTGCCGTTGGCGTCGAGCCATCGCGCGTTTTTCCACGACGCGCGCACAACAACATCGCCGCCTTGCGCCATCACCTTTGCGATCCGCTCGGCCTGCAGATAGGCGCGGTCACCGATGCGGATCTCGCCCGGCACCACCGGCACGCGGTCGATCAACTCGGCCTCGCTCTGATCGGTGATCTCGATGAAGTCGAACTGCTCGCGCTCAAGCTCGAAGGTGCAGTGCATGCGCCAAAGACCATTGTTCTTCTTCTCATACGCACCGGCCTTGGCAACCGCTGTCGCATCGAGGATGCGAACCAGTCGGCCTTTGGCCAAACCTGCATCCTCGCGCTTCAAAAGGTGCCCAATCAACTGCTGCAGCCATGGTCCTGCATTGCGCAGCCGGCCAAGCAACGCCACGTCCGAAATGTCGGCAATCCCGCTCGCCGCCGCCCAGGCCACGACGCCCCGCATGCCAACCTTGCCAAGGCAGTAAGCCAGTGTCAGGCGCAACAGATCGCTCGCCGACCTGACGCCCCGCGGGCGCAGGAACGCCTTCGTCTCGCGGGCACTTCCTGCGATCAACTCTTCGCCGCCCAGAAGCTCAATCGTCTCGGCCCAGCCGTCACCAACAAGCGATTCGTGTGTCATCGCAGCGTAGAATCACACCCGATTCAGCAGGGCAATACCTATCTTAGCGCCTATGCCCTTGCGGGGGAGATGGCCGGCAGGCCAGAGGGGAGTGCTGTCCCGCCGACGACTCTGGTTTTTTTCTTCGCTGCAACACTCGAAACCGAAGCCCGGAGCGATTTGTCGGGAAATGATTCCGGCAGGGCTGGACAGGACCGGTATCGGCGGCTATATGCCCGCCAACGCCGGTTTTTGCCGGCCGAGTGGGTGCGTAGCTCAGTTGGTAGAGCAGCTGACTCTTAATCAGCGGGTCCACAGTTCAATCCTGTGCGCACCCACCAAATTTCTAGAAAAGTTGGTGGAAGACCTTGGTATCAGAGACGCTTTAACGCGTCTTCGGCATGCGTCGGTGGTGGCGCGAGCCTGCCGAGGGCATTCCGGTGTAGACTTGCTATTCCGGTGATCCTCTGAGCCGCGCGCCCAGAAACGAGGCGACCGGTTCCACGGCGCAATGTCATTTCGGCCTACAATTTGCCGTGTCAAAGGCCGCGATTGCTACGTCGAAAAACCCGACGCAGAAATCTGCCGAACCGAAAAGCGATCCCGCCATCCGTGCTCTGACGTCCATCAGCATCGACGCGGGCTTTTCTTCTTGAGAAGTCGCTGATCAGCCACCAGAAGAATACCAGAAAGACAACGAGGATAGCGGTGTCGAGCGGTCCATAGGTTGTGTATCCGCTACGCCGATACACACCGGCAAGAACCGCGGCGATAGCTATAGCAGCAGCAAGCGGACGGAGCTTCATCATCCTCCAACTCTACTGAAGAGTTTTCAGGAATAAAAGATGCTTCTTACCAAGGCGGTCCCCTAAACCGCTCTGGTTTACTTCTCCGACACGCCAGCCTCGGCAAAACTCGCCATCCTCGCATGGCATTCCAGTGCCGAGCGGACGATGTTGACGGCGAGGCAGGCGCCGGAGCCTTCGCCGAGCCGCATGCCGAGGTCGAGCAGCGGCGGCAGGCCGAGCGCTTCGAGCAGGCGGCGGTGGCCGGATTCGGCCGAGACATGGGCGGCGATGGTGTGGGCAAGGCCGTTGGGGTGCAGCCGCGCCAGGGGTGCTGCGGCGGCCGTGCAGACGAAGCCGTCGAGCAGCACCGGGACGTTCTTGCGGCGGGCGGCGAGCGTGGCGCCGAAGATGGCGGCGAGTTCGCGGCCGCCAAGGGCGGCGGCGATCTTCAGCGGGTCGGACAGCGCGTCGGCATGGCGCTTGAGGCCGGATTCAATGGCGGTGACCTTGCGCTTCAGCCCGGCATCGTCGACGCCGGTGCCGCGCCCGGTCCATTTTTCAGCGCCGCCGCCGAACAGGGCGGTCGAGATGGCGGCCGCCGGCGTGGTGTTGCCGATGCCCATCTCGCCGAAACAGACGAGGTCGAGGTCGTTCGTCACCGCGTCGTAGCCTGCCGAGACGGCGGCGAGGAAGGTTTTTTCGTCCATTGCCGGCACGTCAGTGAAGTCGCCGGTCGGATGATCGAGATCGAGCGGGATGACGTCGAGTTCCGCGCCGGCGATGCGGGCCAGCTGGTTGATGGCGGCGCCGCCGCCGGCGAAATTCGCCACCATCTGCACCGTCACTTCCGACGGGAAGGCCGACACGCCTTGCGCCGTCACACCGTGGTTGCCGGCGAACACGAAGACTTTGACGCGGTCGAGTTTCGGCATGTCGCGACCCTGCCAGCGCGCCAGCCAGGCGGCGAGAGTTTCCAGCCGGCCCAGGCTGCCTTGCGGCTTGGTCAGCGTGTCTTGGCGGCGGGCGACGGCGTTGGCGGCGGTATCGCTGCCGGCAGGCAGATCGAGACAGGCGGCGCGCAGTTCGTCGAATGATTTGAATGGCATGGGGAAGGAATCTCCGGGGAAGAATCAGGACAGGGAAACGGAAGCGACGAGCAGGACAGTGATCTCGCCCAGCTGCTGCAGGGCGCCGATCGTGTCACCGGTGTGGCCGCCGATCTGGTTGAGGGAGAGCGCGCGCAAGGCGCTGAACACGAGAGCGAGCAGGATCAGTGCGGCACAGGCGCCGCCGAGCCCCAGCGTCAGAAGGGGGATGGCGCCGAGCACGGCGCCGAGAACAGCTGTCTGGGCCGAGACGGTCCCGGCGCCGGCAGACAGGCCGTCACTGCGCGCCGCCGGCGCCAGATGCATGAACGCGCCGAGCAGGCCGCGCGATGCGGCGTGGGCGGCGATCAGCGCGAAGAGCACGCCTGTCGGATTGGCCAGTTGCGACAGCGCGCTCCAGCGGATGAGCATCGACAGGCCAAGAGCTGCTGCGCCATAGGCGCCGATGCGGCTGTCGCGCATGATCTCCAGTTTTTTATCGCGTGTCTTGCCGCCGCCAAAGCCATCTGCGACATCGGAAAGCCCGTCCTCATGCAGGCAGCCCGTGGCGAGCAGGGTTGCTGCAAGCGCAAGGGCTGCTGCCGGGCCGGGGGCAAGGCCGAGCTGTACGCCCGCGGCGTAGACGACAGCACCAGCCACAGCGACGGCGAGGCCGGCGACAGGCGCCGCCCAGATCGCATCGGCCAGGCTGCGGCCACGAAGGTCGAAGACCGGCAGCGGCAGCCGGGTGAAGAAGACGAGGCAAAGCGCGACGTCGTCGAGCGCTTGCCGGGGCGAGGGCACGGAGGTCATGCACCCCTCGCAATGGCGTGGAAGAAGGTGCCGCTGACATGGCCGCGGCGATAGCCGGAGGCGCCGAGCGGATTGCCCTGACCGTCGGCGAGATCGGCCAATGGCTCGTCATTGCCGGTCGCAATCATCTGCGCATAGTGGAATTCATGGCCACGGATCAGCGCGCCTTGCGGCCCCAGCGGACAGGCGACGCGCAGGCGTGCCTCGCGGTAGCCGAGGTTCATCTTGCGCTTGGCAAAGCTGGTGGAATGGCCGAGCAGGCCAAGCATGGCGTGCGTCTCGCCGGCCGCGTCCTCCAGCGCTTCGCCCAGCACCATGAAGCCGCCGCACTCGCCATGGATCGGCTTGGTCTCGGCAAACCTGGCCATGCCAGCTCGGAAACTGGTCGCCGCCGCGAGGCTGCCGGAGTGGAGCTCGGGATAGCCGCCGGGCAGCCAGCAGACATCGCAATTCTGCACCGGTGCTTCGTCGGCTAGCGGCGAGAACGGCACGATCTCGGCGCCGGCCTGACGCCAGTGGGCGGCGACGTGCGGATAGAGGAAGGTGAAGGCGGCGTCTTCGGCGAGCGCGATTCGTTGGCCGGGCGGCTGCAAGGCATGTTCGAAACTGCCTGATGCCGGCGAAAACGGCGCGGCCAGCGCCATGATGGCGTCAAGGTCGAGGGATTTCTCGACCATGTCGGCGAGGCGGTCGAGATGCGTCATCAGGTCGGCATATTCGCCGGCCTGGACGAGGCCGAGATGGCGCTCCGGCAAATTGAGCGTGGGATCGCGCAGGATGGCGCCGACGACCGGCAGGCCGAGCGTTTCGATCGCCTCGCTGCACAGCTTGCGGTGGCGCTCGCTGCCGAGACGGTTGAGCACGATTCCGGCCATGCGCACATCCGGGTCGTAGGTGGCAAAACCCTTCGCGACGGCGGCCGCCGTCGTCGACTGTCCCGAGACGTCGAGCACCAAAAGCACCGGCAGGTGGTAGAGCCGCGCCAGATCGGCGGCCGAGCCGGTGCGGCCTTGTCCGGCCGGGATGCCGTCGAACAGGCCCATGGCGCTTTCGAGGAAGATAAAATCGGCGTCCTCGGTGGCATTGCTGGCCAACGCGTTGAGCAGGTCAGGCGACATCGCCCAGCTGTCCAGGTTGACGCCGGACAGGCCAGTGGCGGCGGTATGAAAACCCGGATCGATATAGTCGGGGCCGGACTTGGCGCCGCGCACCTTGATGCCGCGCCGGGCGAGCGCGCGCAAAATGCCGATGGTGACGCTGGTCTTGCCGGAGCCGGAACGCGGCGCGCCGATGATGATGGCGCGGGTCATGCGTTACCCGCCAGTGCTGCGCGCATGGCGACGATGCCGCCGACGACAATGAGGGCCGGCGAGGCCAATTCCGCCGCGGCGGCCGCTTCGGAAATGGTGGCGAGTGTCGCGACGACGGTCCGCTCCTGCGGTGTCGTCGCCGAAACGATGACAGCCGCCGGCGTCGACGGCGCCAGCCCGCCTTCGAGCAGCGACGCGGCGATAACAGGCAGATTGGCCATGCCCATATAGATGACCACCGGCTGGCCGGTGCGGGCGATCGCGCCCCAGTCGAGATCGTCATCTGTGCCGGCGGCATGACCTGTCGCCAGGATGATCGCCTTGTTGATGCCGCGCATGGTTGCGGGAATGCCGGTGGCGGCCAGCGCGCTCAGCCCCGATGTCAGGCCGGGCATGACGCGGAAAGGGATTTTTTCGCGCGCCAGCGCCAGCGCCTCTTCGCCGCCGCGGCCGAAAATATAGGGATCGCCGCCCTTCAGCCGGACGACGCGGCGGCCCTCGCGTGCCAGCCGCACCAGCAAAGCGGTGATATCGTCCTGCCTCATGGACGGTTTGCCGCCGCGTTTTCCTGCAAAGAACAGCTGGGCATTGTCCGCAACGGCGACAACGTCAGAGGAGACCAGCGCGTCATAGACCACAGCGTCGGCCTCGGCCAATGCCGCCAGCACTTCCAGCGTCAGGCAGCCGGGATCGCCGGGACCGGCGCCGGCCAGCCAGACATGGCCCGGCTCAAGCCGGCGCGGCTTGAAGTTCAGCCGTGCAAGCGCCTGTTCGAGCGTCGGGTTTTCGCTTTTGGTCTTGCCGCTCACAATCCGTCCCGCCCGCGAAAACGCCGCTGGTAGTGGGCGTCGTACAATGAACTCTCGCCAAAACCTTCCGCTGCCAGCGAGCGGCCGACGAAGATGATCGCCGTGCGCTCCATGGGATCGGCGGCGAGCAGCGCCTCGATGGTCGCTAGCGTGCCGGTCAGCACGCGCTCGTCCGGCCATGAAGCGCGAAAGACGATCGCCACCGGGCAATCGCCGCCATAATGCGGCGACAATTCGGCGACGACGCGATCGATGGCGTGGATGGCGAGATGAATGGCCAGTGTGGCGCCGGTGCGGCCGAAGCCGGCCAGCGTTTCGCCCGGCGGCATTTTCGAGGCGCGGCCGGAGACGCGGGTCAGCACCAGGCTTTGCGCCACCTCGGGAATGGTCAGTTCGCGGCGAAGGGCTGCGGCTGCGGCGGCGAAAGAGGGAACGCCCGGCGTCAGCGTGTAAGGAATGCCGTGTTTTTCCAGCCGGCGGATCTGCTCGGCCACGGCGCTCCACACCGAGAGGTCGCCGGAATGCAGGCGGGCGACATCGTGGCCGGCCTGGTGGGCTGTCACATATTCGACCTCGATTTCGTCGAGTGACATCGGCGCCGTATCGATCAGTTTGGTCCCCGGTGCGCAGTGTTGCAGCAATTCCGGCGCGACGATCGAGCCGGCATGCAGACAGACCGGGCAGCTTGCCAGCAGCTTGGCGCCGCGCAGTGTGATGAGGTCGGCGGCGCCGGGACCGGCGCCGATGAAATGCACGGTCATGGCGCGTCTCCGCTGATGGCGATGGCGCAGGTGACCGGGCCGAGCACGGTGCGTGGACCAAGCAGCTTTGCACCGGGGCCGGCAACGGCAAGGGCGGAGGCTTCTGAGACGGAGGGTGTGCCGGCGAGATCCTGCGAGAGATCGGATTTGCTGAGTGCCTCCGGCGAGACGGCCTGAAGTGCTGCGTCATCAACGATGATGACGGGAAGGTGAAGCGTGCGGCCAGCGGCAGAGATCGCTTCTTCGTCTTTCTTGAGCGCGGCGGTCGCCAAGGCCGACAGCGCCGTTATCGCCAGCCCGTGCGCTTCGAGGGCGGTTTCGATCGCCGCGAGCACGTCTTCGACGCTCACGCCCTTCCGGCTGCCGATGCCCGCCACCATCATGGCTTCACCCAGCTCCACTGGGTGACCGGCATGGCCGGGCGCCAGGCCTGCATCGAACCGACAGGAGAAGCGCGGGAAATGGTGATGCGGGTAAGGTCGCCGCCGCGCTTGATGTGCTCCGCGAGAAGCAGCGCCTCCATCTCCAGCGTCACCGCATTGGCAACGAGACGGCCACGGGATGGCAGCGCCTTGATGGCGGCGTTCAGTACGCCGGCGTCGCTGCCACCTCCGCCGATGAAGATCGCATCCGGCGTGTCCAGCCCGGCCAGTGCCTTGGGCGCCGACCCTTCCACCACGACAAGACCGGGCACGCCGCAATGCGCGGCGTTGCGGACGATGCGGGCGGCGCGGTCGCTGTTGGCCTCGATGGCGATGGCGCGCATCGAGGGGTGAGCGAGCATCCATTCGATGCCGATGGAGCCGGAACCGGCGCCGATGTCCCACAGCAATTCGCCACGCCTCGGCGCCAGCGCCGCAAGCGTGATGGCGCGGATGTCGTGCTTGGTGATCTGGCCGTCGTGCTCGAACAGATGGTCGGCGCGGCCAACGGTCAGCGGCAGGATGCGGGCCTCTTGTGTCGATTCAAGCTCAAACGCCAGCACGTTGAGCGGATTGATGTCTCTGAGATCGAAAGCGTCGGCACGTGCCGAGCGAAGCTTCTCGTTCGGTCCGCCCAGCGCTTCCAGAACGGTCAGCCGCGAACCGCCGAAGTCGAGCTCTACGAGCAGGCGCGCTATTGTCGCTGGCGCGTCGCCGTCCGATGTCAGCGCCAGGATGCGCGCCCTGGGATGCAGCAGCGGCCGGATCAGGTCGAGCGGCCTTCCATGCAGCGAGATCGTCTCGATGTCCTGCAACGCCCAGCCGAGCCGGGCGGCAGCCAGCGAAATCGCCGATGGCGCGGGGATGACATGCATCTCTTCAGGCTTGACCTTGCGGGCAAGGGTGGCGCCGACCCCGTGGAAGAATGGATCACCGGAGGCGAGCACGCAGACGCGCCGGCCGGCCAGCGCCAGCACGTCTGCCATGTCGGCATCGAATGGCACCGGCCATGGGCGCTGCTCACCCTTGATGAGCGAAGCCACCAGCGCCAGATGCCGCTTGCCGCCGAAGACGGTCTCGGCGTCAGCGATCTGCCGCTTGGCCTCGTCGCCGAGACCCGCTAAACCGTCCTCGCCGATGCCGACGATTGCGAGCCATTTTGGCGTGGGCTGTTTTTTTGACATGTCGCGCCGCCCCTCATTCGCCTGAGGCGTTCGTCGTTCGAAAAGTCAAGCAATTGACTTTTCGTCTGCCAGCCAGACCACTCCTCACCTCCCCGTGTGGTGACGGGGAGAAGGGAGACGCTCCGGCGCTGACGCCTCCCTCTCCCCGTTCTTCACGGGGAGAGGGTAGGGGTGAGGGGCAGCGCCGACGCTGTTCAACATGGTGCTCATGAAGAAGATTCTGATCCTTGGCGGCACGACAGAAGCGCGCCAATTGGCCGAAAAACTGGTGGAAGATTTCCGTGTCACCCTGTCGCTGGCCGGCCGCACCGAAAGCCCGGTCGCGCAAGGCGTGCCGGTGCGCAGCGGCGGATTTGGCGGCGCCGACGGGCTGGCCGCCTATCTCAGGGAGGCGGGCATCGACCTGCTGATCGACGCCACACATCCCTATGCGGCGCAGATATCCGCCAATGCGGCGCAAGCCTCGCGCCTGACCGGTGTGCCGATCCTGGCGCTGCGCCGTCCCGGCTGGAAGCCTGTCGACGGCGACCGCTGGACGCAGGTCGATAGGACAGGCGATGCGGTGCACGCGCTTGGATCGACGCCGCGCCGCGCCTTCCTGTCGCTCGGCCGGCAAGAGGTCGCGGCTTTCGAGGCGGCGCCGCAGCATCACTACCTCATCCGCAGCGTCGATCCGGTCGAGCCGAAACTGGCGGTGCCGGATGCGGCCTACCTGCTGGCGCGTGGGCCGTTTCGCGAGGCGGATGAACGCGCTCTGCTCGAGGAGCACCGCATCGATGTCGTCGTATCCAAGAACAGCGGCGGCGAGGCCACCTACGGCAAGATCGCCGCGGCGCGGGCGCTCGGTATCGAGGTGGTGATGGTGCGCAGGCCCTTCCTGCCGGAGGTGCCTTCGACCGAGACCGTCGATGAACTCGCCGCTCTTGTTGATAAATTTTGGGTCGATCATTTGCTCGACCCCGTCGCGGAGCGCGGCGTGTAGACCAGCGCCGGTTTGTCGCCGCGCTTGATGATCCGTGTTTCCGGCGAACCGATGATGATGCAGGTCGCCATGTCAGCTTTTTGCGCGTCGACATCGGCCAGCAAAAAGACCTCGATGCGCTCGTCCGGGCGGCCGGCGGCGCGGCCGAAGATGACCGGCGTGGTGCCGGGCAGGATGGCGGCCAGGCATTCGAAGGCACGGCCGAGCTGCCAAGGGCGCGCCTTGCTGATCGGGTTATAGAGCGCGATGACAAAGCCGGCGCCGGCCGCCGCCAGCAGGCGCAGTTCGATCAAGTCCCACGGCTTCAGATTGTCGGACAGCGAGATGGCGCAGAAATCATGGCCGAGCGGCGCGCCGATGCGGGCGGCAACCGCCAGCATGGCGGTGACGCCCGGCACGACAGTGACATCGACGGTGCGCCATTCGGCCGGACCGGCCTCGATCGCCTCGCAGACGGCGGCCGCCATGGCGAACACGCCGGGATCGCCGCCGGAGACGACGGCGACGTCATGGCCGTCCGCCGCCTTTACCAGCGCGTCCTTGGAGCGGGCGAGTTCCTCGCGATTGTCCGAGGCGACGCGGGTCTGGTCCGGGCGCAGCTCCAGCCGGTCGAGATAAGGCTTGTAGCCATAGAAGAACTTTGCCTCGGCGACGGCGCGGCTGGCTTGCGGCGTCACCTGATCGGCATTGCCGGGCCCAAGGCCGATGACGGTGAGGCGGCCGCTCATGGCTTGGCTCCCATAACGCCAGGCCGGCCGGACCAGCCGGCGACCAGCACGATGGCGAAATAGGGGGCCTTGTCGTCCGGCTTGTCGGCAAGCTTCATCGAGATGCTGCCGGCCATGGTGCCGCGCTCGACATAAACGGCGCGGGCGAGCTTGCCGGTGGCGTCCAGTGCCCGCCTGATCTTGGACAGATTGCGGCCGACCTTCATGATGACGGCGGCATCCGTGTCGGCGAGACGGCGTGTCAGCTCGAACTCGCTCATCGTGCCGGGCAAAACCGTCAGCACATCGTCGCCCTGGACGATAGGCACGCCGGTCTGCGACCAGCAGCCGGACATGGCGGTGACGCCGGGGATGACCTCGGTTGGGAAGCGATGGGCGAGGCGGACATGCAGGTGCATGTAGGAGCCGTAGAACAGCGGGTCGCCTTCGGAGAGCACGGCGACCATGCGGCCGGCTTCGAGGTGTTCGGCGACCTTCTCGGCCGACTCCTCGTAGAAATCGGTGATCTGCGAACGGTAGTCGTCGTGATCCTTGTCGATCTCGGTGGTGACGGGGTAGAGCAGCGGCAGTTCCAGCATATCCGGCCGGAAGCGCGCCTCGACGATGGCGCGCGCATTGCTGTTGTTGCCGCGCTTGGCGAAGTAGGCGACGACATCGGCCTCGGCCAGAACGCGCGCGGCCTTCAGCGTCAGCAGCTCGGGGTCGCCAGGCCCCGTGCCGACGCCGACAAGACGGCCTTTTGCCAGATCTTCTTTGACGGCTGCGTTCACAGGCCGGGCCTCGCCAGCGAATTGAGCGCGGCTGCGGTCATGGCGCTGCCGCCAAGCCTGCCGCGCACGATGGCGTAGGGTACGCCATAGGAATTCTCGGCCAGCGCATCCTTGGATTCGGCGGCACCGACGAAGCCGACCGGCATGCCGATGATGGCTGCCGGCTTCGGCGCGCCGTCGCGCAACTTTTCCAGGAGATAGAACAGTGCCGTCGGCGCATTGCCTATGGCGACCACCGAACCGGCCATACGCTCGCCCCACAGATCGATTGCCGCCGCCGAGCGGGTGTTGCCGATCTCCTTGGCGATGTCGTGCGTGCGCGGGTCGCGCAAGGTGCAGATCACCTCGTTGCCGGCCGGCAGCCTGGCGCGGGTGACGCCATGCGAGACCATTTCGGCATCGCAGAAGATCGGCGCGCCGGCCGCCAAGGCGCTGCGGGCGGCGGCGACGAAATCGCTGGAGAAGACAAAATGACTTGATGCTTCGACCTGGCCGCAGGCATGGATCATGCGGATGGCGACGTCGGCCTCGGCCTCGGAAAAGAGGGACAAATCGGCCTCGGCGCGGATGATGGCAAAAGAGCGCTCATAGATGGCGTTGCCGTCATGGATGTAATCGTAGGCGGCCATGCTTATTCCTGTCGGTAGCTTTCGGCGATTGCCGCCGGCCCGAGCCTTGTCAGGCAAGCGGCGGCGGTTTCGCCCTGAAATCGTGCGCTGCGGACCATCGCCGCGACGCGACTGACGCCGCGTGCGGCGTCATAGCCCGGCCTGTAGCCCGCAGGAAGGGCCTTTGCCGTCGCGTTCACGACAAGTCCGGCTCCGTTTTCGCCGCCGACGATTGTTAGCGCGGCAGAGCCGGGGTGAGCGCAGCCCTTGGCGCAGCCGGAAATGTGCAGTGTGAAGTCGAGGATATCAGCGTTTTCGGCGGCGATTGTCTCGGCGATGTCGCGCGTGGCGATGCGGCCGGAGGCACACGCAGGGGTGCCGGGGCAGGCGGCGATGCGGGTGCGCGGGTCGGCGGCGGTGGTGACGAAGCCGAGCGCGGTGGCGGTGGCTTGCAGGAGGTGGTTTGCGGACGATGGTTGGCCGAGGAAAAGCAAGGCGCGGCCGGGGGCGAGGCGGATTTCGGCGACGCCGAGGGACAGGGCGCTTTGGGCGAGGGCGATGAGTTTTTCGGCCGGCATGCTGCCATAGGGGAGGGCTATGCCGAGAGCGGTGGTGTCGTTGGATAAGGGGAAAAGACCGATAGGCCGGCGATCCTGCACACCCCCCTCTGTCCTGCCGGACATCTCCCCCGCTTGGGGGGAGATTGCGTCTTCGTGGGCGATTTCGCCAATTTTCAGCGTCGAAAGTGGAGAGCCGCCGGCGACCCTGCTGATCTCCCCCCTTGAGGGGGAGATGTCCGGCAGGACAGAGGGGGGTGCGAAGGAATGCCAGCTTGCGAGAGAGGCCAATTGCCTCTCCGACAAATCCCGAGAATGTGCGTCACGCCCCTTCTCGGCAACCATCCTCAGCACAGCAACCGCAATATCGCGCGCTGCATCCTCATCGGCCGTCGCAAGCGGCCTCGCGCTTTGGCCATCGCCGGCAACAGACAAAGCCCACAGAACGCTAGCGCTGAATCGCACCGCCTTCAGCCTGACATCGGCCGTCACCCCATCCATCGTCAACTGCCCGCCGCCATCGACAACCACCGAAACCTTCGGCCCGAGCCTTGGCGTCAGCCCAGCTTCCTCGACCGCAGCCCTGACCCGCTCAGCCAAAGATCGCGGATCGGCAATCTCCCGCGGATCGATGCCAGCCAGCGGCCCGGTCTCGACCGGCACGCCGGTACGCACTGCAATCCCCAGTGCATCGACCTCCGCCGCCAACAGCACCGCACTTTCCGCCGTCAGGCCGCGTATCTGCAGGCTGCCTCGTGCGGTCACTTCCATGATGCCGTTGCCGCGCTTCAAGGCGGATTCGCAGAGTCCGATCAGCGACTTGGGGGAAAGCCCTCCAGCAACCGGGTTGAGCCGCACCAGCAGGCCATCGCCGGTCTGCATCGGCGCCGAGAGAGCCGGACAGGCGCCGCGGCGCGAGAAGGCGTTCATGCCGCGACCCCGAGCGCCTCGGCCTCGGCGATCAACGCCGCGAGATCGTCGTCGATCGCGTTGCGCAAGGGATGCCAGAGACCACGCCGGCGCGCCGACAGGAAGCGTTCGGCGATGACTTTGGCTGCGGCCGGGTTTTCGCGCAGGATGAAGGCGCGGACATCGGGATCACCGACATAGGCATCATGCACGGCCTCGATCAGCGCGCCTGAAATGGCGTGCGTGGTTTCAGCGAAGCCGATGAGGCGGTCGACCGTTTCGGCGAATTCGGAGGCGCCGCGCGGGCCGTGCCGCATCTGGCCGGCGATGAAACGCGCATTGACGGCTCGCGCCCGCACAACCCGCGACACAGCCTCGCCGACCGAGCGCGGCTTCGGCTTGTGCGGGTCGGTGGTGTCGAGCACGATGACGTCGGCATTTCGGCCGAGCGTCGCAAGTGCAGCCGAAAAGCCGCCGATGAAGGCGACGTCGGCGGAGCCCTCGAGAATGTCGCGGCCGGGATCGTCGCCGGTGTGGACGAGCAGATCGGCCTCGGCGATGCGGGTCTCGAAAGCGCCGGGGGAGGCAATGCCTTCGCCCTCGGCGCCGCCATAGGCATGCGATGTCGCATCGAGATAGGCGCGGCCGATTTCTTCGCGCCCGACCCAGTCGCCGCTGGACAGCAGGTCCTCGACGCCGGCGCCGTAGGTGCCGGGCGAGGTGCCGAAGATGCGCGGGCCGATCTTGCCATCGGCGCGGGTTCTGGCGGCGAGCGGGTTTTCCGAATCGTCCTCGTCGCGCGCGGCTACGGCGTTGGCGGCGGCGTCGATCAGCGCGATCTGGGTCGGGAACATGTCGCGGAACAGACCCGAAATCCGCCAGGTGACATCGACGCGCGGGCGACCGAGCGTGGCCGGCGGCAGCACTTCGATGCCGGTGATGCGGCCGGTGGCACTGTCCCATTGCGGCCGGCAGCCCATCAGCGCCAGGCCTTGCGCGATCTCCTCGCCGCCGGTGCGCAGCGAGGCCGAGCCCCAGAGGTCGATGACCAGCGAGCGCGGCCAGTCGCCATGCGACTGCATATAGCCGCGCACGACTTCTTCTGCCGCCGCCTTTCCCAGATCGTAGGCGGTCGGCGTCGGCATGGTGCGCGGGTCGGAGGTGAACAGGTTGCGGCCGGTGGGCAGCACGTCGGAGCGGCCACGCGCCGGTGCGCCCGCCGGACCCGCCTTGATGTGACGGCCGTCGAGCGCGGCAAGAAGTGCTGCTTTCTCGGCCTCCGCGCTTTGCACGCGCATGGCGTCGGGCTCGTCGTCGGGAGCGCGGCCATAGATGTGCAGGCCGTCCTTGATGGCGAAATCCTTGAGGTCGCAGAGCCAGGCGTCGATGCGGCGCAGCGCCTCGTCGGGCGCATCGGTTCCGGCGACGCCGGCTTCGGAGGCGAAGCCGGTCTTTTGCGCCGTGTCGACGATCAGCTTGGCCAGACGATCGCGGCGGCGGCGGTCGAGGCCGTCGGCCTGGGCGTATTCGTCGACGAGGCGTTCGAGCTTGTGCTGCCCTTCGTCGAGGCCGGCACCGGTCAACGGCGGCGGCAGATGGCCAAGCGTGACGGCGGCGATACGCCGCTTCGCCTGCGCCGCTTCGCCGGGATTGGAGACGATGAAGGGGTAAATGACGGGCAACGAGCCGGTGACGATCTCGGGGAAGCAGTTTTGTGAGAGCGCTACCGTCTTGCCGGGCAGCCATTCCAGCGTGCCATGAGCGCCGACATGGATGAGAGCATGGATGCGGAGCGATTTGCGCAGCCACAGGCCGAAGGCGATGAGGTTGTGGCGGGGAGGGAGCGTCGGGTCGTGGTAATCGGCGCGGCGGTCGGCCGAGCGGCCACGGTCGGGGGCGAGAGCGACAGTGATGTTGCCGAAGGTGGCGGCGCGGAAGGGGAAGCCGCTCTTGCCCTCCCCCTTGTGGGGAGGGTGGCCCGCAGCGCCGGGTGGGGGTGGTGCACCGCTACCCCCACCCCGTTTCGCGCTATCCGCTTCGCGAATGTCGCGAACCGACCCTCCCCACAAGGGGGAGCGTGAAGGAGCGCCCCATGCCGCCTCGACTGCAGCCAGTGCCTGAGCCGGCAAATCCTTTGAGAAGTCCAGATACTCATCCAGCCCCAGCCCACCATCGCTCCGCCCCAACGCGTCCAGCAGCGCACGCGGCGTTTCTGGAATCCCGTCAACGCGATAGCCCTGCTCCTTCAGGTCATGCAGCATGGCCAGCACGCTGGACGGCACATCCAGGCCCACTGCATAGCCAGTGCGGCCGGGCGCGCTCGGATAGTCCGGAATGAGGATCGCCAACTTACGCGTCGCGCGGGGCGTCTGCTGCAACCGTGTGAACGCCGCTAGCCTGTCCGCCACTTGCGCCACGCGATCCGGTTCCGGGCGGTTGGCGAAAGCGCGGTGGCCGAGCGCCGGGTCGGTCTCGCTCTCGCCCTTGAAGGAAATCGCGCCGGCAAGGATACGGCCGTCGAGTTCGGGCAGCACGACATGCATGGCGAGGTCGGCGGGCGCCAGGCCGCGCTGGTTGTTGTCCCAGACGTCGCGGCGGGTGGTGGCGACGATGACCTGGAAGACCGGCACGCCGGCGCGGTCGAACAGGGTTTGGACGCCGGGTTCGGCGCCGGAGGCGAAGGCGGTTGCGGTGATGATGGCGGCGGGGTTGAGCGAGGCCAGTGCGGTTTCGACGAAGGCCAGGGAGGTCGGGTCTTTGAGGCTGGAGACGAAGATCGGGACCGGTCTCATGCCGCGCTGGCGGAGTGCATCAAAGAGGGCATCGATTGGCGCGACATCGGCGGCCAGCAGCATCGAGCGGTAGAAGAGGATGGGGATGATGGGAGAGTTGATGTTGTCTGCGCCGAGTTCCCGCCCACCCCCCTCTGTCCTGCCGGACATCTCCCCCGCAAGGGGGGAGATTGTGCTCTCATCGACGCTTTCGCCAATCGGGGATGTTGCAGAGGAATCTATTATCGGCTGGGCAGAAAAAGTGCCGAGGTCCGCGCCGGCTGATCTCCCCCCTTGCGGGGGAGATGTCCGGCAGGACAGAGGGGGGTGTGAAGGAACGCCGACATCGGCAAAATCCAACTTGCCTACGACGCCGCGGCCAGGCTCGTAGTAACCAGCTTTCGGCACGCTGACCGGCTCAGCCGCCGCCGCATCCTGCCCAGCCAACCCCGCCAGCCGCTGCATCAGTGCTGCCATATTCTCCGGTCCGCCCTCGCGGAAATAACCAAGCAGGACGTCCAGATCCTCGCGCGGCAGCGTCGAGGCTTCGATCAGCCTGAGATCCTCGTCGTGGCTCTCGCCCGGCAGCAGCGCCAGCTTGATGCCGTTCGCACGGGCAGTCGCGGCAAGCTGGTCGCAGCCATAGCGCCACCAGTCGTAGCCGCCGAGGATGCGCGCCAAAATCACCTTGGCGTGGCGGGCGACGCTGTCGATCCAGAGGTCCACGGACATGGGATGGCGCAGGTCGCGCAGCGCCGCCAGCCGCATCGACGGCAGGCGGGCGGCATCGGCCTTCCACGCCGCCGCGAGGCCGGCGAGGTCGCTGTCGGTGAAGGACAGCGCCACGATATCCGCCGGCGTCTGCCCGAGATCGACGGGCTCGGCGAGATCGTCGAGCGAGGCGGATGTGGTGGTGAGTATATGCATTTCGGCTCGTGGTTTGGATCAGCCGGCGAGTATACGCTCGATCGCCGGGCGGTTCAGTCCTTTCAGGCCAATGACGACAAGACGCGAGCGGCGGTCGTCCTCAGCCGCCCAGGCGCGGTCATAGTAATGATTGACGCGCGGGCCGACGGCCTGCAGCAAAAGCCGCATCGGCTTGCCGCCGACATCGACGAAGCCTTTCACACGCAACACGTTTTCCTGTTCGGCGGCGGTGGCGACGCGCTTGGCCAGGTCGTCGGGATTGGCGATCGAGGGGATGTCGACGATGAAGGTGTCGAAATCGTCATGCTCGTGATCGAAAGCGCCGTCGTGATGCGACTTGCGGTTCTCGATGTCGTCTTCGACGGCGAGACCGAGGCCAAGCAGCACCGACGGGTCGACCTTGCCATGCGCAGTCGGCACGATTTTTACCGCGCGGGCGGAATGTTCATTGATGATGGCGTTGGCGCGGGCCGAACCGGCTGAATCCATCAAATCGCTCTTCGACAGGATGATCAGGTCGGCGCAGGCGATCTGGTCCTCGAAGACTTCTTCGACCGGATCGTCGTGGTCGAGCGTCTCGTCCTGAGCGCGCTGTGCCTGCAAAGCGTCCATGTCGTTGGCGACGCGGCCTTCGGCCAGCGCCGGGCCGTCTACCACGGCGATGACACCGTCGACGGTTACCCGGCTCTTCACGCTCGGCCACTGGAACGCCTGGACCAGCGGCTTGGGCAGAGCCAGGCCCGAGGTCTCGATCAGGATGTGGTCGACCCTCGGTGTCAGCGCGAGGATCTTGTCGAGGGCGGGCACGAAATCGTCGGCGACTGTACAGCAGATGCAGCCATTGGCCAGTTCGACGATGTTTTCCTCGGGGCAGGTGTCGATGCCGCAGCCTTTCAGGATTTCCCCGTCGATGCCGATGTCGCCGAACTCGTTGACGATGATGGCGATGCGCTTGCCGCCGGCATTTTCCAGGAGATGGCGGACCAGCGTCGTCTTGCCGGCGCCGAGGAAGCCTGTAACGACAGTGCAGGGAACACGGGAGAGGTTGGCGGCCGGGTTTGAAGCGTTCATCGTCAGTCCTTCAGCATGTCGAGGGGTGGGATGCGGGCAACGAGGCCGCGCTTGAGGCTATCGGGCCGGCCGCGCCACGGGATGAGGCCGTCGGCCGAAGTCGCGAAGAGCTTTGCGCCGGTAACGAGGTCGGCGCCGCTGGTTGCGGTCAGATCGCCGAAGACATAGCTCCAGCAGCCATCGCGCAGGATCGCGGCGCTGAGGCGGCGCTTGCAATTGCCGAGACATTCGGCGGTGCGGACCCGGATATCGCCGGCAGCGGCGCGGCCTGTGTCCTCAGCCAGCAATTCGCCGGCGCGCGGATGGGCGTCGGAACCGGTCTCATCGCGGCAGGAGGCGCAGACGATGACGGTCACGCCGGTCAGGGCGTCGTTGTCGCCGGACGCAATGTCCGTTGTGCCAGCCGAAAAACTGCTGTTCTGGTCCAAAAACCGTGCTCCTTGCCCGGAAACCCGCCAGGCGATCGGATACTTTGTCTCAGACGGCAGGTCTCCTGGCTCGCGAGTCATTGCCTTGGTTAGCCGCCTTCCCGGTGTTACCCAGTGGCTTTCGGCCTTGGCTCTTCGCTTACAGTTGCGGGGACAGCCGCGGATTTGGGATTTTTTCGTCCCGCACCGCATTCCCTCTTGGCCCTTGCCGTTGCGGGCAGGGGACCGTCTGGAGCGGATTTAGGCTTTTGCAGGCAGCGGTGTCAACGCACGGCTACGACATGGCGATGTCGGCAGGGGCTGTCATGTCCCGGCTTCCGGCAGTGCCAGGATGACCTGTCGGATAGCTTGATAGCCATCGCTATAGTCCCAGTCATGACCGACAGCCAGATTCTGTCCCTCATGCCAAACCGCGTTGTCCAGAAGGACTTCGGCACTAATCAGCGTGCCCTTCAAGCCTGCCAGAAAGGTCCGGACAAAATGGCTTCCGGGGGGTACCGAAGCTGTGAACAGCTTTTCCAGCTTGGCATAGAATGCTGGATAGCCTGGTGTCAGCGAGCATAGCTCGGTTGTGGCCTGGGAAATGACCGGGCCGCTATAGATTTTCCAGCGGGCATCTTTTCGCCAGATCTTCCAACTGGCGCTGCTTCGCTGCCAAAGCTCTATTTCGGCCTGCATGTTCTCGCAGACGTGATCGGCCAGTCCCTCAATGGCCACATGGAAAACACCACGGAGAAACTTTTCAAACGCCTGGTTCAGTTCCTGTTCGCGCGTGTCGCCGAAGCCAGCAAAGGATTCAATGACCGGCTGAACATCAAGCAGCGGAGAAAAAATGTAGATTTCCAGGACCAGCCGGTCAGAACTCGTCTCGAACACCTCAGCCTCAAACCGAAGCTGCTTCGATTGGAGCATGACGTCCCTATCTCTGCGGACTGCATCTATTCCATGCGCAATGAGGGCGCCATGGATCATGTCGAGCACTTTGTCCGATGCCATTGCACAACCTACGAGGCTTATTGAGGCGTCTATGACAGACGCTGCAAGGGTTGGCCATCTCTCTCGCTAGCCAATGCCGGCCCCAGATTGCCGGCCGGCGTCACTTCGATGCGCTCAAGGCCAAGCCAGCCCTGCATCTCCTTTAGTTCCTCGAAAAGCTGTGCGGTGGTCTCAGGCGGTGCGCCTGCTTCGGCATAGGCGGCGTGGACGCGTAAGACACTCGCAGGCCGGTCGGCCTTGAGGTCGACGCGGGCGACGATCTTGTCGCCGAGCAAGAAAGGCAGCACGTAATAGCCATATTGCCGCTTGTCGGCCGGGGTGTAGATCTCGATGCGGTAGCGGAAATCGAAGAGACGCTCGGTGCGCGCGCGCTCGAAGACCACCGGATCGAAGGGGGCCAGCAAGGCGCGGGCCTCGATCTTTCGCGGCAGGCGGGCGTCCCTATAGAGGTAAGCCGGCTTGTCCCAACCTTCGACGTTTACCGGCAGCAACTCGCCCATCTCGACCAGTTCCTCCAACCGGCCCTTCATGTCGGCCGGCGACAAGCGGAAATAATCGCGCAGGTCACCCGACGTCGCGATGCCGTGGGCGCGGGCAGAAATGCGCAGCAATTCGCGGTGCGCGTCCTCGGCGGCCGGCACCGGCAGATCGAGGATCGCCTGCGGCAGCACGCGCTCGGGCAGGTCATAGAAGCGTTCGAAGCCACGGCGGTGCGCCGTGGTGATGCGTCCGGCCCAGAAGAGCCATTCGAAGGCGTGCTTGGCGTGGCTCCAGCCCCACCAGCCGCCCGAACCTTTCTGGCCTTCCAGTGCCGAAGCGGCAATCGGGCCGCGCTCGGCGACCGCGCGGTAGATCTCTTCGATATAGGCGGCGTGCTCGCGGCCCCATTTGGCGAGGCCGAGATACATTTCGTCGCCTTGCTCGGCCCGCTGCATGCGCCAGCGCATCAGCGGGTAGGTCTCGACCGGCAGGAACGAGGCCTCATGCGCCCAGTATTCGAACACCGTGCGTTTGCGGGTGATGGCCGCATTGTCGAGCAAAGCCAGCGGGTAGGGGCCAAGCCGCGAATAGAGCGGCATATAGTGGGCGCGCACCACCGCGCTGACGGAATCGATCTGCAGCAAGCCGGTGCGCGACAGCACGCGGGCGAGGTGGCGGCGATCGGGCGTGCCGACCGGGCGGGGATCGAGAAATCCTTGCGCGGCGAGCGCGATGCGCCTGGCCGCGGGGAGTGAGATTTTGTCCTTCGTCAAAGTGTCTTGCCTCGAACCATTTTCCCGACTTTAGCCGGCGATTCCGGTCATGCTAGCAGGCAAATGGCGGGAGATGTGTCAGGAGACAAAAGTGGAGTGAAAGATGAAGGAAATCAAACAGGAGGAGATCGGACCAGTTTTTCCCGGCCTGCCGTCCAGCACTGTCTTTTGAACAAGGTTTGACTTGCTTCGCTGAAAGCCGTGCGCTAACCCTCGCCGCGTTGCAGCAAAGGCACCTAAAACGGTTCAGCGGTTAAACTGTCGCGCTTCCGCATTAGGGTTGGTTGCTGTAATCAAAGTGGATTGGCCGCCAACGGAAAGCCGAGCATGAACGTACTCCTCAGTTCATACCTGCCCATCGTCCTCTTCATCGCCGTGGCCGCAGTTGTAGGCCTGGCGCTTATCATCGCGCCGTTCCTGGTGGCTTATCGCAATCCCGATCCGGAGAAGCTTTCCGCCTACGAGTGCGGGTTCAACTCGTTCGACGATGCCCGGATGAAATTCGACATCCGCTTCTACCTGGTGTCGATCCTGTTCATCATCTTCGATCTGGAAGTGGCCTTCCTGTTTCCGTGGGCGGTGTCGTTCTCGAAGATCGGCATGCTCGGTTTCTGGTCGATGATGGTGTTTTTGGCGGTGCTGACCATCGGCTTTGCCTATGAGTGGAAAAAAGGAGCGCTGGAATGGGATTGAACGACAGTTCCGGAACGCTCGTCGCGCCGAAGCCCAAAGGCCTGATCGACCCCAATACCGGACGTCCGGTCGGTTCCGACGATCCGTTCTTCCTCGAGATCAACAATGAACTGGCCGACAAGGGTTTTCTGGTCACCTCGACCGAGGCGCTGATCACCTGGGCACGCAGCGGCTCGCTGATGTTCATGACCTTCGGTCTCGCCTGCTGTGCCGTCGAGATGATCCACACCTCGATGCCGCGCTATGATTCGGAGCGGTTTGGCGTGGCTCCTCGCGCGTCGCCGCGCCAGTCGGACATAATGATCGTGGCGGGAACGCTGACCAACAAGATGGCCCCCGCTTTGCGCAAGGTCTACGACCAGATGCCGGAGCCGCGCTACGTCATCTCGATGGGCTCCTGCGCCAATGGCGGCGGCTATTATCACTATTCCTATTCGGTGGTGCGCGGCTGCGACCGCATCGTGCCGGTCGACATCTATGTGCCCGGCTGCCCGCCGAGCGCCGAAGCGCTGCTCTACGGCATTCTTCTCCTGCAGAAGAAGATCCGCCGCACCGGCACGATCGAACGGTAGACCCATGGCCGCATCCCTGAGCGAACTGTCGACCTATCTCGGCGAAAAGCTGCCGGGCCGCGTCACCGATGCGGTGCTTGCCTATGGCGAACTGACGATCTCGGTTGCTACAGACAATCTGATCGAGGTGACAAGCTTCCTGCGTGACAATTCGGGCTGCCAGTTCATTTCGATCATCGATATCTGCGGCGCCGACTACCCGTCGCGCGTCAAGCGTTTCGATGTCGTCTATCATTTGCTTTCGCCGAAGCAGAATTTGCGCATCCGCATCAAGGTGCAGGCCGACGAAGAGACGCTGGTGCCGTCGCTCACCGCTGTCTATCCCGGCGCCGACTGGTATGAGCGCGAGGCCTACGATCTCTATGGCGTGCTGTTCTCCGGCCATCCGGACCTGCGCCGCATCCTCACGGACTACGGTTTCGAGGGCCATCCCCTGCGCAAGGACTTCCCGCTGACCGGTTTCGTCGAGGTGCGCTACGACGACGAAGCCAAGCGCGTGATCTACGAGCCGGTGGAATTGAAGCAGGAATTCAGGAACTTCGATTTTCTCTCGCCATGGGAAGGGACGGACTACGTCCTGCCGGGCGATGAGAAGGCGAAACAGTGAGTAGGAAGTAGTGAGTAGTCAGTAGCAAAAGATTTGGAGCAACGGATCGAATCTTATCGCGACTTGAAGGTGTGGCAATCGGCGATGACGCTTGCTGAGGATTGCTACCGTTTCACCAAAGAGTTTCCGAGGGATGAGATTTACGGCATGACCTCTCAGATGCGCCGATCGGCGGTTTCGGTCGCAGCGAACGTCGCGGAGGGATACGGTCGGGAGAACAGAGGGTCGTTCGTTCAATTTTTGCGCATGGCGCAAGGCTCGTTGAAGGAACTGGAGACACACATACTGCTGGCATGTCGGGTTGGCCTGCTGCGAAAAGACAATGAGATTGAGCTGCTGCTGCGATGCGAAGAGATTGGAAAAATGATGAGATCTCTTATCCGAACGGTGCAGGCCAAGCAGGCGGAATGAAGCAGGCATTGAGATTGATGATCACTACTCACTACTCACTACTGACTCTTCGCCAGAGGCGCCAGAATGGCTGAAACCTCCGTCCGCAACTTTAACATCAACTTCGGACCGCAGCACCCTGCGGCGCACGGTGTTTTGCGTCTTGTGCTGGAGCTTGACGGCGAGGTGGTCGACCGCGTCGATCCGCATATCGGCTTGCTGCATCGCGGCACCGAAAAGCTGATCGAGCACAAAACCTATCTGCAGGCAGTGCCCTATCTCGACCGGCTCGACTATTGCGCACCGATGAACCAGGAGCATGCCTTCGCGCTCGCCACCGAGCGGTTGCTCGGCATCGAAGTGCCGAAGCGCGGCCAGTTGATCCGCGTGCTCTATTCCGAGCTCAGCCGCATCATGTCGCACATCCTCAATGTGACGACGCAGGCGCTGGATATCGGCGCGCTGACGCCGCCGCTGTGGGGTTTCGTCGAACGCGAAAAGCTGATGGTGTTTTATGAGCGCGCTTCCGGTTCGCGCATGCATGCGGCCTATTTCCGTCCCGGCGGCGTGCACCAGGATCTGCCGGCGAAGCTGGTCGAGGACATCGGCAAGTGGATCGACCCGTTCCTGAAGTCGCTTGACGACCTCGACAGGCTGCTTACCGGCAACCGCATCTTCAAGCAACGCAATGTCGATATCGGTATCGTGTCGCTTGCCGACGCCTGGGCCTGGGGCTTTTCCGGCGTCATGGTGCGCGGCTCGGGTGCGGCCTGGGATTTGCGCAAGTCGCAGCCTTATGAATGCTATTCCGAGATGGATTTCGACATCCCGATCGGCAAGAACGGCGACTGCTACGACCGTTATCTCGTGCGCATGGAAGAGATGCGCCAGTCGGCGAAAATCATGCGCCAGTGCGTCGACCTTCTGCTCGGCAAGGAGAGCACCGGGCCGGTGTCGAACCTCGACGGCAAGGTGGTGCCGCCGAAGCGCCAGGCGATGAAGCGCTCGATGGAAGCGCTGATCCATCATTTCAAGCTCTACACCGAGGGCTATCGCGTGCCGGCCGGCGAGGTCTATGCTGCCGTCGAGGCGCCGAAGGGCGAGTTCGGTGTCTATCTCGTCTCCGACGGCACCAACAAGCCCTATCGCTGCAAGCTGCGCGCGCCCGGCTTCGCGCATCTGCAAGCCATGGATTTCCTCTGCCGCGGCCACATGCTGGCCGACGTCACTGCCGTCCTGGGTTCCCTCGATATCGTCTTCGGGGAGGTTGATCGGTGATGGCGGCAGCCAATCCTACAGTGCGCTCTCAGGTCGGTGTTCGAGGGAATGCCGACGCTGCCCTACCGCGGTGGCGCGAATTGGCAAAAGCCATGCTGCCGGTCGAGTTCGCAGAGGCTTCTTACAACTCGACTCAGCACTGTTCGATCTATGACTTCTTTTTTACCCTGCTACCCAAGACGCGCCTTGCCCACCGCGAGAATGACGTCGACAAGCTGGGTAGAATGCATGGGTTCGCCCAATGGGCTGCCGTTCACCCGAACAAACAGATTTGGAATGCGGCTGGTGTCGCTTTTTACGAGCACTTGTTCGACGATGACATCGACGCTGATGCGGTCATGGCATGGATCTCGCCTCAAGTAAGGCAAACCGTTCTGGGACTGTGGCAATACACGTTGCCCGCAGAGCGATTTGCGAGTGTTGCTCGATCTGCCGAACGCATTCCGTTTTCTCATCAGAAAGAATGTGAAACCGCAATAGCTCTCGTAGCAGAGCAGGGGCCCGATCGCTAAATGTCAGTCCGCCGTCTCGCAGATGCAAGCGTCCAGCCAGCCACCTTCGCCTTCAACCGGGCGAATGCGGCGGTCGCGAAGCAATGGATCAAGAAATATCCGAAGGGTCGCGAGCAGTCGGCGATCATTCCCTTGCTGATGATTGCGCAGGAGCAGGAAGGCTGGGTCACCAAGGCGGCGATCGAGACGATTTCGGATATGCTCGGCATGCCGCGCATTCGCGGGCTTGAGGTCGCGACCTTCTACACGCAGTACCAACTCAATCCGGTCGGCACGCGCGCGCATATACAGGTCTGCGGCACCACGCCCTGCATGCTGCGCGGCTCGGAAGCGCTGATGGATGTGTGCCGCTCGAAAATCCATCACGACCAGTTCCACACCAACGACAAGGGCACACTGTCGTGGGAGGAAGTCGAATGCCTCGGCGCCTGCGTCAACGCGCCGATGGTGATGGTCTTCAAGGACACGTTCGAGGATCTGACGCCTGAGCGGCTGGCCGAAATCATCGATCTTTATGATGCAGGCAAGGGGGCCTCGGTTCCCACGGGACCGCAAAATGGCAGAACCGGCTCGGAGCCGGCGCCTGGCCTGACGACGCTGAAGAGCGAAAAGGCGATCCTCAAAGCGACGCGCGACAAGGAAGCCAGGGCGGCGAGCAAGGCTGCCCACGCGGCGCCCGACGCGATCATTGCAGCGCCTGTTCCGGCGCCTGCCGCTCCTGCAGCGGCCGCCCCGGTCGCGCCATCCAACGCCGGCAAACCGAAAACCGATGCGCCGGAAACCAGCTCGGCGTTGAAGTCGCCCTCCAGGGCCAAGGTTGCACCGGCGGCGGAAAAAGCGGCGAGCGTCCCGGCGCCCCTGCATTCGGCCGCCAACGCCAACACCGCGGCGCCTGAAGTCGAGAAGGTCGCCAAGCAGCGTAATGGCCCGAAGACCACCTCCACGCCGGCAGCTGCCTTCATCGCTCCGGAATTCAAGGCGCCAGCGGCCAACGCCCCGGTGGCCCCGACCGTCAAGGCGCCGACAGCCAGACCCGCAAAGCCGTCGCTCGAGGACAAGAACCGTCCGGCCGGAATCGACAGGCCGGCCGCGGTCGACGATCTCAAGCTGATCTCGGGCATCGGCCCGAAGATCGAGGGCATCCTTCATTCGCTTGGCATCTTCACCTTCACACAGGTCGCATCCTGGAATAAGGCCGAGCGCGACTGGGTGGATGGATATCTCGCTTTCCAGGGCCGCATCGAGCGCGACGACTGGGGCAAGCAGGCCAAGGCGCTCGCCAAGGGCGGCGTCGCCGAATACATCCGCGTCTTCGGCAAGGAGCCACGTTGATGGCTGAAGCGCAAAGCACCGGATCTTTGCTGACGCTGCGCAGCATTGTCATCGGCGTTGTCTGCATCGCTGCTGCCAACATCCTTCTGGAGGGGCTTCGGCGCCTCGTCGAATTGCCGTTTTCGGATACCCTGGAATCGATGGCCGCGACCGGCATAGGCGTGCTGGTGTGGTTTTCGATCGTCTTGCGGGGAAAGAGGTAAGTCATGCTGGCTGACAAAGACCGCATCTTCAACAACATCTACGGCCTCTTCGACAAGTCGCTGGCCGGCGCGATGGCGCGCGGCGCCTGGGACAACACGCCCGGCATCATCGCCAAGGGGCGCGAGTGGATCGTCAACGAGATGAAGGCGTCCGGCCTGCGTGGCCGCGGCGGCGCCGGCTTCCCGACCGGGCTGAAATGGTCGTTCATGCCCAAGCAAAGCGACGGAAGGCCGAGCTATCTCGTTGTGAACGCCGACGAATCCGAGCCCGGCACGTGCAAGGACCGCGATATCCTGCGCAACGATCCGCACACGCTGGTCGAGGGCTCGTTCATCGCCGGCTTCGCCATGGGCGCGGTCGCCGCCTACATCTATGTGCGCGGCGAGTTCATCCGCGAGCGCGAGGCACTGCAGCGCGCCATCGACGAGGCCTATGAGGCCAGGCTGATCGGCAAGAACAACACGTCCGGCTACGATTTCGACATCTACATGCATCACGGCGCCGGCGCCTATATATGCGGCGAGGAAACAGCGCTGCTCGAAAGCCTCGAAGGCAAGAAGGGCCAGCCCCGGCTGAAGCCGCCATTCCCAGCCAATGTCGGCTTGTACGGTTGTCCGACAACCGTGAACAATGTCGAGTCCATCGCGGTCGCGCCGACCATTTTGCGCCGTGGCGCCGCCTGGTTCTCGTCCTTCGGCCGCCCCAACAATGTCGGCACCAAGCTGTTTTGCATCTCGGGCCATGTCAACAATCCGTGCACCGTCGAAGAGGCGATGTCGATCCCGTTCCGCGAGCTGATCGAAACCCATTGCGGCGGCATTCGCGGCGGCTGGGACAATCTCCTGGCGGTCATTCCGGGCGGCGCTTCGGTGCCGCTGGTGCCGGCCGAGCAGATCATCGATGCGCCGATGGATTTCGATGCTTTGCGCGACCTGAAATCCGGCCTCGGCACGGCGGCTGTCATCGTCATGGACAAGTCGACCGATATCGTGAAGGCGATCGCCAGGCTGTCCTATTTTTACAAGCATGAGAGCTGCGGCCAGTGCACACCGTGCCGCGAAGGCACCGGCTGGATGTGGCGGGTGATGGAGCGGCTGGTGCGCGGCGAGGCGCAGAAGCGCGAGATCGACATGCTGCTCGACGTCACCAAACAGGTGGAGGGTCATACGATCTGCGCGCTGGGCGATGCCGCGGCATGGCCGATCCAGGGCCTGATGCGGCATTTCCGCGGCGAGGTGGAGCGGCGCATCGACGAGTTTTCGCGCAACGCGCACCGGGCCGAACCGGTGATGGTGGCTGCTGAGTAGATTGAAATCGGGCGCAAGCCCCGGACGGAAATATAGGGGCGGGGCTGACGAAGAAACGACCAGGAGATGTCTATGGCGCCCTATTCGAACCCTTTGATGCCCAATTTGGACCAGCTTGAGAAGATGAACCAGGATTTGACAAGGATGATGCCGAAGGAGATGGCCAGCGCCGTCAACCTTCTCGCGCATCCTGTCGCTGGTGCCGCCGCCATGTCGGCGCTGGGCTTCGGCCTTGCCAACCATGCCTTTGGCGTGTGGCTAGGCGCCTTGTCGGGTGCTGCCGAGGCATCGCAGCGGATTTTCCAGCCGATCATCGACGATTTCGAACAGCGCAGCCAAGGGTTCGCCGAGACCGCCCCCGCCACCAAGGCGCGCGCGGCGACCAGAACCCTGATCGCCGAGGCGCAGAGTTTTGCCCAGGATGTGACCGATATTGCCGCTCTCACCGTCGATGCCGAGCCGGAGAAGACCGAGGCCGTCGCCGAAGGCGCGACGATCGGATTGATGCCGGAGGATTTCAGACAGCCCAAGGCCGTGGCTCGTCCGGCCAAGCCGTCGGATCTCAAGGCGATCACCGGCGTTGGGCCGAAGCTGGAAAAGGTGCTGAACGGCCTCGGCATCTGGACCTTTGCCCAGATCGCCGCCTGGGCGCCAGAAGAGATCGCCTGGGTCGAGGACTACCTGTCGCTCACCGGCCGTATCGGCCGCGACGAGTGGACCCGCCAGGCCGCGGCGCTGACGCTGGCCGCCAAGGCGAAGAAGTAGGGGTGGCAGGCATGGAGATCCACGACAGGAGCGATGTTCTCGATGTGCGCAATGCCATCGTCAGCAACTCCAGATTTGACGATGTGAACTTGTCGAACACGCAGTTTCACAAGGTCGACCTGTCGGCGGCCGTTGTGGAGGACGCGAACCTCTCGGACGCGTTTTTCAGCAATGTGAATATGAGCAATTTGAAGATAGAAAACGCTGAAGTCGCCGGCATGATGATCAATGGCATCAGGCTGAGCGATCTGTTTCAGGCATATGAGACGGCGCAGACCGCCAGGGGCAATTGATGGCAAAGCTCAAGGTCGACGGGAAAGAGATCACTGTACCCGACCACTACACGCTGCTGCAGGCGGCCGAGGACGCCGGCGCGGAAGTGCCGCGCTTCTGCTTCCATGAGCGGCTGTCGATTGCCGGCAATTGCCGCATGTGCCTGATCGAGGTGAAGGGCGGGCCGCCCAAGCCGCAGGCCTCCTGCGCCATGAATGTGCGCGACCTGCGTCCGGGACCCAATGGCGAGGCGCCTGAAATCTTCACCAACACGCCGATGGTCAAGAAGGCCCGCGAAGGCGTGATGGAATTCCTGCTGATCAACCATCCGCTGGATTGCCCGATCTGCGACCAGGGCGGCGAATGCGACCTGCAGGACCAGGCGATGGCCTTCGGCGTCGATTCCTCGCGCTATCACGAGAACAAGCGCGCGGTCGAAGACAAGTATATCGGCCCACTGGTCAAGACGGTGATGAACCGTTGCATCCACTGCACGCGCTGCGTTCGCTTCACCACGGAAGTTGCGGGCATTTCCGAGCTTGGCCTGATCGGCCGCGGTGAGGATGCCGAGATCACCACCTATCTCGAAAGCGCCATGACCTCCGAGCTGCAGGGCAATGTCATCGACCTCTGCCCGGTCGGCGCGCTGACCTCCAAGCCTTTCGCCTTTCAGGCACGGCCGTGGGAGCTGACCAAGACAGAATCCATCGACGTCATGGACGCCGTCGGCTCGGCAATCCGCGTCGACAGCCGTGGCCGCGAGGTGATGCGCATCCTGCCGCGCGTCAATGAAGCGGTGAACGAGGAGTGGATTTCCGACAAGACCCGCTTCATATGGGACGGATTGCGCACGCAGCGCCTCGACCGCCCCTATGTCCGCAAGGACGGAAAGTTGGCGCCGGCCAGCTGGGCCGAAGCGTTCGTTGCGATCAGGGATGCGGTGTCGAATGCTGCGCCCGAGAAAATCGGCGCGATTGCGGGCGATCTTGCCGCCGTCGAGGAAATCTACGCGCTGAAGCAGCTTATGGCTGCGTTGGGCTCGAAGAACACCGATTGCCGCCAGGACGGCGCCGCACTCGATCCCGCGCTCGGCCGCGCCAGCTACATCTTCAACCCCACCATCGAGGGCATCGAGCAGGCCGACGCGGTGCTGATCATCGGCGCCAATCCGCGCTTCGAGGCCTCGGTGCTCAATGCCCGCATCCGCAAGCGCTGGCGGATCAGCAATCTGCCGGTCGGCGTCATCGGCGAGGTCGGCGACACGCGTTACGACTACGAACAGCTCGGCGCCGGCCCGGAGTCGCTGAAAGACCTGGCCGACGGCAACGGGAAGTTCTTCCAGGTGCTGAAGAAGGCGACGCATCCGCTGATCATCGTCGGCCAGGGCGCGCTGTCGCGTGCCGACGGCGCGGCGGTGCTCGGCCAGGCGGCGAAACTCGCCACCGCCGTCAACGCTGCCCGCGCCGACTGGAACGGCTTTGCCGTGCTGCACACTGCGGCCGCGCGCGTCGGCGGTCTCGATGTCGGCTTCGTGCCTGGCAAGGGCGGCAAGAACGTTGCCGGCATGCTGGGGGAGAGCGAGGTTCTGTTCCTGCTCGGCGCCGACGAGATCGACATGTCCAAGACCGGCGGCGCCTTCGTCGTCTATGTCGGCACGCATGGCGACGCCGGTGCGCACCGTGCCAATGTCATCCTGCCGGGAGCCGCCTACACCGAAAAGTCCGGCACCTATGTCAACACCGAGGGACGCGTGCAGCAGACCAACCGCGCGGGCTTCGCGCCGGGCGACGCGCGCGAAGACTGGGCGATCCTGAGGGCGCTGTCGGATGTGCTGGGCAAGAAACTACCCTTCGATTCGCTGCAGCAGTTGCGCGCCAAACTCTATGGCGAATACCCGCATCTCGCCCGCATCGATCATGTCGAAGCCGGCAATGCCGATGACGTCGCTAGGGTGGCGAAGCTCGGCGGGCGGCTGAACAAGGGCACTTTCACCTCGCCGGTCACGGATTTCTATCTGACCAACCCGATTGCGCGGGCCTCCGCCGTCATGGCGGAATGCTCGGCGCTGGCGAAAAACGGCTTCAGGCAGGCGGCAGAGTAGACATGGACACCTTCTTCTCCTTCTACGTGCTGCCGACGCTGATCATCCTTTTAAAGTCGGTCGTGCTGATCGTCGTTTTGCTGATCGGGGTTGCCTACCTGCTTTACGCCGACCGCAAGATCTGGGCGGCGGTACAATTGCGCCGCGGCCCGAACGTCGTCGGCCCGTGGGGCACGCTGCAGGCTTTCGCCGATCTGCTAAAATTCGTCTTCAAGGAACCGGTCATTCCGTCCGGCGCCAACAAGGGCGTGTTCCTGCTGGCGCCGCTGGTGTCGGCCGTGCTGGCAATCTCGGCCTGGGCGGTCATTCCCGTCAATGCCGGCTGGGGGATCGCCAACGTCAATGTCGGCATCCTCTACGTCTTCGCCATCTCCTCGCTCGAGGTCTATGGCGTGATCATGGGCGGCTGGGCGTCCAACTCGAAATACCCGTTCCTCGGCGCGCTGCGCTCGGCGGCGCAGATGGTGTCCTACGAAGTCTCGATCGGCTTCGTCATCGTCACCGTGCTGCTCTGCGTCGGCTCGCTCAACCTGTCGGACATCGTGCTGTCGCAGCAGGATGGGCTGGGCACCAAGCTTGGCCTGCCCAACAGCTTCCTCGACTGGCACTGGCTGGCGCTGTTCCCGATGTTCGTCATTTTCTTCATCTCGGCGCTGGCCGAGACCAACCGCCCGCCCTTCGACCTGGTGGAAGCTGAGTCGGAACTCGTCGCCGGCCATATGGTCGAATACTCCTCGACGCCGTTCCTGTTGTTCTTCCTCGGCGAATATGTCGCCGTGGTGATGATGTGCGCGCTGGCCACCATCCTGTTCCTCGGCGGCTGGCTGCCGCCCTTCGACTTCGCCCCCTTCACCTGGGTGCCCGGCGTGATCTGGTTCGTGCTCAAGATCTGCCTGATGTTCTTCATGTTCTCCATGGTGAAGGCCTTCGTGCCGCGCTACCGATACGACCAGCTGATGCGGCTCGGCTGGAAAGTGTTTTTGCCGATCTCGCTGTTCATGGTCGTTGCCACCGCGGCCTTCCTCAAGATCACGGGGTTTGCGTGATGTCCGCTCTTGGCCAGGCCGCCAAATCGCTGCTGCTGCAGGATTTCGTCAGCGCCTTCTTCCTGTCGATGCGCCAGTTCTTCGCGCCGAAGGAGACGATCAACTATCCGCACGAAAAGGGGCCGATCAGCCCGCGCTTCCGGGGCGAGCATGCTTTGCGCCGTTACCCCAATGGCGAAGAGCGCTGTATCGCCTGCAAATTGTGCGAAGCGATCTGTCCGGCGCAGGCGATCACCATCGAGGCCGGCCCGCGCCGCAATGACGGCACGCGCCGCACCGTGCGCTACGACATCGACATGGTGAAGTGCATCTATTGCGGCTTCTGCCAGGAAGCCTGCCCGGTCGACGCCATCGTCGAGGGGCCGAATTTCGAGTTCGCGACGGAGACGCGCGAAGAGCTTTACTACGACAAGGACAGGCTGCTGGCGAATGGCGACCGCTGGGAGCGCGAACTGGCGCGCAACATCTCGCTGGACTCGCCCTATCGCTGACATTTGACGCATGGACGGGGCGAGGGGCCTCGTCTAAGGACAACGCAACTTGCCGGCCGGAGGCGGTCGCAGAAATCAAACAGGACGGGTGTCCTGTTTGGACAGGAACCCGGGGGATCCCCAATGCTGAGTGGACTAGAGGCGGCCTTTTTCTACCTCTTCGCCTTTGTCGCGGTGGCGTCGGCCTTCATGGTCATTTCGTCGCGCAACCCCGTGCATTCCGTGCTGTTCCTGATCCTGACCTTCTTCAACGCCGCCGGCCTGTTCATGCTGACCGGCGCCGAGTTCCTGGCGATGATCCTGCTCGTCGTCTATGTCGGCGCGGTCATGGTGCTGTTCCTGTTCGTCGTCATGATGCTCGATGTCGACTTCGCCGAGATGAAGGAAGGCGCCCTGCAATATGCGCCGATCGGCGCGCTGGTCGGGCTGATCCTGGCGGCCGAGCTGATCGTGGTGCTCGGCGGCTACACCTTCGCGCCGCAACTGGCCTCGACGGTCTCCAAACCCATCCCGGATCTTGCCGCGCGGACAAACACCGCAGCACTCGGCGACATCCTTTATACGGACTACCTCTACTACTTCCAGATTTCGGGCCTCATCCTGCTGGTCGCCATGATCGGCGCCATCGTCCTGACGCTGCGCCACAAGGAAGGGGTCAAGCGGCAGTCGATCGCCGCCCAGGTCGGCCGCACGCCGGCGACAGGCATGGAAATCCGCAAGGTCAAGTCGGGCGAGGGGCTCTGAGATGGTCGTCGGCATCGCACATTACCTGACCGTATCGGCGATCCTGTTCACGCTCGGCGTGTTCGGCATCTTCCTGAACCGCAGGAACATCATCGTCATCCTGATGTCGATCGAGCTGATCCTTTTGGCGGTCAACATCAATTTCGTTGCCTTCTCGGCGGCATTGGGCGATCTCGTCGGCCAGGTGTTTGCCCTGTTCGTGCTGACGGTCGCCGCCGCCGAAGCGGCCATCGGTCTTGCCATTCTCGTCGTCTTCTTCCGCAACCGCGGCTCGATCGCGGTCGAAGACGTGAACCAGATGAAGGGTTGACGGGGCTAACATGTATCAAGCGATCGTCTTCCTTCCGCTGCTCGGCTTCCTGATCGTCGGCCTGTTCGGCAATTCGCTGGGCGCCAAGGCATCGGAATACATCACCTCGGGCTTCCTGGTGATCTCGGCCGTGCTGTCCTGGGTCGCCTTCTTCTCCGTCGGCTTCGGCGAGGGCGAGGTGTTCACCGTGCCGGTACTGCGCTGGATCCAATCCGGCGGGCTCGACGCGTCCTGGGCGCTCAGGATCGATACGCTGACGGTGGTCATGCTGGTGGTGGTCAACACGGTGTCGGCGCTGGTCCACATCTATTCGATCGGCTACATGCACCACGATCCGAACCGGCCCCGCTTCTTTGCCTATCTGTCGCTGTTCACCTTCGCCATGCTGATGCTGGTGACGGCCGACAATCTGGTGCAGATGTTCTTCGGCTGGGAAGGGGTGGGTCTCGCCTCCTATTTGCTGATCGGCTTCTGGTACAAGAAGCCGTCGGCCAATGCCGCTGCGATCAAGGCCTTCGTCGTCAACCGCGTCGGCGATTTCGGCTTTGCGCTCGGCATTTTCGGCGTCTTCGTTTTGTTCGGCTCGGTCAATCTCGGCACCATCTTCGCCAATGCCGCGACGTTCATTCCGGCTGAAGGCGCACCACAAGGCGCCGCCGTGCTGACCTTCCTCGGCTATGCGCTGGACAAGCAGGCGGCCATGACCATCGTCTGCCTGCTGCTGTTCATGGGCGCTATGGGCAAGTCGGCGCAGGTGCCGCTGCACACCTGGCTGCCGGACGCGATGGAAGGCCCGACCCCGGTCTCGGCACTGATCCATGCCGCCACCATGGTGACGGCCGGCGTGTTCATGCTGGCGCGGCTGTCGCCGCTGTTCGAACTGTCGCATTCGGCGCTGACCGTGGTGACCTTCATCGGCGCCTTCACCGCCTTCTTCGCGGCGACCGTCGGCCTGGTCCAGAACGACATCAAGCGCGTCATCGCCTATTCGACCTGTTCGCAGCTCGGCTACATGTTCGTCGCGCTCGGCGTCGGCGCCTATGGCGCGGCGATCTTCCATCTGTTCACGCACGCCTTCTTCAAGGCGCTGCTGTTCCTGGGCTCGGGCTCGGTCATCCATGCCGTCTCCGACGAGCAGGACATGCGCAAGATGGGCGGCCTGCGGAAGCTCATTCCGAAGACCTACTGGATGATGGTGATCGGCACGCTGGCGCTGACCGGCGTCGGCATTCCGGTGACCGTCATCGGCACCGCCGGCTTCTTCTCCAAGGATGCCATCATCGAGGCTGCCTTTGCCGGCCACAATTCGGTCGCCGGCCTCGCTTTTGTCCTGCTGGTCATCGCCGCCTGCTTCACCTCCTTCTACTCCTGGCGGCTGATCTTCATGACCTTCCACGGCGAGCCGCGGGCGAGCCACGACGTCATGCACCATGTCCATGAATCGCCGCCGGTGATGCTGGTGCCGCTGTTCATCCTGGCCGCGGGCGCGCTGTTTGCCGGCGTTATCTTTCATGGCGCCTTCATCGGCGAAGGCTATGCCGAATTCTGGAAGGCGTCGCTGTTCACGCTGCCGGACAACCACATCCTGCACGACATCCATGAATTGCCGCTGTGGGTCGAGCTGGCACCGTTCGTCGCCATGGTCATCGGCTTTGCAGTCGCCTGGAAGTTCTACATCCGCTCGCCGGAACTGCCCCGGAGTGTCGCCGCCAACCATCGGCTGCTGTATGCCTTCCTGCTCAACAAATGGTACTTTGACGAGCTCTACGACGTCCTGTTCGTGCGGCCGGCAAAGGCGCTGGGCAGGTTCTTGTGGAAGACCGGCGACGGCACCATCATCGACGGGCTCGGTCCTGACGGCATTTCGGCGCGCGTCGTCGACGTCACCGACCGCGTCGTCAAGCTGCAGACCGGCTATCTCTATCACTATGCCTTCGCCATGCTGATCGGCGTGGCCGCACTCGTCACCTGGATGATGCTCTGATGACCGCCTGGCCAATCCTCTCGCTGGTCACCTTCCTGCCGCTCGTAGGTGTGCTGATGATCCTGTTCATCAGGGATGACAGCCCGAATGCGCGTCGCAACATCCGCGCCATCGCGTTCACGACGACTGCGGCCACCTTCATCATCTCGCTGTTCATCTGGACCGGCTTCGACAATTCGCAGGCCGGCTTCCAGTTCGTCGAGAAGTTTGCCTGGCTGGATTCCGGCATCTCCTACCATATGGGCGTCGACGGCATTTCGATGCTGTTCGTCATCCTGACGACGTTCCTGATGCCGCTCTGCATCCTGGCGTCGTGGGAAGCGATCGACAAGCGCGTCAAGGCCTACATGATTGCCTTCCTGCTCTTGGAAACGCTGATGATCGGCGTGTTCTGCGCGCTCGACATCGTGCTGTTCTACGTCTTCTTCGAGGCCGGCCTGATCCCGATGTTCATCATCATCGGCGTCTGGGGCGGCAAGCGCCGCGTCTATGCCTCGTTCAAGTTCTTCCTCTACACGTTGGCCGGCTCGGTGCTGATGCTGCTCGCCATCATGGCGATGTTCTTCCAGGCGGGCACCACCGACATCCCGACGCTGCTGACCCACAACTTCCCGGCCCACATGCAGACATGGCTATTTCTGGCCTTCTTCGCCTCCTTCGCGGTGAAGATGCCGATGTGGCCGGTGCACACCTGGCTGCCCGACGCCCACGTCGAAGCGCCGACGGCGGGCTCGGTGATCCTGGCCGGCATCCTGTTGAAAATGGGCGGGTACGGCTTCCTGCGCTTTTCCCTGCCGATGTTCCCGCTGGCCTCGGAAATGTTCGCGCCGCTGGTGTTTACGCTGTCGGTCGTCGCCATCATCTACACCTCGCTGGTGGCGCTGATGCAGGAGGACATGAAGAAGCTGATCGCCTATTCCTCCGTCGCCCATATGGGCTTCGTCACCATGGGCATCTTCGCCATGAACCAGGAAGGCGTGCAGGGCGCGATCTTCCAGATGCTGAGCCACGGCCTCGTCTCGGGCGCGCTGTTCCTGTGCGTCGGCGTCATTTACGACCGCATGCACACGCGCGAGATCGACGCCTATGGCGGCTTGGTCAACAACATGCCGAAATACGCCACGGTGTTCCTGATCTTCACCATGGCCAATGTCGGCTTGCCGGGCACGTCAGGTTTCGTCGGCGAGTTCCTGACCATGCTCGGCGTGTTCCGGGTCAACACCTGGGTGGCTTTCTTCGCCGCCACCGGCGTCATCCTGTCGGCGGCCTACGCGCTCTGGCTCTACCGCCGGGTGATCTTCGGCGCGCTGACCAAGGAAAGCCTGAAGGGCCTGCTCGATCTGTCGACGCGCGAGAAGGCGATCATCTACCCGCTGGTCGTGCTAGTCATCTTCTTCGGCGTCTATCCCGCTCCCGTCTTCGATGCCACGGCCCAGTCGGTCAAGGCGCTCGTCACCAATGTCACCGCATCCATCGGCGCCGCGCAGACCGCGGCGGCGAACTGACCAGAGGTTTTGCGAACCATGACGCCGGACCTTTATTCCAGCCTTTCGCTCTCGACGCCGGAGCTGATCCTCGCCATCGGCGCGCTGGCGCTGTTGATGGTGGGCGCCTATTCGCGCGCCAACACTGCCATTCTGGTGACTGTCCTTGCCGTCGCCGTGCTGGTGATCGCAGGCCTATGGCTGATCTTTCCCACGGGACAGGGCGCAGCCTACGGCAACGCCTTCATCCAGGATCCGTTCTCCCGCTTCATGAAGGTGCTGTCGCTGATCGGTTCGGCGGTGACGCTGGTGATGTCGATGCGCTTCGCCAGGCAGGAGCATTTCGACAAGTTCGAATACCCGGTGCTGATCCTGCTCTGCACGCTCGGCATGATGCTGATGATCTCGGCCAACGGCATGATCGGGCTCTATCTCGGCCTCGAGCTGCAGTCGCTGGCGATTTACGTGCTGGCCGCGATCAATCGCGACAATCTGCGTTCGACCGAGGCCGGTTTGAAGTATTTTGTGCTCGGCGCGCTATCGTCGGGCATGCTGCTTTACGGAATCAGCCTCATTTACGGCTACACCGGCAATGTAGGCTTCCAGGAAATTTCCTCCGCGCTGGGCAGCGGCGAGCGCCAGCTCGGCCTCGTCGTCGGCCTGGTCTTCGTTTTGGCCGGCCTTGCCTTCAAGATTTCCGCGGTGCCGTTCCATATGTGGACGCCCGATGTCTACGAGGGCGCGCCGACGCCGGTCACCGCTTTCCTGGCGGCTGCCCCCAAAATGGCGGCGATGGCGCTGATCGTGCGCGTCACCATGGGCGCCTTCAAGCCGATCGCTTCCGACTGGCAGCAGATCATCGTCTTCATCTCGATCGCCTCGATGGCGCTCGGCTCCTTTGCCGCCATCGGCCAGACCAACATCAAGCGGCTGATGGCGTACTCCTCGATCGGCCATATGGGGTATGCGCTGGTCGGCCTTGCCGCCAACAGCCAGGCCGGCGTGCGCGGCGTCGCCATCTACATGCTGATCTATCTCGTCATGACGCTCGGCACCTTCGCCTTCATCCTCGCCATGCGGCGCAAGGAAGGCAATGTCGAGCAGATCAGCGATCTCGCCGGTCTGTCGTCGACCAATCCGATCATGGCGACGATCCTGACCATCCTGATGTTCTCGCTGGCCGGCATCCCGCCGCTCGCCGGCTTCTGGGGGAAATGGTACGTCTTCCTCGCCGCCATCAACGCCAACCTCTATGCGCTGGCGATCATCGGCGTGCTGGCCTCGGTCGTGGGCGCGTTCTACTATCTGCGTATCATCAAGATCATGTGGTTCGACGAACCGGCCGGTGGCTTCGTGCCGATGGCGGTTGAGCTGCGCCTCGTGCTTGGTGTCTCCGGCGCTTTCGTGCTGTTCTATGTGCTGATCGGCGGTCCGATCGCGACCTACGCCGAAGCCGCCGCCAAGACATTTTTCTGACCGGATGGCATTTCGGCTGGCTCCGACCTCTGAGACGGAAGGGTTCCGGCTCGAGGCGCATGACAGTGTGGGTTCCACCAACACGCTGGCGCTGGACCATGCAAGGGCAGGCGATCCCGGCAAATTGTGGGTCGTTTCCAAGAAGCAGGAAAGCGGCCGTGGCCGCCGCGGCAGGGCCTGGGTATCGCCCGAGGGCAATCTGGCGGCGACATTGCTGGTCATCACCGGCGGTGAGTTGCGTCTGGCGGCGACGCTGGGCTTCGTCGCCGGCCTGTCGCTGGCCGATGCGCTCGACGCCGTGGTGCCGAAGGGCAGGATCGCTGTCGGCCTCGACGGCGCCAGCCAGGGGCAGAACCGCTTCGAGCTGAAATGGCCGAACGATGTGCTGGCCTCCGGCGCCAAATTGGCCGGCATCCTGCTGGAATCGGCCATTCTCGATGGCGGCCGTTTCGCGGTGGCGGTGGGCATCGGCGTCAATGTGGTGGCGCATCCGCCGGATTTGCCGTATCCGGCGACATCGCTTCAGGCACTGGGCGCGACATGCGACGCCGAAACGCTGTTCTTGGCGCTGTCCGATGCCTGGACCGACAATGCCCGGCTGTGGGACGACGGACGCGGGCTCGACGCCATCCGGCGTCGCTGGCTGGCGCGCGCGGCGGGGCTTGGCGGCGAGGTTGCTGTCAGGATTGACGGGAATGTGGTGCGCGGTACCTTCGAGACCATTGACGCGGACTGCCGTTTCGTGATCCGCGATGATGAGGGGTCGGTCGTGACGGTAGCCGCCGGCGACGTGCATTTCGGCGCCGTCGCGTCGGCAAAGATTTAGGGCTGGTCGCAAGGGCCGGGAAGGGAAATTTGATGGCGAAAGCGCAAAACGCCGAACTCGTCTTCGTGCCGCTCGGCGGCGTCGGCGAGATCGGCATGAACTTCGCCCTTTACGGCTATGGGCCGCCTAGCGCGCGCGAGTGGATCGTCGTCGATGTCGGCGTGACCTTTCCCGACGCGGCGCATCCGGGCGTCGACCTGATCCTGCCCGATACGCGCTTCATCGAGGAGAACCTCGCCGGCCTGCGCGGCATCATCATCACCCATGCGCATGAAGACCATTACGGGGCGCTGCTCGACATCTGGCCGAAGCTGAAGGCGCCGGTGTGGATGACACCGTTCAGCGCCGGCCTGCTGGACGCCAAGCGCCAGGGCGAGCAGGGCGCGCCGAAGAAAATTCCGGTGACGATCTACCGGGCAGGCGAAACATTCACTGTCGGCCCGTTCTCGATCGAGGCCATTCCGGTGGCGCACTCGATTCCCGAGCCGATGTCGCTGGCGATCACCTCGCCGGCCGGCACCGTCATCCATACCGGCGACTGGAAGATCGATCCGGAACCGACGATCGGCCCCAAGACCGACGAGGCGCGGTTTCGCGCCTATGGCGACAAGGGTGTGCTGGCGCTGGTCTGCGATTCCACCAATGCGCTGCGCGAAGGCGAATCGCCGTCGGAGGTGGCGGTGGGCGAAGGCCTCAGGGGCGTCATCCAGAGCGCTGTCGGCCGTGTCGCCGTCACCACCTTCTCCTCCAACGTCGGACGCATCGTCTCCATCGCCAAGGCGGCGCGCGATGCCGGCCGCCAGTGCCTGGTACTCGGCCGCTCGCTCAAACGCGTCATCGATGTCGCCGGCGAGCTCGGCTACATGGACGGGCTGCCGGAGTTCATCGCCGAAGAGGATTTCGGCTTCATCCCGCGCGAGAACCTGGTCATCATCTGCACCGGCAGCCAGGGCGAGGCGCTGGCGGCACTGGCAAAACTGTCGCGCGACGAGATGAAATCGGTGTCGCTGACGGCCGGCGACACGGTGGTGTTTTCCTCACGCACCATTCCCGGCAACGAGAAGGCGATCCTCGAGATCAAGAACCGCCTCATCGACCTCGGCATCAAGATCATCGAGGATGGCGACGCGCTTGTGCATGTCTCCGGCCATCCCCGCCGCAGCGAATTGCGCAGGATGTATGAGTGGGTGCGGCCGCAGATCGGCGTTCCCGTGCATGGCGAAGCCGCGCATCTGGTGGCGCAGGGATCGCTGATGTCGACGTCGGGCATCGGCCAGGTGGCGCAGGTGCGCGACGGCGACATGCTGCGGCTGGCGCCGGGTCCGGCCACGATCATCGACCAGGTGCCGTTCGGCCGCATCTACAAGGACGGCAGGCTGATCGGCACCGACCAGGCGATGGGCATACGCGACCGGCGCAAGCTATCCTTCGCCGGCCATGTCGCGGTCAATGTCGTGCTCGACGACAAATATGAGCTCGCCGGCGATCCCGATCTGGTCGCCATCGGCGTCGCCGAGGCCGATGCCCGTGGCGAAAACATGGAAGATCTGATGCTCGACGCGGCCGTCGGCGCGGTAGACTCGATCCCTCGCCAGCGCCGCAAGGACCTCGATCTGGTGCAGGAAGCGGTGCGCCGCGCCGTGCGCGGCGCCGCCAACGAGGCCTGGGGCAAGAAGCCGCTGGTGACGGTGTTTGTGACGAGGTGAGGGAATAGGCAGTAGGCGGTAGGCAGTGGAGAAAAATGCAGATGTATCACTACTGCCTACTGCCCATTCCCTACTCCCTTAACTTGTGGAGCACTTCATGCTGGGACGCCTGAACCATGTAGCACTTGCCGTGCCGGACCTGGCCGCGGCGATTGCGGCCTATCGCGATACGCTTGGCGCGAAGGTCACCGCGCCGCAAGCGCTGCCCGAGCATGGCGTTACCGTGGTGTTCGTCGATGTCGGCAACACCAAGATCGAACTCCTGGAGCCGCTGGGCGAGGGGTCGCCGATCGCGGCCTTTCTGGCGAAGAACCCCTCGGGTGGCATGCATCATGTCTGCTACGAGGTCGACGACATCCTTGCCGCGCGCGATCACCTCACAGCAAGCGGCGCCCGCGTGCTGGGCGACGGCAATCCCAAAACCGGCGCTCACGGCAAGCCGGTGCTGTTCCTGCACCCCAAGGATTTCTTCGGCACGCTGGTCGAACTGGAGCAGCCATGAGCTGGATTTCGTTCGCCGCGCTGTTCTTCATCACATGGTGGCTGATGCTGTTCATCGTGCTGCCGTTCAGCGTTAAGACGCAGGATGACGACCATGACGTGACGCTGGGCACGGTTGCGAGCGCGCCGCGCGGACCGCATATGCTGCGCGCCGTGATCCGCACCACCATCGTCACGGCTGTCGTCATGGGGGTTTTCTATAGCCTGACGCACGGGCTGGGCTACAGCCTCGACGAAGTCCCGCACATCATCCCCGAAGCCAGCCAGGCACCTGCAAACTAACCACTTTCCCGCCGGCAGATCGGGTGGGGTGTTCGTGCCTGTTTTCGGAGCGCCAAACTCAGGTTTTGGCTCACCAGCTTGCGATGCGCAATCGGCGGCCAGGCATGGCCCACCCGCATTAGAATCACGCCTTGGTGTCAGGCTGACGCAAGCTCACGTGATTTGGGAACAGGTTGATCTAACCAGATGATCGGGCAAAAAAAATGCAAGGCACAAGGCCTTGCAATTTAAACGCGTTCCGATCTGTTTTCCGGTTTCCGGCGGCAGCGGGTAACCGCGCCTAGATCGCATCCTCCCAAGACTTTGACCGCGTAGGAGAGCAGATTTTTCTCCACCCTCTCGGTTATCGGGGCACACTAGCCTAACCCTGATGAAATTGTCACGCAGAATTTTGCCCGCAATCGGGCAATCTGTGCTGCAGTGCACAATAGTGCGGCAGGCTTTGCTTGCGAAACGAACAACACCGGGGCTGCCGCCTTAATCTGGTCAGGTGTGCCGCGTCGCCCGGACGCGCAAAGCGTGTGTGAGCACTTCGGAGTCAGGGTCATCATTTTGCATCAAAAGCATTATCGTTTTCGGTGCGAAGGTCTTTGGAAGAAGAATCGATTTTTGCGATTTCGGACCGATGCGGCCGGTCGGGTTTCCATTCCGTCACGAAATAGCTATGAAGCCGGGGCAAGCAAGCCAGCCGCGCCGATTCCGGCGCAGCCTCCTCTCTCACGGACCTGTCCATGCGTTTGTCGCAGTTTTTCCTGCCCATCCTGAAAGAAAATCCGCGCGAGGCCGAGATCGTCTCGCACCGGCTGATGCTGCGTGCCGGCATGATCCGCCAGCAGGGGCAGGGCAGCTTTTCCTGGCTGCCGCTAGGCAAGCTGGTGCTCGACAAGGTCTGCCGCATCATCCGCGAGGAGCAGAACCGCGCCGGCGCTCTGGAAATCCTGATGCCGACCATCCAGTCGGCCGATCTGTGGCGCGAAAGCGGCCGCTATGACGACTATGGCAAGGAGATGCTGCGCATCAAGGACCGGCAGGACCGCGACATGCTCTACGGTCCGACCAATGAGGAAGTGGTCACCGAGATCGTGCGCGCCTACGTCAAGTCCTACAAGGACTTGCCGCTCAACCTCTACCACATCCAGTGGAAGTTCCGCGACGAGGTGCGGCCGCGCTTCGGCGTCATGCGCTCGCGCGAATTCCTGATGAAGGACGCCTATTCCTTCGACCTCGATTTCGAGGGCGCCAAAGCCGCCTACAACCGCATGTTCGTATCCTATCTCCGGACGTTCACGCGCATGGGGCTGCAGGCCATTCCGATGCGGGCCGACACCGGGCCGATCGGCGGCGATCTCAGCCATGAATTCATCATCCTGGCCGACACCGGCGAGAGCCAGGTCTATTGCGACCGCGAATATCTGTCGCTCCAGGTGCCCGGCGAGAAAACCGACTTCGGCAATGACGGCGAGATCGCCGACATCGTCAAGACGTGGACGACGCCTTACGCCGCCACCGACGAGATGCATGACGAGGCGGCCTGGGACAAGCTTGGCGAAGCCGACCGGGTCTCGGCACGCGGCATCGAGGTCGGCCACATCTTCCATTTCGGCGACAAATATTCCAAGCCCATGGGCGCCAAGGTGACCGGGCCCGACGGCAAGGATCATTTCGTTTCCGGCGGCTCCTACGGTATCGGTCCGTCGCGGCTGGTGGCGGCGATCATCGAGGCCAGCCATGACGACAACGGCATCATCTGGCCGGAAGCGGTGACGCCGTTCGACATCGGCCTGATCAACATGAAGGCCGGCGACGCCGAGTGCGACCGCGTTTGCGGCGAGCTCTACGCCGCCTTCACCGGCGCCGGTAAGGATGTGCTTTACGACGACACCGACCAGCGGCCGGGCGGCAAGTTCGCCACCGCCGACCTGATCGGCCTGCCCTGGCAGGTGATCGTCGGGCCGCGCGGCGTGGCCGCCGGCGAGATCGAGATTAAGAACCGCCGGACCGGCGAGCGCGAGACGCTGCCGGTCGCGGAGGCCAGGAAACGCTTCGGTGCAACCGCATGAGCGAAGCCGCGGCAGCGAAGTCTTCGGTAGCCCAGTCTCCGGTTGGCAAGTCTCCGGTCGCCAAGTCTCCGGTCGCCGGCCCGTTCTCCATGTTCGAACGCATGGTCGCCTGGCGTTATTTGCGGTCGCGCCGCAAGGAGACGGTGATCTCGGTCATCGCCTCGATCTCCTTCCTCGGCATCATGCTGGGCGTCGCCACGCTGATCGTCGTCATGGCTGTCATGAACGGGTTTCGAGCCGAACTTCTGACCCGCATCCTCGGCGTCAACGGCCATCTGATCGTGCAGCCGCTGGATTCGCCGCTTGAGGACTATGCGCAGGTCGCAGCCCGCATCAACGGCGTGGCAGGCGTCAAATACGCGATACCGCTGATCGACGGCCAGGTCCTGGCGCAAGGCAATGTCGGCGGCGGCATGGGCGCGCTAGTGCGCGGTATCAGGGCCGAAGACCTCGGCAAGATCGCCATCGTCGCCCAAAACGTCAAGCAAGGCACGCTTGACGGCTTCGACTCCGGCGAGGGCGTCGCCATCGGCAAGCGCATGGCGGAGAATCTCGGCCTTGTGCTCGGCGACACCATCACGCTGATCTCGCCGGACGGCGATGTGACGCCGATGGGCACGACGCCGCGAATGAAGGGCTACAAGGTGGCGGCGATCTTCGAGGTCGGCATGTCGGAATATGACAGCTCAATCGTCTACATGCCGTTTTCCGAAGCGCAGCTCTATTTCAACATGGACGGCAGGGCGCAGACGATCGAGATCTATGTCGACAATCCCGATGATGTCGACGCGCTGAAACCGCTGGTCGATGCGGCGGCGCAACGGCCGATCGACATGGTCGACTGGCGCCAGCGCAACGAGACGTTCTTCTCAGCGCTGCAGGTCGAGCGCAATGTCATGTTCATGATCCTGACGCTGATCGTGCTGGTGGCGGCGCTCAACATCATCTCCGGCCTGATCATGCTGGTGAAGGACAAGGGCCACGACATCGCCATCCTGCGCACGATGGGCGCCTCACGCGGCGCCATCCTGCGCATCTTCCTGATGACGGGTGCTGCGATCGGCGTCACCGGCACGCTCGCCGGCGTGCTGCTCGGGGTGCTCATCTGCACCAACATCGAATCCATCCGCCAGTTCTTCTCCTGGATGACCGGCAAGGTGCTGTTCAATCCGGAACTCTATTTCCTCAGCCAACTGCCGGCAAAGATGGACCCGCGCGAGACCACCTACGTCATCCTGATGGCGCTCGGCCTGTCCTTCCTGGCAACCGTGTTTCCGGCATGGCGCGCCGCACGGCTCGATCCGGTCGAGGCCTTGAGATACGAATGAAGTCCGAGATCATTATCGAGCTGAAGAGCGTCGAGCGGCACTATGTCCAGGGGCCGCGCAAGCTCACCATTTTGAACGGCGCCGACTTTTCGCTGAAGCGCGGCGAGATGGTGGCGCTGGTGGCGCCGTCGGGCACCGGCAAGTCGACGCTGCTCCATACGGCGGGCCTGCTCGAGCGCCCCGACGCCGGTGACGTCATTCTGGCCGGCCGCGCCTGCGGACGGCTCTCCGACGACGAACGCACGGCGATCCGCCGCAACGATGTCGGCTTCGTCTATCAGTTCCATCATCTGCTGCCGGAGTTTTCGGCACTGGAAAACATCATGATGCCGCAGCTGATCAAAGGGCTTTCGCGCAAGGAGGCGTCGGAGCGCGCAGCACAGCTGCTCGACTATATGCAGATCGGCAAGCGCGCGTCGCACCGTCCGTCGGAGCTGTCCGGCGGCGAGCAGCAGCGCGTCGCCATTGCCCGCGCGGTCGCCAATGCGCCCTTGCTGCTGCTCGCCGACGAGCCGACCGGCAATCTCGACCCGGTCACCGCCTCCTATGTCTTCGAGGCGCTTGGCGCGCTGGTCAAGCAGTCCGGCCTTGCCGCGCTGATCGCGACCCACAATCACGAACTCGCCTCGCGCATGGACCGCCGGGTGACGTTGGCGGATGGCAAGGTCGTTCCGTTGTAGGCCCCAACTTCCTCATCCTAGGGTCTGCGCCGCGTCGCTGCGCTCCTTGCTCCGCCCTAGGATCACGAAGGGATTGGTGCGTGTCCCGATCGCAAAGGCATGCGATGCGCCCTGCGTCAGCACTGCCGTCACCCCGTCAACCTTTCCTTAACCCTGCCCAAACCGGCTGTCAGGATTCGTCGGCCTGCCGCATTCCGCTCATTGACTTTCGAACAAAGTTAGAACAAAATACGAACATATCAACAACAGGAGAGAGTTATGAGCGATCTTGTTCAGGACGTCGTTTCGTTGGTGTGCATGAGTGCGTTTCTGGTTTCCATGGCTGTCTGGATCGGCGCCATGTGATGCAACTGCGGTTCGCCGCACTGTTTTAGGCGGGCAGGAAGGCGCTGTGCCGTTAAGCCTTTCTTGCCGCCATGACGCTAGGCTGCCCCGCCAAGACAGGGAGCAAAAACCTCAGGTGTCGCCGATCGTGACGGCCCTTCTCGTGGCCGGTAATCTCGGACTGATTTTCCTTCTGATGACCGCGCCGCTCGGTTTGCGCACGGTGAGGCTCAGCCGCGTGATTACGATGGACCGGCAGCGCCTCTGGCAGGCGCTGTGGCCGCTAGGCAGCGATGCCGGCTGGTCCGGCGAGATACTCTCGGCCCAGCCGCTGGACGGGCGGGGCACGGCCCGCATCCTGCTGTCGTGGGAAGGCCGCGACGGCCAGCCGATCGAGCGCAGGTCGCGCTTCGAGGACGTCGTCGAAGGCAGTCGTTTTTCGATGCGGGTCATCGAGGATACCGCGCTCGACGCGTCGTTCTGGAAGGATTTTTGTGAGACCACCGAACTCACCTCGGAAGGTGCCGGCACGCGGGTGACGCTCAGCCAGACCGATCGCTATCGCGGCGTCGCCTTCCTGGTGTTCCGCTACTTCGCCATGCGCCGCGAGCTCGGCAAGCTGGAGGTCTGGGCGAGGACCGGACAGTATCGCAAGGGCGGCTGGTTCGAGCATCCGCTGAGCCAGGTCGGTTTCGCCGTTCTGTCGGCTTTCATTCTTTGGCCGTTCTTCGGGCTCAATCTCGGCGGCATGGCGCTGGCCGCGATCCTGACCTCGGTGGTCGCCCTGCATGAGCTCGGCCACGTGGCGGCCTTTCGGCTAACCGGTCATCGCAAGGCGCGGATGATCTTTATCCCGCTGCTCGGCGGCATCGCCATTGGCGGCCGGCCTTATGACAGCCGCTTCGAGGTCGCCTTCGTGGCGCTGATGGGCGCTGGTTTTTCCGCGTTCCTGGTACCGCTGCTGATCGTCGCCAGCGGGCTCGCATCCGGCGAGGGACATCGGCTCGCCGCGGCCCTTCTGGCGACGCTTGCCGGCTTTGCCGCGCTGTTCAACATCGCCAATCTGGTGCCGGTGTGGAAATTCGACGGCGGCCAGGTACTGCGCCAGATCTGCCCGGGGCCGGTCGCCCTGGCGCTCGCCTCGTTTTCCCTGCTCTCGGCCTTGCTGTGGCTTGGCTGGCTGGCCGGCTTTTCCCAAACCTTTCTGCTGGTGGCGGGCGCCGTCTTTGCCATCCTCAGCCTGATGACAGTGGGTAGCGGGGTAAAACCGCGCCACGAATTGAAGCCGATCCGCATCTTCGACCGTTTCGCCATGGCCGGCGCGCTGCTGGCCGTCTTCGCCATTCACGGTTTCGGGCTGTTGTGGGCCTCGGCGCGGTTGCTTTGAGCGTTGGTCGAGGCGAGACTCAGCCGGCCTTGCGAGCCGGTTCTGCAGAAGTTGACTCCGCTGCCCCGAAAACATCCTCGAAGGCGGATTTCAGCGCCAGGTCGAAATCGGCCATGGTCACGGGCAGGCCGAGGTCGACGAGGCTGGTGACGCCGTGATCCGGCACGCCGCATGGCACGATGCCGCTGAAATGGCTGAGATCCGGCTCGACATTGACGGCAATGCCATGAAAGCTCACCCAGCGCCGCAGCCGGATGCCGATGGCCGCGATCTTGTCTTCAGCCGGCGAGCCGTCGGGCAGGGACGGGCGCTCGGGCCGCACCACCCAGACTCCGACGCGGTCCTCGCGGCGTTCGCCGCGTACATTGAAGGCGGCAAGCGTGCCGATGATCCACTGCTCGAGCGCGGCGACGAAGGCGCGCACATCCTCGCGCCGGCGCTTCAGGTCAAGCATGACATAGGCAACCCGCTGCCCCGGCCCGTGATAGGTGTATTCGCCGCCGCGCCCCGCGGCAAACACCGGGAAACGGTCGGGGTCGATCAAATCCTCGATGCGGGCGCTGGTGCCGGCGGTGTAAAGCGGCGGATGCTCGACCAGCCAGACCATCTCGGCGGCCGCACCCGTGCGGATCGCCTCGGCGCGCGCTTCCATCAGGGCCAGCGCATCGGTGTAGCCGGCCAGGCCAGGCTCGATGCGCCATTCGACCGGCGCTGACCCGGGCAAGGGCAGGAACGACGTGGCGATCTGGCTGCGTTCGGTCATGGCTTTTCGTTTTTCGCTTAATGCACGCCGCTTGGCAAAACCGCCTTGCGCTCTGGGGCGGAATGCATTCGCCCTTCATATGGCGGTATCCGGCTGAAACGTCCAGTTCGCCGTCCTTTGCGCGTACCACAGGACGCGCGGCGCTGTAGAGGCCGATATGCCAATTCGCGGCGATTATTGCGCGCCGCGCCCTTGTTTCGCAGGAAACGATTTGCTACACGCCGCGAGCCGGTTCGTTCCGGCTCCTACCACGGGCGGTCGTGGCGGAATTGGTAGACGCGCAGCGTTGAGGTCGCTGTGGGGCAACCCGTGGAAGTTCGAGTCTTCTCGACCGCACCATAATTTTTCGGCCATTGAAATCATTGCGGCTTCTCAGGCCGTCGACGCCAAATCATCGCCTTTGGCGCTTGAACCGGCCGCAGCAGAGTTGCAACAAGAGGTCGCAGAGCCGCACGCGAACGCCGCTTGGCTCGCACCGGCCAGCCTCCTGCACCTGAGTCCCCGGCTTTGCCGGTGGCGGGGCAGGGGATGTGGTTGACCTAAGCGGCGCGTCGTTGCGGGAAATGGAGACCCGGACGGGCTCGACGAGGGTCAACGGCCGTCACGACGGTGTGGTGGTGATCGCAGTAGACGCGATCCGGCGACGTCGGCCCGGCACAAAACCGGTAACCACCGGGTACCGACCGGTCTTCGCTCACCGGGAAGCGGCACTGGTGCAGGCCTAGCTGAATGAGGGGGACGTCTCTCGACGCTGGTCTGATATTTTCACGCATGATGGTTTTCAGTTTCCTGGTTCATAGCCATTGCCGGCTGACGGCCGCGATGCGACCGGTCGGAGCGAGCTTCTCTCGTTTTGGAGGGCTGTGGACCACATATGGTGCTGATAGCACCGTCAAAGAAGCCCGGCGCCCCGCTTCTGCAGCCAAATCGTTTGCGACTTAAGGCCACACCCGCGAGCGCCCGAAGCACCTGTCCGGCCGGGATTTGCCGGCGCGCCGTTGCATAGCCTCAGTCCGTCGCCGCCGATCGCTTGAAGACGATGGTGACCCTGGTTCCCTCGCCGGCACTCGACTTGACGTCGAATTGCGCCTTGGCATTTTCGGTCAGCGACCGCGCGATCAAGGAGCCGAGCTTGCCGGGCCTGGGCCAGGTCTCACCCGTCGGCAGACCGATCCCATCATCGGCGACAGTCACCCGGCAACCATCGCCGCTGACGACGCTGTGCAGCGTGATCGTGCCGCCATCGCGCCCGACGAATGCATGTTTGAGAGCGTTGGTCAGCAACTCATTGACGACCAGGCCTGTCGGCATGGCAACGTTGATGGATACCGGATAGGTATCCACCTTAAGGTCGAGGCGGATACCTTCGACTGCGTGCGACGCCATGACGGCGGACGCGATCTGGCTAAGGTACACGCCAAGATCCACCTCATCCTTCTGCTGGTCAGCCGACAATGTCTGGTAGAGGATTGCCAATGCGTCTACCCGGCCGGCAAGCCTTTCGAAACGCTTCTGGTCCGGTTCGGTGGCGTTGCGGGTTTCCATCCGGATCAAAGCGGTGATCATCTGCAGATTGTTTTTCACCCGATGCTGCAGTTCGCGCAACAGGGTGTCCTTCTCCCGGATGAGCTCCTCCGCGGGTCGCGCGTCCTCGGTCTCACCGTGTGCCGTGACGTCGACAAGCGCCACCAGCCGGAAGCAGAGCTTGCCGTTGTCGTCCTCGATAACGTTGGAATAAACGTCGACGATTGCCGGCTTGTCCTCGCCGCGCTCGAGGCGAAACGTGCCGACGAAATCGGTGTCTTCAACGACAGCCTCGGCGAGCGGCCTGTCCTTCTGCCGATGAAGCCCCCTGCCGGAAAGGGCCGCCCAGTTTTCCCGCGCAAGCTTCGGCGCCTTGAGGTCCGAGAGCTTCTCGAATTCGGGATTGGCGTAGACGACACGTTCCTTCGCGATCAATTCCGAGACGGCGATCGCGATCGGCATCTGGTCGAGAAATTTCTTGAACTGGTCGCTTTCCAGCGCGGTGGCGAGGTCAGGCGTATCGAGCAATTGCTCGACAGCGTCAGCCTTATCGGAGTCTGTCATCTCGGCGCCTGCGTGATGCGTGGAAGCCATCAATATCAGGCATGCAATTCACCCGCCATCTCCAATATCGAAGGGGATACGACAGCGTCACTACTGGTGCGGGCCGCGTCGCGCAGCGCTCCACCGCCTGCCGCTCACGAACGAATTGGACAGAAGGCATTTTTCTCAGGGCCGCCGAACTTTGAAAAGAAATGTCTATGGAATTTGTAGAATTACGCTTTGAATGGGATCTCGGTACTGCTCGCAAGCCTTGGCGGCCTTCGCCTCCTGAGTTGAGATCAGTGCTCTCGTTGCCAAGCAAGTCGGCTCCCGATGAGGGAGTTGCTCCGCCGATCGCTATGCGGCCGGCAGACGGCGGAGCATTGCCAGCAGCCCCGCGGCTTTAGAGGAAGAGTTTCCCATGACCAGACTTACCCCCGTAGAGCAGATCATCCCGGATGCCGATATTGTCCCGCTTACCGGACGCGTCGGCGCAGAGATCAGGAACATTCGGCTCTCCGGCGACCTGCCGCAGCAGACGGTCGCGGCGATCAACCAGATCCTGTTGCGGCACAAGGTGGTGTTCTTCCGCGACCAGGCGCATCTCGACGATGCCGGGCAGGAGCGCTTTGCCCAGCGTCTCGGCGACCTCGTCCCGCATCCGACCCAAGGTCCCGTCAAGGGAACGGCGTCCATTCTCGAACTCGATTCCAGCCGTGGCGGCGGTCGCGCCGACCAATGGCATACCGATGTCACCTTCGTCGACGCCTATCCGAAATTCTCCGTTCTTCGCGGCGTCGTCATACCGCCGGCCGGCGGCGACACCATCTGGTCGAACACCGCGGCCGCCTATCAGGACCTGCCCGAGCCGTTGAAGCTGCTGGCCGACAATCTCTGGGCGGTGCACAGCAACGCTTACGATTACGCCGCGGTGCGGCCGCGTGCGAGTGCTGCGGAAAAGAAGCACTTCGAGGAAATCTTCACCTCGACGATCTACGAGACCGAGCATCCCGTTGTCCGCGTCCATCCCGAAACAGGCGAGCGCTCGCTGCTGCTCGGCAATTTCGTGCAACGGCTGATCGGTCTTTCCAAAAGCGATTCGGCGAAGCTCTACGAGGTGTTCCAGTCCTATGTCACGGCGCCGGAGAACACCGTGCGCTGGCGCTGGAAGGCCGGCGATGTGGCGATCTGGGATAACCGCGCGACGCAGCACTACGCCGTCAACGATTACGGCGACCAGCACCGGGTGGTGCGTCGCGCCACGGTCGACGGCGACATTCCGGTCAGCGTCGACGGCCGCCGCAGCGCCACCCGCACCAAGGTCGCGAAGCCGGCAGCCGACAAGGCGGCATGAGGCGCGGTCGAACGCGAAGGCCGCTGTTCAGGCGGCCTTCTTCATACGTGATAGTGTCTCTGCAACCACCTCGCCAAACGACGACGGCGTCGGCACGATGATCACCCCGGCGTCCTTTAGAATCTCGACCTTCTCCTGCGCCGACTCGCCGAAGGCCGAGATGATGGCGCCGGCGTGGCCCATGCGGCGGCCTTTGGGGGCGGAGAGGCCGGCGATGTAGGCGATCAGGGGCTTGCGCATATTATCGCGCGCCCAGATGGCCGCTTCGGCTTCCTGCGGTCCGCCGATCTCGCCGATCATCACCACCGCGTCGGTGTCGTCATCCTGTTCGAACAGTTTCAGCATGTCCTTGAAGGACGAGCCGTTGATCGGGTCGCCGCCAATGCCGACGCTGGTCGAGACGCCGATGCCGAGCGACTTCATCTGCGACGCCGCCTCGTAGCCGAGCGTTCCGGAGCGGCCGACAATGCCGACGCGGCCAGGCAGATAGATGCTGCCGGGCATGATGCCCATCAGCGCCTGTCCGGGCGTGATGACGCCGGCGCAGTTCGGGCCGATCAGCCGCATGCGGTCCTCGTAGCGGTAGCGCAGCATGTAGCGCTTGACCTGCATCATGTCCTGCGACGGGATGCCGTCGGTGATGCAGACGCAGAGTTTAATGCCGGCGTCCGCCGCTTCCATGATCGAATCGGCGGCAAAGGGCGGCGGCACGAAGACGATGCTGGCCTCGGCGCGGGTCTCGCGCACCGCGCCCTTGACCGTGTTGAAGACGGGCAGGCCGAGATGCTTCTGGCCGCCCTTGCCGGGCGTGACGCCGCCGACCAGCTTGGTGCCGTAGCGCTTCATGTCTTCGGCATGGAAGCTGCCGATCTTGCCGGTGAACCCCTGGACGATGACGCGGGTGCTGCGGTTGAGCAGGATTGCCATTTTCTCGACCTCCCTAGAGCATGATGCCGAAAAGTGTGAAGCGGTTTTCGGACGACATCATGCTCCATCTGTTTGATTTTAGAGACGGATTCAGATTTCAGGTCGATTCGACCTGAAATCATCCGGCTCTAGGCTGCTTTTTTCTTGGTGGCCGCGCGCCATGCGGCGACGGCTTTTTCGGCGGCTTCTGCAAGCGTGTCGGCAACGATTACCGCCTCGCCGGAATCGGCCAGGATCCGGCGTCCTTCCTCGGCCCTGGTGCCGGAGAGACGGACCACCAGCGGCACGTTGACGCCGACTTCGCGGATCGCCTTGATGACGCCTTCGGCGACCCAGTCGCAGCGGTTGATGCCGGCAAAGATGTTGACCAGGATGGTCTCGACATTCTTGTCGCCGAGCACGGCGCGGAAGGATTTCGCCACCCGCTCGGGCGAGGCGCCGCCACCGATGTCGAGGAAGTTGGCCGGTTCGCCGCCGGCGATCTTGATCATGTCCATGGTCGCCATGGCGAGACCGGCGCCGTTGATGATGCAGCCGATGTTGCCGTCGAGGCCGACATAGGAGAGGCCGCGATCGCTGGCGAAGGTTTCGCGCGGATCTTCCTGGCTTTTGTCGCGCAGCTCGGAGATTTCCGGCCGTCGGAACAACGCGTTCTCGTCGAACGACATCTTGGCGTCGAGCGCGATCAAATTGCCGTCGCGGGTCACCACCAGCGGATTGATCTCCAGCATCGAGGCGTCGTAGTCGCGGAACACCTGATAGCAGGCGAAAATGGTTTCGGTCGCCTTGCCGATCAGATTGTGGTCGAGGCCGAGCCCGAAGGCGATCTCGCGTGCCTGAAACCGTTGCATGCCGACGCCAGGATCGACCGATGTGCGCAGGATGGAGTTCGGCGCCTTTTCGACGATGTCCTCGATCTCCATGCCGCCGGCAGCCGAAGCCACGATCATGACGCGCTCTTCCTTGCGGTCGAGGACGAAGCCGACATAGAGCTCCTGCGCTATGTCGACGGCTTCCTCGAGATAGAGGCGCGAAATCAGCTTGCCGCGCGGGCCGGTCTGCTGTGTCACCAGCTTGCGGCCGAGCATGCCCTCGGCCGCGCTGGAAATCTCCTCGTCATTGGCGCACAGCTTGATGCCGCCGGCCTTGCCGCGGGCGCCGGAATGCACCTGCGCCTTCAGCACCCATTTGGCGCCGCCGATCTCGCGGGCCCTGTAGGTCGCCTGCTCGGGGCTGTAGGCCAGCCCGCCGCGCGGCACATGCACGCCGTGGCGTGCCAGCAGTTCCTTGGCCTGATATTCGTGGATGTCCATTTTGTCCTCCCTGAACAGTCAATGCGTGGCGACGCGCGGCTCGCTAGAGAATTGGCTGGCCCGTTCGATTGCCTCGTTGACCACCAGAACATTGCGCGCCATGCGTTCCGACGCTGCGTCGATCATCTTGCCGTCGAGTGCGGCCGCTCCCTTGCCCTGCGCCTCCGCCTCCTTCAGCACTTCGAGGACTCGCCTGGCACGGGTCACCTCTTTTTCCGGTGGAGAGAATACGCCGTTGGCGAGCGCGATCTGCGAGGGATGGATTGCCCATTTGCCTTCGATACCGAGGGCCGCCGCGCGCCTGGCCCCGGCGACGTAGCCCTCCGGATCGGAGAAGTCGCCGAACGGTCCGTCAATGGCGCGCAAGCCATAGGCGCGGCAGGCGACGGTCATCCGCGACAAAGCGAAATGCCACTGGTCGCCGGGATAGTCGGGGTTGAGGCCACCGATGTTGACGGTGCGCGCCTTGCAGCTTGCCGCATAGTCGGCGACGCCGAAATGCATGGCTTCCAGCCGGCCGGGTGTCGCGGCAATCGCCTCGACATTGGCCATGCCGAGCGCGGTCTCGATCAGCGCTTCGAGGCCGACGCGGGTCTTGAAACCTTTGGCCATTTCGATCTGGTTGACCATGGCCTCGACCATGTAGAGATCGGCCGGCACGCCGACTTTCGGCACCAGGATCGTGTCCAGCCTGTCGCCTGCCTGTTCCATGACGTCGACCACGTCGCGATACATGTAATGGGTGTCGAGGCCGTTGATGCGCACCGAGACGGTCTTGCCCTTGGCGCGCCAGTCGATGTCGTTGAGCGCCTGGATGATGTTCTTGCGGGCGCGTTCCTTGTCGGGCGGGGCGACCGCATCCTCGATGTCGAGGAAGATGAAGTCGGCGGCGCTGTTGGCCGCCTTGTCGATCATTTCCGGGCTGGAGCCTGGAACCGCCAGCTCGCTGCGCTGCAGCCGTAATTTCTTGAGGTGGTTGATGGTGTGGCTCATTGTCGGCTCCTCAGGCGGCTTCGGCGACCGGCACGGCGGCCGAGGCGCGGAAGTGCTGGATGGCGGCGCCGACGCCGGAGCCGGGCGCCAGCCGTACGCCGCAGTCGAGCAGCGCCATTTCGGCGGCCGAGAGCGAGGCCAGCACCATCACCTCGTTCAGCCAGCCGAGATGGCCGATGCGGAAGACCTTGCCGATCACCTTGTTGAGGCCGCCGCCGAGCGCGGTCTGGTATTTCTGGTAGGCGCGCTTGACCACATCGCCGCTGTCGACGCCGTCCGGCACCAGGATGGCGCTGACGGTGTCGGAGTGCCATTTAGGCGTCTTGGCGCAGAGCTTCAGGCCCCAGGCGTCGACCGCCTTGCGCACGCCTTCGGCGAGGCGATGGTGACGGGCGAAGATGTTTTCCAGCCCTTCCTCGGCGATCAGGTCGAGCGAGGCGCGCAGGCCGCGCAGCAGCTGAGTAGCCGGCGTATAAGGGAAATAGCCGGCGTCGTTGGCGCGGATCATATCTTCGAAGGAGAAGAAACAGCGGCGGTGGGTGGCGCTCCGCGAGGCCACCAGCGCCTTCTTGCTGACGGAGAGGAAACCGAGGCCGGCGGGCAGCATGAAACCCTTCTGCGAGCCGCTGACCGCGCAATCGACGCCCCATTCCTCCTGGCGAAAGTCGATCGAGCCGATCGACGAGACGCCGTCGACGAAGAGCAAAGCAGGGTGGTTGGCGTCATCGAGCGCGGCGCGGCAGCCGGCGACGTCGCTGGTCACGCCGGTCGCGGTCTCGTTTTGGGTGCAGAAGACTGCCTTGATGCGGTGCGCCTTGTCGGCCCTGAGCCGCTCGGCATAGAGCTCGAGCGGCACGCCGGTTCCCCATTCGCAGTCGATGACATCGACCTCGAAGCCGAGCCGTTCGGCCATGTCGACCCACAGATGCGAGAACTGGCCGAAGCGCGACATCAGCACGCGGTCACCGGGGCTGAGCACATTGGTCATCGCCGCTTCCCAGGCGCCGGTGCCGGAGGAGGGATAGATGAAGACGCGGCCGGTCTCGTTCTTGAACACCGTCTTGATGTCTTCGAACAGCGGTAGCGTGAGATCGGGGAAGGATGCTGCACGCATGTCCTCCATCGGCAGGTTCATCGCCTGGCGGACCTGTTCGGGAATGTTGGTCGGTCCGGGAATGAAAAGATGGGTGAAACCGGCCATGTCGCGAACTCCTCCTGATCCAGCAAAGCGGTGATGGGGAGTTTCGTTTCGACGGCTAATGGCAACAACACCTCAAGAGGTAACATCTTGCCGCGCGCGGGTGGGGGTTGCCTACCCGGGTGACCTACCCGCGGCTCATCGCTTTCCTACCCGAACGGCTGCTTCTGGGTACGCCGCTCGCGCGCATAGAGCGCGACGGCCATCGCCCGGTTGCGGACGTCGAGCTTGTCGTAGAGATTCTTGAGGTGATACTTCACCGTGTTCTCGGAAATCCCCGTACGCGTCGCGATCTGCAAATTGGTCCAGCCGTCGGACAGCACGGCCAGCAGTTCGCGCTCGCGCACGGTGAGCAGCGACAAGGGCGTGTCGTTGACCTTGTTGATGTCGATGTAGGGGATGCAGATGCGTCCATGCGCGACGGCCAGGATGGTCTCGAAGATGATCGCTGGATCGTCGAACTGGAAGCAGTAGCCCTGGGCGCCGAGGCGCACGCACTGCTTCAGGATGCCGATGTCGTGGTCGTTGGAAAACACCGCGATGCGCACGCCGAGCTTGCGGCTGTGAACCTCGGCCAGCACATCGGCGCCGTCCATGTCGGCAAGCTTCCACCCGATGATTGCGACGTCGAATTCGCCTTCCGCTGCCAACTCAAGAAAATGCCTGCCGCTTTGCACGCAGGCCAGGAGCTCGAAGCGCCCGTCGCAGTCCAGCATGTCGCGCAGCGCCGATATCACGAGCGGATTGCGTTCGGCCACGACCACGCGCACGCGCCGTTCCTCGATTGCTTTCTGCGTCTGCGACCTGATCTTCAAGGGCTTCCGGCTGTTCTGGTTGTCGCCTGGGCGGGTCCGGCCTTTGCCTGAACCTGCATCATGACAATTCTGCCCCAACCGTGCTGGGGTGCTCTTTCCCCAGCGACATGCGCTGTCGCGCCGCCTGAATCCTGGGCGGCGTCATATCCTGATGAAATCGCTCTCGCCCATATGCAGGGCGGGGCGCATTTCGTTTGATATTACCGTGCGTTGCGCGCTAGACCTGACAGGCACCTTTTCCGAAATTCCCATGGCGGGAGCCGCTGGTGGAACGCCAGGACGACCACACGACCGGCGCCAAAGCCGCTGACGATGCCCACGCCGACATCTATGGCGAGGACGGCGCCGTTCTGTCATCATTCCTCGCCCAGATCGGGGCGGCGATCGCCGATCGCGATACGCTGACGCTGAAGCGCGAAGTCGACGACCTGCACCAGTCGGAACTTGGCGATCTGCTCGAGGCCCTGCACCCCGAACAGCGTCGCGCCCTTGTCGAACTGCTCGGCGCCGACTTCGACTTCTCGTCGCTGACCGAGGTCGACGAGGCGATCCGCCGCGATATCGTCGACAATATGCCCAATGAGCAAATTGCCCAGGGCATGCAGGACCTCGATTCCGACGACGCGGTCTACATTCTCGAAGATCTTGAAAAGGAAGACCAGGACGAGATCCTGTCGCAGCTGCCGTTCACCGAGCGGATCAGGCTGCGCCGCTCGCTCGACTACCCGGAAGAGACCGCCGGCCGCCGCATGCAGACCGAGTTCGTCGCCGTGCCGCCGTTCTGGACCATAGGCCAGACCATCGACTACATGCGCGAAGACAAGAACCTGCCCGAGCGGTTCAGCCAGATCTTCGTCATCGATCCAAGCTTCAAGTTGCTCGGCGCCATCGACCTCGACCAGATCCTGCGCACCAAGCGCACGACCAAGGTCGGAGACGTGATGCACGAGACGAGGCACGCCATTCCGGCCACCATGGACCAGGAAGAGGCGGCGCGGGACTTCGAGCAATACGATCTTCTGTCCGCCGCCGTCGTCGACGAGAACGAGCGGCTGGTCGGCGTGCTGACCATCGACGACGTCGTCGACGTCATCCAGCAGGAGGCCGAGGAAGATCTGCTGCGCATGGGCGGCGTCGGCGACGAAGAGTTGTCCGACAGCATTCTTTCGACCTCGCGCTCGCGCGTTCCCTGGCTGCTGGTCAACCTGTTGACGGCGTTCCTGGCGGCGTCGGTGATCGGCCTGTTCGACCGCACCATCGAGCACATCGTGGCACTGGCCGTGCTGATGCCGATCGTGGCCGGCATGGGCGGCAATGCCGGTTCGCAGACCATGACCGTCACGGTACGCGCGCTGGCGACCAGGGATCTCGACATCTACAATGCCGGCCGCATCATCCGCCGCGAAATGGGCGTGGGTTCCATCAACGGCATCATCTTCGCCGTGCTGATCGGCATCGTCGCGGCCGTCTGGTTCCGCGATGCCAATCTGGGCGGCATCATAGCGGCGGCGATGATCATCAATATGTTCGTGGCAGCCCTTGCCGGTATCCTGATCCCGCTATTGCTCGACCGGTTCAAGATCGACCCGGCGGTGGCGTCGGCGGTTTTCGTCACCACCGTCACCGACGTCGTTGGCTTCTTTGCTTTCCTGGGGCTGGCCACCTGGTGGTTCGCTATCCCTTGAGAAAGAGGCGTTGCGGGCTCAATTGACTTTTACGTAAATGTGGTGCGAGGCTTGCGCGGGGTTCCATGCCGAGTCCGGCTTGGAACGGGGTTGATCGGAATGCGTTGGAAATCCCGGGCGACCGGGCGTTTTCCGATGTTCCGACATTTGGAGCAAAGATGCGGGAATATTATTCGATCACCGAACTGACCCGCGAATTCGACGTGTCGACGCGGACGCTGCGCTTCTACGAGGATGAGGGGCTGGTGCAACCGGTCCGGCGGGGCCGCACAAGGCTGTTTCGCCCATCTGACCGGCATCTGATCCGCCAGATCATGCGCGGGAAACGGCTCGGCTTCTCGATCAACGAAATCCGCGAAATCATCCAGATGTACAAGGAACCGCCCGGCGAGGTCGGTCAACTCAAGCTGATGATCAAGCGCATCGAGGAGAAGCGCGAGGATTTGCGCCAGAAGCGCCGCGATCTCGAGGAGACGCTGGCGGAGCTCGACCAGGCTGAGGAGTCATGTGTTGAGCGGCTGGTGGAGCTGGGGGTTAATACCTGAGCGGACCGTCGAGCGTTTGCGCGCGCCCGTCGCAAACGTTCGTGATTAGCCGGAGCCCTTCCGCACTTCGTCATTCTAGGGCGAAGCAGGAGCGAAGCTCCGTCGCGGAGACCCTAGAATCCATTCCGTGACATCGGTCGTGGAGTGCGGCGGTAGCGAATTCTGGACCATAGCAACGCTCTGGAGTCCCGGCATGGATCCTCGGGTCTGTGCTGCGTCGCTACGCTCCTTACTCCGCCCGTGGATGATGAAGAGATGGGCGTTCGGCTAGTCGCCAAGGCATGCGAACCCTGCCAGCGATCACACCCGCCTCAAATCCACCGGCGCACCCGCTTCGTATAGTCGCGGTACTTCTTGCCGAATTTGGCGAACAGCACCTTCTCCTCGCTCTCGATGGCGACCTTCTGCGTTGCAAAAGCCGCGATCAGGGCCAGCGGCAGGAACCATATGATCCCCGAGACGAAGGCGACGCCGATCAAAAGCAGCGTGTTGGCCAGATACATCGGGTTGCGCGTCACGCCGAACGGGCCAGACGTCACCAGATGCTCCGGCAAGCCATTGGGGTTCATCGTCGTTTTGGCCCGGATCATGGCGCGGATAGCGGTGAACCAGAGGGCTGCGACGGCAAACAGCACCACAAAGCCGGCGGCAAACAAAAGGTCGCCCAAGAGGTCGCCGATCCAGGGCAGGGGATAGAACAGGCCGAGCACGATGCTGATGGCGATGGCGGCGATGTAGATCAGTGGCGGCCACGGGATCAGCCGTGGTCTCGATAGATCGGGTTTTGCCAGCCCGGGTTTTGTGAGCTTGTCGGTCATTGTTGCCCTCCCTGCGTCATCGGGCTCTCCTCCGTCCTGGCGGTGCAGATGCCGGCGAGTTCACCGAGATGCGCTTTGAACTCCGGGGTCTGGTCGCCATTGTAGAGCCGGTCGAATGCCGCTTCGCTTTGCAGCGTGTCCAGCATGCACACACAATAGCTGGTGCAGAACTCCGTGTCGCGCTGCTGTTCGCAAGATACCTGGCATTCCTTGAGGAAGATCACTTCCCTTGTTTCGACGGGCGCCGGCGCAATCTGCGAGAACAGCCAGACGCAGCCGAACAGCAGCGGCTGGTGGATCAGGTAGAAAGCCAGGCTGTGGCGGCCGATGAAGGTGAGCGGCCTGGTCCAGCTTCCTGATCCCAGCGTGGCCAGCCGCGCCAGCAGGCCGGTGGTGGACGCAAACTTTGCCGCGGCGATGCCGAGAAGTACGGCGCCGAACCAGGGAAACAGCGGCACGTAATCGTTGGAGCGCGGGTTGATCGCCGACAGGCCGACCCACCACAGCGCCGGATGATCGAAGGCTTCGGATCGGAGATAGAGGGGGACTGCGATCACCAAAGCTGCCACGAAAAGCGTCAGCAAGGACGGCAGCCGCAAGAACAAAAGGCCGAGCAGGCTGGCCAGCGCGATCTCGTGCAGGATGCCGAAGAAGATGAAGCTGTCCGGCGTGATGAAGTACGTGACCGCCGATATAGCGGCGGCCGCGACGGCGACCATGGCAAAGCGTTTCCAGAAGCCGGTCCAGCGGATCTGCCTGCCATGCGCGAGAAACAGGCTGACGCCGACCAGGAACAGGAAGGTCGAGGCGATGCAGCGCGCATAGATCTTCCACCAGCCGACGGCGGTGAGGCCGGGATCGGTGTAGTGGAAATTTTCGAGATCCCAGGTGAAGTGGTAGCTCGCCATGGCGATCAGCGCGATGCCGCGTACGACATCGATGGCGACGATGCGCTTCGGTTGATCTCGCTTCAGTTGATCTCCAGGGGGTGCGGTATGGATGCTCATGGTCTCGCGATCTGATTCAGCCCCAAAGACGACTATCACGGTTGCACCGGACAAAAGAAGGCCGCCCTCTACGCTCCGGGTCGCGCCGTGCGGCTGCATCGGGCGGCGCTTTAGGCCAGAGCCGGAAAGCCTTTGGCCGAATTCGCTTTTTGCCGGGAAGGGGTCGGTTTCCTGTTACCGGCGGAGGAAGCGCCAGCGCAGATTTGACGCCGCGAGTCTGATTTGGGGATCAAATGTCCACCCATGTGCGCCATCCGATCTGGCTTCCGGCCCTGCGTCCGGCGGATGCCCGCACCTTTGCCTCGCTCTATGCGGTCGAATCCTTCGCCCGCGCCACGGTATCGAGCGTCATCCCGATCCAGGCTTATGAGATTCTGCACAACGAGCAGATCGTCTCGATCCTCTACACCATCGTGGCGCTGCTCGGCCTGTCGATGACCTTGTTCATGCCGATGTTGATCCGCAGGTTTGCCCGGCGCTGGGTCTATACCGCCGGCGCCTGCCTGCTGGCGATAGGCTCTCTGTTCTTCGTCACCCACACGCTTGCCGGGCAACTGACAGGCATGCTGTGCCGCGTCATGGGGGCGAGCGCCCTGTCGATCACGCTCAACCTCTACATCATGGACCACATCCGCAAGACCGATTTCATGCAGGCCGAATCGCTGCGCATGGCGTGGTCGATGCTGGCCTGGACCGGCGGGCCGACACTCGGCATCTTCCTCTACACACGCTACGGCATCTATGCCGCGCATGGCGCGGTCGCGGTGTTTGCGTTGGCCTTGCTGGCGCTGTTCTGGACCTACAGGCTGGGCGACAACCGGTCGATCCGGCCGGGCAAGACACGGCCGGCCAATCCGCTGGCCAATATCGGCCGCTTCGTAGCACAACCCAGGCTCAGGCTGGCCTGGCTGATCGCCTTCGGCCGCTCCTGCTTCTGGACGACGTTCTTCGTCTACGGGCCGCTGTTCATGGTGATTACCGGCGAGGGCAAGCTTGCCGGCGGCCTGCTGGTTTCGGCCGGCAATGCGCTGTTGTTCATGGCGATCTTCTGGGGCAAAGCGGGAAAACGCTTCGGCGGCCGGCGCACCATGACCTTCGCCTATTTCGCGATGTCGGCGACGCTGCTTGCGGCGGGCGCGGTCGGCACTACCGCGCCGCTGCTTACGGGCTTTTTCCTGCTCTGCGGCGCCTTCTTCACCATCGCGCTCGATGCACTGGGCTCGACCGCCTTCATGCGCTCGGTGCGGTCCTATGAGCGGGCGCAGATGGCCGCGGTCTACCGCACCTATCTCGACTTTTCCGAGCTGACGCCGCCGCTGGTCTATTCGGTGGTGCTGGCGTTTTTCGGCCTCGGCTCGGTGTTCGTGACGCTGGGCATTCTGGCCGCTGTTTGCGGCTTTATCACCTGGCGCTATCTGCCGAAGTCGCTTTAGTCGCCGATCAGGCGGTTGCCTCAAGCGCTGCATGCCGCTCGCGCACCCAGTTGTGGAAGCGGTGCAGATCGTACTCCTCCGGCATCAGCACGCCGGCCGCGTGACGCATGGAGCGCAGGCCTTTCTGGTTGATCTCGCAGATCGCGGCATCCTCCTCCAGCACCTGGGTGCCGAAGGCGACGACATTGTCGATGTCCGTCTCAGCCAGCGCCTCGGGCGCGAACAGCCATTCGGCGGTGAGTTCGGTCTGTTCGGGACCGAGCGGCATCAGTCGCACCGTCCTGACATAATCGACATGGCCGACGATGAACATCGAGGGCAGGCTGGTGGCATAGGTCTGTCCGGCCGCACGCTCGGCTGGCGTCAGGCCCGGGAAGACCGGGCCATGGGCATGTCCGTCGCGCGACCAGGTCTCGGCGCCGGCGCGCAGGCCACCCGAAAACTCCGGTGCGTCATTGTCGGCATGGCGGACCCAGTCGGGGTCGTCGTGCCGGCTCATCAGGCCGCGGCCGTATATCGGCACCAGCCGAGACAGGTCCTTGTGGACGCCTGGGCAATGCAGGCACTCGTTGAAGTTCTCCCAGAAGATTTTCCAGTTGCAGTTCATCACCTTGCGCAGGACATGGCCTGATACCAGCGTTTCCAGCGGCCAGTTGGCGAGGTCGCCGGATGCGGGATCGAAGGAGGTCTCGGCGGAGCCGGCCGTCGCCTGCTGAAGGTTCACAAAGACAAAGCCGCGCCACACCGACAGCGCCACCCGGTAGAGCGGATGATCTGCCTTGTCGAAACCATCTGGCAGCGATTTCGAGGGAACGCGCACGAGATCGCCGCGCAGCGAGTAGGACCAGGCATGGTAGGGGCAAGTGATGAGCCGCGCTTTCAGCCGGCCCTCGCTTTCCTGGCAAAGCTGCGAGCCGCGATGCCGGCAGGTGTTGTGGAAGGCGCGCAACTCGCCGGTGTCGTCGCGCAGCACGACGATTTCCTGCGTGCCGACGCGGAATGTCCTGAATGCCAAAGGCTGGGCAAGATCGGCCTCGCGGCAGACGAGCAGCCAGCTTTTGTACCAGATGGCCTCGAGATCGCGCTGGTAAGCCTCGCTATCCCAATAGGCCGATGACGGTAGCGTCGGTTCGGCCCGGCTCAGGCCGTTATAGGGGTCGCGCTCGCTCGGGTTGGGATGCATGGCTGGCTTCCTATGAAGCGTCAGCCGACACCCCGGCAAATCGTTTGTCAATCAGAGTGCCGCATTGCCGGTTGCAGGCGCGGCGCATAATCATGTCGTGGACATGGGACATTCGGAATTGGGGGGATTCGGACGTGGCCGCACGACAGATGTCGCTTACGCCGGAGCTGGTCGCGCGCTGCTGGCGCGAGATCAGGGACCCCGGGCCTGATCCGGACGCGATGCATCTCGATGAAGCCGACTATGACGCGCTTCTGGATGAATTGCAGGTCGAACTCCCGGATAGCGAACCGCTATGGCTGTTCGGCTATGGATCGCTGATCTGGAAACCGGAAATAGATTATGTCGAGGACCGCGTTGCGCTGGCGCGCGGCTGGCATCGGTCCTTTTGCATGAACATGACGCGCTGGCGCGGCACCAAGGTCAGCCCCGGCCTGATGATGGCGCTGGACCGTGGCGGACAATGCAAGGGCGTCGCCTTTCGGCTGACCGACAATAACCGGCGCGAGCAGTTGGGCCGGCTTTTCCGGCGCGAAGTCACGCTGAAGCCGACAAGCTACCGGCCGCGCATGCTGAAGCTTGCAAGCGAGGCCGGACCGCTCAGGGCATTGGCCTTCGTGATCAACCGCAACGGCCTGACCTATTCCGGCCCGCTCGACGAAGGCAAGATCGTCGAAAGGCTGGCCACGTCCTGCGGGCACTGGGGATCGGGCGCCGACTATCTCTACAACACGGTGAAAAACCTTGAAGAGCGCGGCATTCACGATCGCCATCTGTGGCGGCTGCAGCGGCTGGTTGCCGAGCGGATCACCGCGTTGAACCCGTAACGCCGCATGGCGCATTCGCGCTGTTGGCCGGCGGAATTTGGTTTGCCGGATGCGGCCGTTTCAGCCTATAGTCATGCATGTCGTCGGTTCCGTTAGGGACCAAGAGGGAATGCGGTGAGGGCTGACTTGTTGCCCAATGCCGTGGCTGCCCCCGCAACTGTGTGCGGTAGTCCTCTCCAAGCCACTGAGGATTTTTCCTCGGGAAGGTGGGGAAGGGCGCTGATCCGCGAGCCAGGAGACCTGCCGGCGACAGGGAACTGACTTCGATGCCCTCGGGTGGAGGGCGAAAGGACAAGATATGAATACCGCTTCCGTCTCCCTCGGCGCATCCGTCTCCTCGCAGTCGCGCTTCATGCAGCTCGTGCTTAGCGCGTTTCTGGGCATTTTCGTCGTCGGCGTTGTCGGTTTCTCGCATATCGATGCGGTCCACAATGCGGCGCACGACTATCGCCATTCGATGGCGTTTCCCTGCCACTGACGAGGATCTGACATCATGAACCTGTTTCGCAACGTCGTGTTCATCGCGGCGATCGCAGGGCTCGTGGCGGGTGTCGCTCTCGCCTGCATGCAGGCCTACGCCACCGTGCCGCTGATCCTCAAGGCGGAGGTCTACGAAAAGGCTGGTGGCGGCCATGAGCATCAGCATGCCGCGGCGCCCGCCGCCAACGCTGCGGACACCGATGCCATGAGCACCGCCGCGCCGGCGGAAAATGCGGTGAGCAGCGCAGCACCGGCTGAAGCAGCCGCGCCGGCGGAGGACGAAGGCTGGGCGCCGGCCGACGGCTTCGAGCGTTTCGCCTTCAGTGTCGTCGCCAATATCGTCACCGGCATCGGCTTCGCGCTGGTCCTGGTGGCGGTTTCCGAGTTCGCCGGCGGCATCGGCAGCTGGCGCCAGGGCGTGTTCTGGGGCTTGGCCGGCTTTGCCGTGTTCACGCTGGCGCCGGGCCTCGGCCTGCCGCCGGAACTGCCGGCAATGCCGGCGGCCGATCTCATGCAGCGCCAGATCTGGTGGTGGGCAACGGTGATGACAACGGCGATCGGTCTTGCCCTTATCACCTTCCGCACGTCGGCGCCCCTGACCGTGCTCGCCGTCGTCCTGATCGTCGCCCCGCATATTGTCGGCGCGCCGCAGCCTGACAGTTTCGTAACGCCGATCCCGGAGGGCCTGCATCATCAGTTCGTGGTGGCGGTGACGCTGACCAATCTGGTGTTCTGGCTGGTGCTCGGCGCAGTTGTCGGCATAGTGCACTCGCGCTTCACCGGCACCGCGACCAGCCTGCGCGACAGCTTTGCCTGATCGCAGTTTGACCTTCATCATCGGCGGTGCGCGCTCCGGCAAGAGCGCGCATGCCGAAACTTTGGCGACGGCGTTGCCGCCGCCATGGGCCTATATCGCCACCGCGCAAGCCTATGACGGCGAAATGCGCGAGCGCATCGCGCAACACCGCTCGCGCCGCGGCGAGGGATGGGCGACCATCGATGCCCCGCTTGATCTTGCCGGTGCGCTCGAGGCATTGCCGGACAACCAGCCGGTGCTTGTCGACTGCCTGACGCTTTGGCTGACCAATCATATGCTGGCCGATCATGATCTAGAGGGGGAGTGCCGGCGGCTGGCCGATGTGCTTTCGCGGCCGCGCGGGCCGTGGTTCGTGGTCTCCAACGAAGTCGGACAAGGCATTGTGCCCGACAATGCGCTGGCACGCCGGTTCCGCGATGCCGCCGGCAGGCTCAACCAGCAGATCGCGGTGGTAGCTGATATGGTGCTTCTGATGGTGGCGGGGCTGCCGCTCAAGGTGAAATGAGATGACCGTTATCGACGCAAAAGATGAAGAGCGCCATCGCGCCAAGATGGCCAAGCGCAAGGCGGTGCAGGACGCCGAGGTCGCGGAAAAGACGGTCGAGAAGGGGCTGCTGATCGTCAACACCGGACCCGGCAAGGGCAAGACCACGGCTGCCTTCGGGCTGGCGCTACGCATGCTCGGCTATGGCAAGCGCGTCGGAATCGTCCAGTTCATCAAGGGCAAATGGCACACCGGCGAGAAGGATGCCTTCGCGGCGTTTGGCGACCGCGTCGTCTGGCACACGATGGGCGAGGGTTTCACCTGGGAGACGCAGGATCTGAAGCGCGACATTAAGGCGGCCGAAGCCGCCTGGGCCAAGGCGCTGGAGCTGATCGCCGATCCCTCGATCAGCCTCGTCGTGCTGGACGAACTGAACATCGCGCTGCGTTACGACTATCTCGATCTCTACAGAGTGGTGGCGGCGCTGAAAGCGCGGCGCGAAGGTCTGCATGTCGTCGTCACCGGCCGCAACGCCAAGCCGGCGCTGGTCGAGGCGGCGGATCTGGTGACGGAGATGGGCGTGACGAAGCATCATTTTTCGGCCGGCGTGAAGGCGCAGCAGGGGATCGAGTTTTGAGGGGTTTCGTACCCTCCCCCTTGTGGGGAGGGTCGATCCGCGAAGCGGATCGGGGTGGGGGTTCTCGTAGGGCGCAGTGGCCCCCCCCCCGGCGGGGGGGGCCGCCCCCCCCCCAACGCGGGCGGGGAAACAGGCCGCGGGGGGGCCCCGCAAACTCGACCCGCGAGAACCCCCCCCCCC
>NZ_JAMYVE010000017.1:0-106762 GCF_040323695.1 Mesorhizobium sp. M0030 | reverse complement strand
CCGCCCCCCCCCCGGGGGCGCCCCCCCCCCCCGGCCCCCCCCCCCCCCCCCCCCCCCCCCCCCCCCCCCCCGGCGCCCCCCCCCCGCCGCCCGCCCCCCCCCCCCCCCCCGGGCCCGTAGCAAATTACTTGGAAGTCGGGTGGGTCAGGCCTGTTTGTCGGGCCGAACCAGATCCGTGTGGCTGACGCCGAGGGCCAATGCCAGTTCATATATCGTGATGATCGTCGGATTTCTTCGGCCTTTCTCCAAGCCGCTGATGTACTGCTGGCTGAACCCGGAAATCTCGGCAAGCTGCTCCTGCGTCAGACGCTTCCTTAGCCTGATCCTCTGCACATTACGTCCGACCAACCTGCGCATATCCATGCACGACAGCCAGCGGATTAGGCAGCTTGAGTTTATCAACTATAATATGTAATCCACATCGAGCATCTAAATCCGCTGGCGGAGGGGCTTCGCGGAGGCCGTTTTCCGGAGATATAACCAGCGATGTTACAGCCTAAATCGAACACGCCAATTGCCGACGAAGTGCACTGGTCGGACAGCCTCACGGCTTACGATAGAGCGCATTTCACGACTTATATGCGGCTCCTAGACGCCTCCGCCGATGGTGCGAGCGAAGAAGAGATGGCCCACCTGATCCTCGGCATCGATCCAGCACGCGAACCGGAGCGCGCCAGGAGGGTTCTTCGTAGTCATCTCGCCCGTGCGAACTGGATGGTCACAACTGGCTACAAGAAATTGTTCCCCGGCTGAACAATCGCGCTGTGCGCTTCGTTTCGCCTTTCAAGCAAGGAATCCCTGTACTCGTCTTTAAGAGCGCGTGCCGTCCTGGATGGCGCGGCGAACGCCTCCACGCAGATAATCGGCAGGATCTCACCGGCCGGCCTGAACCCGTGGCTCGCCGATCAGGGCTTCGGCATTTCCCCGTTGCACCCCCCGGCAAGCGAACCGCCGAGCGCCTGGAGGACGAAGCAGAGGCGACGGCCACGCGCTTCCGGCGGACACAGGGGTCTGGCATCCACCGTCTCGTTGGAGACGTTGAGATATCCGGCCACGCCGCGGGTGTTCCCGATGTGTGGAGTTCGCCGATCCGCGCGGCCAGCCGGCGAGGCAAAGGATGCGCTCTATGCGCAGATCGGTGAGGGTGACAATTCGGCTGACACAGCGCGACAGGCCAAACTCAATCATACTGCGAAGAGCTCGTAATTGCCAACAGCAACGCCACCCGCTCCCTTCGGGGGCGGATGAGGCAACATCGAGCGCAAAGCGGGTGCTTTCCCGAACGCTCGGTCCCTCGGGCGCCGTCTTTCCTTCCAACAGCACCGGAACGGTGTCGCGAAGTATAGTCGGCCCGCTCGACGGAAGCGGACGCAACCATCGAGACGACCGTCGGAATCTCGCAAAATCGGATAGTGCAGTCTCAACGCGTCGTACGAATCGATCTCCCGCCATTCGTCCGTACATCCGTGGAGCCGCTCCTTGAACGCGGTATCGCAGTGGGTGCATTGCATGTAGTTCGTTGCAAAGTCACCATACCAATCGGGTGCAATAAGTTGCACATGATGGCGTCTGGGAAGGAATGACCCTGCATTGGAGGCGAATGGCCAGCCGAAACAGCCTGTGCACATGCACAGGAGGATCAAAGACGAATTCAGTTTCTCAGAGAAGTGAAGATCGTGAGGAGGCCAGCAGGGCTACGGCCTGATCTTTGGTGTGCACGCCGAGCTTCTTCTTGGCATTGTCGAGGTGGAAAGCGACGGTGCGCGGTTTGATGCCCAAGATGCAGCCGATAGCCCAGGCCGACTTGCCGCGCGCCGCCCATTGCAGGCATTCATATTCGCGAGGTGTCAGCGAAACGCCGTCCACTGTTCGATTGCCGGACAGCTTTCGACGAGCATAAATGTGAAAACATGTCGCCATGAGTTGGAGCGCCTGTTCATATCGCTCAGCAACGCGCAGGAACGCGGAATTGGGCGTATCAGCTGCAAAGGTCATCGCTGCAACACAGCCTCTGCGATCGATAATCGGGACCGTCAAACCGCAGCGGATGCCGAACTCTGCCGCTTCAGCGAACAGCCTTTGCTGAATCTGCGATTTCCCAACGCCACGCAAATCTGATCCCCATGGAAACGGGCAGCCGCCACACCGCGCCCGCATGATGACGGGATCGACTTTCTGATACTGGTTTTGCAGATAGTGCGCGGTCCAGGGAGGCGGATAATTCGAGATCAGCTTGGGCTTGCCACAAGGCTGCAATGGCAAGGACAGATAGGCAAAGGTGAGTAGATCAAGTGGTGCGGCCGCCCCAGCCATGGCATCCCGGAAATCTGTTTCATCGACACTCTCCGACAGCTTTTCCAGGAATGTCTCGAAGAGAAGCGGCATGTCCTTCGTCATTGTTCTGACTCAATCCCTCCCTCCGTCTGCTGCTCGACACCCTGACCTGGAGACCCAACCGTAAGTCGGCCCGCACAACCGCGGCCGGTTTCGCGGGCATTTGCCAGGCTCACCGTCTTTACAGAATGCCGCGACGCTTGCACGATCTTCGCGCCGGTCATCGCCACTTTCTGTTTGTTTCTCAACGGGTTGGTGGGCATATCGACTCGATAATTGGCATGGCTAGCTAAAGGAAAACGTGCAGGGGCCACATTCATGAAGATTGAAAACGCCAATGAGAATCCAGCCGACCTGATGCCGGCTAGCGCGTTTCTCATCGAATCCGGCACAAGTTGACGAGAGTGATCATCAGGTGCGCATCGGCAAACGAGAAGCGGGGACTCCCCTGCCGGTCTGCTCGGGCGGCATCTACGCGCGTACCCCGCATCACGTTGCGTCCATGACCGCGATCGCCTCGCCCAACAACGACTCGTTCACGTCAACGCCCAGCCCTGGCCGACAATCGTCGGGCAGCCGGATTTCGCCCTTCTCGACAAGAAGCGGATTGTTCACAAGCGGCAGTTTTTTGCTTGCGTAGTCGTAAAGTCCGAAGACAATGTTGCGCGGGAGGGTGTGAGCCATATGCGTGACGCACGCCAGCAGGATGCCGGTTCCGTAGTAGTCCTCAACCCGCACAGGCACGCCGAGAATCTTTGCCAGGCTCATGGCTTGCCGGGTGGCCTCAATCCCTCCGATACAGGAAGTTTTGAGGGACGCCACGTCGAGCACCTTGTCCTGAACTGCTTCCAGGAAGCGCCGGGGGCTATCAATCACCTCGTCGAGCATTATGGGGACGCCAGTCCGCTGTGCCACGGCACGACATTCCTCGTAGCTCTCGCAAGGGTTCTCGATCATAGGTGAAAGTTCGCGGACGGCCGAAATTACGCGGATCGCGTCATCGACCAGCCAGGCGCGGTTCGGGTCGTACCAAAGACGCTCGTGGGGCAGAGCAATCTCCTGAACCATCCGTATTGTGGCAATGTCTTCGTGTGGCTCGCCAGCCCCGACCTTGATCTGGAAACGGGAATAACCTTTGGCCCGCTCGGCTTCGAACGCGGCAAGGGTCTGCTCGCGAGTGCCGATCCTTATCACGGTAAGTACGGGGAGGCTCTCCGCCACCCTTCCACCCCACAGGTCGACGAGCGGAAGGCCATGCGCCTTGGCCGCCAAGTCCCACAGGGCCATCTCCAACGCCGTTTTCGCGTTGCCGTGTCCGCGGAGCGCCATCGAGATCTCGCCGATAGTCCTGGCGACTTGACGTGGATCGCGGCCCAGCACGGCTGGGGCGACGTGGCGGATTCCTTCTCTCGCGCCTGCGGAGAGTTCCGGCAGGTAGTATGGCGGCGCTGAGGAGACCTCGCCCCAACCGACTAGGCCGTCGTTCGTTTCAATTTTCACGACCAACACGTCTAGCGCCGGATTGATCGACTGACTTGCCACGTAGCGCGTCAGCTCCATTCCGACGTCGATTGGCACCGAAAAAAGCGTTATCCGTTGGATGCGCATGTTCACTTCCGCTTTAGAGTGATGCCTTTGCCGGCCTCTTCGGGAACCCCGAGTTCTGCGTGCGCGCGACGGACCTTTTCCAGCCGTTCTGCGACGATCGGACGCCATTTGTTGGGCCTTCGCTCGATCAGGTTGAAGGCGAGGCATTTGACTTCATTTGTGGCCGCAAGGACTTCACCGTTTAATTTCCAGATGCGGTGAAACAACACGTAGCGCTTGTCGTCCATGTCAACTAGCTGCGTGGTAACATGGATCGGCGTGCCAAGAGCGAGTTCGTCCACATAGCTGACGCAGTTCTGGACGATAACGTATTCGTGGCCGCCGCGCGCGTCCATAGTGCCTTCGGGACCATTGATCCAGTTCCAGAAAGCCCAGTTGGCGTGGTCGCATATTGTGAGGTAGTGCGCAGTGTTTACGTGCTCGAACACATCGATCCATTCTGGACGGATCTTGGTGCGGAAGAGCAGAAGCGGACTCTCGATGCTATCCGTCCAAGGGATTGGAGCGTCGTATGTTTCGGCCATGGTCAGCGTCCCTTCCATACTGGCGCGCGCTTCTCCGACAGCGCACGGATGCCCTCTGCAGCGTCTTCACTTCCATAGACGCGGCGGTAGACCGGCAGATTGGCCTCGTGCATGACTCGGTAGGCTTCGCGCTCGCTCAAGCCTTGGGTCGCGCGGTCAATCTCCTTGATCGCCTGCAGCGACAGGGGCGCGCATGCGACAACGCGCTCGGCGAGATCGCGGGCCGCATCAATCAGGGACGTGGCCGGGACTATTTCGTTGATTAGTCCCCAGTGCTCGAGTTCACGCGCCGCGACCTGCCGACCGGTCATCATCATTTCCATTGCAACAGCGCGAGGGAGGCGCCGCGGCAAACGGATCACGCCGCCGGCATCGGCGATCAGTCCGATCGCCGCCTCCGTCAACCCGAATTTCGCGTGGTCGGCCGCGACAATCATGTCAGCTGCCAAGGCGAGTTCGAAACCGCCACCCAAAGCCATTCCGTTGACAGCCGCGATGACCGGCTTTTTGAGATCCCAGTACTCGGTGAGACCGCCGAACCCGCCGATGCCCTGGTCTGCGTCGGGCGCTTCCCCCCCGGCCGCGGCCTTGAGGTCCCAGCCGGCTGAGAAGTACCGGTCGCCCCCGCCGGTAATTATGCCGACCGAGAGGCCATCGTCCTTGCACAGCAACCGGAATGCCTCGCCCAACTGTCTCGACGTCGCGGCGTTAATCGCGTTGGCTTTCGGACGGTCTAGCGTGATCTCTAGGACTTGCCCGCGCCTCTCTGTTCTGACCGGCGCGCTCATAGGGCTAACTCCGCCACCCGAACACCCAGAATTTCTTCAACACCTCCGCGCAGATCCCAGGCGCGAATTGGTCCGGGACCTTTGTCCCGCACGGCAACTATCTTAGTTATTTTCATGGCGTGCCCTCGCTGGCCGAAGGCAGCAGCACGAGGCTACCGACGTGCTTTTTCTCGAAGAACTCGGTCTGTGCGGCCCGGATTTCCGCCAATGGCCAGCTCTTCGTGCTGAAGGGCTTGATCTTGCCGGAGACCACCATGTCCATCAACCGAGGGAAAGTTTGCCGCAGGTACACGGTCGATCCGAATAAGGAGAGATTTTTAAGATAGAGCATGCGTAGATCGAGTTCCACCTTTGGTCCGCCGATGGCGCCCGCCGTGACGTACCGCCCGCCGCGCCGCAGGAGCTTGAGAAGATTCGGGAACTTGGCCCCGCCAACGACGTCCGCAACGAGGCTGAGTTTGCGACCACCAGTCCCTTCGAGGACGCGCGCCACGATGTCCTCGCCGTCCCGGTCGATTACATGATCGGCACCCAGGTCGGCGACCGCGGACATCTTGGATGTTCCCGCCACCGCCACCACTTCGGCGCCGATCGCCTTCAGGATCTGGATTAGGAAGGTGCCTACGCCGCCCGACGCTCCAGTCACCAGCGCTAGGTCGCGGGCCTCCGCGCCCGCGATGACCAGCATGTTCATCGCCGTGCCGCCGGAGCAGGGCAGCGTTGCGAGGGCCGCATCCGAGAGCGGCAGATCGTCCGGAACTCTCACCGCGTTGAGCGACGGCACAACGGTGTACTGGGCGAACGCACCGTCGTGCTCCGATCCGAGGAAGCCCGCGCTGTCAAAGCCTTCCACGTCGTCCGGGTCGCGGATATAGGGGTCGCAGACCACGCGTTCACCAACACGGCCAGGCTCAACCCCCGAACCCACCGCGACGATCCGGCCGACGGCATCCGCCCCCTGGATGCGCGGGAAGGTCAATCCTCCTTCCCAGTCGCCCATTCCCTGTTCGGACACGCCGAAACCGTCTTTCCCGCCTTCAGCCGTGGTTCCGGAGTTGACTGCCTGGTTGTACCAGCCGGTGCGCGTGTTGATGTCGGTGTTGTTCATACCCGCGGCGGTGACCCTGACGAGCACCTCGCAGGGACCCGCTTTCGGCACGGCCACGTTGTGCCGGAGTTCGAGCCTGTCGAGCCCCCCGTGCCCGGTCAGGTGCACTGCCGTCATTGTTTTCGGAAGCATGGGCTATGCTCCTCTCTGGCGCATGAGCTGCCGGCTGATGATATGGCGCTGTATTTCCGAGGTGCCTTCCCAGATTCGCTCGACGCGCGCATCACGGTAGATTCGCTCCAGCGGCAGATCGGCCATCACGCCCATGCCGCCGCAGGTCTGGATCGCCTGGTCCGCGACGCGACCCAGCATCTCCGAGCACCAGACTTTCGCCATGGCGCAGTCCTCAGCCACGCTCGGCAGGTGCTGGTCCACCCGCCACGCGGTGTTCATCAGGAGAATGTCGCCGAGACGAATATGGATCGCCATGTCGGCCAACGGAAAGCTGATGCCCTGGAACTTGCCGATCGGCTGGCCGAACTGCTTGCGCTGTGCGGCAAAATCAACTGCGACCTCGAAAGCCCGCTCGGCACGCGCTTGGCAGACGGCCGCAACGGTCAGGCGCCCCGGCCCGAGCCAGTCCTTGACGATCTTGAAGCCTTCGCCCTCGGCACCGACCATCTGCCACCCGCCAACCCGCACGTCATCGAAGCGCAGAATGTTGTTGTAGTAACCCCGGTGGCCCATGTGATCGTATCCCTTGGCCACTTCCAGCCCCAGGGTATCAAGGTCGATGAGGAAGCAGGAGATCCTCTTCCGCGCGCCGGCGGGCGTCTCCTCCTCGCCCGTCGCGGCGAATAAAATCACGATATCGGAGATCTGGGCATTCGAGATGAAGTGCTTGGTGCCATTGATGATCCAGTCGGACCCGTCCTTGACAGCGCGGGTCTTCATCCCCTTGAGATCGGACCCGGCATCAGGCTCCGTCATCGCTATGCATTCGCGCTTCTCACCCCGCATGACAGGCTCGAGGAATTGCGCGACCTGCTGGCCCTCGCACGCAGCCAGGATGTTGTTCGGCCGCCGGACGCATTCCGCCAATGCCAAAGAGGCGCGCGACAAGCCTTTCTCCACGAGGGTGAAGGAAACGCAGTCGAGACCAGCACCGCCCACGCTTTCGGGCATGTTGCAGGCATGCAAGCCCAGCTCCATCGCCTTGCGGCGAATGTCCATCTCCAGCTCGCGGGGCAGCTCGTTCGTTGTCTCGAGGACATGCTCGTGCGGGATGAGCTCCTTCTCGCAGAACTTCCGTGCGGTATCGGAGAGCAGCTGTTGCTCGTCAGTCAGCTTGAAGTCCATCAGTCCAGGCCTTTGTATTGGGCGTTGGCATGCATCAATGCGGCACGAGACCCTTCTCCGCGGCCATCTTGCTGAACTCAGCATTTCCCGGAGCCGGCTGGGCGCCCATGATCGCCACTTGCTCGAGGTAATAGTTCGTTCCAGTGCTCAGCCCCTCCACCTCGTAGACGCGGTTCAGGTACATCTTGTGAATGACCGGGCAGAACCCGCGGCCATCGCCACGTACAACGATCACGTTGACTTCGTCATCGCTGTCCGCACCGACCCTAGCTCGGCTACTAGGCGAACAAGCATCGCGTTGACGGCCGGTTCAGTATCTTCCAGCAGACATTCCGCGTCCATCTCATCGAGCAGATGTTTGCACTCAGTCGTTTCAGGTGAAATGTTCTGCATCGTCTCTCCCTTTGCGTCAGGCGACGCGTTCCTCGCGTCTGGCCAGCTTCAGAACCGCGTCCACGGCGAGCGCGCCCCTGCGTCCAACCAGGATTGGGTTGATCTCGACCTCCTCGGCACCCTCAGCGAGGGCGAAGCCTGCCAGCGCCCCAAGCGTGTCGAGGAGCGCCTCGCGGTCACCTGAGGGTCTACCCCGCCATCCCCTGATGCGCTGAGCAACCTTGAGACGGTCCAAGGCACGCGATATCTCGGCGCGGAGAAAGGGTGCGGCCAAAAGCGTGCTGTCGTTCCACAGCTCAGCCTCAAGACCACCGCCGGCGATCATTAGAATATGACCGACCGACCAATCGAAAGAGACGGAGGCCATCACCTCGGCAACAACGTCGGGCGCCATTGCCTCGACGAGCATGGCAGCGAGCGGAATGTCCGGCACCAGGCGCTTCATGTCGGCTCGCATGGCGTCGACTGCCTCGCGTACCTCCTGGGGCGAGGTAAGACCGATCCGCACCGCACCCGCCTCGGTCTTGTGCTGAAGCCTCGCATCGAGCGCCTTCAACGCGACTGGAAAGCCGATCTCTGACGCAGCCTCATGGGCCCTATCAGGGGCTGTCACGCGCAAAGTGGGTACGTTCACGCCGGCCGCCGCCAACATACGTTTCGCCGCCGCCTCGTCATGGCTGACGCCGGGCTTCGGTCTCGCGGCTTCGACGTTTGCCAGCCGCTCCACTCCAGCGTCCATAAGCTCATCGCGACGCTCGCGCCACCATACGGCGTGAGAGAGCGCCTTCATGCATTCTTCAAGGCCCTGCATGGCGGCCAGCCCGAGGCTTTGTGTATGTTCGCGCGCGTGGGCAGGGAAGCAGTCGACCATAGGAGCGAGCTGCATGGCCGCCACGCCGCGACCTGCGCAGGCCCCAGCCAATGCCTCTACCTGCGCCGCGTATTCGCTGACGTCCCACATGCCCTCACGCGGGTAGTTCTGGACCATCAGCGCGACATCGTAGCCCTCGTCGAGCAGGGCCGAGTAGATCGCCGTCTGACGCTCCTTATCGTTCCATGCGCCCATGGTGACGTCTTGCGGATTGCAGGGCGTAGCCATGAGCGGCAGGACCTCGCGCAGGTGCACCACACGTTCGCCTGTCGGCTGGGGCAGCTCGAATCCTGCCGCGCTCAAGTGGTCCGCCAACATTACGCCGAGGACGCCGGAAACTGCTGTAACTAGAACCCGACGACCTTTCGGCATCTGCCCAGAGGAAATCAGCTTCAGCGTCTCGAAGAATTCAGACTCTGAGGCCGTCGATATGATTCCGAGCCGGTCGAAGAGCGCTTCCCAAGCTGCCCCGCGCCCCGTCATTGACGCCGTGTGGGTTGCCGCGGCATGCGCGCCGGATTCGGTTTTTCCGAACTTTATTGCCACGATGGGCTTGCCCAATTGTAAGGATTTTACAGCAGCACGTCGTAGGACGGCGATATCGAGAAGGCCCTCGAACGACAGGCCTATCGCTGTCACACGGGGATCGTCGAGAAGGTAGTCGACGCAGGATTCCATACCCGTCAAGGCCTGGTTGCCGCCACCCACTAAGTGGGTGATTGGGAGGCCCCGATCCGAGAATACGGCATCGCATAGAAGGCCTCCGCCCTGGCTGACCACGGCAACGCCCTTCTCCACACGATGGATTCCGAAGTGATCCATTATCGCGGCCATCGGGTCGACGAAGTTTACCAAACCGACGGCGTTAGGTCCGAGCATCGGCATTTCGCCCGCCGCAGCCATCAACCGCGCCTGCAGGTCACCGCCGATCTTGCCGGTTTCCGCAAACCCAGCAGCGTTGCATACCACGGCCTTGCAGCCTTTTGCGCGAAGCTCCGCGATCGCCTCTATGGTTGCCTCGCGCCGGATTGCAACAAAGGCGAGGTCCGGGGCTCCGGGCAGATGCTCGATGGAGGGAATGCAAGGGTAGCCCTGAAGCGTGTCATACTTCGGGCTGACAACCCATGTCGGGCCGTCGAAGCCGAGGTCGCGATGATACTTCAATGCGGGGTTTAGATTGCTTCCGCCGACAAAGGCGATTGATTTGGGACGGAAAAACGGTTCAAGAGGGTGCGTCATCAGGGTCCCGACTGGCGTATCTTGAATCGAGAATACCAATATGCTCATCTATAGGGATGACACCAACAAACGAATAACTGGCACCAGAGAATGAGGTCTGTGACGATCGTAATCGGAGAGGGCTTCCCCCTTCTTTCACTGGCGTTGGTCACTGAGCCCTTGCGACTTGCAAATCGAGAGAGCTTGCGGCCAGTCTTCCGCTGGCGCATTCTTAGCGTTGATGGGAACTCACCGAAATCGTCCTCGGGACATGCACTGGAGGTAAGCGGAGGTTTGGACGAGGAACCAACCGACGCGGTGATCCTCCTGGCCTCTTATGCTCCGGACAGGATGAAAACGGATGCGTTTCTGAGTTGGCTACGGCGTCGCGCGCGATCGGGTTGCCTGATGGGATGCGTTGATACAGGGGCCCTCCTCTTTGCAGAAGCGGGTTTGCTCGACCGTCGTCCGGCAGCGGTGCATCACGAGGCGGTCGTGGCTTTCCGAGAGAGCCGCGGGGAGGCATTTTTCAGCGATCGTCTGTTCAATATGGACGAAGACCGGTGTTCCAGTGCGGGTGGGGTGGTGACGATGGACATGACTCTTGCTTTGATCTCACACTTCGAGGACAAACGACTGGCGCGACGCGTTGCAGAGATCCTCAATTATCGTCCGCTGGAATCGGATCGGGCCGACGGGTCCTTTGGCATTGACTGGTCCATCCCGCGCATTGATCGCACTCTCGCGAAGGCCATTGAAATCATGCTGGCTAACATGGAGACGCCCCTGCCCATCGGAGACATCGCGAACCGCCTGGAATGGCCCGTATGGAAGCTCCGGCGCCTGTTCATTCGCCATCTTGGAAAGTCACCGCAGGCCTACTATCTCGAGCTCCGTCTCGACCGGGCGCGCAACCTTCTTCGGAACTCGCAAGAAATGATTGGCAAGATCGCGCTTATGTGCGGATTTCCTGCGAGCGAGAGCTTAAGCCGCGCCTACCGCCGCCGCTTCCATCTCGCCCCCAGCCATGACAGGTCACTATAAGGCTCGGCTGCGAAGGCGCTAGCTGCAGACAGTACCGGAACCGTGCACTTTCGACTGTGAGCGACGCGCCGTCTGCGATAGTCGGTTCGCAGTGCTCGGGCGGGTGCTGCCCTCTAAGTCGGGCGGCGGCCCCTGAGATGGCAGGGGATGAGGGCGCCGGATTCGAGTGCTGCCTGGCGGCCCTTGGCGCTGGCGAGACGGCTCTCGGCCATCTCCATGCCGACGACCGCTGCAAGCTTCTGGCGCACCGGTCCCTCAAGCAGCGCTACCTCGTTCCGGTTAGCTTCCAGCAGTTCATGGCGGCGATCCGTGACCTTAGGTTCAGTGAAACCCGCGTCGCTGAGCGCCTGGAGGGCGTCGGCGGGATGCGTGAAGGCAAATTTCAGTTGCAGGTTCGAGAGCCAAGCAAGAACTACTGCGTTCTCGGCTGCGCCCTCGGACCAAAACCAATCCCCGGCAACGAACCAACCACCAGGCTTCAACACACGCAGGAGCTCCGCATAGACCTCCGCTTTGTTGGCGATGTGTAACAGTGCATCTTTGGAGAAGACCACGTCGAAGCTGGCATTTGCAAACGGGAGTTGCCCCGGTGTGACCAGTTGAAAGGTGACGCATTCGGCGAGCCCCTTCTTCGCCGCTAGATCACGGGCGGATTCGATCAGCTGCGGCTCGACATCGATGCCGACAACCGCGGCTGCGCCGTGCTGGACCACCAGCAGCACGTCGACACCCCCAAGGCCTGAACCGATATCGAGCACGCGGCGGCCGCAAAGGTCGATGCCCTCCAGCATCTGCGCGACCTCCTCCGGCCCGCCTGGCGAAAGAATGCCCTCTCCCCATACGAATTCGAGGGCATCAGTCAACTCTTTGGGATATTGCATCGTTCGCTCTCCAGTGGCCAGAAGACTTGGGATGATTGTCCTGCGGCGGCTTTCCTCAGCAACTTGGTAGCTGGGTGGTATACATTAATTAATATCTCTGAAAATTAAACCTCGAAAATTGTCCTGAATTGAGACCTGCGCTCGCGAAAAACTCCATCAGTTTGTGCGTTATTGAAAGACAGAGACATACGGATCATTTCTTTTGGATCATACACCAGTGAAGCGGCGTCAGAGGGAGATAATTTGACGCCCAGTTGCACGACTGCTGCGAGAAGGGCGCAAGAGGGATTTCCTACGCTGATCTATAAGACTCCATATCAGACATTGACGACGATGTTGCCAACGTGGCGCTTCTCCATGAAAGCCTGCTGCGCCTTTGCAAGGTCCGGCAGCGCATACTCTGCTGCAACTAGAGGCCGCAGGAAGCCACGTTCAATCAGGTCGACCAATCGCCTTGCCGTCCCCGGGGGCACAATCGTCGCGCCGGTCAGTTGAAGGTCTTTGTAGATGAGTTGCCTGAGGTCAAAATCGACCATCGGTCCCGAGATGGCGCCAGAGGTCGAATATCGGCCACCTTGCCGCAAAGCACCGACGAGATGGTGGAAGGTACGGCCCCCGACTACGTCGAGCGCGACGTGGACTTCACCGTCAGCGGCCGCTCGGATTGCCTCGGACATTTCCGGCGTCTCGCGATCGAGGACAGTGTCGGCGCCAAGCTCTCTCAAAACGCTCGATTTGGACGGGGATGCAATAGCAATGATGCGCGCACCACGCAGTCGGCATAACTGGATCGCAGCAGTTCCCACGCCCCCCGAGGCGCCGGCGATTACAACGGTTTCTCCCGGCCGCAGGCCCGTGCGCGCCACCAGATTCTCGGCCGTGGCGTAGGCGCAAGGGAACGTTGCGAGTTCGGCGTCGGACAAATTGCAATCAATACGAAGCGCGTTTTGGGAATGTACAGTCGTGAATTCGGAGAACCCGCCGTTACATTCGGATCCGAAGTAGATAGTACTTGAAGTATTCATCCAGTCTGCCGAACCGAGAAGCCATGGATCCACAATGACCCTTTCGCCGATCCGAGTGGAACTCACCCCATCACCGACCGCGGCGATCCTGCCCGCCACGTCGGAACCTTGAATAAGTGGGAATCTTATCGCGGCGCCTCCCCAGCTGCCTGTGTCGAACTGCGCCTCGGCAAATCCGGCGCTTCCAGCAGCGGGCGTAATGCCGTCAGTGACACTCTTGGAATACCAGGCCGTGCGCGTGTTGATGTCTGCGTTGTTCAGACCGCATGCGCCGACCTCGACGAGCACTTCCCCGGGACGCGGCGTCGGAACGGGCCAATCTTCACGATACGCAAGCTTGTCCAGACCGCCGTGACCAGTCAGGATAACCGCGCGCATCGCCTTCTTCTGGCTCATAATCGCTCCTCCAGGTGTGAGATTGTCGATACGGCTCGCCTAGACTCCGATTTCCGGCGGCAACTCCATGCGACGGAGGCGGATTGGCATGGCAAAGCCGTTAATGGATGACTAGCGACCGAATAGAGGCGGTGGTGGTGGCCTACCCAACTCGCCAGAGGGTGTCTGGTCGCGCCGTCCATTGTTCGATTGAGCATCCAGCGCCTTGTGGCTCTCGCGGGACTGCGGGACGATTAGCCTCTGATAGCGATTTCCTGCCGACGTGGAGCCTTGTCCATGAATCGTCGAGCTTGAGAAACCGAAGGACCTATTGCAATTCTCGTGCCCGTCCAGCTCCATTCCTTGTTTTCCAGATTGAGTCAAAGTTTCGCAGCATCACTTCTGCGACACTGAAGGACTGCCGCCCCTGCCGCGAAGTCAGGCGAGCATCCACGTCCGGATAGATAAAAAACGGTAGCGAAATCCGGTCAGTCGATCCACTATGCACGACTTGGTGAGGGGTGCTCTTGAATCTATCATCGCTCAACGCTTGAAGCATGTCGCCCAGATTGACAACGAGACTGTCGGGCAAGCTTGGCGCCGGCGCCCAGCGACCCCGGAACCACACCTGCAAAGAGCGCGTGGAAAGTTCCTCCTGCAGCAGCAGCGTGAAAAACCCGTTGTCGGTATGCTTTCCGGCCGTGCCGCCAGTAGACGGATACCGGATCACGCGTTGCAGGACTGTCGGCGGGTTGAAATGGCGTTGGAACCAGCCTTCTTCCATTCCGAGCAGGTCGGCCAGAGCCATTCCGAGCTGCGGCACAACCTTGTGGACCATGGTATCCTGCAAAGCAAGCAGGCTTCGTGCGAAACTAGGAGCCAACGCGTCATCCGGAAGGCGTGTGCGACCGGCAAACGGACGCCGGTCGCCTTCATTCTCGATTCCGAGGTCGAACATTTCCTTGGGATCGGGGCCAGCCTCGGGATGTAGCACCTCGCCGTGCAACGGACTATATCCACGGGCGGTAGCAGGGTACACGTCTTGTGCGGCGTGACCGAAACGTTCCTTTGTCGACTGTGGCAGCGCGAAGAACCGCCGGGAAGCCTGGATCGCCTCTGCGATCTGTTCTTTCGGGATTCCGTGTTCAAGATAGAAGAACCCGTACTCCTCACAGGCCAGGCGTAGGCGCTCGCGCTCTTCGTGTTGGGTCGCATCGGCTGCTAGTTTTGTTAGTGAGATTTGAGGTAGTGTGGTCATAGCTTCTGCTCCATTTCTGCGCAGGCCCTATCGGGCACTTTGAAAACCCAGTAATGCGCGCCCTCCTCCGCAATGTATTTGCCGTCGTTTAGACACTGTGTCGTCACAAGCACGCCCGCATCCTGCAGAATCCGCACCTCATCTTCAAAGGATGTCGTCTCGGCATAGCTCTTGCGGGTGCTTGCGATGATGAATCCGTTGGGGCGCGTGACGCGAGCCAGTTCGCGCAGGGCACCCGGTCGGACGTGACCGAGCGTGAAAACGCCGCAGCAGACCGTAATATCGTAGGTCCCACTGGAGTAGTCGGAGAGCGGCCCGTTAAGGTCGACATCATCTCGGACATGGCGGTAGACGCGGGTTTTCCGAGCCTGTTCGGCCATCTCCTCGGAGAGGTCGAAGCCGTCGAGCAACTGGAAGCCAAGGCGCTTCAACTGCACGCCGACGAGGCCCGTTCCGCAACCAGCATCCAGGATTGCGACGGTAGTTCGCTCATTGGCTAAATACGCTGTCTGCACGGCACCCGCCAATTCCGCAACGACCATCGGCCCGCAGTATTGGTCGCGGCCGACATCCAACTCGTAGGAACTGGCCCATCCGCGGTAGAAGTGGGTCAACCGATCGACATCGCCGTCGAGGGCATGGGAATCCTTGATGCGTTTTCGTGCGGCGTGCTCCAATGCGGTCCTTTGCTCGAGTTCCATTACAATTCCTCCGTTTAGGGGCAGATGAGATGCGGTATCCTCGTCAGCGGCGGCGCAATGGCACTGACTAGATCTGCAGGCTGCTCGTTGCTGTATTGCTGAGCATGGCTATCCGACCATGCGGAGGCGCCTACGCTCCAGGTGACAACGTCGTAAATCAGGGCATCGTTCAGGCCCATGCCGCGCCCAAGATCAAACGCCTCGTGAAGGATCAGGCGATTTACGTGGGTGAGCTCGCCGACCAACGACTTGAGCAAACGTATCTGGACGTCACTAAGTGGGACGTCATCGAGCGGAAACACATGCTCACGCTTCGGTTTGATCCGTCCGATGGGATCCGTGAGGAATTCTCGGTCTGGCGGATAAGCTGCGTCGGAACCGTACTTGGATGGTGCGCGATAGCCCGGCACTTGCAGTCGAACGCCGCAGACCACCTCCGCCAACTCGACGACTCGCAGATGGCTGTCGTATCGTTCGAACTTCCGTCCCGCCTTGCTATACCGCTCTTCGACCGCGCGCCCGATCCCCAATCCCACGCCGAGTTCGTCGGCCAACTGGAGGGTCAAGCCCATATCCTTAACCGTGATCTCCAGAGTGCAAGAGCGATCGTAGCTGCCATCCAAGAGAAACGGGACGAACTGCTCGACTGCAACCGAGTTTGCGGACGAGGCGACAAAACTGCGCCACGCCTGCTGGGCTGGAACGCTCTCTTGCACGCCTCGGCAGAGCGCGTGGCCGCTCGCAACGGCTGCAGTGTAAAAGAGCAGGTTCGTCAGCAATTTGACTGATTGGCCCTGACCAATATCTCCGACGTGGAAGGAAACCGCCCCCATGGTTTCCAATGCCGCCTGGCAACGCCTATAGACGCCCGATGGCCCGCCGACAAAGAAGCTGACATTGGCGAAATCGACGCCCATGTGGGACAAGTTGCTCACCGGCGCTTCTATCGAATGCACGCCAATTGCTGCCGCTATACGGGCGATCTCAAGAGTGTTGTGGTAGTCGGTGGTGGACGTGTCGATCCAAACGCTTCCCGACGGCATTCCGGCCAAAGCGCCTTGCTCGCCCGTCATGTTGTCAAAGACGTCACGCGGCAGGGGCAGACAGGTTATGAGAATGTCGCAATCGCGGGCCGCGTCGCGCGGTGTGTCATGCCACCTGGCTCCCTTTTCCAGCACGTCTCTCGCAGCCGCAGGATCGATGTCGTAGACTTCTACGAGATATCCGGCTTCCAGGAGTTTCGCGATCATCGGTCGCCCCATGCTGCCCGTACCAATGAATCCGATCCGGTTGGCTTTGTGTAAACGAGCGACAGGCACGGCGCTTTCCTCCAGAACATACCGCAAACATCGAGACTTACTTTCGCAAGAATCTCCAGTCTTATATCCGAACTAAAGATCTAAATGACATTACTGAGGACAACCTGCCGTGATCAAGTTACATTTATATTAATTTCAGTTAACTTATCTTAAATTAGGAAACAATTAATGAAGACAACTTGGACGCATTCGTTAAAATCAATACACAATTACAGAAACCAAACAGAGGCGAGCACCCACACCGACTATGACCGAGCGACATGCACGGACGGGAGCCAGGCCGGTTTGTTAGCAAGGCGCCATTTCGTCGGAGGGTTCATAGTACCTCTTATGTCACCTGAAGACTGATACCGGCGCGCCCAGTGCGGCGAGGTTCGGCTCCACGCCAAGCCCCGGCGCCGTCGGCGGAGTAGCAAAACCGACAACATTCCTTGCTCCCTGGCCATGAACTGGGTCGACTGCAAGGTGATGTTGGCAGAGCCAGCTGGCCAACCTGTTTGCGGCAGGCGTCGATGACGCGAGATGGACTGCTGCAGTATCGGCCAACGCCGAACCTCCAACATCTTCAATGTGCATCTGCCAACCCACAGAGAGACCGAAATCCCGGAGCTGCCGAGCTTTGGTCAGACCGCCCACTCGGTTGGGCTTCACCTTAACGCCCGCAAAGGCGTTCAAGCGCCAAGCCTGCAGGTGGTCCTCGAAAGTATGAAGGCACTCGTCGAGCATGATCGGCTGCCTTACCCGTCGAGCAACCTGAGCGCATTGCTGCAGCGTTTCGCAAGGCTGCTCGATCCAACCCCGCACGGACACTTTGTTCAACACCTGGATTGCCACCCCCGGCAACCAAGCCCTGTTCACATCATACGTAACCTTCTCGTCCGGTTTGAGTGCCAGCTCAATGGCTTCAATACGTGCGATATCCGTGATCGGGTCACTACCTCCCACTTTGGCGGAGTGTGAACGATAGCCCTCCGAATATTCACCTCTTATGAGTGCGATCATCTCGTCGGTTGTGCCGGTGGAAATCGAAGAGTTAACTGCGACCGGATCTGCATCAGTTCCCCCGAGCAATCGCCATAGGGGCATCCCCGTGACTTTCCCCAAGATGTCCCAGCAGGCCACATCAATGGCTGACTTCACATAAAGATGACCGGGAAGCGCTATATCCATGGTCCGATTGATCGCATCAAGCGATCTCGGGTCCTGTCCCAGCAATGTGTGCGCTACTGTCGCTATGCCCGCCCTGACCCCTGGACCGTGGGCGGGTAGATAGTTGTTACCCCAAGGGCAGCCTTCCCCCCAACCAGATACTCCGGCATCGGTATCAACTCGAACAAAGGTACTGTCCAGTGATTCGAACTTCAGGCGCCCACCGGACAGCAGGTACGGCCTTTTGAGTGGGAGATCGAGTTGCCAGGTCGTAATAGCGATGATCTTCACAGTACTGCGCCCTTCTATCTAGTGTCTTTTCTCGCTACGAGGAATCCCCGTGCAGACTAGCTCGCGCTTCGATAACCAGAATTTCCACTTCGCTCAATTTTCAACCAAGTCCTTCGTATCGCTCTTGAATATTATTCAAAGCAGCTTTGAGGCCTTTCTCAATCGTCATCTTGGTAAACTCTACGTACTCAGGAACCGGTTGGATCCCTAAAATTGCAACAAGCTCGAGGTAATAGTCTGTGGCGCTCTTGAGTCCTTGCATCTCATAAACGCGATTAAGATACATCTTGTGCATCCGTTGAATTTCGCGCGGCATTCGCGCCATGAGCGTTGCCTTCCGGCAAGTGGCTTCATGAAGTTCCTCAGGGGCCACAACCTCGGTTGCTAGACCCAGTTCCTTGGCCTCGCTGCCGGAAACCTCACGGCCAGTCAGCAATAGATCCTTCGCTACTTTCATGTTCACGAGCCAAGGCATAAACATGCAATGGCTGGCGATCCCGTAGCGAACCTGGCCGTAGCCCATTCGGGTGTCCGAACTGACAATGGATTCATCACAAAACAGTGAAAGCTCAAACCCCTTTCCGATGGCGTACTTATGAACGGACGCTATGACCGGCTTGCTAATCACCCATGGCGTGGTGAACTCCTCGAACTGGCGAATATATTTGAGGCGATATTCGTACATGGACGAGCGATCTTCGGACGTGTCCTCTTCGAGATCATGCCCTGCGCAGAATCCGCGGCCAGCACCGCGGATCACGATTACGTTCACATTGTCATCATGATCAGCGCGAATTAGCCCCGCCCTAAGCTCAGCGAGCAGGCGCTCGTTCATAGCGTTGATTGTATCAGGCCGGTTCAGCGTCAGCCAACAGACCTGTTCCATGTCGACCTCATAAATGAGATGCTTGTACTCCGTGGTCTCAGGTGCGATCTTGTCCATCATTTTATCATTTTCTTCCGTAAAATCGGATTGGTATTTGGCCGCGACCCAGACTGGCTGCCGAATTCTCCGTGGAGGAGTGATTTTCATGCCAATTTAGCGCTGTTCCATTCTTGCACGGCCGGCCTTTTCGCCGGGAAGCCTCACAGGACCTCGATCCGGGGCTAAAATCCACGGACCGGTGATTACCCGGTGAGTTTTGCTTGCCGTCAGCGCGAAAGATGAGGGTGGGCCGACTTCACCACCGATGAAACGCTGATCGCCCGTAGTCTCGGTGTTGGAACGCATCACGCGACAGTTCGCGAAGCGTGATTGGGGATTCGTGTCGGGACGATCGAAAATAGCGGTCAGAGAGTCGCGGTCGCTCTCGAACTGAATTCCACCGAACTGCACCGAGGTCCCGGCTGACTGGGTAGCGGGCAGGTAGGGGCTCGCTTGCCTTCTACATCTTTGCGCCAAAGATAGGGATCTTCGTTGGGTCTTCAGCGCTAAGTGAAAATCGAATGTGCTCATCTGGGATATCTGAAGAGCGATGTCGACTGGGAAAACAGGCACAACATTCTCCTTCGGTTCGGGAATGATCATCTGTGGCCAGATGCTCGGCGAGCCTAATCACGGGATCATTTTTATCTCAGTCTGTCGCTTTTGCGGATAGCGCTGCATGTGTCGTGCCAGATGAGACAATCATTTCAGAACAATGAGATAACTCTTATGGAGCTGAATCTCAGTTCCGACATTGTCGAGGATCCGACGCGACGGATCCGCTTTAGTAGCGTCTAATCGATGTTCTGTGCGAGGCTCGGAGGAAACTGGATTTGCATCGGCAGGGCCCATCGGTGTCGGCGATCGCCAGGGAGAGCGGGATCGACCGCAAGACGGTGCGCAAATACATTGAGCGCGGGCTCGAGGCTCCGGCCTACGGACCGCGCAAGCCGCGTCAGGCGGTGATCGATCCCTTCACGGCCTATCTTCGCGAACGCGTCACGCGATATCCCGGACTCACCGGCAGCCGGCTTTTCCGGGAACTGAAGGACCTCGGCTATGGCGGCGGCTACACGGCCGTCACCGACTTCCTGCGCGACGTCCGTCCTGCCGCGGCGGAGCGTGGATACGAGGTTCGCTTCGAGACCCCGCCCGGCGAGCAGTCGCAGGTCGACTTCGCCCAGTTCAATGTCGTCTTTACCGATGAGCCGACCACGCCGAGAATCGTCTGGCTATTCTCCATGGTGCTTGGCTTCAGTCGCCTTATCTGGGCACGCTTCGTCGTCCACCAGGATCTGCCGACTGTCTTGCGCTGCCATGCTGGGGCCTTCGAGGCGCTGGGCGGCGCTCCTCGCGAAGTGCTTTACGATCGTATGAAGACGGCTGTGATCGGCGAAGGCGATACCGGCGGCATCGTCTACAACCGTGCCCTCGTCGATCTTGCCCGCCACTATGGTTTCCATCCCAAGGCGTGTCGGCCTTACCGCGCCAAAACGAAAGGCAAGGTCGAGCGACCGTTCCGTTACATTCGCGAGGACTTCTTCCTGGCCCGATCCTTTCGCAATCTCGAGGACCTGAACGTGCAGTTGCGCCACTGGCTGGACACGGTCGCAAACCCGAGAGTTCACGCCACCACAAGGCGTGTCGTCAACGAAGCTTTCGCCGAGGAGCGGGCAGCGCTGCGGCCGCTGCCTTTGGCTCCGTTCCGATCGGTCCTGAAGCTCGAGCCACGCATCAGCCGGGAGGGCATGGTCAGCGTCGGCGGCAATTTCTACAGCGTGCCCGACGCCACCAGGCGCCGTGTCGTCGAGGTACACACGCTGGCCGAAGAGGTTCGCATCTTCGAGGACGGCGCGCTGATTGCCACCCATCCCATTCTCGAAGGCCGGCATCAGCGTCATGTCGAGCCGGGTCATCGCAACATCCACGTCCACAAGCGCCGACAAAGACTGAGGAACGACGAGGTCATTCTTCATGGCTCGGGCGACAGGGTCGCTCAGCGCCCGTTGGCCTTCTACGATGCCGTCGCCCGGGTGATGGCGAAGGAGCAGCGTCCATGACGAACGCGCTCGATACCACGCCATCCACGATCGACCGAATCCGCCACGACCTCGTCGGCCTGAAGATGCCGCGTGCGCTCGAAGCACTCGATCATGTCGTGCGCCGGCTCGAGCAAGGCGAGATCGCCGCCATCGAAGCCATGGACATCCTCCTCTCGGAGGAGTTGACCCTCCGCGAGAACAGCCGGATCAAGACGGCACTGCGCATGGGGCGCCTGGCCACGATCAAGACGCTCGCCGGCTTCGACTTCTCTTTCCAGCCCTCGCTCGACCGCGATAGAATCTTCACGCTCGCCCAACTCGGCTTCGTCGCCCGCTGCGAGGTCGTCCACTTCCTGCGCATTTCGCAAAAACGGGACAGTCGTTCCGCTAAATCGCGGACAGCAGTTTCACTAAGTCGCGGACAGCTGGATGTGGTCGGCCTTCGGGTGCCTGGTTGAAGTCATTTGCGATTGATTTCGCCATTTTCGGCGCCGGTCAAGAGCGGCGGTGCTTTTTGCTTTCTCATGCTGTCGCCTTCGAGGGTGAGGCGATGGGCGTTGTGGATGATCCGGTCGAGAATGGCGTCGGCGATTGTCGGCTCGCCGATCATGGCATGCCACTGGGCGATGGGCAGTTGCGCGGTGATCAGCGTCGATTTCCGGCGATAGCGTTCCTCGAAGATTTCCAGCAGGTCGAGACGCTGCTGGTCGGTCAGGCTGTGGGTGCCCCAGTCGTCAGGAATCACTGTCCCGCAATTACTGAAATCGCTGTCCGCGAATTAGCGGAATGGGTGTCCGCGAATATCTGAAACACGCACACTTCCTCGGCCCAACCGATCCCACGACATAATGCACACCTCGCTATGTTATTGAAAAAGCTGGATCTGCTGATCCTGTGATTGTGATAATGGACTGTGTCCGCTCCTGCCGGAATGGTGCTGGATATCGAGTTGCTCGATATCTTCATGACGGATGATCCAGGGCGTACCCTTGCAATACTGCTCGGCCTTCAGATCGCCGGCGCGGATCATGCGCAGCACGGTCATTGGCCGCAGGCCGAGCTTCGCAGCCGTTTCCTGCAATGTATACTCGCCCCGCTCCGACCGTTCGATGTCGTGCTGGTTGCGGAAAGTGCAGACGCGGGACTGCGTCCATCCGTTCAGACGACCCGTGGTTTTGCCGAGCCGGTTGAGAAGCGATGCGATCGCTCTATCCGGCAATTGGCGTGCCAGGGCACGGATCAGGTCCTCGATGTCCGGCGGGGCGCCCCAACGGTGATGGCCTGCCTTGTTCTTCCTGACTGAAAGCGCGGTATGGTCGCCGCCCTGCCAATGAACCAGCATTTTTGATGTGGTCGTCTTCGATGGCGACGACAATCTCGCGGATCATAGCGCAGGAAGGTGCGCACCACCCCGCACATCGCTTTGCCGCTGTCGGCGGAGCCATCGAGAGCATGTCGCTCGACATAGCCGATGACGATCTCCGGGGTGAGCGCTGCAAACCCATCTGCGCCAGCCGGACAGACCTCCTGCAGAAATCGGTGTGAGAGCAGCTTGTGACTTTCCACCGTCGAGGCGGCGAGCCCTCTCTCACTCGTGAGGTAAGCCGCGAACACATCAACAATCCGCTCGTGCTCCGTGCGCTCAATCGGAAGGGCGGCTGGTATCAAGCCTTCTGCCGTAACGCGGCAAGCCAAGCGCCGGAGCGCAGCGCGGTCGCCCGAATCGATGCTCCAGTGTTTGGAACGGTGCTCAAGAAACCGCTCGACATGATCTTCGTTTAAATCTTGGAGATCGTGCCCGTTGCCGAGATGCCAGTCTCTCAGCTCACGAAATAGGCTTAGCGATCGCCATGTGCATTGCTGACCGAAGCCTTCATCCGACAATCTGCCCGCATAAACGCGTGCAAACTCGCCATACGGACCGTGGATCAGCTTCCGAAACAGTGTGCTGCGTTGCAGGTAGTCACTTGCATTCATGTGTCCTCTCCTTCGCGTCAATTGCGACGGAGAGAGCCTAAGCTATGCCGATTCAGCTACCGCTACGTTGAGGAAAGTGTTGGTAAAAACTTGCTCACTCGGCATAGTTTGGCGGTCGGCATAAACCGCCAAGCTCAACGGCGTCGACCCGTATGCCTACCTCGCCGACGTCATCGCCCGCATCGTCGCCGGCCACCCGCAAAACCAGCTCGATGACCTGCTGCCCTGGGCCTACGCCCGCACGCCACTCAAGGCCGTGGCCTAAGAACAGCGGTTACCCTTCGTCTACGACGGCGCCATGAACGGGGTCGTGTTTCTCGCCTATGTCAAGCAGGTGCTGGCGCCAACCCTGGCGCCACGCGACGTCGTCGTCATGGACAATTTGCCGGCGCACAAGTCCGGGGGCGTGCGCGAGGCGATCGAAGCCGCCGGTGCAAGGCTGATGTTCCTCCCGCCCTACAGCCCCGACTTCAACCCCATCGAAAACGCCTTCGCAAAGCCCAAGGCGCTCCTGCGGGCGAGGGCCGAGCGGACAATCGCGGCCCTATGGGACACCGTCGGCGCGCTCGTCGACCTTTTTACGCCAACATAATGCGCAAACTACTTCAAGGTGACCTGCCACTGAGTTGTCATCCAGCCGCGCTTAGAGCCTCATCCGGTTCTGTTACGCCGTAGGGCGCAGGTTGTGCAACCGGCGTAGACGCGTAGCCTTCGATCTGCGCAGCGTCGGAGCCGGTCTCAGATGGAGGAAAAACTCAGTGGCAGGGCAAAGGCCGCAGGCTATGAACCGGATTAAACCGGACGTGCTCTAGCACGCTCCTGGAACGGGACGAGGCTATGTCCATTTCAAGCCAATAATCTGACGTTGTGCAGTTTTTCGACTTATTCGTGCACTCGTCACTGCGGCGAGCGAGGATGAGCTTGCCCCTACGGCGAGGAAGACCCAGGACTTGCGCAGACTGTTTAGGCCACCTTTCGCTCGCAGAAATCACTAAGTTGACATCTGCAATTATCCCCCGCGCAAGCAAGGAAACTCATCATGCGCTCTCTAAAGCATCGAACGGCGCATTTGCCTCGGCCAACGCCGCTTTCAGGCCCTTCGTCTGTGTTGTGTCACTGAAGCGTTGGTATTCAGGTACCGGCTGCGTACCGAGCATGGCAAGTACTTCGAGGTAATCCTTGTTCGCTTTCCAAAAGCCCATCGTTTCGTAGACACGATTAAGGTAGCTTTTGTGCATCTTTTGCATGTCGCGCGGCATAAGAGCCATGCGCCTCGCAACCTTTGTTGTGACGGCATCAAGCTCTTCGCGTTTGCAGACGCGTGTAATCAAGCCACGAGCTTTGGCCTCCGAAGCTGAAACATCTAGACCCAATAACATCATTTCCTTTGCGGACTTTGTGCCGGTAACCCAAGGCATCATGAGCGTGATTGCGGGAATCCCGTACCGCGACTCCCCGAGGCCCATCTTCACCTCTTCCGATGCAATTGTGATGTCGGCCATCATGGCCATTTCGAAACCCTTGCCGATACAGTACCCATGAGCGGAAACAATGACTGGGGTCGTTATTTTCCAGATTGTGGTGAATTCTTCGAATTCTGCTCTGTAATGCTCGTAATACGCATATATCTCACGTGGCTCACTTGCGTCTTGCTTGAGATCATGCCCCGAGCAGAACGCACGTCCTGCACCTTTCATGACGATGACATTTACCGCCTGATTTCTATCCGCCGCATGGAGTGCGTTGGAAATTTCCGTACACAGCCTGGAATTCACTGCGTTCAGAACCTCAGGCCGGTTCAAGGTGATTGTGCAGATTTTATCTTGCACGTCATAAAGCAGGTGATCGTAGTCCATTTTCTTCCCCTATTCGGTGACGCCTTGGAATTTTAATGTCTTGTATTCAAGTGCCGAGATTCCGATTTCACTCAAGATCTCCTCTGAGTTCCCGCCTGGGCGAAACGGCGCGCTACGAATTCTGCCCGGCGTCGCTGACAGCTTCGGCGCAATTCCTACCTGCTGAAATCCAAAGTGCCGGGGAATCATTTCCCGCTCTTTCAGTTGCGGATGCGCTGCCACTTCCTCGAGCGACAGGACCGGCGTGACGCAAGCGTCCAGGTCGGAAAACTGCTGAACCCATGTATCGCGCGGCTTGGAAGCAAAGATACCGGCGAGGATGATGGCCAACTCAGACCATCGAATTCGGTCATTCAGCAAATCCAATAAATCCGGGCGACCAAGCCCATCAAACAGGGAGCGTGAAAAATTCGCTTCAAGCGCTCCGATTGTAAGCCACTTGCCATCCTGGCAACTATACGCACGATAATGGGGCAGCTTTCCTAGAAAAGTATTGCGCCAAGAGCCCGAATTATGCCCCCCTCCTATTGCCGTACTGAAAAGATCGGCCATGAGGTAGATCACCGAGTCGGTGCAGTTAGCGTCGACATATTGTCCGTCACCAGTTTTCATGCGGTGAATGAGCGCAAGCAAAACGCCAATCACTGCACTCATCGAGGCGCCACCATTATCTGAAAGTATGTTTTGTGGATTGATTGGCGTTTCGTCAGGGCCGCGAATCATGTCAAGGGCGCCAGTCATCGCAAGATAGTTTATGTCATGCCCGGCCGCATTCTTCATCGGCCCGCTTTGCCCATAGCCGGTAACAGAACAATAGATGAGGCCTGGATTTATCTTTTTTAACTCATCATAGTCAAGTCCCAATTTTGCTAACTTTCCTGGGCGAAATTCTTCTAATAGAACGTCGGCTTTACGCGCCAATTGGCGGAATATTTCTCGACCACGCTCGTCTTTCAAGTTTAATGCAAGCGAACGTTTGTTGCGATTGACCGCGTCGTACGGCTGGAAACGCAACGCGATATAGGGATCATCAACGATATCACCGCCATAGGTCTCGCCAAAATTACCAACGTTGGGGCGGGTAATATGAATCACTTCGGCGCCGAAATCAGCAAGCAACATACTTGCCAATGGCCCCGGAGAATTCATCGATAGGTCGAGAACCAGACATTTCTCAAGAGGCATAGTCATTGCCTGCAGGCCATTCTTAGCACGGCGTCAGCCGCAACTGCGCCTTTGCCTGGTGGTCGCAGTATCAGCGGATTGATCTCGAGCACATCCAGACTGTCGCGCCTCGAAACGGCAAAGTCAGCCAGCATCTCAATAGCATCGAGCGCGCCGTCAATGTCGGCACGCGGCTGTCCGCGCCAACCGTCAAGCAAAGGAAACAGCTTTAGAGAGCGCAGAGCAGCGGCGACTGCGGAACGCGGACTGGGAAGCAGGATGGTCACGGCGTCTTGTCGTAATTCAACTGCAGTTCCGCCAATCGCCATAGTCATTGCCAATCCAATACTCGGCACATTCCTGATCCCGACCATTATCTCGCCAATTCCATCAATCACCATTTCTTCCACTAGAAACGAGTCGATCGCTACATCCGGACAAGTTCGCTTCGTTTTGATTTCCATGGCAGCGATTGCTTGACGAAGGTGGTCGACATTGGCTATGCCCAGAGTAACTGCCCCATACTCCGTCTTGTGCACAATTTCAGTCGACACCGCTTTCAATGCGAGCGGGAAGGCAAGTTTCGCGCAATTTTGCAGATCGTGTTTGCCCACCACACGTCCGGTGGGAGTCACAATACCGGCCGCCGTCAATATTGTCTTTGCCTGCGCTTCATCAAAGCAGCGAGCGTGGGCGCTGATCTCTCTGCTGTGGTCAAGTTCGGGCAGGAGAATGTACTCGGCTCCCGGCAATCTGAGCCGTGCCGCCTTTTTGGCGTAGCTAGCAACCGCACCTATCGCCCTCATCCCGTGATCAAGTCCCATAAGAGGGACCATTCCGTTTTCGATCATCAATTTTCGCGCATCAACCGGTAAGTCTTCCGGCATGGTGTTGACGAACGCACATGGCAGACCGCAGGTTTTTGCCGCGCGGGCAAATGCAATTGAACAGCTGTACCAACCTGCCGGGTCCCAGCCTCCGACCGGGGGGAAACTCATCACAAGTACCGCGAGATCGAAAACGCTGCTGGCGAAGAAAGTGCGGAAGGTATTTTCAACCGCATCAATGGCTTCAAACTGCCCACCTGAAATATCGAGCGGGTTGTTCGGAAGAACGTAATGCGGAAGTTGAGGCCGCATTAGATCCGCGGCGTCATCATCGATTGGCGGCAATGAAAGTCCGGCGGCTTCTGCCGCATCGCCGCCAAGCACCGCATAAGAGCCGGATGATGTCGCGAGTGCAGTGCGGATGCCGGTTGGCCGGTCAGAGAGAACTAGCATCTTTAGTGTTTCTATCGCCTCGAGTTGGTTTGTGACTTCAATGAAGCCAAAGCGTTCAAAGAGCGCCGAGGCTATTGTCGCATCTCCAGATAGCGATGCAGTATGGGTTTGGGCAGCCCGCCCCCCCGCCGAGGAGGCTCCGCCCTTGACAACGACGACTGGCACGTTTTGATGAATTGCCTTCAACGCCGCTCGGCTGAGCCCTGCAACGTCGCGAAAGCTTTCAATATACAGATTGATAGCTTTGACCCGTGGATCCTCGAGCAACGCATCCATCAAATCGGCGATTGTCAGATCGGCTTGGTTACCGACACCGACGAGATAGCCAACAGGCAAAGATCGCCGTGCGCAACCCAAATCCGATAGATAGGCACCGCCATTTGAGATAACGGCTACCCCCTCCTGCACACCGACATGATCACCGAAATGATCCTGCATGAAGACAGATTTGTCAAAGAAGTTAGCAAATCCCGGTCCATTCGGCCCAAGTAGAAGCATGGATCCTGTGGCAGCAATCAGTGCATTCTGACGCTTTTCGCCGTCTTCGCGCATTTCGGAAAAGCCCGCGCTGTTGCACACCGCGCCTATGACCCCGAATGACGCAAGCGCACCCACCGTTTCGACGACAGCCTCTTTGGGGACGGCGATGAAAGCGAGGTCGGGAATTTCGGGCAAATCCGCGATCGAGGCGTGACAGTCGATATTCGCTATAGCATCGCGCCAGGGGTTAACGATATAAATCCGCCCTGAAAAACCATTGCGTCGCGCATAGTCGATTGACGTGGAGATATTTGAACCCCCTACGAAAACTACGCTGCCAGGCGCAAGTATCCGTGACAGGCGCTGGGGCCGAGTTAATGACGGCAGTTTGATTGTCCCGTCGTCCATAGTGCCTAGCCTTCTTCAACTTCGTCATTCGTCGCGAACGTGCGACATGGTAGCGCGGCACTTGTGATATGAGCAGGCAGGAGACATCATGAATTTGACCAAAAAAAACATTGAAAGGCTGTGCACTCTTTCAGTGGCATTCTAATTGCAAAGAATACTTTCGGCCCGAGCGAGCCGATGTCTCGGCTCCAAGCGGGGGACCGGCCTAGATGGGCGGGCCGCCAAGCCGGCGGCTCACTTCGCTACGGCGCTTGAGTAGTGCGCTCCGCTCGCGGCTTGCTTAGCGGCAAGGCATTGAACGAAGCTCCTGCTGGCTGCGAGACCTGGGGCCGCTTCGCCAGCGACTATGGTCACCAAATTGCGCTCTCTGAATTTGAATGATCCGAGAAAGAGCGGGAAATGCCGCCACGTGAGTGGCTCATGGCCAATGCCCCTTTGGCGCCCATCCGGCCGGGCCATGACGGCATAACGGTCAAGCGCCGCCCGACACGGAAATTCTGAACGTCCCGGTGGCAGACTCATCTCGCCGCGGAGCGCCTCCCCTGCAGAAAGATGTCACCCAGTTCCCCTTGCGCCTGCTCGCAAACGTAGCGCGCACCTTGACGCAGAAGCGCACGAGCTGCAGCCGCCATGTTCGACAAGCTGCGCCTGAGCCTCATTCGAGCCTGGCGAGGCGTTCCGGTTCGACTGGTCGGCGGACTCGGCGGTTCTCGGCGGAGAGCGCACCAAGCTTCGGGTGGCGCACTTCAAGCTCAGCTACAGCCGGGCCTTCATCGTCCGGGCCTATCCGCTGCAAACGCACGAGATGCTGTTGCCCACAACCATGCCTTCCGGGTTCTGGGGGCGTACCCCGGCGCGGATCTACGATAATATGCCCACGGTCGACAGGATCGGCCGCAGCAAGGATCACCAGGTCAATGCTCGCTTCTCGGCGGCCAGCCACTATCTGTTCGAGGCCGAGTTCTGCAATCCAGCCTCGGGCTGGGAGAAGGGCCAGGTCGAGAAGAACGTTCAGGATTCCCGCCACCGACTACGGCAACCGATCCCGCACTTCCCATCGCTGGCGCAGCGTTGCTGGGAACTGTGGCAACAGATTCCTGGCCTGCTGCCGGTTTTTCGGACACGAGGTTAAGCTAACATAGCTTGTTGCTCAAACTCCACGGGGCTGAGATAGCCCAGCGTAGAGTGCCTCCGCCGAGGGTTGTAGAAGCGCTCGATGTAGTCGAACACATCTGCCCTTGCGGCATCTCTCGTCCTGTAGACCTTGCGGGCTGTGCGTTCGGTTTTCAACGACGAGAAGAAGCTCTCCATAGCCGCGTTGTCCCAGACATTGCCCGACCGGCTCATCGAACAGGTGATGCCGTGGTCGGCCATCAGGCGCTGGAACTGCTCGCTCGTGTATTGCGATCCCTGGTCGGAATGATGCAGCAGGCTGTCGGGCTTGCCTCGGCGCCAGATCGCCATGATGAGGGCATCGGTGACAAGCTGGGCCGTCATCTCGGCCTTCATCGCCCAGCCGACAACCCGCCGGGAGAACAGGTCGACGACGGCCGCAACGTAAAGCCAACCTTCCGCGGTCCAGATGTAGGTGAAGTCGGCGATCCATTTCTGGTTCGGTGCCGGTGCCTTGAAGGCGCGGTCGAGAAGGTTGTCCGACACGGCGGCTCGTTCGCCTGTATCCTTCGGCAATCCGCAACGCCGAGGCCGGGCCCGCAAACCGTTCTCCCGCATCAATCGCTCGATGCGATGCAGGCCGCAGGAGAGGCCCTCGGCCAGCACGTCATGCCAGACGCGGCGGGCACCGTAGGTGCGGTCGCTGCTCTTGAAGCTCCGGTCGACCGAGGAAACGAGGATCTCGTCATGCCGGGATCGGTCGCTGGGGATGCGGTTGAGCCAGGCATGGAAGCCTGAGCGGGACACATCCAGGGCATTACACAGCCATGCCACCGGCCAGATATTCCGGTGCCTCGCGATGAAAGCGAACCTCATGTCACTTCCCTCGCGAAGTAGGCTGCGGCCTTTTTTAGGATGTCGCGCTCCGCCTTCAGCTTGGACACTTCCTTGCGCAGCCGGTCGATCTCCTGCTGCTCCGGCTTCATCTGCCCATGACCGGGAAACGCATGCTGCGGATCGGTCGACAACTCGCGCACCCATTTGCGCAGCACATTCTCGTGCAGATCGAGGTCGCGGGCAGCCTGGGCCACCGCAACGCCCCGATCCTTGATCAATCTCACCGCTTCAAGCTTGAACTCGCGGCTGAATTTCCTTCTCTGCATTCCAACTCTCCAGTTCCGTTAAACACCTTATCTCGGTGTCCACGAAACCGGCAGCAGGCCATCCCCATGGCCTTACGCCTGGAACGATCAAAGACATCCGGGCCGAGGAACCACGGTTCCTGATGCCGATGCCGCGAGCCTTTGATGGCTGCGTCGAATACACCAAGCGGGTCTGTCCAACCTGCCGGTTCATCTGGAGCGCAACCGCTACAGCGTGCATGCATCCTTCGCCAATCGGCCGGTCAGCCTCAGGTCTACCCGGAACGGATCGTGGTTGCCGCGGAGGGGCAGATCATCTGCGAACACCGACGCATCATCCACATCCTGGAGACCGGAAACGACAGCTTCCGCTTCAAGAACAGCTCAGCCCAAACCGCAACGAGCAAGAAGGAGAAAGCCGCCTCATTGACTAAAACCTGAGACCCGAACCATGCATGAGGCGGGTCACTTCTCTGCGAAGACCCCGGGTCAGTTCTCAGCGGAAATCAACACAAAGTAGCTCGAATAGTATAAATAAGAAATCTCGCAGCCGACCAGGTATCCTCTTCGAGCCGGCGGCGTCAGTCCCTCAGCCCGCTGGCTGAGTGCAAGGACCAGTCCACAACCAGATTGACGCCCACCGCAAGCATGGCGATCGCAGCGGCCGGCAGAAGGGGTGTAATGTCGCCGTACACGATAAGGGTTGCACTGTCGCGAACCATTGTGCCCCAGTCCGATGTGGGCGGCTGTATGCCGAGACCCAGGAAAGAAAGCGCACTGATCAGCAAGAACACGAAGCAAAAGCGCAGACCGAACTCCGCAATCAATGTTGGCAGAATGTTAGGGAGGATTTCGCGGCTCATGATCCATATTGGGCCTTCACCGCGTAGCCTTGCCACCTCTACGTAGTCCGAGACCGCGGCATTGATTGCGACAGCCCGGGTCAGCCGGAAAACGCGAGTCGAGTCGAGCACGGCGATAATGATAATGAGAGAGGGTATCGAGGTCCCGAATATGGACAACAGTAAAAGGGCGAAGATCAACTGCGGTATCGACATTAGTATGTCCACGAACCGCGAGAGCAGCTGATCAGTCCACCCGCCAAAGGTTGCGGCCATCAGGCCAGCCGCGCATCCGATTGAGAAAGCCAGCACTGAAGTCGTCAGCGCTATGCCAATGGTGTTCCGCGCTCCGTATATAAGCCGCGTGAACATGTCCCGACCCAAGTTGTCCGTGCCGAGCCAGAAGTTCGAGCTCCAAGGCTCGAATTGGGAGCCGACGATGTCGGCTTCGCCGTACGGCGCTATCTGTGGTGCAAAGATTGCGGCGAGAACGTAAAGAACAATGACCGTCATGCCGAATTTCGCGCTTAACGGGGCCGCCCCGATTTTCCTGGCACCTGTCCGCATGATGCCGGGCCGGATTAATGTCATCTGGCTTTACTCGCAATCTGTCGGTCGAAGCTGCCGACGATCATTTCGGATGCATCAGCCGGGGGTTCATGACAATCGACAGGATATCCGCCGTAAGATTAAGCAGGACGTATGTGGTGGCAAACAACAGGCTGCAGGCCTGGACCACCGGGATGTCCCGCTTCTGGACAGAATCGACGATAAGTTGGCCGAGGCCGGGGTATACGAACACGACTTCGACAACGACCACCCCCGTGATGAGATACGCTAGGTTCAGGACGACTACGGTGGCGATCGGAGCAAGAGCGTTAGGGAACGCGTGCCGGACCATGACACGCCATTCGGACATGCCTTTCAGTCGGGCAGTCTCGATATACTGATTACCCAGAAGGTTTACGATCGACGTTCGGGTCATCCGCATCATGTGCGCTAGCACGACCACCGCCAGTGTCAGCGCGGGAAGAGCGACGGCATTCAGCCGCATCAAAAAGGTGGTGCTCGAGTCAACGTCGGACAGGCTGGGCAGTATGCCAGCGTGGACCGCAAGAAACAGGATTAGCATATAGGCAACGAAGAATTCTGGGAATGAGATCGAGGCAAGTGTGACGACGTTGATTGCACGGTCGATGAAGGTGTTGCGGTAGAGTGCGGCGACAATGCCCCCCAGCAATGCGACGGGGACGGAAATCAAAGCAGCACTGAGCGCCAGGAAGAGCGTATTGAACAGCCGCGGGGCAATAAGTTCCCCGATGTCCCGGCCACTAGCGAGCGCCGTCCCAAAGTGGCCATGGAGTATACCGCCAAACCATCTGAGATACCTGACGTGAACAGGTAGGTCTAGCCCCAGGATTTTGTGGAAAGCCGCCACGGTTTCAGGAGTAGCCGACTGTCCGAGCATTTCGGTTGCAATGTCGCCAGGGAGGAATTGAATGCCGGCGAAAATGATCAGCGAAACAATCCAGAGGGTCAGCGCGCCAAGTGCGACGCGCTGACCAATAATCTTAGTAATGGAGGTCATGGTAAGCTTCCGACGTTCTCAGGCTTCAGCGAACCACCAGCGCTCTGTACAACGGAAGCCATCCAAATCCCAGTTGGAAGCTATCTTGCTGTGACCGACTTTCCTCGACAGGGCACTGACGTAGTTCGCGAAGACCGGTATGATCGCGCCGCCGTCATCGCTGCAGAGGGTCTGCATTTCTGAATACATCTCCAGACGCTTGGCGTCGTCGAGTTCTGACCGGGCAGAGAGCAATAATTCATTGAAACGAGCGTTCTTCCAATGGCTGTCGTTCCACGCGGCATCGGCGGCATAAACTTGAGAGAACATCCAGTCCGCTGTGGGCCGGCCGGCCCATTGGCTTAGGCAGAAGGGCTTTTTCAGCCAGACCGCGTCCCAATAGCCATCGCTCGGCTCGCGGGCAACATCGATGGTGATGCCGGCTTTGGCTGCATTCTGCTGGTAAATCACTGCGGCGTCGACCCCTCCTGGAAAGGCGGCATCTGAAGCTGACAGGCTGACTTTAAGATCAGCAAGACCAGCCTTCTTGAGGTGGAACTTCGCCTTTTCAGGATCGTATTCGCGTTGCGGCAGGTTCTTGTTGAAGAAGCGATTTGTGGACGCGATTGGATGATCGTTGCCGAGCTGGCCGTACCCTCGTAGCAAGGTATCCAGCAGTTGCTTGCGATCAATCGCATATTTGAGCGCCAGTCGGACATCCAAATTGTCGAATGGGGAGACATCGCAATGCATGGGCATGGTGTAGTGTTGGGTACCGCCGACCGATACAATCTCCAGACCTTTGTTCCTCTCTAGCAGGTGGACCGTCTTCAGGTCGCATCGTTCCATCGCGTGAATTTGGCCTGTTGTCAGTGCATTAGTGCGCGCCGTGGCATCTTGGATCGAAAGAAGCTCGATCGAATCGAACCAGGCCGCATTCGTTTTCCAATAGTTGGCGAAACGTTTGGCTGTGCCTTTGACGCCGTAGTCGATATTCTCAAGCACATAACCTCCGGCTCCTACTCCGGAGATGTCTGCCTTTCCGTCCTTCGCCGGCACAATGGCCAAGTGGAAGTCTTCAAGAATGTAAGGAAAATCTGCGTTGCCGTTCTTCAATGAGATGACCACGGCTCCGGGGCCGTCCGCACGGATGTCGTCGATCGCCTCAACGATGCTCTTCGCCGCAGATTTGGATTCCTCGCGGTGATGGTAATTGATGGAAGCGATAACATCGTCGGCATCCAAGCTTTTGCCATTGTGGAACTCGACGCCTTGCCGCAACTTGAAGGTCCAGGTCTTGGCATCTTTCGACGCCTCCCAGGATTCAGCGATTTCGCCGGTAAGTTTTCCCTCCGCATCTATTTCCGTGAGATAGCCATGCAGGCTCTTGCCGAATACCTCTGTGAATGTGTTCGTGTAGGTCCCAGGATCAAGGGAATCGGATGTGGCGCCGGCGGCGACTCCGAGCTTGAAATGCCCCCCTTTGTTCGAAGTTGATTCCTGGGCCATAGCAGGCAGAATGCCGCCTGATGAAGTGACAGCCAGCGCACCTACCGCAGCTGCGGATTTGAGGATGCTCCGTCGGTTCACGGTCATGGCCATATTCGAACGTTCACGCCCTTTGCTCATTGCAGTTCTCCTCCCATGATGCCAACTGTCTGCCGCGATCTGCCAGACTAATAGGAGGGATGACGGAAACCTTGTTTCAAACGAACAGTCTCTTGTCGAAATGGCGCGCGTTGGCGTAACCTGACTCTCATGGAAGAGTGCCTAATTCGCTCCAAATTGGGCCTGTTCATATATCCGATGGGATTGTCGCGCTGCAGATCGATCGTGGTGGTCTGCCCTTTCGATGTGTGGGCAAGCACCGCCGCGCGTTGCTCAAGAATGTGCTGGGCTTGAAAGCCGGTTGCTATGCGATGCGCGCCAGCGCACGCGCAAGAGACATTCAGCAGTCGCAGTTCTGCTCCGTCTAGCAGGCGTCCAACTACCACAATGAGGCGGATAGGACGTTGGGAAGGGCGGCGCGGCTGATCACATAACTGCTAAGTCGTCCGTGAACAATGAGAGGATCAGGCTTCGAGCGCCTTCGGCTGACTTTGGAGGGCGCGATGAGTAGCCACAAAAGAGCCCTCAGCCAGCTGCGCAGGAGCGAGAAGTTGTAGCCGGCGGCGGCTAGGATGGCGTTGACGACGTCGCCCTGCTGGTCGGCGAGGTAGTTGCGGCCCATCCGGTGCTCGGCCTTATGTGGCCGATCACCGGCTCGATGGCGGAGCGGCGGATCTGGCGCTTGATGGCCGGGGTGACGCATGATACGAAGCAGCGCCCGCGCCGCTCGGCTGCCTTCTGCCTTGCTCCCATTTCTTGTAGCCGGGCTGGTGCCCAGTACCGCCGCCATCTGATCCTGTGTCAGGTCCAGTTTCTTGCGGATCGTCTTTGCGTCGACGGTGTAGACGTCCACCGCATGCACCCGAATCCCCGCAAACTCCTTGCCCTGCGCGTGAGCCAGCGTCTCGAACATCGTCTTGATCAGGGCGGCACATTAACCTTGGTCATTTCGCTCATATTTTGCTCCTGTTGGCGGCCTTTATCGCTTTTGTAAACGCGGCCAAGGCTTTCGCCTCTTGCGTTGCATTTCTCTCACCTGTCCTTAGGTAAAGGAAGTTCACTCGCCGGGACAAAGGTGGCCTTTGTAGAGATTTGCATTCCTCACAGCCCCCAAGGTTGTGCATTGAGCAGATTGCCCTTGTTGTGAAATCAACGAAGCCGATCTCGGCATTCGGTTGGCGACATGCCATAGAGCCGGCGGAAAGCGGTGCTGAAACTAGGAGCATCGGCGAAGCCGCAGCTCAATGCGATATTCTGCACTTTTTCGCGGCCATGTTCCAACAACTCCCGAGCCCGGCGAAGCCGCAGCCCCATGTAGTAGGCCGACGGCGCCTGATCCAATTCACGCTTGAACAGGCGACGCAACCGCCAAACCGACAGGTTCGCCGTCTTGCAAATTTGTGTAAGGCTTATCGGGTTCTCTAGGTTGGCATGCATCACCTCAATGGCGCGAACCAGGCCCCGATCCGCACGGATCAGCAGTTGATCTCGATGCAGGTGATCGGCCGACGATGCTTGAGAAGGCGGGCGGTAGCACATGATATCGGCCACATTCTGTGCCAACTCACGACCAAGTTCCCGCTCGGTCAGGGCAAGTAACATATCGAACAACGAGATCACCCCGGAACAACTTGCCCGTCGCTCCGTGAGAATCCATCGATCATCGGTAACAAGTTCCGACCCAAACTTATCAGAAAATGCGGAGCGGGATTCGAAGTGGACCGCGGCCTCGCCTGAACGCAGGAGCCCTGCTTTGGCAAGGATGAAGGCACCGCTTTCCACCGACCCCAGCACACTTTTCTGACGGTCCTGTCGGCGAAGCCATGCGAGCAAGGGCTGCTGGTAACCAGCCTCAAACTCCCAAGATGCCAGCACGAGCGTTACCGGGGCGCAGGAGATTTCTTGGAGCCGTTTCGTTGGCGTAACTGGAATATCCGAGCTGGACATCGCCGGCGCCCCATCCGGGGTCACGATGTCCCAGGTGAATAGTTGCTGCAGTGCCACACGGTTGATCACGCGTAGGGCGTCGATGCCCAACGCCAGTGTCGATAGAGTGAAGCGGGGGACCAGGACAAACACGACGTGGATCGAATTAGCCGCTTCTTTCATGAGACCGAGATTACGAGTGAAAGCGAGACAATATCAGCCGTGCAGACCGCGAATTTGTCTCCAGGACGCGCAGATATGACTCCATCCGACGCTGATGCATGCGCCGTGCTAGTGGCGGTGATGCCCAAGCTAGCCGTGATGCTGACGGGCGCCAAAGGGTCCTCTGCAAGCGCAACAGTCTTGCTGAGCGTCCTCGTGAGCCAGTCCGGATCCATCTGCGGCGCCGATGCGAGCAGCAGTTCCGTATATGAGTGATGAGGCGGCTGGAAGATTTCCTCTTTCTCGCCCTGCTCGACGTCCATCTTGCCGTACTGATGACGACAATGTCGTCCGCGATTGCCCGGACGGTGGCGAGGCAGGGGAGATGAACATGTACCCGAGCTCGAGACTCCGACTGGAGCCGGTCGAGAAGCTTCAGGACTCCTTCGGCGACGATCTGGTTAAGCGCCGAAGTTACCCCCAAAAAACTAACGAGTTTCGGCTCGGCGACAAAGACTATGGCGATACCTATCCGCTGCTTCTGTCCAACCGAGAGTTCGGAGGCAGCCCGGTCGATGTACCTGTCGGGTTCGAGTTCTATGAGGCGCAGCAGTTCGCGAACGCGCTCGGTAAGCGCCTTCCCCTTCAGGCCGAGATACATCTCGGCAGGGCGTCCAACGATTTCCCTCCGCCAAAGCTTCGGGTTAAGAACCGTATCGCCATCTGGTACATCATCTGGATCTGCCGGAGCTGATCTTTCGTTCTCTGGCGACAGCTGGCAGGCAACGGGGTGCCTCCGAGCACAGAATTTGGCCCTCTCGGGGGCCTAAGAAGTCCGGTGATCGCGCGGGCGGTCGTCGACTTACCCGAACCGCTTTTGCCACTACGGCAACCGTGCGCTTGCGGCGGATGTCGAAGCTGATGACCTGTAGGATGTCCAGGCTCCCGTAACTCGCGGTCAAATTTATCGACCAGATATAGCGGCGGGCATCTGGAGGCACTGGCGGCTGGACATCACGAGCAAAGGCTCTAACTGCCCAAAGGGATTTCGTGTGGTCCTCGCGCGGGCCGAGAGCATCAGAGCATCCTCCACCTATCGGCTTTCTCGACTTCCCTGCCGCGTAGGAGAGCCTTGATGCGGTGGGCCATCTGCCCCACGACGGCGAGGTTGTGAATTATGTAGATGGCAGCGGCATCGAAATCGGAGACGATTCGCCGGACTTCGCTCTGCGTCGTGACGTCAAGTGGTCGTGAGTTCGTAGAAGATGATGAGGTCTGGGCGGCATAACGTCGCCATTTCCCGGCCACCTCACTTTCGATCAGCAAATCGTGTAGGGCAGTTCGCCGCGTCGGTCGTGGTCGATCGCAATGGTGCTCTTGAGCGGCGGAATGGCGCGTTGAATGCAATCCATGCGCGCACAAATGCGGCATGAAACGCCAATAGGCTCGAAAGCCGAGCTGTTGGCCAGCCGGTCTGCGTAGACGAAATCGCCCGCATCGGAAATCTCACATCCGAGCGCTATCGCATAGCGACGGTGCGGGGAGCCAAAACCGCCCTCCGTCTTGGCGACTTCAGTAGCGATACTGAGATAACGCACGCCGTCTGGTGTCTCGGCCAGCTGGCAAATCATGCGGCCTGGAGTTTCAAACGCCTGATGAGCGTTCCACAACGGGCAAGCTGCACCGTAGCGGGCGAACTGCAACTTCGCGGCACTGTGGCGCTTAGTGATGTTGCCAGCTCGATCGATGCGCGCGAAAAAAACCGGAACTCCCTTCATCCGAGGCCTTTGCAACGTCGAAAGGCGATGCGCCACCTGCTCAAGGCTGGCGCCGAAGCGCACAGCGAGCAGGTGCAGGTCGTGCCGAAGTTCTTTTGCCGCAGTCAGGAAGGGACGGTAGGGCAACATAAGCGCGCCGGCAAAATAATTCTGGAGACCGATCCTGCATATCTCTGCCGCTTCGGAGGTACGGAAGCGCGCTCGCTCGATGATCGGGTCGATTTCCGCCCGGTGCTCCAAGGCGCCGATCTGGAATGCCATCTGAAAACTGCGCGTCGGCGCAGGTGAGTACGAGTTCAAGTAGAGCACGCGCGCGGAAGCGTCGAAGTGCCTGATTACCCGCTCGCTGTTGCCAGCACGTGCCATGCGAACGTGATGATGCTGTTCCAGGTGATCTGCCAATGCCGTCCCGACATCTCGATCCGGCACGCCCAAGGCTTCCGCCAGATGCTCGGCTGCCCGGTCAAGCTCATCGATGTAGTTGTCAACAAAATGAAAGAAGTCCCGCACTTCCTCGTAGGGTGTCGGCTCGGCAAAAGCATTGGTTCGGATTAGCTGATCGTCGAAGCTCGCAAGCTGCTCGCTGTTTCTCCGATATGCCTGATGACAGGTGATCAGAGCATGGGCGAAAGACGGTGCGTTTTGGGCAACGAGCTTGAGTTCCTGAAATCCGGCTGAAACACCGCCGAACACTGGGTCAGCAAGTGCCTCGCTCAGCGCCGAGAGCAGCCGATCGGCCTCACTGCCGCCGATCGAGGCGATATCAACCTGGAATTTCTCGGCCAGCGCAAGCAGGACTGCGGCTGACACCGGTCGTTGATTGTTTTCTATCTGGTTCAGATAGCTGGTCGAAATCCCCAGCCGCTCCGCGAACGCGGCCTGGGTGGCCTTGCTGGCCTCCCGTAATTCGCGGACGCGGCGCCCAATGAAAAGCTTATTGTTAGCCATTTGCAGATTCGCATTTTGCTGTTTGCAATTACATACTTTTTACAAACGCACCCGGTCAATCCTTTTCCTTTCATTGCCGGCGAACTAATGCGGAGCTCATTTCTGCGGAAGGTTCTGATGCGATTGCCCAAAGCAAGGCCGAGTTCAACGCGAAGGCGCTTCACCGCGACGCCGTTGCCGACGGCTTGGAGCCTGTTCGAAGCACAGGCAGGGCGCTGATGCGAGAGGTTCTCGAACAACTCGAGATCCGTCGTGCGCAGGCCCGCATGGGCGGAGGGCAGAAGCGTATCGATGCCCAGCACGCGAAAGGCAAGCTGACCGCCCGCGAGCGCCTCGTGGTGCTTTTCGATGAAGCTTCCTTCGAAGAATACGACATGTACGTCACGCATCGTGCGACGGACTTCGGCATGGATGCCAAGAAGGTGGCTGGCGACGGCGTAGTCACTGGCTGGGGTACGATCAACGGCAGGCTGGTCTACGTCTTCTCTCAGGACTTCACGGTGCTTGGCGGATCGCTGTCGGAGACACACGCCCAGAAGATTTGCAAGATCATGGACATGGCGGTGCGCAACGGGGCGCCGGTCATTGGCCTCAACGATTCCGGCGGCGCGCGCATCCAGGAGGGTGTTGCCTCGCTTGCTGGCTACGCCGACGTCTTCAAGCGCAATGTCGATGCTTCGGGCGTCATTCCGCAGATTTCGGTGATCATGGGCCCGTGCGCCGGCGGCGCAGTCTATTCCCCGGCCATGACCGACTTCATCTTCATGGTGCGGGATTCCTCCTACATGTTTGTGACCGGCCCCGATGTGGTCAAGACGGTCACAAACGAGATCGTGACCGCGGAGGAACTGGGCGGCGCAGCAACTCACACGCAAAAGTCCTCTGTTGCGGACGGCGCTTTCGAAAACGACGTCGAGGCTTTGGAAGAGGTCCGGCGCCTCTTTGACTTCCTGCCATTGAACAATCGAGAAAAGCCGCCGGTCCGGCCCTTTTATGACGATCCCGAGCGGATAGAGCTGCGCCTCGACACGCTCGTGCCGGAGAGCGCCAACAAGCCCTACGACATGAAGGAACTGATCTTCGCCATCGCCGATGAAGGCGACTTTTTCGAGCTTCAGGCCGCCTTCGCCCGCAATATCATCACCGGATTTGTTCGCATCGAGGGCAGGACCGTAGGGGTGGTGGCCAACCAGCCCATGGTGCTGGCCGGATGCCTCGACATTGATTCCTCTCGCAAAGCGGCGCGTTTCGTTCGCTTCTGCAACGCCTTCGACATCCCGATCATGACGCTCGTCGACGTACCAGGTTTTCTGCCGGGCACCGCCCAGGAATATGGCGGAGTCATCAAGCATGGCGCCAAGCTGCTGTTTGCCTATTCCCAGGCGACCGTGCCGATGGTCACATTGATCACACGCAAGGCCTATGGCGGCGCCTACGACGTGATGGCGTCGAAACATATCGGCGCGGACATCAACTACGCCTGGCCGACCGCCGAAATCGCGGTGATGGGCGCAAAGGGCGCCGCGGAGATCCTCTACCGGTCCGAGCTCGGCGATCCCGAGAGGCTCGCTGCTCGTACCAAGCAATACGAGCAGCGTTTCGCCAATCCCTTTATTGCCGCGGAGCGGGGCTTTATCGACGAGGTGATCATGCCACATTCCTCACGCAAGCGGATCGCGCGTGCCTTCGCCGCTCTGCGGTGCAAGAGGGTCGAGACGCGCTGGAAGAAGCACGACACAATCCCACTTTGAGTGCGCAAAAACATGTTCAAGAAGATCCTGATTGCCAATCGTGGCGAGATCGCATGCCGGGTGATCAAGACGGCGCGGAGGCTTGGCATAGCCACCGTCGCCGTCTATTCCGACGCTGACCGCGACGCCTTGCACGTCCGCCAAGCCGATGAAGCGGTCCATATCGGTCCCGCCGCCTCAGCCCAGTCGTATCTTAGCATTGCAAACATCCTCGATGCCGTTGTTGCCACTGGCGCTGATGCGGTTCATCCGGGTTACGGTTTCCTGTCTGAGAATTCGAATTTCGCCGATGGGCTCAAGGCCAAGGGCGTCGCCTTCATCGGGCCCTCGCCCGTCGCCATTGAGGCGATGGGCGACAAGATCACCTCGAAAAAGATCGCGGCATCCGCCGGTGTCTCCACCGTGCCCGGCCACATGGGGCTGATTGAGGACGCCGAGGAAGCGGTGCGCATCTCCGCGGAGATTGGCTTTCCTGTCATGATCAAGGCGTCCGCCGGCGGCGGCGGCAAGGGCATGCGCATCGCCTGGAACGACGTCGAGGCACGCGAAGGATTTCAGTCCTCGCGAAACGAGGCCAAGAACGCCTTTGGCGACGACCGGATCTTCATCGAGAAATTCGTGACCGAGCCACGTCACATCGAAATCCAGGTGCTCGGCGATCAGTACGGCAAAATCGTGTATCTTGGTGAACGGGAATGCTCGATCCAGCGCCGCAACCAGAAGATCATCGAGGAAGCCCCCTCCCCGTTCATCGACGAAGCAACCAGGCATGCGATGGGAAAGCAGGCCATCGCTCTTGCTCAGGCAGTCGGCTACCACTCGGCAGGCACGGTTGAGTTTATCGCCGACCGCGACCGCAACTTCTACTTCCTCGAGATGAACACCCGGCTTCAGGTCGAGCATCCGGTCACAGAACTTGTGACCGGCATCGATCTGGTCGAGGAAATGATCCGCGTTGCCGCCGGCGAAAACCTGCGCTTTGGCCAAGACGATGTGAGGCTGAACGGCTGGGCGATCGAAAGCCGGCTCTACGCCGAAGATCCGTATCGCAATTTCCTGCCCTCAATCGGTCGCCTGACACGCTACCGGCCGCCCACTGAGGGTGCACGTGCCGACGGTTCCCTCATCCGCAACGATACCGGTGTGGTAGAGGGTTCGGAAATCTCGATGCACTACGACCCCATCATCGCCAAGCTCTGCGCCTGGGCGCCCGATCGGCTGGGCGCAATCAACGCCATGGGCGCGGCGCTGGATGATTTCGAAATGGAAGGCATTGGCAATAACCTGCCGTTTCTCTCCGCTGTCATGGACCATCCCAGGTTTCGCGAGGGGCGGCTGAGCACCGCTTTTATCGCCGAAGAGTTTCCGGACGGCTTCGCGGATGTGATCCCAACCGATGGGCATGAGCGGATGCTCGCTGCGGTCGCAACACACATCAACTGGAAACTCCAGCACCGTAATGTCCTGATCTCCGGGGCGATGGACAACCATCGTCGCAAAGTCTCCAGCGATTGGGTCGTCACGCTTGGCGACCATGCCTTTCCGGTGGCCGTGTGCAATCAGGAAGACGCAACCGCGGTGTCATTCGATGCCGGCTCGACCCTGGCGGTCGCAAGCGACTGGCTGCCGGGCCAGCCTCTAGCACACTTTCAAATTGGCGACGAACGCATGTCGATCAAAACGTCACCCTCAGGAACCGGCTACCGACTGCGCTGGCGCGGCATGGATGTTGTCGCCCACGTGCGCAGCCCACCCATCGCCGACCTGGCGCGGTTGATGCCGAAGAAGCAGCCGCCGGATACCTCCAAACTCCTGCTTTGCCCGATGCCCGGTGTGGTCACCGCGATCGCGGTGTCCGAAGGAGAGTCGGTGGAGGCCGGACAGGTGGTGGCCGTCGTCGAGGCCATGAAAATGGAGAACGTCCTGCGCGCCGAACGGCGGGCCGTTGTGAAACGGATTGCCGCCAAAGCCGGGGCAAGTCTGGCCGTCGACGAACCCATTCTGGAGTTCGAATGATGGCCGATCCCAAACTCGCCGAATGGCGCACACTTGCCGAGCGGGAGCTAAAGGCATCGCCCGACACCCTTGTCTCGCGCACGCCCGAGGGCATCGACGTCAAGCCGCTCTACACGGCCGAGGATCTCGAGCAGGTCGGCCATCTCGGTTCACTGCCCGGGCTGAAACCCTTCGTCCGCGGACCGCGCGCAACCATGTATGCCGGAAGGCCGTGGACAATCCGGCAATATGCCGGCTTCTCGACGGCGCAGGAGTCCAACGCCTTGTACCGCAAAGCGCTCGCAGCGGGTCAGCAGGGAGTGTCGGTCGCCTTCGATCTTGCTACGCATCGGGGCTATGACAGCGACCACCCGCGCGTGGTCGGCGATGTCGGCAAGGCCGGCGTGGCAATAGATTCCGTCGAGGATATGAAGGTCCTGTTCGACGGCATACCGCTCAAGGACATTTCCGTCTCAATGACCATGAACGGTGCGGTCATCCCGATCCTCGCCTGCTTTATCGTCGCCGGCGAAGAGCAGGGCTGTCCGCGTTCCGCGCTGTCAGGAACGATTCAGAACGATATCCTGAAGGAGTTCATGGTCCGCAACACCTACATCTACCCGCCCGAGCCCTCGATGCGCATCGTCGCCGACATCATCGAGTATACCGCAAAGGAGATGCCGAAGTTCAACTCGATCTCCATCTCCGGCTATCACATGCAGGAGGCGGGTGCGACGCTTGTGCAGGAGCTTGCCTTCACCCTGGCCGACGGGCGCGAATATGTCCGCGCGGCGTTGAAGAAGGGGCTTGACGTCGACGATTTCGCCGGACGGCTCTCGTTCTTCTTTGCGATTGGGATGGATTTCTTCATGGAAGCCGCCAAGCTGCGGGCTGCTCGACTTGTGTGGTCGGGTATCATGGAAGAGTTCCGACCAAAGAAGCCTTCATCGCTGATGCTGCGCACGCACTGCCAGACCTCCGGGGTGTCGCTACAGGAGCAGGACCCCTACAATAACATCGTGCGCACTGCTTATGAGGCACTCGCGGCCGTGCTCGGCGGCACGCAATCGCTCCACACCAACTCCTTCGACGAGGCGATCGCACTGCCGACGGAGTTTTCGGCGCGGATCGCGCGAAACACGCAGCTTATCCTTCAGCACGAGACCGGCGTGACCAAGGTGGTCGACCCGCTGGCCGGCTCCTACTACGTCGAAAGCCTAACCGCCGAGCTTGCTGAGAAGGCGTGTGCGCTCATCGAGGAGATCGAGGCCATCGGCGGCATGACCAAGGCCGTCATCGACGGTTTGCCAAAACGCCTGATCGAGACGGCGGCGACTCGCCGCCAGGCCGCGATCGACCTCGGCGACGAGGTGATCGTCGGCGCCAACAAGTACCGGCTGGAAAACGAGGCCCTCATCGAGGTTCGTGAGATAAACAATGCGACGGTGCGCGAGGCGCAGATCCGTCGTCTTGAACAGACAAAGCGTCAGCGCGATCCCAAGCGCGTCGACGCTGCCCTTGCCGCGCTTGGTGAGACCGCTGCCAGCGGCAAGGGCAATATACTCAAAGCAGCTGTCGAAGCGGTGCGCGCTCGCGCGACGGTGGGGGAAATTTCCGACACTCTGCGCCGCATGTTCGGCGATCACGCGGCTGTCCCCGAGGTGATCTCGAAGGTTTACGGCGCCGCCTTCCAGAATGAGCCGGAATACCAAACACTGGCGTCACGCATCAAGGATGTTTCCGTGTCGCTCGGCAGCCGGCCGAAGCTGATGGTGGCAAAGCTTGGCCAGGATGGCCATGACCGCGGCGCCAAAGTGATTGCATCGGCATTCGGCGATCTCGGCTTCGATGTGGTCGCCGGGCCGCTTTTCCAAACCCCGGAAGAAGCAGCAAGCATGGCAGTGGCCTCTGAGGTTCATGTCGTCGGCGCATCGTCGCTCGCTGCCGGACACAAGACACTCCTGCCGCAACTCATCCAGGCCCTGAAGGCGAGAGGCGGCGAAAACATCATCGTTGTGTGCGGTGGGGTGGTGCCGCGCCAGGATTATCAGTTCCTGATGGACCATGGGGTCGCTGCCGTTTTCGGCCCCGGAACACATATCTTGGATGCCGCGCGTGCGGTTATCGATCTCATCGAAGGTAAGCGCCGCAATCAATGAACAGTCTACGGCCTTAGGTGGCGCGGCGAAGCCCCCGATCCTTGGAACAGATGGCATTAATGATCGCTGAACGGAACCGCGACGAAAAATCGGGACTGCTTCGCCATAGGTAGGAAAATGATAGTGAGTGGATTGCAACTCAGCTCCAAAGTTCCGGGTCCGTGGATGCGGACGGAAGTTGGCGCGCTCTATGAGCTGCCCTTCAACAATCTCCTCTTCCTCGCCCAAACCGTGCACCGCCAGAATTTCGATCCCAACAAGGTCCAGCTCAGTCGGCTTCTGAGCATAAAGACGGGCGGGTGCCCGGAGGATTGTGGCTATTGCAGCCAGTCGGCGCAGCACGAAACCGGCCTGAAGGCGTCGAAGCTGATGGAGGTCCGGCGCGTCATCGCCGAGGCGAAGAAAGCGCGTGACGCCGGCGCCACCCGCTATTGCATGGGTGCGGCCTGGCGAAACCCCAAAGCGCGCGACATGGATGCGGTGGTGGCGATGGTCGAAGGCGTCAAGGCGCTGCGCCTGGAGACCTGCATGACACTCGGCATGCTCGATCTTGAGCAAGCCGCTCGACTGAAGCAGGCGGGTCTCGACTACTACAACCACAACATCGATACGTCAAAACGCTACTATAGCCAGATCATCGGTACGCGGAGCTTTGCCGAGCGGCTCGAGACGCTCGAGCACGTTCGCAAATCCGGCATCAAGGTCTGCTGCGGCGGCATTGTCGGCATGGGCGAGGAGCCGGTGGACCGGATCGGCATGCTGGTAACGCTGGCCAACCTGCCGGAACATCCGCAAAGCGTTCCGATCAACATGCTGATCCCGATCGCCGGCACCCGGCTTGCCGACGCCAAGCCCATCGAGCCGATCGAATTCGTGCGCGTGATCGCCCTGGCACGCATCATGATGCCGAAATCGCATATCCGTCTTTCCGCCGGCCGTACGGCCATGACCGACGAGATGCAGGCGCTGTGCTTTTTTGCCGGCGCCAACTCGATCTTCGTCGGCGACACGCTGCTGACGGCGGACAATCCCGGTGGGGACAAGGATACCCTGCTGTTCCGGCGCCTTGGCATCGAGCCGATGGAACTCGAGGCGCAATGAACGGGGCACCGCTTGCCCGCTATGAGGCGACCTTGCTGGGACTGGCGCGCAAGGACCGGCTGCGGACGCTGAAGCCGCGCGCCGGGCGTGCCATGGTGATGAGGGTAAGCATAAATCCGAAGCGACCCGACGCGCACATTTCGGCCAAGCTGTTGAGCCATCTGTTAGAGATCGCCCTTATAGTCGGTCACCATGAGATACAGGAAAAGGCTGATCAGTCTGACGGTGACAGCACAAGAGGCCGCAAAGGATGGTTGCAACCCGGCAAAACAGAGCCACCGCAACTGTCAGAACTCGACAAGTTCGATATCTCCCGTTGCTGCGGCAACCATTATCTCGACCCGCATTGAAGCGTTGCCGAGATCCACCGCGCAACAGCAGCGCGTGGGAGGAGCGAACGGAGCGATCCACTCTTTCCAAACCTGGTCCATGTCCGCAAAATCCGCCATAGATGTTATCCATATTTGAGCAGTAAGCAGGCGCGACTTATCGCTGCCCGCTCGTTTCAAAAGCTCGTCAATCTTAGCTAAAGTTTCACGAGTTTGTTCTTCGATATTGCCGCCTTTATCCGAAAACTGTCCAGATAAATAACAAGCCCCATTGTATTTGACCAAGCGGCTTCGTCGTGCATTGATATCATTCCGCTCAATTTTCATTTTGTCCTCGATTTGGTTGATCTGATATGCTGGGGCTTTAGAGCGACAACCGATTGTGCAGAACGGTTCAGAGTTCGATAGCGGTGTACGCGGCGATAGGTCGGGCTCCCCTTTTCCTTTTACGCTGCTTAAACATAAGCATCCTAGGCTCTAGATTCTAGATTCTTCGTCCGCGTCCCGGTCATGCCAGTCGCATGGCCTCACCGCTTCAGCCAAAACGGCCGCACGCATAGGCGAGCGGCGCGGTCTTCCCCTCAATCAGATCTGCGACGAGCCTGGCTGAGCGCGGTGCGCCGCTCAGTCCCCAATGGCTGTGACCGAAATTGACGAACGCGTTCGCGAACCGCGGCGTGCGATCGATCACAGGAAGGCTGTCAGGGAACGACGGGCGCGCGCCCATCCATCGGGTGCGTTTTCCAACAAGCGGCTCGTCGAACGTTGCCTCTGCAGCACGAGAAAGCGCCTCGGCCCTGCGCCAGTTTGGCGGTGCATCTGCATCGGCAAGTTCCACCGTGCCGGTGATCTGCAAGCCCGTCTCCATAGTGGTCGCGCCGAAGCCGCGACTCCCATTCATGACCTTATGGTTCAGGCGGATGGTGCTTTCGGTGTAGGTGACGTGGTAGCCGCGTTCCGCCACCAAGGGCACATGCACACCGAGTTGGCGCGCGAAGTCACGCGACCAAACGCCGGCGCAGAGAACCAGACGATGAAGGGGGAGCGCTCGGTCACGCGTCCGCAACACACGCACCTGACCGTCGGCGGTTTCGAAGCCCGTCGCTTCAGCCTGCCAGAATGCGCCGCCGGCTGCAGTGAACTTGTCAAACAGAGTGTCGACCAACCGTTTGGGATTGACGGTGTGTCCATTGCCCGGCAGCAGCGTGGCACGATGGAATCTCCGGCTTAGAGAAGGCTCGAGTTCGCGCAGTTCATTAGCACCGAACATGCGGTAAGGGATGCCCAACTCGCGTCGCAGATCCTCGGCAACCAGTTCGCTCCGACTCGGTGTCGCGGACTCGTATACATAGAGATAGCCCTGCTCGCGTACGAGATCGGCATAGAGGTCCGGGCCGAGCATGTCGCGATAGCTGTCCAGGCAGCCGTCGTGCAGAAAGCGCATTCCCCAGGCAGAGCGGCGCGCTGCCTCCCTGCTGCTCGAGCGGATCCAGCGGACAAGCCACGGCACAGACCGTAGCGCCCAGCTGGGATTGACGGTTACGGGGCCGTCAGGGTCGAAATACCATTTGGGAATCTTGCGCATGATGCCGGGCAAGGCGAACGGCGTGCACGCGTTCGGCCCTATGGCACCGCCATTGCCGAAGGAGCAACCAGCTGCCGGCCCCTTGCGATCGACTAGCAGAGTACTGTAACCGCGCCGCTGCAACTCAAGTGCCGCGGCTACCCCGACAATACCCGCCCCGAGGACAACGACGTCCGCGATGGACGGAACAGCCATTCCGGTCAGTCTTTGCGACATCGGTGCTAACCCACCGCTCGCTCTGGGCGGAGCTCGGCATAGCCATAGATACCGCACGCCACGGGCCCCGAAATCAGCCAGTCGAGAATACCCGCTTCTACCTGTTCCCGCTCCCGTCGGCCCGGCGGGTGACCTATCGCGCGCCGGCGTCTATGATCGAGGTGCAGTGCCGCATGGATGGCGCTTCTGGAAAACGCGGCTGGTGCAGCCGCAAGCTGCAGGCCAGTAAAGCGGGCACCTCCAGCAAAGAACACGCGGCACGCGGATCGAGCCAACGTGGTTAGCCCTTTGTTCGCTGCGCCAATTACATCGATGCCTAGATCGCCTGTCCTTAGACGTCTATTCTGATGATTTTTTGGCAGATCGAATTCGCACATCTCGTCCGCACGTATTTCCGAAGCCCACATAATAGCCGCCCACAAGGTCGTCACATTTACACTGGAGATCAGCAACTATCGGATAACCAGCAATTTGCGGTCTAGAGAGCTCAGTCGCTCACTTCCACTCGCTGTGATCAAGATCGTCTCGCTAAACGAAACTGCATTTGCAAAGACGATCATATGGAAGACCATGTTTGGCTGCAGAATCCACTTATCTTCCGCCATGAAGTCGCGTGTCGCCCATTCGCCGGATACCGGCGGGAAACCTACTCCCAGAGAATATCCCACGCGCGCGTGATAGGTTTCTCTTAGCCCTGCTTTGAGAACAGGCCTGCGGACTGCTTCATCAATATCGCCCGCCACCGCGCCTGGTCGCATTAGGCTAAACGCCTTCTCCTGACTTTCCAGCAGAATGTCTGCGGTCCGAACCAAATCGTCGCTTGGTGCCCCCATTACGACAGTACGCATCAGGGCAGCGCTGTATCGCTTAATGCAAGCCGTGATCTCAAACCTAACAGCATCTCCGTCTTCAAGCACCTTGTTTGACGGCGTGGCGTGACCAAGAGTTCTCCGACGACCAGACGAGATATAGTGAGGCAGACTCAGATACTCTGATCCTTCTCGAATTTGCGCCTCGTATATTGCTGCAGCGACATGGTTCTCGGTCTTCCCTACAGCCATAGCGGCATAGCCCGCAGATATTCCAATGTCGGTTATCTCAGCAGCGCGCCGGATGTAAGCAACTTCCTGTGCAGACTTAATCAGTCGAACCTGATTTACTAAACCAGATCCGTCTTCGAGAACTACCCCCCCTAATGCTAGGCGTAGCCGTTCGAAATGCTGAACAGTCAAGCACATCTCGGCCTTCTCAATGCCGATTGGTTGAGATGCCGAGAGCCATCCGAGGTCAGATATTAATCGCACGGTTACATCAACGGGATGCTCAGTATCGATATATATCGCCTGTTGCTGACGGGAGAGCCAGGAGTATTCATCAGCGTTAGTGCGCTCCAGCTCACGCACCAACAAGAGCGGATCTCCATGAGCGGGCAGTAAAAGGACCTGGTAAGCAAAAAATCCAGAGGTCTGGTAGCCGGTCAAATAGTAGATATTAGCCGGCGAAAATACCAATAGCCCAGCGAGGTTCTTCTCCTGGATCAATTTCTGCACGCGGTGGATGCGAGACCGGAACTCATCTGTCGAGAATGGCTGGTTGTTTGAGGAGGAGGGGTTGGCAATCATTTCGGCCTCTCGTCATTTTTGGTCATTGTCATCCTAGCCGCCACGGGCTCGACGAAATCCCCCGCCGCGCCGCCCGCACGTCAAAGGAGAGGTAACAAGGGACCAGACTGAACGTCCGTCACGTTCCTGTCAAGAAATTTTTTGGTTAAATAATGTACATATCTTTTCACACTGGGAAAAATATCTTTTCGAACCGCATTGCATGTACCCGCGTCTTTCCGGCAAGGCGCCCAATGTGGCATCGTGCCTGATACTTCTCCTTCTACTTGCAGCCTAGGGCGATCCTGCTTTTCCGGCAGATTTTTTCGCCGGTGTACGGTTCTCGGCTTGACGCCTCTGGGCGTTTGCGAACTGCGAAGCCTTCATGGCTTCCATTCTATGGTCTACCCAGGAAATGACCATACGAGTGCATTAGCGAGGCAGGCCACGTCTGGCTTGCCGAAATTGCTGTTGTCGCGATGTTCGGTCGACCTCAAGAGGAGACCACACTGTTAAAACGAAGTCAGTCGTTCCCTGCTCGAATCTCTGGCTGCCGGTGGCTCCACGGTCTGGCGTGCTCCAGATCACGTGCGATCTGGACTAGTGTGGCCTCGTCGCCAAAGCGGCCGACGATCTGAAGGCCGATCGGTAGCCCGCTGGTGCTTTGTGCCAAAGGCAACGATACCGACGGATGTCCAGTAACATTAAATACGCCTAGGTACTGATAGAGCGCCGCATCCGCTTGCATAAATTCCTCTGCGGACAGAATCGGGTTGGTCGTACTGTAGATGGCACTATGCGGCAGGGCCACGGTTGGCATTGTAGGCGTCAGCAAAATGTCAAAGGCTTGGGTCCCCTCGCCCACGCCAAGCCGCATTCTACGCATGGCCTCATGGACGTACTTTGGATCGGATACTTGTGAATTCCGGTAATGTTCGTAGAGCTTGAGGTTGACCGGTTCCAAGGTATCTTCGTTGATGGCCCGTCCCGTTGCTCGTGCAGCCTCCTCAAGTGAACTTCCGCCGAGGCTTGACAGGCCGAGCAGTATTTCAACGTACTCGAAAGAGTTATACGGCGGCTCGAAGTCTGTCACCATGTGCCCCAGGTCCTCAAGAAGTGTGGCCGTCGATTCGACTGCCCGCAGGACTTCTGGATCCAGGTTGACCGCGCCCCGTTCTAGCGACCCCGACCCGCAAAGTGCCGGTGGGCTGTGATAGTTCCTCTACATACGCGCGGTTCGGCTGCATGATGATAAATGGATCGCCGGTCAGGACGCCGGGATGCGAATCGAGCCACCTCCGTCGGTGCCATGTGCAATCGGTGTAATACCAGCAGCCACTGCCGCTGCGGCTCTCCTGACGAGCCTCCCGCCGACCGCGTTAAATCCCATGGATTGCGCGTTAAGCCATTGAGGACGCTTTCCGTGAAACCGGATGTGCCAAGCTCAGGTGTTGTTGTCCTTCCCAGAGTTCGAAGCCCGGCCTCCTGGGAGCGACGAAAATAATAGCTGTCGGTATCGGGACGAGAGCCTTTGAACAGGCGGCTGCCTTTTTCCTGGAGGCGGCCAGCTTCGGTGGCGCTAATATCCTTTCGAAGGAAAGGCACACCGTCAAATAGCCCTGCGCGCGCGCCTGCAACAGTTTCAGCATCTTCGTAGAATTCAATGACGGCATTGATGCGCGGATTGACCTCATCGTGGGCCTGGCGCGCCAACCGTGCCAATTCCACAGGTCTCACTTTGCTGGCGCTCACGAGAGAGGCCAAGCCGGAGGCGTCGTACTCTACGTATTCACCTACCCTCATTTCCAATTGTCCTTTCTCGTTTGCCTCGTGCAGTGGGAATTGGCACAAAAGCGCGAATATAAATTATGCCGAGCAAGAAGCACACCGAGCGCTACCGTGTTAGGAATGAACCGGCGAAAGCACATGGACCGCTACAGGTTCCCATAGTTCGGCGTCCGGCATGGCTTCAGGAAACTGCCGGCAGGATGGTTTTTTGATACCCATTCACTGAAGGCTTTCCACAGGCCAGATGCATTTCTCCGCGTCCGCAATCCATGACAATCGAAAACGCCGTCTCGGTTGGTTCGTTCGCCGACGCCGTCTTGCAGACAGCATTGGGTGCTCCCGTTTCGTCGCAGAGCACTCGCTTCACACCCTCCACACTCAGCTCCTCACGCTCAAGCGCGCCTCGGAGCGCTTGAAGTCGTGCAGCCGACGAGGGATAGGTGCCGTGTAGGGCATCCTGATTTTCCTCGCCACGCGTTGCGGGTAGCAACGAATTGTTGGTGTGAAGATACGCATCTGCCGGCGCCAGAAAATTTGCACCGCTCTTCGCGGACACCTCTGCGGCACCGATTTGTCCAGTCCCATCACCGATTAGGTAAGAACGACCACCCATGTGCGGCAGGGCCGCAAGCATATCAGCAGCGGATTTGACGTCGGGCGTTGCCAGTAGGATCCGCCGTACCACTTGGCTTGGGATGCCGTCCTTGTATCCATCAAACAAGAGGTCGTTGTTAACCAACGCGAAGCCATGCCGATTCATTCCAACCCAGCCAAGGCCCCCAAATGAAGCGACAACGGCGAATTGGAAGGCATTCTGCGAGATGTGCACAAACAGACCAAGTTCGGAATGTTTCTCAAGGGGCGCATCCCAGTTCTGGGCAACAACTGCCCCCGTTTCCGTCTTCAGTGCGATTGCGCTGCATCCAGAGTCGCTGTTTCGCTTGAAGAGTTCGAACCCACTGCGCAGGACAAGGTCGTGTATCGACTGACCGGCGCCCTCAGCGATACCTGAGATCTCCTCAGCTGTGTCGGGCGATGCCGCCCGAATTCTCTCAAAGGCGGCGGCGGCGCGTCGGCGTGCGGCGGACCGCTCGGTTCCCGGTACAGTGCCAAGGTCCCGCGCAAGAACACTGGCGATTTCATTTTGGAAAAGGGTCCCATGGGCGACACCTCGCTCATAAGGAGAGCCGACCAAAACCACTACCGGCATCTGCATCTCAGAACCTCCGCGACTCGCTGGAAGACGCGCAGCCGCATTAGCTGTCCCGCAAACGAGATCTATCGTCCATCCTATTTTCTAGGTCATGCCATCATGCCGGACCATTTGCAAGGCTGATTTTTCACGGTAGGATAAATCTCATTTTTTATAGGTTATCTACTTTTCACAACAAGGGAAATCGGTTCGGATTCGACCCAAGCCGCCGCAACGGGTGTCCCCAATGGGCGTTCAATCGAGGCGGTGGTCCAGTGGCGCGTCGAAGATGATTTCGATGATGATCGCCTAGCCTTCGCGACTGGCCGGTCATTGCCTGAGGCAATGACTGGTGAGATCCTTGTAGCGGTCCCAGTACTTTCGGATGAGCCATCCGACGGCTCGGTAACCGGCATGCCGAGCAGGTCGCGGCAGTGGGCGAGCTTTTGCGCGCGATAGTGATTGCCGAGAAAGTCGTAGTAGCAGATAGGATGGAAGCCTCGGGCAGGACGTGCAACAAGAAGCGGCGAATGAACTCGTCGCCCGCAACGGCCAACCTTTTCCCGACTGCCGTGCCGATAGTCCTTCCAGCGAAATTCCCTTTGCCGTCCTCGATGGCGACGAGGCGATCGTTGGAAAAATGGCGACGGGGTGGGTATAATGACAGACGTAATCGAGGACCTGTTCGGGTCCAGCGAATGGCGGCTTGGCATAGATGACCCACTCGGCCTTTCGTAGCGGCGCCAAATATCCAGGAAGAAGCAGGGCTTACAGGCGACCCATTAATCACTGTCGGCAGAAGGGCCGCACCGCGCTCGCTCAAGGGCTGCAAGTCAGAGAAGAACTTCAACTGGCCAGCGTCGAAGGCTTTCTCCAGATGTTGCAGGAACAAGCGGCGGAACAAGCTGCCGGTCCGGGTGCTCTTGCGTGGATGAGAAGCAGGTTTTGGCCCTAGGTGAGCAACACGGCGAAGAAGCCGATCTCTTCACCCAGATGCTTGGGATCGGCAGAAACGGTGCGCAGGGTCTCGGCGGCGGCACGGAAGAGCAGGGCGTAGACAAGCGCCTTGTTTTAGTAGGCGGTGGCGCAATGTCGCCGGGCAGCATGAAGACGACGTGAAAGTATTGCGTGTCGAGGAGCTCGGTGCGACGATCCTCCAGCCATTGCGCGCGGGCGAGCGACTGGCACTTTCGGGCAATGGCGATCGCAGGACCGTGCCGGGCGCGTCGAATAGACTTTGCGCCTTTCGTTTCTTCTACGGCGTGAGGCTGGGTCGAACTGATCTGCCTGAGCGCCCGCTTGGCTCGATTGCCCCGAAAAAACCGTGTCCATCGCTCGCCTCTTTACTGTATCGGGAGCGGACTGTGCCTGTCGCGATTGGACGCTTTGCCAAGGACCCTCACAGATGGAGAGGAAGAATTCAGATACTGTCTAGCGCAACCGGCACCGAGGCGCGTCAGCACCTCCTGTGGATTAACGCCAGCGGCCGCTGCAAGGTCATCGACAGTGAAGTCTTGATTCAGCAATTCCACAAAGATACCTGGACCGCAAATCGCCTCAGGAACGTCTGTTATGTCTATCGTTATGCTCTCCATGGATATTCTTCCAATTAGAGGAGCCGAATATCCAGCAAACCGAACCGATATCTTATTCGCGCAGGTCCATGGAAGACCATGCTTGTAACCGATCCCGGCGATCGCTATGCGGCTCATTCGGGCCGTACGAAATGTAGCGCCATATCCAACAGCCTCCCGCCTCGCTACATTGCGCACATCGAGTATTTTGGCTCGGAGGCTTGCAACGGGCTGCAGCGGATTTGGTTGAACGCCAGCATTGTTGAGCCCGTACAGTGCTGAACCCACCCGTACCATGTCGAAATGATAGGACTTTCCTAGCCAAATGCCGGCGGAGGCAGCCAGACTGCCGAGGGTAGGGTTAAGCATATCGTAGATTGCCCGAAAGCGGTTCCTTTGCAAAACATTAGTCGGGTCTGCAACTCGTTCGCTGCATGCCAGGTGGCTAAGTACAACCGAAGGGGGGTTCTTTTCGAAGGTCCCCAAAAGATACGCGCGGCGCACGTCAACAAAAGCGAGCCCAAGCCGGGATAACCCCGTTTCCACGTTGAGAAAGTATTTCTGCGCCTCCCCTGCAGCGCCAATCGCGTCCAATTCAGTGCGGTTATTCACAACTGGTATGAGGCCATTGTATCGATAGCATCCGCCGAACCTCGCAAATTCATCAAAAAAAACCGCAACAGCCGCGCCTATGCGGGACGACCTTAGAAGCAGTGCTTCGTGCAGATTGGCGACAAAAAGCAGGTCGCAGCCGGCATCAATGAGCGCTCTTGCAACCTCTACGAGACCCAGCCCGTAGGCGTCACATTTGACGACAGCGGCCGCCCTTACGTGCGGCCCAATGAGGTCCGAGATGGTCTGGAAGTTCGCCTGAATCGCCCCCAGATTGATTTCGAATACAACATCGACAGGCCGTACCAAAGACACCATCTTCTGCTCTCCCATCGTGCCGGGTCCCGCTTTCTCGCCGGTCGCGACGCGGCATTTAACCGTCATACCGAGTAAGCTGAGACCTGCTCGGTGCCATGTCGTCAGCAGAACAAGCGTATGGTCGCAGTTGTAACAGATATAAGGCAGAAGCGCGGCAATAACTATTCCCTAATATTACAAGATCATAAAGTTTTTTGTTATTTCGTTTACAGATTTGTAATAGCCAATAGCCTAAGTTTTATAGTTAGCTCCCTTGTCTTTTCGACAATTACTGTTGTATGTTGCGATATCACGAACTCCCATTGGTACCTTATTCCACAATCATCTCGGAGTCATTCGATGCAAGACCGCGTAAATATCCTGATTATTGGCCACGGCGTGCTTGGTGGGGCAGTCCTTGATTTTCTCAGTCAGAGCGGCAGACCCTACAATCTCTATGTCGGAGCAAAGGATGTACAGCGGGCCTCACTTAGGGCGAATCTGGCTGAGCACACAGCCTTAAACCTCGGCCATCACCCGAGCATTGAGGTGGTGCCCATGGATCTCATGAATATAGAGTTTACAGCAGAACAGCTTGCAGTTCTCCGTCCTGATATCATTTTCAATGCAACGACATTGCATTCATGGTGGGTGATAACCCAATTGCCGCCCGATGCTTATCGGCAGATCGATCGAGCACGCGGCGGCGTATGGACGCCGATGCATCTCGTTCTCGTGCGACGCCTGATGAGAGCTGTGCGAGAGGCCGGACTTGAGAGCGTGGTCGTGAATGCATCCTACCCTGACGTGACAAATGCCGCCCTTGCAGCCGAGGGGCTCTCGCCAACGATTGGCATCGGTAACGTCGCGAATGCCGTACCTGGCATCAGGTTGGCGGCCGCGCATCTTTTAGGTTGCGAACTGAAAGCGATCCACGTGCAGTTCTTTGCCCAACACTACGTCAGTTATCGTATGCCGCGAACCGGTTCCATGGACGGAGCGCCCTACTATTTGGCCATATATCGGGAGGGCCAGAGAATTGGGCCTGAGGACGTGGCTCACGATGTGATCTTCGCGAACGTTGCCGGGCGTTTTCGGCGGGTGGGAGGCCTCGAGGGACAATCGGTGACTGCATCCTCGGCGACAGCTGTCCTTCGTGCGTTGGCTGATGGGGTAGAATGCGTCGTTCATGCGCCGGGTCCATTGGGTCTCGTAGGAGGCTATCCCGTTAGGGTAGCTCCAGCAGGCATTTCGATCGATTTGCCTGAAGGCCTGTCATTAGACGATGCGGTGGAGATCAACAGGGGGTGTCAGAAATACGACGGTATTGAGGCCGTCGAATGCGATGGGACGGTGCGCTTTACGCCGGAGTCTGCAGAAGTTATGCGCGAGTTGCTCGGCTACGATTGTGAAGCAATGGCGCCGGACGAGTGCGAAGATCGTGCGGAGGAATTGGCAGCAAAATATGGTGAATATCGTCGTCGCTTCCAGTAGCCTGGCGCCCTTCGCGCCGTCTGCCGACAAAGGCACACCGGCGGCCGCAGTGGCAAAGCTAACCCGGAATGTACGAATGACCGCCATCGCATGGTAGGATCGGGCAGCCGCCGAGCGACGGTTGCGATTGGCCGACGGGCTTGCGGCTGCGTTCACGATCCGCGTCACCGGCAGCGGCTTAGCTCCGCCATGGCCGAGATCCTGCGCGCCCGCATCTTTGCGATCGAGCGCGGCTTAGGAGGAGGCAAACGATCTCGACCGGCTGCGCGCCAATCCGGCCTTTGGTCGCCTGCGGACGGTTGCCCGCACCGGGCTGGACCTTTGTCCGCAGCCGATACGCTCGCGGCGGGAGAGCGTGCCAACCTGAAGACCGTCATCCTTCGGCGATGCACTGTACCTTTGGCTGTCGAGCTATGCCGCCCCGCCCAAGACGGGATGCTCGACACGCTCGATGTCGTTCTCGGCCACCAGCAGCTGTCGCTCTGCCACGCCATTATGACGAGCGATGCTTCCTGCCGATCCATTTCTAACGCCGCCACCGGCCGCACGGTCGCTACTGCGGCCCGGCTGAGGCTGACAGGCAGGGAGATCGGCGATCGTCTGCCCTTTCGTGCGACGCATCCAAGCCCCGGCCGACCACAGTGGGTGGCGATGCCATTAAGGCCGGCGCAAGCCAAGGCATGGTGCGAGGACGACGGCATCGATCACATCTTCGGACCGTCCGTGCCTGCCTGATCGCTAGAGGCCAGACCCCGGCGACCTCGGAATGGAAGTAGTCGATTCGTCACCGGCTTGGGTTTGTGCCGTAGCGTTCGCTCAATTCCTTGATCGAAGCTTCGATCGCTGTCGCAGCTCGGACCGCGTGAGTGGTCGTGGCGCACCCGTGAAGTAGTTGTCCCATAGAGAGTCCTTGTCGATGGCTGTATTAACGCTACCACCACACAGCGGGACTTCTCTATTCGCGTGTCGGGGTCAAGCGCCTTCTAGCCTTGCTCAGCCATGACTTTTGATGTCTTTCGCGGGGCCTTGCTTCTCTTCGGAATCGGCGCGCGCGGCTCTCTCGGCAAATTCGGCCATTGGCTCGAAGGCTTACGGATTTCCCTGCGCCTTTTTTGCTCGGATGAACAGCGATCTAAAAGCCGAGCGCTGTTTAGCCATTCTCGAGTCAAGCGGTTCGCCAACCGCTCCAGGGTATATCCGTTCGTGGATCTGGCGCGCCAAGGAAACGGCGCTTTCGTAGTCGCTATCCAAGTGGACCCGCAACACTGAAGAACCGAGTTCGGTCACCACGGTTCTTGATCCAATGACCGACTGAGTGCTCGTCAGTGCGACAAGCCGCAGCGCGAAATCAATGTCGCTTACAATGCATATACCGGCCCGGCAGTTGCCCTCCAGACAGATCGTGCTGATGTCGTATTGATTGAGAAGCGCGCGGAGGTTATCGCGTTCTGTGATGCTGGCGCACAACAGCATCGCTGCGTCACGAGCCACCGTCACTGAAGGGGCGTTCCCATTGCCTGTTACAATCGTGCCCATGACGGCTCCGTCGTTGGTGAGCGATTTGCAAACGATCGCGACTGCGTGCTTCTCGGCATAATCCACCGCTCTGTGGTGCAGTACTTTTGCGCCATGTCGCGACATTTGTGCAATTGTCCCGTAGCCAATCTCCCGAATAAGTAGTGCTTGTGGTACAAGATAAGGGTCTGCCGTGTAGATGCCGGGAACATCAGAGTAAATTTCGCAAGCTGGCTCTCCCAACATGGATGCAATTACGATAGCTGTCAGATCAGAGCTGTTTCTCCCGAGAAGCGTCAACCTTCCGTACTGATCAACTGCCTGAGCGCCCGCAGCGATGACTACATCATTCTCCTGCAATCCTGCAATAATTGGCTTAGGATCTACACTATCCACTGACGCGCGACCGAAATCTGAATTCGTCCGTATTCCAAGGGAATAGCCGTTCAACGACGTTACAGGAATCCCTAGCCGGCTGACGGCAGCCTCCAGCAGGCAGGCACTGAGCATCTCTCCGGTTGCGAGTGCCGAATCGAGGTTCGAAGGCGATGCTTGGTTGTTGACTTTGAGCATGACGTCTTTCAGCTCATCGGTTATCCCCGACATTGCGCTGACCACGGTAACGATTTTCTTCTCGCCAGCCGCTAGCCGGTCGGCTATGTGCCTAGCAACTCGACCATAGTCGCGAGGATGCGAAAAACTAGAGCCCCCGAATTTCAGAACGGTCGCGTTCATATTCCACCTATCAGGTTGTTGGCAATTGTGAGCTGCGCGATGAGGAGTGCGTTAAGCGTGTCCCGACCTGAAGATTGTCTGTGACCAGCCACATCCCCCCGCAATCCAGTACGGTTCTCGTCCCTTTCAGTAGCTCGTCCATCCCTACCAAGCCCCCGAGGCGGCCTGACGGGTGGTCAAAATGGATGTGATGAGCATCAAATGCAGTTGCCGCAGCGGCCTCAGAACTCGGACCTTGGATCGTGGGGCAATTTGGACTTGCCTTGATGCCGGACCGGCGGGCGGACGGCGAGCGCACTCGGATTGTCACGAGGACCGTTCGGTGGCAGGTCCTGGCTTAGGGCGTTGCTTTCTCCCGTCGAGATCATTCAGGCTCCCGACCGCGGTGGGGTCGGCGATACCGGCCACAAACTATGCGGGGATGAACTTCTCAAAAACTACCAAGATGGGTAGGTGGGCATAGTTGGTGCGTTCGCGTGCGCTGAAGAACATCCCGTATGCCATGCTGTATGTCCGGAGCACGTAATGCGCGAGTTCGCTGCGGTTCTAAGCTTTTTGATTTCATGGACTGGCAGTGCGCTTTCGCGGGCCATCGGCAGATGCAATCCCGGTGAGCCCACGCAGATGATGACCGTGAGGAATCGTTTTTCGACTAAATGCTAGAGCACGTCCTGTGATGGATGAATCGATTTTGATGTGATGGCTGCGTTTTGTGCTGATTCAACATCCACCTCGATGGAGGTGGACGATGGGAAGAGCATTGAGCGGTGATCTTCGGTCGCGGGTCTTGAAGGCTTCGGACGAGGGCATGTCGGCGCGGCAAGCGGCGGCGCGGTTCGGCGTGGGAGTGTCCAGCGCGATCCGCTGGATTGCGCGGGCGAAGATCGGCGAACTGGCGCCCCGCCCGCAGGGCCGCCGCCGCGCCTCCAGCCTCGATGCGCATGAAGCCTTCATCGTCGGGCTGATCGAGGAGCGCAAGGACATCTCGCTAAACGAGATGGTGGAGCGGCTCGTCGCCGAGCAGCCGGTGCGGATCAGCCGCAGCGCCTTGAGCGCCTGGCTTCGCGGCCACGGCTGGACATTCAAAGAAGTCCGCGCACGCACTGGAGCAGGATCGCCCCGACATTCTGAAGCGGCGCCGGGACTGGTTCGACGGCCAGCTCGACCTCGATCCGGCGAAGCTCGTGTTCATCGACGAGACCGGCCTCTCCACAATGATGGCCCGCATACGTGGAAGAGCGCCGCGCGGCGAGCGCTGCCGGGCCGGCGTGCCGCATGACGACTGGAAGACCACGACCTTCACCGGAGCGCTACGGCTGACGGGCATGACTGCGCCCTTCGTCTACGACGGCGGCATGAACGGCAACGTGTTCCTGGCCTATGTCGAGCAGGTGCTGGTCCCGACTTGTCGGAGGGCGACGTACTCGTCATGGACAACCTGCCCGCCCATAAGGCCGCCGGCGTGCGCGACGCGATTGAGGCCGCAGGCGCGAGCCTGCTCTACCTGCCGCCTTACAGTCCCGACTTCAATCCGATTGAGAACGCCTTCGCCAAACTCAAGGCGCTGCTGCGAGGCCGAGAGAACCGTCAACGCTTTGTGGACGCCTTCGGCGCGGTCGTCGACCTCTTCACCCCAGCCGAATGTGCCAACTACTTCAAGCCGCAGGATATGAACCGGATTAAACAGGACGTGCTCTCTAGCGCTCCGGACAACAGCAGAGGCCGAGCCGATCTGGCAACGCCCACCCCCGACCGATCGCGACAAACGAGACCTTCGGCGCCTCAGTTCCTGTGCGCGGACACGCTCAGATTCAGACGCACACCAGTGCATAGAACCACTGGGCAAGGTGGGCCTTCGATCCAAATCTTGCCTAGCCAGAAGTTCGCGAGGTCTCGACGCCTGACCAGCAGCTCAAAATCCCTTGCGTATAGATCAGCTCCGTTGCAACAGACGCTTCAAATAAATTCACACAACCTTTGTGCCAACGGATGACTGACAATGGTACCTTCGCGGAAAAGTCGGAGCTCAGTGACGAAGACTGACACCTATTTACGGTCTGTACCAACGCAAAGCGGGTAACGTGGGAGTCAACAGCCAATGGGAAGAAAAAGAGCGCTCATCCTGATTGAAGGCGCAGGTAGTATGCTGCAATTCGTGCAAGCAGCCAAGCGTCTTTGCCTTCATCCAATTGCCCTGTCGGTTGATCCGGCTCGATACGACCACCTTGCGGCGGAAGGAATTGAGGCAATCCGTGTCGATACAGGCAATCTCGATGCGCTGATTCGCGAATGTTCCCTGCTACGGGCGACCTATGATATTGCTGGCATCACCAGCGCCCAAGAGTCGTTCTATGCGACAGTTGGCAAGCTCTGCCGGCATTTCGATCTGGCGGGACCGAACCCTACATCGATTGAACGATGCTGCGACAAATTCACTCAACGCCAGCTCCTTGAAGAGGCCGGCGTTCCAAACCCTGCTTATCGCCTGGCAACGAATGCGACGGACGTAGAAAACTCTGCGGCCGAGATCGGCCTGCCAGTGATTCTTAAGCCAGCCGTAGGCGTCGGCAGTAGCGGTGTCCGATTGTGCCGCACCGTCCAGGAGTTGGCCGACCATACGACCTATCTGCTGGGCGAAAAACACCTATGGAGGTCTTCGCCGCGGATACTCGTCGAAAAATTCGCACAAGGCCCTTACTACTGGGCTGATATAATGGGAGATAAGGTCATTGGAGTTGGCACAGCTGACTTCGGCCCCCCGCCGCATTTCGTTTTTCGTGAATTCACCCTCCCCGCCCTGCTGACCCATGACGAGCATCAGCGTATCACCGATGTTTCGCTGAGCTGTTTGGGAGCTCTCGGCCTTGGCTGGGGCCCAACCTGCATTGAATTACGGTGGACGAAGCTTGGCCCAGTCGTCATTGAAGTGAATCCGCGTCTTGGTGGCGAACCCGGTCCTCAACTGGTTCAACTGGCCTACGGTCTCGATCTTGTCACCGAGCACATCAAGCTCGTTATCGGCGACGAATGGGATTTGCGTAAAAAGCATTCGCAGATCGCGGCCGGGCGGAACTTGGTTCCTGATCGCGATGGTATCCTGGATTGGGTCCGTGGCCACAATCGGGCGGCTACTCTAACGGGTGTCGCAGAGGTGAAATTTTTTGTTGAACCCGAGACGCCGATCCTGAGAAAGGGCGACTACCGAGACAAGATTGGACATGTCATCGCGGCTTCACCCAGCCGTGCTGAGACCGAGGCGATTCTGCAGCGTGCGGTCGACTTAATCAACTGGTCGATCACACCATTTCCGAGCGTTGGCGAATAGATACAATCTGCGGCCGCTGATCCTCAACGCCGAACTGACGACCGCTTCACCGATACTGCTGGCATGGACCTCATGTGGCAGGAAATCGCAGTTGCCGGGGGCTGGGCCGAGAGCCACCTGTGAGTCTTCACATCCGTTGTAGCGCGGCACAATTTCATTTAAAGAAAAACCATTTTTGCTGATTTACATGTGATTTGCCTCCTTCCCAAGAATTCCTGATTTCACCTCACCGGAACCTGCCTCGAAATAACAAGGCAGCCTTCTTCCTCGACCGGGATTGTTGATGAATCGGAAGGACCATGCCAAACTGTCTGCCATCCAAGATGGGAAAGGTGAAACTTTGAGCCTCGAGACCGCACACGACGATTTGAGGCTGGGGCCGACGTCGGAAGACAACATTGGCCAAGTGGTGGGCCAGCGAATTCGTGAGGCACGAAAGGCTGCGGGGCTAAGCCTCGAGGCGATGGCTCAGAGGGTTGGCATTTCCGTACCGCAACTCTCGAAATTGGAGAACGGCAAGAGCACAGCAAGCATCCGCTCGGTGGCCAAGATCGCGGTAGAACTGCAACGGCCGCCGAATTACTTTTTGCTGAGCGACTCGGAAATGGCCCGCTCCCTCGGCACTCTCGTGCCGTCATGGGACCCGGAAGGTCGTGCAATCGAGAAATTTGCGGAATTGGTCGGAACCAAAACCGATTCCCGGGTGACTATGGTGGTCTTTCCGGCCGCGCAACTCGGGTCGGCTGCTACCCAAGTTCAAGCGCTAACAAACGGCGCAATCGATTTGTTTGCCGAAAGCTTAAGCTTTTTTGAGGGGTTCTCTGACCCATTGCGACTGGCATCTCTCCCCTTCTGCTTTACCAGCGAGGCTCACTATGAGAGGTTCCAGGCGAGCCCGCTCTTCCACGTCGAGGTGAGGAACGCCCTCCGTGCCAACTCTGTTGAGGTATTGAATCCGACCTTGAAGTGGCGCCGGGGGCCCTCCGTAGTGCTAATCTCGAAAAAGCTGATCACATCGCCGGATGAGCTGCGGGGCGCGCGTATCCGATGTTCCGAGAACAAGACGATATTCGCTTACCTACAGCGCCTTGGTTGCGAACCAGTCGTCGTTCCTTGGGCACAAGTCGAGGATGCCTTCGAGGCCGGCCATATTGACTCGATGATCACAAATCTCAGCCACGTCGTAAGCATGCATTTCACGCGCTTCGCGCGCTTCATGACGCAACTTGATTATAGGCCTCTCGATCTATCCTTTGCCATGAACCGACAGCGCTACCAGATGCTCTCGCCCGCTCTCCAGGAGGGCCTGAATGAAGCTGCCGCTGAGGCGGGGCAGTATTGCGTAAATCTGATGAATCAAGCCGCGAATCAACTTCCAAAACTGCTCGACCAGGACCGCGCGGTCCTGGTGAAAGCCGCCGCAGCGCCCTGGCACGCCAGATCGCTGGCGATCTTCGATGATTTGGAACGCGCAGGTTGTTGGCGTAAGGGCTTGCTTGGGGAATTTCGGTCATTGGTGGACGACTAAACACAACAGCGCGCGCTGGGTAAACTCGGCAAGCTGACGGGCAGAACAGCCGCCAGAAAGCGGGGTGGCCGCACGCAGATGCTGCGTGCGCCTCCATCAGTGTCTGAGACTGCCAATTCGGCGCGCGGCCTGCCTACTCATGCGCTCCTGCCAATCATGAGCACCTAAGGCTGGAGCCGTCGACGAATTGGGTTGCAACTCACGGATATCGACTGGAGCGCCGCGACTCTCAAGATCGCAGACCCAAGACCGGCATAGCCTTTTAGCTGCCGCTGCTGCGAGCCGTGGCCAAGGCCCCACAGCCTGATCGGGTGCGGCTGAGAGCGGTTCTTGAAGCGCCATGACTCGTTTCCGGTCTCGACGATTCGGCAATGATGGGTGAGCCGGTAGAGCAGCGCGGTGGTCATCTTGGCATCGCCGAAGACAGTGGGCCATTCGCCGAAGGCAAGATTGGTGGTGATGATCATCGAGGCGTTCGTAAAGCTTCAGGACCAGATGGAAGAGCAACTGCCCGCCCGCCAGTCTGGGCGAGGGGAAGATAGCCGAGTTCATCGAAGACGACGAAGTCGAGCCGGCTAAGATGATCGGCAATGCGGCCCTGCCGGCCGGCACGGTTCTCGGTGTCGAGGCTGTTGACGAGGTCGACGACGTTGAAGAAGCGCCCGCGTGCGCCGTCGCGGATGAGAGAACGGGCAATGGCGATCTCCAGATGCGACTTGCCGGTACCTGTCCCGCCGACCAGGACGACATTGCGCTGATCGGCGACGAAGGCGCCGGCGGCGAGGTCGCGGATCAGGCTCTCGTTGGCAAAATCGAAGTCCTCGATATCCTTGGCCAGCGGAAGCTCGGCGACCGTGAGCTGGTACTTGATGGAGCGGGCCTGCTTCTCCGATATCCCGGCCTGCAACAGATCGCAGACGATCTTCGGCGGTCCGTGCTGCCGCTTAATGGCGACGCCCATGATCTCATCATAGGCCGCGCGCATCCCGAAGAGTTTCAGCGCGCCCATCAGCTCCAGTACTTAGGTGCGTTCCATGGCTGTTCCTCCTCCTGAGGCTGTCCATAGCTGGCGCAGTCGGCGATCGGCTCGTGAGCCAGCTTCAGCGCCTGGGGAATGGAAAGGATCGTGCCCGGCCCCGGATCGCGGCTGCGGGCCAGGATGTTGAGGATCACCGCTGCCGACGAGACGCCGTGCTCGATGGCTCCCTGGCAGGCGGCCTCTACCGCGCTCAATCCGTCGGTCAGCACGCAGGTGAGGATCGACACCATCTGCCGATCCCCGTGATCAATCGCCTTGAGCTTGCGGCGCACCTTCAACATTGACGACCGCAGGACCCAGCCAAGGAACGACGCGCGGTTGCGCAATTGAGGCGAGTTCGTTGAAGCACTCGGAGGGGTCGCTCAATGCAGCCGAGCAGGCCGCGAATCAGATTGTGCCGCTTCATTCTCCTGATCCCATGCTGGGAGGGCTAAAGCCGATCCTGTAGAGAAGCGAGGCCTCGCGAAATCCGGAGAAGCCACAAGCTCGAAAGCGCTTGCCTCAACATGCCGAATAGAGAAGTGCTTCAGAACGACTTCAAGCGGACTTTTTGACACACGACCTAACGCGATGCCCAAAAAGATTTTCAAAGTTTCTTGACAAGAAATTTTCGCCGCTCCACCATTGCATTGTCTTTCAGGCGGGACGCTTTGTTGCCTCCATGGACAAGGCGGCAAATTGTCCGGGTTTGAGACCGTCAGTGGGAGTGAGGGAAATCAGATTAGTGCCAGGCAGCGCGTCAGGGCGTGCCTTTCACCGGGAAACGAGCCGAGGGTCGGCCATGCTCGCGGCTCTGCACCTCTCGGAGCGGGGTATAGTCATCGGGGCGCACCCGGGCGAGCACCGGAATGCGGCGGCCCATTGTTCACAATACGGGGAACTATGATTGCATGAAATTAAGTGAATATGTAGAGTATGATGCCACCGGGTTGGCTTCTCTCGTGAGAGCCGGCGAGGTGACCGCTGTGGAACTGGTACGGCTGGCCCGCGAGGCTTACAAAGAGGTCAATCCTCGCATCAACGCTGTGATCGAATTCTACGAAGATGCTGAGACTGTTGCCGGCGCGGATGCGGGGCACTTCAATGGTGTGCCATTCCTCCGCAAGGATATCGGCGCTACCGAAGCTGGCCGCCTTCAGGAACAAGGGAGTCGTCTGTTCAGAGGCCATCGCCCGGACACCGACAGCTATTATTTTCGTCGCGCGCGAGATGCAGGGCTCCGTACAATCGGGAGAACAACGTGCCCCGAGTTTGGCACCTCAGGAATGAGCGAATCCATTCTCAATGGCATTACTGGCAATCCATGGGATTTGGAACGCGCCGCAGGGGGCTCGTCCTCGGGATCCGCGGCGGCGGTCGCCGCCGGCATCACTCCTATTGCACATGGTAGCGACGGCGGCGGATCAATTCGCATTCCCGCCTCCTGGTGCGGCGTTGTCGGACTGAACCCGTCCCGTGGACTTGTGGAGCCGAGCAACGACGAGTTTGGCTTTAGCCGAAAGTTTGTTCTGTGTCGGACGGTGCGCGATATGGCAGCAGCATTGGATGTCTTTTCCGGGCCTTATCCGGGAGATCCCTTTATCATTTCCCAACGGAGCCGCCCCTATTTGGACGAGCTCTCTCGACCTACCGGCACTCTCCGGGTCGGAGTCGCACGAACGAAATGGGGCGCCGTTGATCTCGATCCGGAAGTCCTTCAAGCAGTCGATACAGCTGCCTCGCTTCTGGAGGAAATGGGCCATATGGTCATGGAGATCGACCCGCCATATGAGCCCGCAGAGAAAACGAGGATATCACTCGAGCGAGGCGATCTCTTTGCAAATTGGCTCGAAGATGCGGCGCGGACCATGGGGAGGACTGTCAACGCGGACACCTTGGAACCGATCAATCTCAAGTATTATGAACGTGGCCGGAACTCCCCAGCTGCTCCTACGGGAAACTTACTTGAGGATATCCGGAAGTTCCGGTTCCGTGTGGGCGAGGCGATCGATAGCTTCGATATTTTGCTGACGCCCACGATGCCCATCTTGCCCCCCCGGCACGGGGGTATCTACTGTACGACGAATCCGACACTTTCCGCAGTGGAATTTAGGGAAGCGGATACTGCGCTTTATCAGTACCTAGGTGTGTTCAATGTCACTGGACATCCATCAGTGTCGCTACCGTTGGCTCACAGCGCTAATGGCTTGCCAATTGGCCTTCAGATCGTTGGCCGTTTCGGTGACGAGGCAACGTTGGTACGTATCTCGCGCGACCTGGAGCGGGCTAGCCCCTGGAGCAGCCGGCGACCGAACGTTCGAGCAGGGGACAACTGACGATCACGCCAGCTTCTCAAGTGAGGTCGTCAGCGGTTCGCGGATGCATCCACACAGCCGACCGAGTGAGGCCTAACATACTCCCTCCAACGGAGGAGTGCTATGGCAAACGCGGCATTCCGTCCGACGACAGAATGATTGGTGCTCTCACGTTGATTGCCGCGCCATGCCTTTGCGCGAAAACGACGCGCATCGGCTCTGCGTCCGTGGGTCTGCAGAAGTCGTTGGCAGGATGTCGCCGGGATGACAACGCTTGCGCACGCAGGCTCCGTCCCGCCCTCTCCGGCCTGCTCTGAAGGAACTGAAAGAAGTTCACGAACAGCCGCACCGCCGGGATGAGTTGTGCCAGAGGCGTCACGCGCCTTAATCTCGCTGACCAGCTTTTCCCGTGCCGCCATGCTGACCTGCCTCCTCTGATTTGGTCCTACCACACAAACACGTGAAGCAAATCAGATGAGGACTCAACGTCCAGAAATCATTCAGGCGAGGCAATGCGCGCGATTGCCGCGCTGCAGCCCCGTTATTCGCGTCCTATTTCCCGACGCGCGGCTCGTGCTATCGCACCAATGTTCGGTGACCATCAGCCCTTGCCAGCGGGCACCTGCACTGGTGCGGAAGTGTGAGAGGCTGGTGATTGTTCCTGTTCGATCGGAAAGGGCACGATTGACCAACCAATTAAGTCGATGGCACGCTGAAGTATCTCCTCAGCCTGAGCGCGGCTGGGTGAAACGGCGATGACATATCCAAGAAAGTCTCGGCGATCACCCTTCCTGACGATGGGCGTATTCGGTTCAACATACAATGTGACCTCGGCAACGCCCGAGATAGTAGCTGCCAGATTGTCGCCGTTGATCCACTCGAGCGTGCCATCGCGATCAGGAAGTAGGTTCTGCCAGGCCGCGAACTGCGAATGCGTTTTGCGCAAATTGCAGCCATCGCCAATGACAAGCTTGATGTGCTCGGCAATGAGATCGACACCGCAAGCCAGCTGAATGTGTTGAGGACCGCCACCGAGACGCGGATTCACTTCAATGACGACTGGACCGAGCCTCGTCCACCGGAGTTCAATGCAAGTTGGCCCCCAGCCAAGGCCGAGAGCTCGCAAACAGCTCAGCGAAACATCGGCAATACGTTTATGCTCGTCGTCGGTAAGTGGGGCTGGAAAGATGCCCTTACGAAAGACGAAATTCGGTGGGCGGTCGAAATCCGCAGCCTCAATCCCAAACACCTCATTTCCCATTATATGAACTATGTAATGTTGACCTTCCGCGAATGCCTCGACCAGTACCCTTGGCGAAGACTGCCATATATGCCCCCCGCCCAGTAGATAGGTCGTATGTTTGGTTAACTCATCGACGCTGCGGCACAATCGGACACCGCTGCTGCCGACGCCCACGGTTGGCTTAAGAACCACCGGCAGGCCAATCTCAGCGGCAGAGATTTCAATATCCGCAGCATTCGTTGCCAAGCGGTAAGCAGGTATCGGTACGCCGGCCTCCGCTAGGAGCTGACGTTGAGTAAACTTGTCGCAGCATCGTTCAATCGATGTAGGATTGGGTCCCGGTAGAGCGAAATGCCGGCAGAGCTTGCCAGCGGTTGCATAGAACGCCTCTTTCGCGCTTGTAATGCCAGCAATGTCACAAGTCGCACGTAGCCGGGAACATTCGCGTATCAGCGCATCTAGATTATTTGTATCGACTCGGATTGCATCGGTGCTCTCGGCTGCAATATAATCGTACTGAGCTGGATCAATCGACAGGACAATTGGATGAAGACCAAGCCGCCGAGACACTTTGACGAACGGCTGACCATTACTGTTATTGCCTTCAAGCATGAGAAACGCTTTTTTTCTTGCCATTGTGCCGACCCTTGTTGGCGTTGTACGGTGGTTTGAGCATTGGCATCATCTTTTTAGCCGTCCGTGACCTCAAACGCTGCAGTGAAGGTAGCATTGTCACCGATCCACGATTGCAAATATTTTATAAATGAGTTTAAGAATCTGTTGCGACGTTTGGTTGCCGAATTTCGCGGGTTCGATATTCAACGGGCGTCGTTTAACCGGTCCGTCTTGCGAGCTTCTACCTGGCTAATATGGTGCGACTAGGTCAATTTCATGGGCGACAGATGCTGCCCACCACAGCCATGTGGACTGTTCTGTGTTCGACCACTGTCGTCAACTAGCGCACGAACCAGCGTATCGAACAGGCCTCGCCTGCCTGACGCCTCTATGGCAACTGGGTCTGATCGACCGGCATAAGCCGTTCATTTCTTCGGCCGCCGGGAACCGGCAAAAGTCACTCGGCGGGGGGCGCTCGGCGTCGAGCGTCTACTCGCACGCTGGCCGACCTCATCGCAGCGGCGAGCGCCAAGTCCGATCTCGATCCAGGGAGGGTTGGAAACTGAAATCGAAGCCCGCGAGCGTTTTGATGGTTGCCAGCCGACCCATCCGCAACGCCGTCTTTATGCGACTGTTCTCGCGCAGGGTCAGCTCTTCGGAAAGGAGAATATCGATCGCTTTGAGTGCCGATAGCTCGCCATGCTCCAGGCGGCGGACAATATGGTCGAGTGCTTCAAGCGCACGTGGCATCTTCAGGCCGACAAAGTCATCGCGAATGCGCTCGATCATTGACGGCACGGAATCCAGCGCGGCGCTCATGGGCGGTTCTCCTGTGCCATAGCTTTGGCTACGGCGTCGTAGAAGGCGAGCGGCCGCTGTGTGACCCGCTCTACGGATCCATGAACAAATGATCTCGTCATTGTGACGCGCGATCGCGATCGCGGCGGTGAGCGAAGGGTTCTGTGTCCTGGTTCGACGCGGCGCTGATGACGCCACAACCCACCGCTTCATTTTCGAGGCCTTCGCGGAAGAGCGCCCTCATCTGCCGCCCTTGCCACTGGCTCCGTTCCGATCCGTTCTGCGGCTTGAGCGCAGGATATGCGGCGGCTCTCTGGGAGCCAACCACCGACGACGCCACTGGCGACGCGACTGTCAATGGATTCAACCTGGACCCGTCCACGGACGCCGATCTCAGATCAGACACAATCCGTCAGCCAGCGACCTCAAGGACGCGACTGTGCGGTCTAATCCAGCGCGGGTTCGGCAAGCACGACGACATTATCCGAGAGCGCTACCCGACTTAACCGTCAGCCGCGGCCACGGCGAACCAGCCCGTTGAAAGCGTAGCTCAGCAAATACCAGGTGGCGAGGAACGCCAGGCATTCCAAGGCGAAGCTACCGAGCTTGTAGAACATCTCAGCGATAACGAACGCGATCATGAACGGCACCAGCTCGCGCTTCGCCATGCCGCTTACCCCGATCGCCTGGCTCAGTGAAAACATGTTTGTGCTCCTTTTTGCTTCCAATAACAATCGGCCCGCCATCATCGTCTGGCCAGTTCTCCCTGGGTCTGCGCCGCATCTCAGCGGCGCATGGGGTTTTTCGGTGATCGAGAAGATCTTAGCCGGCACACCGGACACGATCTCGATCCTAGAAGAGAAGACTAGCGGTGCCGCATTGCGGCGCGTCGGCGGAGCCAACGGCGGGCGACCACCATCCCTGCGAGGACAAGCGCAACCGCGATGTATAGCATCTCGGTCGTGCCATCGCCCCCATCCGGAGCTAGGCCGAAAATCTGCTCGATGAAAGTAATGTCTGTCTCCTTCCTGGGACGAATGCTCACTGAACCAAATCGTCACGGCACACCTAGGCCTTGCAGGTCCCGAGCAGCTCGACGCCGGCTTCCTTGAGCGCGACATTGAGCGCAGTGATCTCTTCCCTCACAAGCTCGTCCAGTTTTCTGATCTCGTCGTCGATCCTCGACATGACCTCTTCGGAGACCTGCCGTGCCTGCAGCGTCGGCGCCGCGTCGGCGAAGGCAACTACGTCGACGAGCTCGACCAGCATATCGTTCAAACCGGCCGGGTTGCGGCGGTCTCTCGGCGTCTCGCGCTTGAAGTCGATCAGCGCTCCCTCTATCTCCTCGAGCCGCCCGACCAAGGATTGCGCACGCCCGCCCAGCGATTTGTCACCGTCGTCGAGCCGCTTCTGCACATCCGCGAGCTGCCGCTTCAGGAGCCGGATGCGATTGACCGCCTGATTGAGCGCCGAAAGCATGCCGAACAGCTCTTGTAAGAGCGCGAACTGCTCGGCGAACTCCTTTTCGGTCGTGGCTACGCGGGGATCTTTGACGATCGCGAAGTCGACCGTCCGGCTTTTGCCGTCGGCCTGTATCTCAACCTGGTACCTGCCAGGAACCACCGCCGGGCCGCTCGGGCCCTCGCCCTCTGGCGCCAGAGGCTTGTATTTCCGGATCGTCAGAGACTGCTCGAGCTTGACCGGTCCCGGAGACCTGAGATCCCAGACGAAGCGGTGAAGCCCGGCCTTCGTGCCTGGCTTTTTATGCGAGGGTGCGTCCAGGTCGTCGCTCGAGAAGGCAATAATGGTCTTGTCTGCGGCGTCCCGGAAGGTGAGCTTGACCGGGCCCTCCGCGTCATTAGGCAGCCAGTAATAGACAATCGCCCCGTCCGGCGGATTCTCGCCGCAGTCGAGATAGTGGCGATCGCCTCGCCCCTCCTCCAACTGCACGACCTCTGTGGCGGCACCGATCCCCCAACCCGGGCTGTAGCTTATGCCGGCTTTGGACAAACCCTGCCCAACGGCCCAGGCTAGCTTGGTCCGGATTGTGGGGCGCGGGCTCACCAGTTTCACGTCTTTCTGATCTGCGGCCAGTTCGCGCAACGGCGTGAGGTCGTCGAGGATCCAAAAGGATCGGCCATGGGTGCCGGCGACGAGGTCGCTTCCCTTGATCTTTAGATCGTAGACCGGGACCACGGGCAAGCCGCCGGCCATGCGCGACCAGTGTTCGCCGTCATCAAGACTAAAGAAGACCCCCGTCTCCGTGCCGACGACGAGTAGGCCTGGCCGCACGGGATCGGCGCGAACCACGCGGGTGATCTCTCCCTTCGGGAAATCGCCGACGATCGACTGCCAGCTCTTGCCGCCGTCCTTAGTGCGGAGGAGATAGGGCTGATAGTCGGCGAGCTTGTAGCGCGTAGCCGCTACATAAACGGTATCGGCGTCATGCGATGAGATCTCGACGCAACCGACATAGGCGAGTTCTGGCATGGCTTCGGGCGTGACGTTCCTCCACTCGGCCCCGTCGTTCCGCGTCACATGGACGAGGCCGTCATCCGTGGAAACCCAGATCTCACCCTTGCGGTGTGGGGACTCCACGACCGACGCGCATGTCGCGTGCACCTCGGTTCCGGAGTTGTCGCGGGTCAAGAGGCCGCCCGAATAATCCTGCCTAACCGGGTCGTTGAGGCTGAGATCGGGCGAGATCGTGGTCCAGCTCGATCCTTCGTCGCGGCTGCGGAAGACGTGGTTACCCCCGGCATAAAGTGTCCTCGGATTGTGCGGGGAGAAGGCGATCGGGAAAGTCCAGGCGAAGCGGTAGCGCATGTTCTTCGGCGCGATACCGGTCGTGTCTTGCGGCCAGATGTTGACGAGGCGAATCTGTCGGGTTCGGTGGTCGTAGCGCTCTAGTGCGGCACCTCCCGGACTCGAGCCCATCGCGCCGCAATAAACAATGTCGGGATCCTCGGGATCGACGGCGATGAAGCCGCTCTCGCCATTTCCCGGATAGGTGCAGTCGCCCAAGGTGATGGCGCCCCATTCCGAAGCGCTTGGGACCGACATCGCGGTATTGTCCTGCTGGGTGGCGTAAACCCGGTAGGGATGCTGGTCATCGACATCGATTCGATAGAACTGTGCCGTCATCTGATTGTAGATCGACGACCATGTCCTGCCCCGATTGAAGGTGACGCAGGCGCCGCCGTCATTGCCTTCGATCATGCGCTTGGGATTGACCGGGTCGATCCAAAGATCGTGGTTATCTCCGTGAGGTGTAGTGACTTCCGTGAAGTTCGTCCCACCATCGGTCGATTTCCACATCACATGATTTGTCACGTAGACAGTATCGGCGTGTCCGGGGTCGGCGAAGACATGAGTGTAGTACCAGGGACGGTGCATCAGATCGCGGTTTTGCGAGATTTGGATCCAGTGGTCGCCGTAATCGTCAGTGCGATAGAGCCCGATCTTGTCGCCGTCTGCCTCGATGAGGGCGTAGACGCGCCCGCGTTGCCCCTCCGAAACGGAGACGCCGAGCTTACCAAGCACTCCGCCCGGCAAGCCGTTCCGGCCGGACAGATCCTCCCAGGTGTCGCCGCTGTCCAGAGATCGAAAGATTCCACTCCCCACCCCGCCGCTGTTCAGGTTCCAGAAGCTCCGCCGCGTTTGCCAGGTCGTGGCGAAAAGGATGCGCGGATTGTTGGGATCGATCGAGATGTCGACGGCGCCGGCGTCGGGGTTGCGGTAGAGGACCTTCTGCCAAGTCTTGCCGCCGTCCTTAGAGCGGAACACGCCCCGTTCCTCGTTGGGCCCGAACGCGTCGCCTAGCGCCGCGACATAGACGATGTCAGGATTCTGCGGGTGAATGCAGATCTTCCCTATATGGCGGGTCTCTTTCAGCCCGAGATGACTCCAGTTGCGACCGGCGTCGGTCGACCTGTAGACGCCATCGCCGTAAGAGACGTCGCCTCGAATCGTCGTCTCGCCCATGCCGGCATATATGACGTTCGAGTCCGAGCGGGCGACTGCGAGCGCGCCGACGCTGGCGCTCCCAAAGTAACCGTCGGACACGCAGCGCCAATAAACGCCGCCGTCGACCGTCTTCCACACACCTCCCGCGCAGGCGCCGAAATAGAATACCATTGGGTCGTTGGCGTCGCCCGCAACCGCCACAACACGGCCGCCTCTGGCGGGCCCAATGCAGCGCCATTTGAGGGCCTCGAGTGCCTTCGGGTCAGTGACATGAATCTGCGTTGACATCGAAATTTCGCTTCTGATTGCCACAGGGTTATTGCTGGTTCTGGTCGGACGACTGAGGCGCTCCCAAATTAAGCTGCTGGGCTACCGCGCCCCTATCGTGGTCTAAGATAAGAGGGTTTGTCGTAAGATCTATGAAAATCCTCGCCATGGATGGAACATGTGACTTTTCGTGTCAAGCAATTTTCTAATACGTTTTTCCGAACGCGCTCCTCTCAGAAATCACTCACGCTATCAATCTCCCGAGAACATCGTCGACCGTGTGGTAATTTGGCGATGCTACTGTTGCGCGTGGGCTCCGACGGTTCCTAGGTCGGCGTCTCAAGACGGACGGGCCTGCGCGGGCACGCAGCGACGTGCCGTCGACAGTGCGGGCCTTACCCTCGTCAAAGTGACGCTCCACATTCTGGGAGAGCAGGGAAATGTCTGCTCGATCATAAGCGAATTCTTCCAGTGCAGAGTAAGCTTGGCGAGCAGGGAGAACCGTCGAAGAGGCTGCTCAGGCGCCAAGACTGCTCGCGAGAGCGGCGGCGCACGCGCCGGGCAATCGGCCGAACACCACCGTCCAGGTTATGGTTTATCAGACACAATCTTTAAAAACTGAAGCTTCGTGCGCACTCGAGCCCGCCAAAGGCCGCACAAGCGACTCCGGTCGATTTGGCCTCACCGTGGTGCGAGCAAGAAAGCGCGACGGCGTCATCCTGCGGAGCTGCCGGTCATGGCCTCAGTTGGATCACTCCAACGCCTTCTTTGATGGTGATCTGGGTCCCAAATGGTTTCGAAAGCCTCTGCAGATGCTCTAGAATAGCTTCAGCTTGCGGCGGCGGGGCGATACGCGGCAAGCCGCGGTTGGCTAACCGCTTCGAGTAACCAAGCTCAACAGGATAAAGCAGCAATTCGGCAAGCTGGTTCTGCTCAAACCGGCTGACGGTGACAACACTCTGAAAGAAGAATGGGTCTATAAAACCATCCTTCATCGCTGCGACCATCAAATCGGCAGTCGTATCCACCCGAGGGTCCTTGCCGTGCTCCGCGAAGAAGTCCGCCCCCTGAGCCGTCTGCAGGGTGTCCCAGATGAAGTTTCCCAAGCTGTAAAAGATCGGTCGCCCCTTGTAGATCTCGATACCGCGCAACTGATGCGGTCCATGTCCGATATATGCATCGGCCCCGGTATCAATAAGCATATGCGCAAACGATTGTTCGTGGTCAGGCAGTTCTTGGCTCCAATTCCCTGGTTCGTGGCCGTGATTCGTGACGATCAGAAAGTCGGCGAGCTGCTTCCCTTGACGAACATTTCGTAGAATGTTGGCCACATCGCGTGAGTCGACTTCGTAGCTGTAAGCGACTTTGTCGCCAATCTTGAATGTCGCCCCGGCTAGCCGGATCCGGTTTTGATCGTCAAGGCTAAGCATGCTGTCTGGCAACGAGTTTCGTATCCGTCTCACGCTCTCGAACATCTCCGGCGGGACTACAATGGTTTCTACCAAACGGAGGGCGCAGAGTCCCGGCCTGCTGGGTGCCTCGCCAGCGGAGTCGGCGGCGCGTGCCGCCGGCGTGAACGTCGAAGCAAAAGACACCAGTGCCACGCGGCCACGCGAGGTCTCCAGAAAGCGAGCGGCACCGGCTTGCGCCAAACTCTCCCCGACACCCGCATGGACAATCTTGTTCTGGTCGAGCACTCGGCTCGTCTCGCGCGTGCCCTCAATGCCCCAGTCATATGCGTGGTTATTTGCGCGACTAAGAACGTTGAAGCCCATCGCCTTCAAATCAGGTCCGACTTCCGGGACACCGCCGATATAACTATCGTCATTGACCTGGGGACTTCCCTTAAACGCTCGGAGGTCGATGATGTTCGTTTCGAGATTGCCGAAGGTAACGTCAGCATCCCGAAGGATCTGGATGACCGCTTCGAAGCCCAAAGCCGGGTTTTTCGAAGCCGGGCGCCTTACTATCAGGTCGCCAACAGCTACCATCGTAAAGCCATCAGCAACGTTTGTGGTTGTCGAACCTACGTCATCAAACCCATGAGCTTGCATTGTCTCTTGCCTTTCTGCACTTTTTATTCGAAAATTCGCGCACTACACGGATGTCATAAAGGACGTAGTCGTCCGGGCTTGCTAGGTTCAGGATCGCGAGGCCCTTCCTTTAGTCCTGGACCGCGCCGAGGACCACCGGGCCCCCATGCGCCATGCGCTCGACGTGTTTCATCAGGAAAGAGTCTGAGATTGTGCCACAGGCTGGGTCGGGATTTCTGTGCTCGGAGCGCGCACATGACAGGCCACGACGCGCCCGTCTGCCATCGGCACTAAAGGCGGCACGTCGATGCGGCACCGCTCGACGGCCAGTGGGCAGCGCGGGTGGAACGCGCACCCACTCGGCGGATTGATGGGGCTCGGCACCTCGCCCTCAACGGGCGCCTCCAGCCGGACCCGCGTCGGATCCGGCACTGGTGCCGCCGCGATCAGCGCCTCAGTGTAAGGGTGTACTGGTTTGGCGAACAGCGCCTCGCATGGAGCGAGTTCCACGATCCGCCCCAAATACATGACCGCCACGCGATGCCCGATATGCTCCACGACGCCAAGGTCATGTGAGATGAAGACGAAGGCGATGCCCATCTGCTGCTGGAGATCCAGAAGCAGGTTCAAGATCTGTGCCTGAACGGAGACGTCAAGGGCTGACACCGCTTCGTCGGCGATGATGAGCGAAGGCTGGAGGGCCAGCGCCCGCGCGATACCGAGCCGCTGGCGCTGGCCGCCCGACAACTCGGATGGCAGTCTGTGCATCATCTCGGGCGACATTCCGACCTTTCGGAGAAGGTCCGCGGCAAGTGCCTGGCGCTGCCATCGGCCGAGGCGCTCAAAGTTCTCGACGGGTTCGGTAATGATCTGTCCAGCGGTGAGGCGCGGGTTCAGCGACGAGTAAGGATCCTGAAAGACCATCTGCATCCGACGGCGGCAAGCGTGAAGCGCGTGCTTCTTGAGACCCGCAATGTCGATCCTGTCGATCAGCACGCGCCCGCCCGTCGGTTCCACGAGCCGCATCAAGAGCCGCGCGACAGTCGACTTGCCACAGCCGGATTCGCCGACGATGCAAAGCGTCTCGCCCGCCTCGACGGAAAAGGATACATCCTCCACCGCCCGGATCACGGGAATGCTTTTTTTGAAGATTCCCGCACCGAGCGGATAATGCTTGGTCAGATTCTCGACTTTCAGCAAAGGACCGTTCATACGCCCATCACCTCTTCGGCGCGCCAGCAGGCTGCGGCATGGCTCGACCCGACATCACGCAGGGCGGGCGTCTTCTCGCGACAAATGTCGATCGCGAACGGGCAGCGAGGCGCAAAGCTGCACCCGACAATGGGCTCGCGCAGACTTGGCACAATGCCGGGAATTTCCGGAAGGCGGCGCTGTCGGCCGCGCCGCCGGTCAGGCACGGATCGCATGAGGCCTTGAGTGTAGGGATGCGCCGGACGCGCAAACAAATCTATTACGTTCGCTTGTTCTACGATCCGGCCAGCATACATCACGATCACGCGTTGACATGTCTCGGCCACAACACCCAGGTCATGCGTGATAAACATCACCGCCGTTCCCGTGCGCTCTTTCAGATCGATGATAAGCCGTAGGATCTGCGCCTGGATAGTGACATCGAGGGCCGTCGTCGGCTCGTCGGCAATCAACAGTTCCGGTGAGCAGGCAAGAGCCATGGCGATCATCGCCCGCTGGCGCATTCCGCCGGACATTTCGTGAGGATAGTTCCTGACGCGACGCTCGGGATCGGCGATGCGGACAAGACGGAGCATCTCTTCGGCTCTCTTCATGGCCACCGAGCGAGATGCTTTCGTGTGGATCTGCACCGTTTCCGCAATCTGGTGGCCGACCGTATAGACCGGGTTCAGGCTCGTCATCGGCTCCTGGAAGATCATGGCGATCTTGTTGCCGCGGATCCTTCGCATCTCCCGATCGGACAGATCCAGCAGGTTGCGCCCGTGAAAGCGGACCGCGCCACCGACGATCTCGGCGGTCAGTTTCGGCAGCAGACGAAGGATCGAGAGAGCCGTCACGCTCTTGCCGCATCCGGATTCGCCGACCACGCCGAGCGTCTCGCCCTTCTTCACTTGGAAGCTGATGCCGCCCAGGGCGCGGGTGACGCTCTCCTCGCCAAAAAAATGTGTCTCGAGATCCCGGACCTCGAGGAGCACGTCATTCGCGATGGCTCTATCCTCCATGAAGTTCTGCATCAGCATCTCAGCGCCTCCGCTTCGCGCGGGGGTCGAACAGGTCGCGCAGGCCATCGCCGAGGAGATTGACCGCAAGGACTGTGACCGCAAGGCAGATGCCGGGGGCGAAGACCGTCAATGGCGCGATGGCGAGATAGAGGCGCGAGCCTGAAATCATGTTGCCCCAGCTCGGGATCTCGGGCGGCACGCCCACGCCGAGGAAGCTCAGCCCGGCCTCCGTCAGGATCGCGCTGGCGCAGACAGTGGCGCTCTGCACCAGGAGCGGTGGAATGCTGCTCGGCAGGATATGGCGCCACAGGATCTTCGGCAGGCGCGCGCCGCCGCAGAGCGCGGCCTCGACATAGGGGCGCTCGCGAACACCCAGGACCACCGAGCGAACCAGCCGCGTGACGGCCGGCGTCTCGGGGATCACGATGGCGACGATGAGGATGCCGATGCCGGGCCCTGTCAGGGAGATGAGCGCAATGGCCAGCAGGAAGGTCGGGATCGACATCAGGCCGTCCATGACCCGCATGATGATGCTATCGAAGGTGCGGACATAGCCGGCGATAACACCAATCAGAAGTCCGGCAATCGCCGCGCAGGCGGCCGATATCAGCCCGACCAGGAGGGAGATGCGCGCCCCGAAGATGGTTCGGGCAAACACGTCCCGGCCCAGATTGTCGGTCCCGAACCAGTGTTCATCGGAGGGCGGCTGCAGGCGGATGAAGGGATCCATGTTCTGTGGATCGCCGGCGTAAAACGGCGCGGCGAGCGCCAGAATGATCAGGAGGATCAGGAGGCCGCCGCCGATCACGACCAGCGGGTGCCGCCTTGCCAGACGGGGGAGATCGGATAGCTGCAGCCGACCGATCGGCACGACGTCAATGGGTGGGGACAGAAGCGTCATATCAGTACCGGATCCGGGGATCGATCAGGGTGTAGGCGAGATCGACCGTGAGATTGATGAGGACGTAGAGACCCGAAACCAGGATGAGCACGCTCTGGATGATGGGATAGTCGCGATTGTTGATCGCATCCACAACCAGACGACCGATACCGGGTATGTTGAACACCGTTTCCGTGAGGACGACCCCGCCAATGAGATAGGCGAAGCTCAGGCCGATCACGGTCAGGATCGGGACGCCGGCATTCTTCAAGGCATGGTGGAAAAGCATCGCATAGGACGACGCGCCCTTGGCGGCGGCCGTCCGCATGTAGTCTTCCGACAGGACCTCGAGCATGCTCGCCCGCGTGATCCGGGCGATGTAGGCAATATAGCCAAGACCCAAAGCCATGGTGGGCATGATCAGGTGCCCGAACCAGGAACCGAGGCCAGCAGCGATCGGCAAATATCCCTGGACCGGGAGCGAGTGCAATCTGATTGCGAAGAAGTAGATGAAAAAAAAGCCTACGACAAAGACCGGGAGAGAGAATCCAAGCGCCGAGAACGCAGAGAGGATGCGGTCGATGAGACCGCCGGTTCGCCAGGCGGCGAGGATACCGAAGGAGACCCCGATGGTCACAGAAAGGATCATCGTCAGGATCGACAGGGAAAGGGTCGGTTCAAGCCGCTGCGAGATCAGCTCGAGAACCGGGCGTCCGGCAAAGATCGAGGTGCCGAAATCGCCGCCGAGCATGTCGCGCACCCAACGGATGAACTGAACCGGCAGCGGATCGTTCAGTCGCATCTGTTCGCGGAAGCCGGCAATCATGTCCTCCGTCGCCGACTTGCCAGCGATCATGTCCGCCGGGTCGCCGGGCGCCAGCCTGAGAAGCAGGAAGACGAAGATCCCGACCATCGCCATGACGGCGATGGCCGAAACCAGCCTGCGTAGGATATAGGCCGCCATCAGCCCGGAGCCTTTTGCATGTTCCACAGCGGGACGACATCAGGCATGCCGATGAGGCCGGTGAGCGTCTTGCGTCGTGCGATCGGCGCGACGACTCCACCTAGCATAACCTGGGGCACATAATCCCAAGCTATTCGCTGCATTTCGCGGGCCAGCGTCTTGCGCTCATCCTCCGTCTCGACATCGGCCCATTTGGCGCGAAGAGCCTCGTATTCGTCGTCCTTCGGCCAGCCGTACCAGCCCTCCTCACCGTTCGCCGAAAGGATCGCGGAAGTGATAGGAACGCCGAGGCCGAAGTCGCCAAAGGTTGTTATGTGGATGCTCCAGCCACCCTCGTCAACCGGGCCCTTGTTGGCACGGCGCGCCGCAACTCCGCCCCAATCGCTCGGCGCGAGCTCGGCATTAACTCCGATCTTGCGCAACGCATCCCCTAGAAGCTGCGAAGTATTGCTGCCTTCTGCCCAGTCCGTCGGCTGAAGAATAACGACTTTTTCGCCAGCATATCCTGCTTCCTTGAAGAGCTGTTTCGCCTTCTCCGGGTTGCCGCCCTTTTTAAACCATCCGGTGTTTTCGTCATTGGTTATCGGATTACCGCTGCCAAAAAGGGACGTGATGGTTTTAGTGTATCTTGGATCGGGAGAAACCACACGCAAAAACGCTTCCTGATCAACGAGGTGAAGGACCGCCTGGCGCGCCTTGACGTTGTCGAACGGCTTTTGCAGACAATTCATACGCGCGATGAAGTCTTGGCCGTACTTATCAAGGACTTCGAGTGCCAGGTTGGAATCACCCTCGACCCCCGAGTACAGATCGGCTGGCGGCGTCTGATAAAAATCAACCTCACCCGCCTGCAGGGCTGCGATAGCAGTCTGCGGATCGCCAATGTTTTCCACGATCACGCGGTCGACGTTGACGATCTTCCCACCGGCCAATCCGTCGGATGGCTCCTTGCGTGGGACGTATTTTTCATTGCGGTCGTAGGCAAAGTTTGCGCCCGGCTTGGCGAGCGCCTCATTGAACGTAAACGGCCCAGATCCGATTTGCGCAGTCACCGCTTCGGTTGCCGGCTTATCTGCATCCTTCTCGCGCATGATGAAAAGGTAGCCGCGCGCCAGAATATCGGGAACGAGCGATAGAGGTTCCCTGAACGCGATCGTGAAGCTCTTGTCGTCCTTCGTGGCGATTTCTTGGACCCGCGACATCATAAATTGGCCGCCCTGACTTACTTGGGCCCAGCGACGAATAGAAGCTATACAATCTGCCGCAGTAACTGGCGTGCCGTCGTGCCAACCCAATCCGTCCCGGAGCTCGAACGTATAGGTCTTCTTATCGTCGGATAGGCCCCACCTCTCCACCATTTGCGGTTGCGGCGTTAATTTGGAATCAAGTGAGAATAGCGTGTCGTAAATCGCCGCAGCGTAGTCCGTAGTTGCTTGATCGGTTCTAACTACGGGATCGAAGACCGTGGGAAAGCTCATCACCATGCGAACTGTACGTCCGGCTGCGGGTGCCGTCTGCGCCCGCAATACCGACGGCATCGATGCAGCCATTCCGGCGGCCAAACTAGTTTTGAGCAGGTTGCGTCGAGAGACTGCCATGTTCTGTTCCCTTCTTTGCGCCAGGTCACGAACTGAGAGGCCCAGAAATGCGCCTTCCAGCATACCTATCAAGTTTTGGCCAACATTGTAGCAGGTGAGTTTTCATGTCAAGCAATTTCTACCTCTTATCGAAGATGAAATCTTTTCACATTTCTCTCATATAATCAAGCTTCAGCTCCATCAGCGGCTAGGAGGAAAAGCCGGCCATGTAGCCGCGCAACGGCTAATTAAATGGAAAGGCGCGCGCCGTCACGGTCGCGCTGAGGATCCAGAAGCTCACGAAGGCAAGCTATTTTCGGGGTTCTCAACGCGCCGCTTGGCCGAGAAGGCGCCGAGCGCAGTCCGGGAGGCCTACGCGCAGGGCTGAAAGCCGGCGGACACGGGGCGATCCGGTCTAGCTGGCGCCGCGGCGAACCATCATGTGCATTTTCATGCCGAGGTCGGCCTCCTGGATCGACCAAATTGAACGCTGGTTCGCGCTTGCCCCGCGCAGCTACGGCGCAGCGTTCACACTTCGACTAGCTGTGAATCGGGAGGTTGTCCATTCGGACCGGACTGGGGAGACTGGAGTTACCAGGCTTCAGCACTCACCGGAGGGTCCGAATGAACATCCACAAGAATGCCCGCCTCACGCCGCTGCGTCGAGAGGAGATGGCGCTGTCGGTGAGATAGAATGCGCTGTGTCCAAAGCACCGGCGCGCGTCTACGGCGTGTCGGCCAAGATCGTGGCGCGTTTGGGTCGAGCGCTATAAGTCCGAAGGGCGGGCCGGCATGATCGAACGTTCCTCGCGGCCCGCTCATATGCCACAGGCCACCGCTGCGTTGATCGCCGAGCGCATCATGGCGCTGCGGCGGCAACGTTGGACCGGCAAGCACATCGCCCATGAGGTCGGCGTCTCGCCCGCCACTGTTAGCCGCGTTCTATAGCGTGCCGGACTGTCGCGGCTCAGGGATATCGAACCGGCCGAGCCCATCAGACGCTAAGAGCGCGAGCATCGGCGAGATGATCCATATCGACATCAAGAAGCTTGGTCGTTTCGAGCGCATCGGTCATCGCATTACCGGCAAGCGCACCGGCAATGCCAGCTCGCGCGGCAGCAGTTGGGAGTTCGTCCATGTCTGCATCGACGACGCCTCCCGCATCGCCTTCTCGCAGATTCTGCCCAACGAGAAAAAAGAAAGCGCCATCGCCTTCCTCAAGGCGGCGGTCGCCTACTACGCCAGCCTGGGCGTCGCGATAGCCCGCGTCATGACCGGCAACGGCTCCTGCTACAGATCGAAGGCCTTCGCAAAGGCCTGCCGCGATCTCGGCCTCAAGCATGTCAGGACAAGGCCTTACACGCCCAAGACCAATGGCAAGGCCGAGCGCTTCATCCAGACGGCGCTGCGCGAATGGGGCCTATGCCAGCGCCTATCCGACTTCAGCCGCCGCAGAGCTGCCGGTCTGGCTGCATCGCTACAATTGGCACCGTCCCCACGGGAGCTTGAAATCCAAAACACCTATCAGTCGCCTCGCTCTCACCCTGGACAACCTGTTGAGGCTCCACAACTAGCCAACTCGAAGCCGATCCGCACCTTCGTCGAGCGGCACAACGGAAAACCCAACTCTTTAACTGGACCAAGGCCGCCGACGAAGATCCGCTCAACGGTCAGTCTGCGGCATCTTGGAAAAATCAAGATGCCGAAAGTTTAACATGGATTTCTCAAAAGTCACATCTCCCGAAGAAAGGTAACGCGGAGCTTAATCCAATTTAACGTTACGTGTCGCGTTTGAGATGATAGAGCTTCGGCGATGCCGATCGATGGCAGCGCACAGACTGGGCAGCTTTGTGCGACCACTCACGACATCCAGCAAACGGTGGGGAGGAAAGAGTATTCATGGTCCGCAGATGACCGCAGTGTCACACCGTCGGGGGGCCAGAATGTCCGACCAGTTTTCTTTAGTCCCGCCGATGCAGCTTCCGGGCGCGGTCAGGGAGGCGTCTGCGGTCGAACTCGGCCGACTTCTCGACCAGACTGATGGCGTCGCTCAACCCGAGCAGTTGTTCGACCTGCTATCTACCTTTGCCCTGAAATTCGATTGCCCATGGATCGCCTATGGCTCTGTCACACCGGACCGAAGATTTTTCAAGCCGGTCCGAGACGATTCGAGGATTATGGTGAATTTTCCAGATGAATGGCAGCAGCGCTGTTCTGAAATGGGTTATGGCAGAATAAGCCCCATCATCAAGGCCGGTCTAGCACGGGTAGGCGCCTTTCGATGGAGCGAGGTGCATCACAATGCAAGTACGACCGAGGGCGAACGGCGCGTTTTGGACGAGGCTGCGACGTTCGGTTTGCGGTCAGGCCTTAGCGTTCCATTGCACGGTCCCTATAGCAGCTTGGCAATTATGAGCTTTGCTCGACCCTGGAATCGCGAATTCCCTAATAGAACGATCAGCTACTTGCAACTTGCCGCGATTCATTTCCACCTGAGGGTCGCGAAGCGCGAGAATTGGAGTCGCGTCGGGGAACTTCGTAAACTTTCTCTAAGGGAAAGCGAGTGCCTCCTGTGGGTTGCGAGAGGGAAAACGTCGTGGGAAATAGGAAAGATACTGGGAGTTTCTGTAAACACTGTCAATTTTCATATCAAGAACGTGATGCAGAAGTTGGACACGACCAGCAGAACCGCTGCCGCTATAAAAGCAGCAAACTTAGGAATTATTAAATTATAAAGCGTCTCTTGATCCATCAATCAAGATTTCGCCCAGTGAAAGGCGTGTCGCGCGATCGCCACGACCCAGGGCGCGCCAGGCTGACCCCGCCCCCGAACCCACGACGATCTTGGCCAGCTGGGAATAGGTCGGAAATTCCGCGGTTCAGAAGAGGTTGATGAGCGGAGTCGGGCCGTCGCGGCATTTGCCACACGAAACCGCAAACGCTGGAAAGCTGTCGGCCGAGAGATCCTCCAAGGCACGGGCCAGCGTCTCCACGATATGCTGGCTAAGGTCGCCAGCCAGTGTGGTCTTTCGATCTGATAGTGGTCGTTCATAGCCGCCGGGTCGTGTCGTTGCTTGATAGCGAGATTGTCAAGCTCAGCCGCGTTCAAATGCTGCGCAATAAGCTCGAGGAGTTCGCCAGGAGGGAACTCACCCACGCTGATTATGTGGTGAGGGGCGAGCGGCAATGCTGCGGGCGTCGCTGAAGTGCTGTCGCCCTAGTGGATCGGATCCTGATCGCGAGTCCCAAGCAGGTGCACAGGCGCACGCGAAGGTGAAGACTGACATGATCGACGCCACTGTCCTTGCGAAGCTCTACGCCTCGGGCTTTCTGCCGGAGGTCTGGGTTCCGGATCCAAGACCCCTTGCGCTCCGAAGACAGGTCACAACGCGGACACTGCTGGTTCGCCAGCTTTCGCGGCTGAAGAACCTCGGTACTCCACGCACCTGATCCCGCCGTGTCCGCATGGGAACCTATCGGGATCAGCGGGTGCAAATGGCGGACAAGGCATATATTGCCTCCGGATGAGCGCGCCGCCATCGAGCGCCACCTCGGCTTGATTAACCACATCAAAGAGGCGTTGACGGTGGTCCATGCGGATATCGCGGTGCATGCCGTCCAGCATCCAACAATCCGCCGCCTGATGACGTTGCCCGGCATCGACGTCACGGTGGCTGCAAGTTGCCTCGGCAATCGGCGACATACGGCGCTTCAGCGATCCACAGAAGCTCGCCGCCTATCTTGGCCTCAATCCGAGCGTGCGGCTGTCCAGTCAGGGGCCAACCTCGGGCGCACACGAAGCAGGGCTGCGGCCATGCGCGGGTCGCCATCGCCCGCCTGCGATGACTGTGCGGGCTTTTAATGGAGCCGTTCTCATGCGCGATGCCGCGGTTGTTGCGGGTTGGCGTCATACCGTAATGGCCTCACAAGTCCTCATAGCGCCGCGCGATGAATTAGTGGGTGCGGTAAGGGAGCGCTACATTCAGGGCGGCCGTGCTGAAAAGGCGCGGATTCTCGGTGAGCCGTGAGTAGCTTCAACGCAAGCACCAATGCGGCTGCTTCGCAAAGGTTCGCCGCCAGCTCGTTGGGACCTCGGCCTGAGGGTCGTATTTGCGATATGCCGTTCGTGAAGCGTTGATCGTGATCTGGGAGGCTTCGGATCGCATCTGCGGCAAGCGACTGAAGGCGCTGATTCCGCTTCTGGCGGAGGCGACGGAGCGTCATGGGCATCTTCATCCAACCGCAGAGATCCGCGCGGTTTTTGACGATGAGCGCGGCCACGATCGACCGCGCCCTGCGCGAGGTTCGAGACACGACTGGTGGGCCGAGACGTCGTCGCAGCACAGCGTCCACCGCGTTCCGGCGCAGCGTTCCGATCCGAACCTTCTCCGACTGGCAGAATCCTCGGCCTGGATTCATCGAGGCCGACCTGGTAGCGCATAGCGGGCCGAGGGCGCGTGGAAGCTTCATACAAACGCTTTGTCTTACCGACATCGCGAGCGGATGGACGGAATGCGCGCCTTTGCTTGCGCGTGAGCAGAAGCTGTTGAGCGAGGTGCTGACGGAATTACGGCAGTTCCTGCCCTTCCCAACTTCTCGGGTTCGACACGGACAATGCCAGCGTGTTCCTGAACGAGACGATACGCGATTACTGCCTGAATGCTGGAATCGAGTCACCCGCTGCCGCCCTTACCGCAAGAAAATCAGGCGTTCATCGAGCAGAAGAACGGCGCCGTGGTGCGGCGCATTGTCGGGTATCGTCGGCTGGATGGGCTTGAAGCCGCTGCAGCCCTTGCGCAGCTCTATTCGACGGTTCGGCTGTTCGTGCACTTCTTCCAGCCCTCATTCAATCTGGCGGAAAAGGCGCGTGACGGCGGGCGAGTGCGCAAGCGCTATCACCTTCTGGCGACACCCTGCCAGCGCTTGATGGAAAACCCGCTTTCGCGCGAAGCTGGCGCAGATATCTGCACAGCTGAATCCTGTCAGCTGCTGAACGAGATGCGAACCGCACAACATCACCTTGTAGCCTGAGCCGACCGATTGCCCCATCAGATTCCGCAGTAACCGAGCCGGCGCTCGATCAGTTCCTCTCAACCTTGCGAACCGCGTGGAAGGAGAGCGAAATCCGCCCCAGTGCGAAGCCGAACCAAAACAGAAGCGTGAACGGCGGCGACCTGATCCATCGGCAGAACTCACACACGAGCTCCGTAGCTGGTTTGAAGAAGAGCCGTGGCAAACGAGTCGGGAACTGCTGGCGCGGCCGCAGTCGGAATACCCACCGATCTCCTTCTGCGCACGATGCAACGTCGGGTAAAAACATGGCGAGAGGAGAAGGCTCACGAAATGGTGTTTGGCCGGTCCAAACTGGCGCTAACTTGAGCACTGACCCTTGTCATGGCACCTCAAGGCAGCACCAGCGATATAGCCAGCATTTGATCGCGCTGGAGCAAATATGCAGATTCATCGGTTGCCTCATGAAGGTCTGGCGGCTCGGATCCAACTTCCTTGCAACTGGCGAAATGCTCAGCCCTTTGGCCAGCTCGGCTATCGCAGCCAGACCGCCAGACCAGAAAGAGCACGCTTGCGAAATACGCCAGCTGAAGGGGCAGCGAACAAGCCAGCGTCGTGACGACTACTGTGCCGATGGAATGAGAAGCGAAGTAGACAGTTAGTGCGGTGCTGCACAGCACCAGCCCCAGGACGCGACAAAAGATTCTAAAGGGCAACGCCGTTCTCCATCTGGCAGTTCTTCGGGCAGACGCGGTCGCAGGCTCCGCAGCCAATGCAGCGGCCGGCATGGTCGACGACCATGATCATGCGATTGAGCTCGCCGTCGAAATCGTCATCCTCGTCGTCGCAGGCGCCGAGGGTTTCACCCGCGTCATCGATGCCGTAAAGATGCATGACCTCGCGCGAGCAGACTTTGAAACAGCGGCCGCAGCCGATGCAGCTCGTGCCGTCTATAGCGGTGAGATATTCCGGCATCCATCCGGAGCCGTCGCGGGTGGTGAATGTGCTCCTCATCGTAAATTCTTCATTGCAGCGAGCTCTCTCTTGGCACCATCCAACTCGGCAAAAACGGCGGACGTTTCCTTGGCCACGTCCTCTATCTCCGTCCATTTTCCCGGGAGATCCTCTGTAAGGTCGCGCAATTTCATCTTGGCGACTGCTGCGCGCAGCTGAATCTTTCGGACTTTCTTCCCCATTTCATCTAGCTTTGACATAAACCCTTCCTCGAAATCGGCTTCATCACGCCGGCGCCACACCGGGCCGGCTTCAGTGGCTGCATCGCATCGTCGATCAGTTTCGCACCGGCCTCAGCCAGTTTCCGGAGCATCTCGAAGCCGAACTGATGAACGTCTTGCCAGAACGACCAACTGCCCGGCCGTGGAAAGCATGCGGCCCAAGTCCTCGTGATTTCATCTCCATCATTGCCGATGTCATCAGGCCGGAGCGCTCCTCGATCGCGAGCCCGACGGCGGTTTAGAACATGTCGAGCCTCCACAGCACGTCAGGGTCGGGATCATCGATGACAGGCATCCCAGGGCGCTGTTTTCTGGTGACGATGAAGTCGGCCAGCAACGTGGCGTCCGATTTGCCTTCCCACGAGCCGTAGGAGTCTTGAGCACGGATCAGCCGCACGAGGCATCTGACAAAAGGCGTGGCAAGCGCCGCCTCGTCCTCGGCAGATCGCGGTATCCGACATTTCGCCTTCTCCTCAATTTCAGTCCTCTTCCTCGAAGCACGCTGCCTGTTTTCGGGGACGCCTACTTCGGGACCCCTTGCGCAGCCGACGCCCGGCTCGGGGCGGCCCATTCCACGCAATTGATGTCCCCGTGGCCGACCTTGAACACCTCCTCGACTGCGAGGTCTTCCACGCGAACTCGCGTCGAACATCACTTCCGCCGCAATGCGGCCGGAGGCCATGAAGATTCGAGCCTCGATCCTGCTGCAAACGATCGACCAAGTGCTGCATGGACCCTCCTTGCTGCGGTCACGCCAGGGAAATGGACGAATTGGCCAGTAAGCCATTTTGACCAATCACCCCTTTTTGTTTTTTCTCCTCGGCCGACCGCGCTTTGGCACCTTCGGGAAATTGTTTTGCGGAGCCGCACAGAGAGCGCCGTAACAAACCTTCACACCCCTGTAGGTGGCGAGGGCCTGCAGCAAATCCGGCAGATGCTGCTTTTTCAATTCGTCCGGGACAGGCTCCGGACCGTCCAGCGACTGCAGTGCCAGTTCGACCAACTCGATCGCGCGATCGTTGTTGCCGTTCTCGTAATAGTACCGGGCGACCGCGGGGTAAGACCGGAACTTAGGGCTGTCGCCTTGCGGGGGATTCAGTGCCAGAATGTGTTCGGACAGCTCCTTGCCCATCGCGAAGCGCTCAGCGGGGGGAAGGCGCGAATGGTCATTGGCCGGATGGAAAAGCTGGTCTAGCGCCGAAACCATCCAATCCTGGGAGTTCTTGTCGATCGCGTCGCGCACGAATTCGCGCATCACGGGCAAGCCGGTCCACATGTCTTGTATTTTGTGAAGCAACAGGTGTGCATGAGCCAGGCGGAAATTGATGTCGTCGGGCATCAAGGCGATGCCCTCTTCGATCGCCCAGAGCGCCGTCTTCCAGTCTTCTAACTTCACCGCCGCCCAGAATCTGTCATCGATCGGCTGCTTCAACGCTTGTTCGCGCGCCATGGGTTCGCTTGTGGCGATCCGCTCCGTATCGGCGGCTTTAGCTTTATCGCTGATGCGCCAGCTGCCGTTGAGCACTTTTGGCAAAACCTCATCGAGTTGGCTAGGATGACCGATAAAGGCGATGTGACCGTCTCGGTCGACCACGAACGAGGTCGGAATCCCAACAGAAAAGCTGGGTTTCATCCAAAGCCTGTTCATTTCGCCTGTGTGGTCGAACGCGATCCGATAGTTCAGATTCGAGCACTTTTCGGTCAACCACGCGTCCAACTTGGTGCGAGCCTCAACGGCCGTTGGAGCGTCTTCACTAGCCGCGACTCCGACGACCTCAAGTCCGCTGTCCCTGTATTTCTCCTGCAGCCGCATCAAATGGAGCATCTCCCCCACACCTGGTCGGCACCAAGTTGCCCAAAATCCGACGATATAGACTTTGCCGGGCTGGAAGTTCGCGAGAGGCTCGCCACGCAGCCAGTCCTCCACTTTGATCGAAGGAGCCGGCGACCCCATCGGCAATACCATGTTGCTCTCCAAAACTGTTGCCAAAGGCTGCGTGACCTTATGCGTGGGCTTGTTGCCCCTTTCAGACTGATACGAGGGTTCGAGGAAGGAAGAGCATCGGTCGTCTTGCGCATCTGCCTGCAGTCAGCCTTCACTCAGTGTTGCTGACTCTCAACTCGCAAAAGCCGTGCCAACGCGCTAAGCGCGCTCTAAACGCATCATTACACTTAAAAAACCTCCGGGTGCCCAAGATGGCCGGTTGTATTGGACGCGACATTTTTCTGCCACTGTCAGGTCTTGGACACGCATCGCGCTTCGCGTCGCCAGAGAAGCGTGGCCACGGACGACTCGATATAAATTCGGGCTGAGGGATGAGCAGAGGGACATCATGACTGCATTGGCTACCGCCAGGCTCGACATCATCGTCCGCGTCTCGCCTTGCTTGAGCTTCTTGCCGTTTCGGTCGCTCAGGCGGTAGCGGAACGCCATGTGCGATTGCAGGGGCCGCTCCATCCGAGCATCGCCTCTGCCCTACCTCTTCCACTTTGCGCTTGAATTCCTGGCTCGCAACGCCAGAGTTTCACGAGGAAGCCGGTCATGTCCGGCTGCGGGTCGCGAACAACGCCAGATTGACGATGAATCGTGGCGAAGAGAGCCGGGATGTGTGCCGGCATGTGCCAGGCCGGTGAACTCTCCCGGATTCCTGCTTTTGTTGTTCTGTATCCCTGTGCACGTGCTACAGGGACCGCCTGGTGCGAATGTGAGCGTTGTCAGAATTGACCAGCCTCAAGGCCGCTCGGTCGCCACGCGGTCGGCCGGGCAGACTGAAAGCGCCGAAGATGCGGCCGCCCCCGCCGCTGACCCGGCTACCATCCCAGGCAATAACACGTGATTGATGCCACCGTTCGCGCCGAGGGCCGGCAAGAGCCCGACCGTAGGACTCGAAGGTCGGTGCCTTGGCCGCTGCACGGTCGTTGCCGTGTTCCGTTCCCGGCCAGTGGCGAACGAAATCGTGATAACCGCAATACGATGAGGCTACGGTCCGAACGCGGCGTGCGCGCTGAAACGACTCTCTTTCTCGACCTGACGCCCCACGGCGCTTGCAAGTGCGCGTGAGCATCGCGAAACCTGCGCTTTTGCGGCGACCTCCCTCCGGCTGGGTATCAGGTGACCAGCGGAGGAGAGCTTGGACAGCATCGGTGCTACTTCAGAACCCGTCAGCGGGCCAAAAACAGCGGCAAAGGGCGGCTTGCCGACTATCCATCTCGTCACGCTACCGAAGAGCCGCTCGCGCAGCCGGCGATTGCCATAAGCGCCCATGACTATCATGTCGGCAGACGTGTCGATTGCGTGCTGCGCTAGCACCGTGGTTGCCGATTTTCCGGCGCTCGCCAGCCGGTCGACCGAAACCCGAGCACCGTGCCGAGTGAGATAGGCAGCGATGTCGGCTCCCGGCTCGGCGCCGTTTCCGGTGCAGGTCGCCTCCGGATCGACGACTGCGACACGAACTTCCTCAGCGCCTGATAGCAGATCCAGCGCTTCCCGAACCGAACGGGACGCCTCGACTCGCGAATCCCAGCCGACCAGGACGCGCCGCGGAGACAGAGTTGCCTCAGCGCCCTCCGGTACGACAAGCACCGGCTTTCCCGTATCGAACAAGCTGCCGTTGATAACAAGGGGTCCCAGACTAGCCTCATTGAGAAGTGCGGGGCCGACAATTGTCAGGTCGATGCAGAGCGCCCGCTGTCGCACCGCGTCACCGACGCCAGCCTTGTCGCAGTGTTCGGTGTCGACATCATAGCAGCGCCACGTGGCTCTCAGCACTTTATGAATTTCCCTCGATGTCTTTTCCAGGTTGGCCATGTCCTGTGAAAATTGTTCCCGTGCGGCAATGTGGTGTGCGCGATGTCTAGACCACTCGGGGATGCCACCGCCCAACGGCGGAGGGGACCCAATAAGCGGAGGCGACATCAGGAGCGGCGGAGGCGATATAATTAGTACGGAAAGATACGCGCCGACCTCGGCGCACAAGCGAGCAGCTATTGCGACGTCGTGATCGGAATGGTCAGCTCCCGTCACACTGAGTATTTTCTTGAAGGCCATCTGACTGCTTCCCCCTGAGATGTCGCGCCCGTAGCGCGTTTCGAACCGCAAGACTTGCCTTCCAACAAAGATGGAGAGTGGCACACCGTCCGTTCGCGATTCAGTCGTCCAGCTTCTCGAGCGAGTAGCCCGCAGACCTGACAGTATGAATAACGCTACCTGGCGAGGCGGCCTTCAGCGCCTTTCTGATCCGGCTGATATGGACGTCGACAGTGCGTTCACCGACGTGGATATTGTCCGGCCAGGCCGCGTCGATCAGCTCGTCTCGGCTGAAGACCTTGCCGGGAGCCTCAAGAAATTGCCGCAGCAGGTTGAATTCGAGAGGTCCGAGATGGATGTCGTGGCCATTACCTCGAACCCGGTGAGCATCGAGCTTCATCTCAAGGCTGCCGCAACAGAGCCAGCTGCCGTTTTTTATCCCGTTTGAACCCGGCTGTGGCAGCGCCAACTTCGTGCGTAGACAGTCTAGCAGCTTGGCCGGTGCGAAGGGTCGCACAAAGCTCTCGTCAACACCTGCCTTCAAGAGATCGAGGTGCTGGTTCTCGGCGCCGGGCGCGATCAACGCAATGACAGGCAGGCGGCCGGTCCGGGGCTCCCCCTTGAACCGGGCGCAGATTGTGGAGCCTGCCGCGCTTGCTGGCCCGCAGTCCAGCACGACCGCCTGGAGCTCCCGTTGATCGGCCAATGCAAGTGCTTCCTTCACGCCGCCTGCCGGCTCACTCGTGAAGCCGTCCACCCCCAGAATGTGGCTGAGGAACAGATACAACTCGGCATCTTGCGAACAGATCAGTACCACCGGCTTCATCAGCGCTACCCCAAGAACCACATCGGCCTCGACGGCCTCGATTGAGAGGGCTCGCATGTCCTCAAGGCCTGACATGATCCCCTCGATCGAAAATCGGTTCCATCACGCCCGCGCCACCTCGGGATAAGCCTCAATGGCTGCGGTGGCATCGCCGGCCAATTGGGTACCGGCCGCAGCGAGTTTCCAGAACGTCTCGAAACCGAACCGGTGGACGTCGCGCAGCGTTTTCGACAGAACGACCAGTCGCCCGGCCGTGAAAAGCACGCGCCCGAAGCCCTCATGGCTCATCTCCATGATCGGGGATGCCATCAGGCCGGAGCGTTCCTCAATCGCAAGCCCGACGGCGGTGTAGAACTTATCGAGCCTCCACAGCACGTCCGGATCGGGATCGCCGATGATTGGAATTGCACGGCGCTGTTCCCTGGTGATGATGAAGTCGCCCAGCAGCTCGGCGTCCGATTTGCCTTCCCAAGACCCGTGGGAATCATTGGCACGAATCAGCCGCACGAGGCATTTGATGAACGGGGTGGCAAGGGCCGCCTCGTCCTCGGTGGCGGCAGGGCTAACAGCGGCTTCAAACATTTCGCCCACTCCTCATTTCAGCTTTCGTCCTCGAAGGAGGGTTTCTGTTCAGCGGCACCTGCCTGCGCCAGCACCTTGCGCAGCCAAGGGGGAGGACACGTCCTGAGCATCATCTGCGTGCGCAACAGCACCTCTTGGATGGTCTGGGGCTGCGGCACTTTGATCGGATGGATCTTTGCGGAAACAAGTTTGGCTGCCGAAGGTCCGCCGATCGCCAGACAAAACAGGAGATGACAGCCCTTCAGCGCCTCCACCTTCGGGGTGATGCGGTCATCGCCCTCAGTTCGATGCTTCCCGCTCTCGTCGGAAACGTCATCGAAGGCCACTGCTTCCACGAGATTCCACTCCTCGCGCACCACGTCGTAGACAGCAAAGCGCCTGGCCGATCCGAAATGGGCGTTGAGGTTCTTCATGTCCTGCGTGGCGATCGCCACGCGCAATGCGCCCGCTTGGCGTTCCGGCGTCGGTGCGTGAACCTCGTCAGTGACGAGCGAGAGGCGACGGACGGAGCTCATCTGGCATTTCTCGCTTCCGGAGTGGATCAAGCGCCTCAGGCGTCGGCGCTCGCCCGTTGGCTTCGAAAATGTTGGCAACCTCGAAGATCAGGTCGCGGGTCCCCTGGTAGAGGATTGTGAGCTTGTGCTGGGCCCCGAGCCGGTCGAAGATCGGGAAGCCGACCCGCATGAGCGGAATGCCGAGGTGCTGCGCCGCCTGGCGGCCGTGGGAATGAGTAACGAGAAGATCAGCGCCGGCGCCAAGCGCTTCCAAATCGCCGAGATCGCCGATTTGAACCGACTGCGCCGGCACTTCCTCCAGAATTTTCGACATAGCGGCCGTTGTGACCGCCGCCGCGATTTCGGAGCCCATGCCGATGAAGAAGCTCGCGAGTTGGTAGAGTTGGTCTGGTTCAGCAGCGATCGCAATTTTCTTGCCTCCAAAGTGGAAATGTCCGTCGAGCAACGCGTCCTGCAACTGCGACCGCTGACGGCGCACCCCAGACGGCGCCGCCGCGCCCGAAACCGTAGACAGCAGCGAGACGAACCGGTCGGCGTCTCTCAATCCAGTCAGTGACCGGAACAGTACGTATGGCACGCCGGTCAACCTATGCAGCACCTCGGCCGGGCGGCGCATATGCTCACCGATGACGATACATTGCTTGGCCGTGCCAAGCTCGCGGATATCCTCGACGCTGGTGCCGCCATAGGTGGTCGTGACCCAATGGTCGGGCACCGTACCGTCGAGCGAGCCGGAGACGTCCGGCAAAATCACCGGCTTCAGTCCAAAGCTCTCAACCATCTCGCGCACATGCTCGATGTCAGCCACAGTGAGGTTCCAGCCAGGCAGGATCACGATCTTCTTCGATTGCCGCGCCTGCTCGCCGGGCCGTGTAATCCCTTCGATCATTGCGGTGACAGCTTTGGCCCAGCCCTCTTCGATCGCGCCGTCGAAATCCGGTGTGTTGGCTAGCACCACCTCCGTACCTGCGAGTTCTTCCATGCGCTTCAGCCTGATATTGGCGACATCCCCTGCGCAGTCTTCGCCCCGGGTTTCCACCAGCGCGGTCGTGCAAACCCCGATCAGCGTTGGCTTTGTGCGGGCCTTGAGGTTGAGGATCGCCTGTTCCAGATGGTCCGCCCCGCCAAGGATCGTCGCCACCTCATCCATCGCCGTTGTCTGCAAGGGAATGGCTTCCTTGAAATGTCGCACCAAGAGCACGAGCGCGAAGCTGGTGCACCCCTGGCTGCCGTGGAACAACGGCATCGCGCCGTCGACGCCAAGAAAGGCCAAGGCGGCACCCAATGGCTGCGATGACTTCAGCGGATTGACCGCCGCCGCTTTGGTCTGGGGAAGGATCCGGCCCATTGGCTTCCTCAACACTCGCCGAAATCACCGGCCGTCGTGCCGGAGAATTCCTGGACAGCATGCAAGGTCACGGTATCGCTTCTCGTGCGCGGCCGTTCCTCCCTCACCGTAGGCTGACAATCCCATGGTGCCGGCTCCCGCACCTGCGCCCAGATCGGATTGTGAATGGCGATGTCGATCTGGCGTACGAGTTCCACCATGCCGTCATAGCCGGCGTAAGGGTGTTGGCGCTCCTGGTTGATATCGAGCCAGGGTGTCTTGGCCTTCAGCGCGATGAATTGCGTGCGCCCGCCCGACAGCAGGATATCCGCCTTGCGTTCTGAGAGCATGGCGTAGAGCTCGCGCGGCGCCATCTGCTCAAATATGTGGTTGTCGTCCTTGAGGATCTGCTTGATGCGCGCCTTGTCTTCGACGGTCGACTTCTTGACAGAGGTTCCGACGATCTCGATGCCGATCTCCATCAGCGCATGGACGACCGACCAGGACTTCACGCCGCCGGTGTTGAGCAGCACGCGCTTGCCTGCGAGCCTCGGCCGGTAGGCCGCTAGCCTCTTCCAAGCGATCGCCTCTTCCTCTGCAATCAATACCTCGGTACGGCCGAGGATCTCCGGATCGGCACCCTTCTTCACGAGCAGCTGAGATATTTGTCGGAGCGCTTCAGACGTGGCGCTGATGCCGTAGAAGGAGCCCTCGAAAAACGGGATGCCCCAGCGCTCGTCCATCTTGCGGGCGAGATTGATGAGCGCGGTCGAGCACACCACCATAGCCGCCCGGGCGCGGTGCGCGCAGGCAATGTCGAAGTAACGCGCGTCACCCGGAATGCAGGCGCGCACCCGGATCCCGAGCCGATCCAGCAGCGGCTTCACCAGCCAGAATTCGCCTGAGAGGTTGAATTCGCCAAGGATGTTGATGTCGTAAGGGCCGGGATCGTCGGGCTCGGCCGTGCCGATGACATGATCGAGCAATGCCTCGCCGGCAAGCTTGTTGCCAAGATTCTTGGAGCCAGCGAAGCCCGGCGCATTGACCGGTACAACGGCCAAGCCGAACTTTTCCGCCGCGCGCTGGCAGACGGCCTCTATGTCGTCGCCGATCAGCGCCGTCACGCAGGTTGGATAGACGAAGATCGCCGGCGGCCCATACGCTTCCTTGATCTCGCGGATCCCTTTGAAGAGCTTCCGCTCGCCCTGCCCCATGACAACATCGAGTTCGGTGAGGTCGGTCGTGAAGCTCGTGCGCCACAGCGTTGGCCCGGACGAAGCCGCACCGCGGTTGTCCCAGGAATTGCCCTCGCAGGCGAGCGGCCCATGGACCAGGTGTGCGACGTCGGTGATCGGCTGCAGCACGATCTTGGCGCCATCGAAGGCACAGCCGCCGGCCGCCGCCCCGGGGGTCAGTGGCCTCGAACAGCCCACCTTGCGCGCCTTGGCATCCTTGCCGCGGTTCTTTTCGCAGCCAGGCTCGTTGAAGACATCCTGGATTTTGGCTCTGAGCAAGGACATTGCGTCGGTCTCCAAAGTCCCTCGGGAAGACGACCGGCCAAAGCCGACCGTCAAGCTTAGCGGGTGAGGTCATACGAATAGTCCGTCACGCCCGTCTCGCTTGTCTCGCGATCGAGCTTGTCGAAGATCTTGTCGAGGATCGTCGTCAGCACGCGCAACCCGCCTTGGTAGCCCATCAGCGCGAACCGATGGTGATGGTGGCGATCGAAGATCGGAAACGTCAGCCGGATCAGCGGCGTGCCGGTGTCGCGCTCCAGATACTTGCCATAGGAGTTGCCGATCAGCAGGTCCACCGGCTCGGTGAAGAGCAGGGAGCGCATCGCCCAGAGGTCCTTGCCCGCCCAGACTTGAGCATCCTTGCCGAACGGCGATGATGCAAGCAGTTCCTTCAACTCCGCTCCCCATGCCGACGTGCCGTTGGTGGCGAGGCAATGGGTCGGCTCGCCGCCCGTCTCCATGATGAAGCGGGCCATGGCGTAGACAAAGTCCGGATCGCCGTAAATGGCGTATTTCTTACCGTGCAGCCAGGATTGGCTGTCCGCCATGGCGTCGACAAGTCGGCCGCGATCGAGGCGGATTGCCTCCGGGATTTGCTTGCCGGAAATCGCGGAAACCTCCATCAGGAAGTCGTCAGTCGCCTTTACACCGAGCGGGTAATGGAACGAGGCCGTCGCCTGCCCCACCCCCTCGCAATACTCCAGGGTTTTTCGGGTGTTGTAATGCTGCAGCGACAGCGTCGCCTCGGCGTTGAGTGCCTTCCTCACGTCTTCGATCTTCGTGCCGCCGTCATACATCCGGTATTCGCCGTCGGACGGCGTGTCGAACTGGTCAGAGGCGTCTTGGATCAAGGTATAGGACACGCCTATGAGGTCGAGCAGGCGCTTGAGTTCCCGGTTGTTGCCAACACAGAAGCCATCGAAACCCGGAATGACGTTGATGGTCCCCTCGGCTTCCGTTCGCTCCTCGCCTTTCCAGAAATGCTCCAAAATCCCCTTGAGCGTGACGTCGTAGCCATCGACATGACTGCCGACGAAGGCCGGCGTGTGGGCGAATGGTACGTCGAAGTCGCGCGGGATCGAGCCTTCGTCCTTTGCGTTCTCGATGAAGCTGTGCAGGTCATCTCCAATGACCTCCGCCATACAAGTGGTCGAGACGGCGATCATCTTCGGGTCGTAGAGTTGGTACGTGTTGGCGAGACCGTCGACCAGGTTCTTCAGGCCGCCGAACACTGCCGCGTCCTCGGTCATCGAGGAGGAAACCGCCGAAGCAGGCTCCTTGAAATGGCGCGACAGGTGCGAGCGGTAATAGGCGACGCAGCCCTGGCTGCCGTGGACGAAGGACATGGTTCGCTCGAAGCCTGCGGCCGCGAACACCGCGCCGAGCGGCTGGCAGGCCTTGGCGGGGTTCACGACAAGCGCTTGGCGAGCAAGGTTCTTTTCGCGGTATTCCCACGTCTTGGTGAATTCGCCTTGGTCGGTAACGATCTGGTCCGGGTGAGGACATTCGAAATTCAGCCTCTTCTCGGCGAGCATCTGCCTGTATTCCGGCTCGCGGAACAGGGGCGCGTGGTCGAGAACTTTTTCAGCCGACTGCGGCATGGGTGGTTACCTCTTTCCATCTGGCCCGCCATACGGCGGCACAGGGACGTCGAAACGTTTTCAGGTCTCCCGCGGACAAGCGGCCACAGGCGTTCGCGGCCTCCCGGCTTCCGGGAGGCCAGGGTTTCATTCGGCTGCGATCGCCGCCGACGGCTCGGCTTTTTTCTTCCAGGGGGCGTCGTAGAGGTTCCAGACCGGGTTGTTGATGGCCAGGTCCATATCGCGCGCGAAGATGGCGAACCCGTCGTAGCCATGATACGGGCCGGAATAATCCCAGGAATGCATTTGACGGAACGGTATGCCCATCTTCTGGACCGGGTACTTTTCTTTGATGCCGGAGCCCACGAGATCAGGACGGATCCCCTCGATGAACTTCTCCAGCTCGTAACCAGTCACGTCGTCATAGATCAGCGTGCCCTTTTTCACGTAGTGGCCGGTGCGCTGATAGTCGTCGTTATGGCCAAATTCATAGCCAGTGCCGACGATCACCATGCCCAGGTCCTCATATGCGGTGACGACGTGACGGGGGCGCAGCCCGCCGACATAGAGCATCACCGTCCTGCCTTCGAGGCGCGGCCGGTACTTGGCTATGACCGCCTCGACCAGCGGCCGGTATTTGGCGATGACCGCCTCGGCCTTGGCCTCGATTTCCGGCCCGAAGTGCTTGGCTATCTTGCGCAGAGAGGCTTCGGTCTGGGAGGGCCCGAAGAAATTATACTCCATCCAGGCGATGCCATACTTTTCCTCCATGTGCCGGCAGATGTAGTTCATCGACCTGTAGCAATGGATGAGATTGAGTTTCGCCTTTGGCGCTCGCTCTATTTCGGCCAGCGTAGCGTCGCCCGACCAGTTGCCGACCACGCGCAGACCCATCTCCTCGAGCAGGATGCGCGAAGCCCAGGCGTCGCCGCCGATATTATAGTCCCCGACCACATTGACATCGTACGGGCCGGCCTCGAACTCGAGGTCCTTCTTCTCGAACACCCAGTCGCGGATCGCGTCGTTGGCGATGTGGTGGCCGAGGGATTGCGAGACGCCGCGGAAGCCCTCGCAGCGCACCGGCACGATTGTCTTTCCGTGCTGCTTGGCCTTGTTGCGGGATACAGCTTCGGTGTCGTCGCCAATCAGGCCAATCGGGCATTCGGATTGCACAGTCATGCCCTTGTTCAGCGGAAACAGTTCCTCGATCTCGTCGATGATCCGTTCGAGCTTCTTGTCGCCGCCGAAAACAATGTCCTTCTCCTGGAAATCGGAGGTGAACTGCATGGTGACGAACGTGTCGATGCCGGTCGTGCCGAGGTAGTAGTTGCGGCGTTGAGACCAGGAATATTGCCCGCAGCCGACCGGCCCGTGCGAGATATGGACCATATCCTTGACTGGACCCCACACCACTCCTTTCGAGCCGGCATAGGCGCAGCCGCGAATCGTCATCACGCCGGGGATGGACTTGATGTTCGATTTGACATCGCATTCAGAAAGGACCTCGCTTTCCTCGCCAGCCTCGTCGCCGCTTTTTGCGACGCTGAGGTGCTTTTTGCGGCGCTTCGCCGACTTGTCAGGATATTGCGACAGCACTTCCTCGATAAGCTTCGCATGGAGGGCACCGTCATTCTCGTATTCCAGGCTCATGGGACCCCTTTCAAGGTTCAGGGACGCCTCACCTACGAGGCGCCGTTCTTTGAAAGGCGCACCAGGTCAGGCGGCGCCTTATGTCGCAGCGGTCGCTACTGTGCGGCCGCCTTAGCCGCTTCCTTGACCTGAAGCTCGGCAAGCATCTGCTCGTCGGTCTTCATGATGCCGAAGTCGAGCAGCATGTCCTCGAGCTCCTCCATGGTGATCGGGGTCGGGATGGTGCCCTGGCCCGAATTCCCATGGATCTTCTCGGCCAGCGCCCTGTATTCCCCGGCCTGCTTGGAGTCCGGCGCATACTGGATCACAGACATCTTCCTGAGCTCGGCGTGCTGGACGATGTTGTCGCGCGGCACGAAGTGGATAAGTTTGGAATTGAGCCTGGAAGCAAGCGCCTCGGCGAGGTCGAGTTCGCGGTCGGTTTGGCGCTCGTTGCAGATCAGGCCGCCGAGCCGCACGCCGCCCGAATGGGCGTATTTCAGGATACCCTTGGCGATGTTGTTGGCGGCATAGAGCGCCATCATCTCGCCGGACATGACGATATAGATTTCCTGGGCCTTGTTCTCGCGGATCGGCATCGCGAAACCGCCACACACCACATCCCCGAGCACGTCGTAGGAGACATAGTCGACGTCGTCGTAGGCGCCGTTCTCCTCGAGGAAGTTGATTGAGGTGATCACGCCGCGGCCGGCGCAGCCGACACCCGGCTCGGGCCCGCCCGACTCCACGCATTTGATGCCTTTGTACCCGACCTTGAGCACGTCCGCGAGTTCCAGGTCTTCCACCGAACCTTCCTCTGCCGCGAGGTGCAGCACCGTATCCTGCGCCTTCGCGTTCAGGATCAGGCGAGTGGAGTCGGCTTTGGGGTCGCAGCCGACGATGAGGATTCTCTGCCCGAGGTCGACAAGGGCGGCGAGCGTATTTTGGGAGGTGGTGGACTTGCCGATGCCGCCCTTGCCGTAAAAGGCGATCTGACGCAAACCTGACATGTAGCTTTCCTTCCTTCGTTCCATTCATCGCGGCTGCCGCGACATGAATGCCGGTCGGGCAGCTGTAGCCGCCTCGCACCTAAGGATCTCAAGACTCGTGCCAATTTGGCTGATCGAACCGAAGAATAATTTGATGGTTGCTTTTCAGGGGTTTAGCCTGAGGGCCAAAGAAAGGATCGTCGCAACAGACCGTGTAGCGGACCCGACAATGGCGACACAAAGCGTCGGATCGCGATCCTCAGTCACCGAATTCGTTTGAACCGCGTCGTTATGTTGGAGTGGACGAACAGCAGCTCGATCCTGTTGGGTGAATTGCGGGATGCTGTCTGTTCCGGCGAGCTGACGTGCTTGCTCACGCGTGTCATCGTGGACACTCCGCGGAATCTTGCGCCACGCTGGCATGCCTTCGATCCAGCCATCCATAGGGCCGCGGATCGAAAGTTCCGCTATATCAGCAACCCGAGGGGACTCGGCTCACTTATCGGCGCAGGAGTTCAGTATCGGCGTCATCGCCTTCACATGTTCGTCCATCCGCTTGAGCACTTTCGCTGCGACAACGTCGCGCTCAGGCAGATGCCACCAGTACTCGTTGACGAGTTTGACCGTCTCGACCACTGCCTTTAGGACTGCCGGCTCCGGAAGCCTTGCGCGGTTCGCAAATGCTTTCCATCGCGGTGCTGCTAGCGCCTTGAACGAGCGCTCTCCTCCAAGCGACAGCGCCATGGCGTCGGCGGGAATATATGGCACAGTGGACAGAACGTCGTAGATTGGTGCAAGCGCCGGCTTGTCGCCGTTTCCGGGATACATCAAAGACCAATTCTTCAGGTGCATGTCGCCATTGCCGGTGATGACGCTCAGTGCCAGGCGGCGGACGAAATCGAGAGCCGCCGTAGGCGAGACGGCCACGCCAAGAGCCAAGGCTATGTCGTGATAAGCGGCCCCCTCATATTTGCGCGAGGGGTAGACACCGAAGACCTGAGCGAAATCCTCGATGTGTATCCTCTCGCCACCGGCGCCGCGATCGAAGCGTTTGACGAGAAGGACCTTGCCCTCCGACAGCGTATTGAATTCTTCGGGAACGCCCTCAAAATCGGACTTCTCGACCAGTTCGCATTCAGGAACCTCCATGCCGATTGCTGCTGCCAGCGCCAGGTTGGCGAATTCGTTCTCGGAAACGCCCGGAAACGCCGTCGAAGGGAACTTGGCAATGTACCGGCCCTGCTCGTCGTCCATCGGCAAGGTAAGGCCGCCGCCTTTTCCAATGTTCTTCATGACCGACAGCTTCATCTGCACGCCGGCAAGCGAGAACCGTGCCTTGGGGTGATCCTTTGAGCCATCCTTCGAAACCGTTATCGCGCCGTCACTGGGCAACGCCCGTACGGCTCCCGGCAGATCGGCGCCCAGTGCCGCTAAAAGATCGAAATCATTGCCTGGCCGCACATTGCCTTCGTGATGCCTTTCCATCGCCTCCCGCAATTTCTCCTCCGGCAGGAGGTTCGCGAAGAAAGCGGGCAAGGCGCTTGCCAGAGGCTTTGGATCTTTCCGCAGTCCTCCCGTCGCTGCCCGGAACGACAGGCTGAGAACCGGAAAGCCGCCCGTCGCGCGGTAGGCGTCATCGAAGTTGAACGCATTGAAATCGCCCGGCGTCCTGACGATTGTGCCGATCTTCACTGCATTCAAGAGCACGTCCAGTGACGGGATCGTCTTAGGTGCGCGAAAGACTGGAGCCATGATCGTCATCGTCAGGTTGAGAAACAAAGGCGGGTCGATCGTCATCATCATGCGGACGCAATAGAGCCTGGACAGCCGGCACCATGGCTTGCGGAACCAGCATCATTTCCAGACCGAGCGCGCGAGCGATATTCATGAGCGTCGTCGCACGCGCGGCTGCGGCTCCCTTTTCGATGTCGCGATATCGGGGACGGGATATACCCGCCAAATCGGCGACCTGCTCCTGCGTCATCGCAGCGGCCAACCTCGCCTGCCTGAAAAACCCACCGATTTCCCGTAGAATTTCCGATTGAGAGTCCATAACGCAACCTATACGATCTATTCCAATGCGCGATGGTACGCAAAGGTATCTCATCCAGCGAGTAGTTTCAATGCTTTATGATCTGTTTACGTATCATATGTGAAGAAAATGATATGGAAAGAGATCAATCTTCCTCTCTCTTTAGCGCCGCGCGGCAACGTCGTTCCGCCGAGAACTGAACCGCACCGGGTTTTCCGGAGGCCGTTTCGTTGAGTCACGCGGCCATGGCTGGGTCATACAGAATGGCGTAGTAGCGTTCCTCAGCTTCGGCCGGCGGAATGTTGCCGATGGCCTCCAGCAGCCGGCGATTGTTGAACCAATCGACCCAATCGAGCTACCGAACTCGACGGCTTCGAAGTCGCGCCATGGTCCGCGTCGATGGATCACCTCGGCCTTGTAAAGGCCGTTGATCGTTTCGGCGAGAGCATTGTCGTAGCTGTCGCCGACGCTGCCTACCGAAGGCTCAACGCCGGCCTCCGCCAGGCGCTCGGTGTATCTGATAGAGTCGTATTGGGCGGCCTCTATCGCTGTGATGGATCAGCCTGCCCCCCTGCACGGGCCGCCGATCATGGAGAGCCTAGTCCAGAACGAAGCTGGCATGCGCCGTCCGGCTCACCCGCCAGCCGACGATCCTTCGCGCATAGGTGTCGATGACAAAGGCGACATAGACGGAGCCCGTCCAGGTCGCGACGCAGGTGAAGTCGGAGACCCACAGCATGTTCGGCGCCGGGGCATGGAATTGGCGATTAGCGTGATCGAGAGGGCAAGGTGCGGCCTTGTCGCTCACCGTGGTGCGGATCGGCTTGCCGCGGATGATGCCCTCAAGACCCATGGCCCTCATCAGTGGGGCAACCGTGCAGCGGGCGACGTCGAGCCCTCACGCTGTAACTCCCGCCAGACCTTGCGAACGCCGTAGACGCGGAAGTTGGCCTCGAACACGCGTCGGACCTCATCCTTCAAGGCCATGGCCTCATCCCGCTTCACCCTAGCTGACAGCCGGGAAGGATCGATGCGCTTGGCGACATGGTCGTGGTAGCTCGACGGGGCGATCGGCAGCACCTTCCAGATCGGCTCGACCCGATGCGGTTGCCACGTCCGAAGGCACGCCGGCGAGCACGGTTCATACAGCTGCTGTGGCCACCGTCCACCGGCTTTTCTTCGTAATAGGCCTAGTGCATGCGTCGCTGCAGACGGCCAACTGAAAGAACATTCAGCCAACGGCTATTTGACCTCGGCGCCGATGCACTCGACGGTGGTCCTATGAAAGAGACGGGCTGCTTCAGATGCCGCACAGCCTTCATTTAGCTGAGTCGAGTGATTTCGGAGCGCTGATTGGGTTTGTTTCGGACGGCGTCCACCCTTTCGCCCGCGTTCGCGGGCTGCCTGTAACCGGGGCACCGTGGGCATTTTTAGATTAATACCCGCTAAGGTAATTCGAAGTTGTTTGGATTGACCGGTTAGCTCGGATCGGCCTGGAGCGTTCCCGGGTCGGTCAATCTCGTTCCAGAGATAGTCTCTGGTGAATGCGATTGAGCCAAGGAGCGGTGCGACCTGGGAGAGCAATTCGACGGAATATCGATGCCCTGGCCGCGGACATAACCGACAGGGGCTGAGATGACGGTAAGCGCGTAGGCTAGGTCAGCATCACCAGAGCTGACAACCCTTGGACGGCCCGCAGCGTCGGGGACGACTATGGGGTAGCGACAAGGCGCAGCTTGAGGTGCCCAGACCGGCGCTTGAGAAGGCTCTAACTCAGGCTGGCTAGACCTCCGACCCGACAAGCTAACACAAAGACGCAACGCACCGTTCGAGTTTATTGCTGGCAACAAGCCGGCTCCCCAATTAGAGGATTTCCCGGCTTAATTTCCAGCGTCGACTTGACTGCAAAAGACTTTCGCTGGAAGTGTCGACCTAGATTCGGGGGGCTCCATAAAATGGCAAGCAAGGCAAAATCGCGGAAGCGCGTTGGAACTCTAGAAGACCGGTTTATGGACGCCGTTAGAGAATTGTCGGGGGGCGGAAAAGTGAGCGTTAAGAACGCAGCCCTTTTCAATAAACTGGGTTGGATAGAAGAACGTTACACGACAACTAAGGACCGCCTGAGGAAGAATGGACTGATAAGAGGAGGTCCCGGTGGGACTATGTCCCTCCCCCAAAATGCGGCTAGCCCCAGTCCCAAGCCTCTCAAGGCGTTTATCTCCTACTCGCATGCAGATGCGGCTATCAAGGTTGACCTTCTAAAGCACCTTACGCCGCTGAGCCGACTTGGTCTTGTCGAGGCTTGGCACGATGGCGAAATCGAGACTGGCGACAAATGGGCGGACGCCATCAAGGGCAATCTAGAGAGCGCCGACATTATCATCCTCCTGATAAGCGTTGACTTTATCAACTCGCGTTATTGCAACCAGATTGAGCTAACTCACGCGATGGAGAGAGAGGCCAACAACACGACGGTTGTTATTCCAGTGATCGCGAGAAATTGCCTGTGGCAGGAAGAGCTCTTCGGGTCTTTTCAGGCGACCCTCAAGGGTACATCGATCGCAAGTTTCAAGGATCGCGACGAAGCTCTGACTTTGGTCGCGGCAGATATCAAGGAAAAAGCCCTTTCCATGCTTGCCAAAAAGAACGGGGTTGCTCCTTCCTAGATGTGCAATCTGCACAACATCACCACGTCGCAAGAAGCCATACGCCAGTGCACCAGGGCTCTGCGCGACCATCTCAGGCAACCTGAACCGTCCATCGACATCTACCCCAACCAGCCCCCAACCAGCCCGGTCCGGTGGTCCGCAATGCGGCAGACGGGCAACGTGAAGTCGCCAACCTGCTTTGGGGAATGCCGACACCGCTCGAACGGGTCAAGGGCAAGGCCGACTACGGCACGACCAATATCCGCAACCCACAATACGGCCATTGGCAGCAGTATGTTGGGGTTGAGCATCGCTGTGTGGTGCCTGTGACGAGTTTCTCGGAGCCCAGCCCAACACCCGGCATAAGGACCCTGAGACAGGTATTCAGCGGATTGGTTCGCGCTCAATGAGAACCGGCCGCTTTTCTTCTTCGCTGGCCTCTGGACGCCATGGCATGGGGTGCGCAAGGTCAAGGACGGCGCCGGCGATTTCGAGCTTTACGGCTTCATGACGAGCGCGCCCAACGCCCTGATCAAGCCGATCCATGCGCCTCTAATGGGCGTTGGGCACCTTGCCGGGAAGTGCTGTGGATAGCCGGAGGCACCTCACGACCGACCGCGCATGACTCGGGGGCAATGGTTGTGTGCGTCAAGTTCTGCAAAATGGGGCAGCCATGATGCTGGTCATGCGGCTTGGCGCAGAGCGAGCTTCTTGTGCTCGCGCAGGTCGTCCATGTTGATGTATCGGTTGGCCTC
>NZ_JAMYVE010000016.1:0-185575 GCF_040323695.1 Mesorhizobium sp. M0030 | reverse complement strand
CGCCGCTCGCCCCCCCCCACCACACCTCGCTCGGTGTCCTGGTGCCCTGCGGGGGTTTATATCTCCATTTAACTACCACCCCCCCGGGGGGCGCCCCCCACCCCGGGCCCCCCGATTCTTTTTGCGGCTGTTGATTTTCTTCCTAAATGGCGGCCGATTTTTGCTTCTGGCCAGCGCCCTGAATGGCTTGGTTTAACAGGCCATTAACCATATCCCGGTAGTCATGGTTAACCATTCCATGGCGGGCAGACCATACGGTCGATGGGCTTATGCCTACCCCCTTGATGAAGTTGATCCGGCGTGTGCGGGACACGCCAGTGTTTGAAAAGGGGTAAATATCTTGGCTAGCATCATGACGAACGCTTCGGCTCTGACCGCGCTGCAGAGCCTGAACAACACCAACAAGCAGCTTGAAACCACTCAGTCGCGCATTTCGACCGGCTACCGCGTCGCCACCGCCAGCGACAACGCCGCCTACTGGTCGATCGCCACCACGATGAAGTCCGACAACAAGGCGCTTTCGGCCGTTCAGGACGCGCTTGGCCTCGGCGCCGGCAAGGTCGACACCGCCTACACCGCCATCACCGACATCAAGGACCAGGTCGACCTGATCAAGGCCAAGCTGGTCACTGCACGCAGCGCCAGCAAGGACGACCAGCAGAAGATCGCCACTGAGATCAAGGCTATCCAGGACCAGATCAAGTCGTCGGTCACCAACGCCTCCTATGCCGGCTCGAACCTGCTGCAGAACGACGCTGCCGCGACCTCCGACCTGAAGATCGTCGCGTCCTATAACCGCACCGGCACGACCGTCGCCATCGACACCATCGACGTCAAGGCGGCCGACACGCAGGTCCTCGATCTTCCCGGCACCGGCGGCATCGTCGGCGCTCTGCTGGCGACGACCTTCTTCGATCCCAGCACAACCCAGGTCCTTCCGGCAGCCATCGACACCGCACTTGGCGCCCTTGAAACGGCGCTTGCCAAGCTGTCCACGGGCGCTGCCTATCTCGGCGCCGCCAAGTCGCGCATCGATACCCAGAAGAGCTTCCTGTCGAACCTGTCGGACTCGATCGACAAGGGCGTCGGCGCGCTGGTCGACGCCGACATGAACAAGGAATCGACGCGGCTGCAGGCCCTACAGGTCCAGCAGCAGCTCGGCATCCAGTCGCTGTCGATCGCCAACGGCAACTCGCAGTCGATCCTGGCGCTGTTCAAGCAGTAAGCCTGACCCGGCTTTCTCCTTCTTGAATTGAAGGGCCGCGCCGACAGCGCGCCCCTTTCGCTTTGTGGCTGTGTTTTGACGCATGTCGTTGACACGGAACCGCTGCACTTCCGGGCGACATGCTCTATCATCTTCGCACAAGCTTCGCGGTCTAGTGTTCCCACGGAATATCATGCTGGGAGCGCTTGAATCGTGCCGCAACAGATCCAGAGCATCATCTCGAATCTCAGGGCATTTGGCGTCAGGCGCCTTGCCATGCTGGCCGGCATTGCCGCATTGGTGATGGCCGTCATCGGCATCGGCTCGGTCTATCTCAACCGCCCTGCCTATGAGACGCTCTATGTCGGGCTCGATCGCTCCGACGTGAACCAGATCGGCCTGGTGCTCGGCGAGGCCGGCATCGGCTTCGACGTCGGCTCCGACGGCACCTCCGTGCTGGTGCCGGCCGGCACCACCGCGCAGGCGCGCATGCTGCTCGCCGAAAAGGGCCTGCCGACCAGCGCCAATGCCGGCTACGAACTGTTCGACAATGTCGGCTCGCTCGGGCTGACCTCCTTCATGCAGCAGATCACCCGCGTGCGCGCGCTGGAAGGCGAGATCGCCCGCACCATCCAGTCGATATCCGGCATCAAGGCGGCCCGCGTTCACATCGTCATGTCCGAGCGCGCCAATTTCCGCCGCGACGAACAGCAGCCCTCCGCCTCGGTGGTCATCCGCTACTCCGGCATCGATGCTGAAAAGAGCGCCATGTCGATCCGCCATCTCGTCGCCGCCGCCGTGCCGGGCCTGTCGGCCGACAAGGTTACCGTGCTCGATTCCAACGGCAATCTTCTCGCCGCCGGCGACGATCCCTCCAACACAAGTGCTGCCCGCACGCTCGGCGTCGAGCAGACCGTCGAGGCGCAGATCGGCGACAACATCCGCCGCGCGCTGACGCCTTATCTCGGCCCCGACAATTTCCGCGCCAGCGTCAAAGCCGACGTCAATACCGACACCCGCCAGACCGAAGAGACGATCTTCGATCCGGAGTCGCGCGTCGAGCGTTCCGTGCAGTCGGTGCGCGCCAACGAAAACAGCAATCAGAGGCAGGCCTCGACCCCGGCCACCGTCGAGCAGAACCTGCCCGAGACCCAGGCGACCAGCACCGATGGTCCGCAGACGTCATCGGCGAACGACCGCAAGGAGGAGATCACCAATTACGAGATCAACTCCAAGAAGATCGCCACAGTATCGAACGGCTATTCCGTTACCAAGATGTCGATCGCCGTCGTCGTCAATCAGCAGCGGCTGATGACCATCCTCGGCAAGGACGCAAGGCCCGAGCAGATCGCCAAGCGCGTTGCCGACATCCAGAAGATGGTGGCTTCGGCCACCGGCTTCGACGACAAGCGCGGCGATATCATCGATGTCTCGGCGGTCGAGTTCATCGACGGGCTCGACGGCGAGGCGGTCGAGCAGCCGGGCATAATGGCGTCGATCGGAACCCATGCCGGTACGATGATCAATGCCGGCGCGTTCATCGTCGTGGTGTTCCTGGTCGCCTTCTTCGGCCTGAGGCCAATGGCCACCGCGCTGAGCGCGCGGCCGACGCCGGCACTTGCCGGTCCGAGCTTCGACGACGTCCAGCGTTCACTGCCGACACCCGAAGCCGCCAGCGCCGAACCGGCGCCGGCTGCCTTGCCCGGCAGCCGCCCCGGCCCGACTCCACTCGACGATCTTCGCCAGAAGATCAGGCCGGCGCCGCAGGAGCGGCTTGCCCGCATGGTGGACATCAATGAGGAGCGCACCGCGCAGATCCTGCGCAAATGGGCGGCCCAGGAAGCAGCGGTATAGACCATGGCCTCGGCAGCGCTTTTCGACCTTTTGCCGGATTTCGGCGCACGCAGCCAGCGTGCCGGCCAGCCCTCGCTCGCGGCCATGGCCGAGCCAAGGCCGGAGACGTCGGCGCCGCAGGCCGACATCGGCGCGCTGATCGCCGAAGCGGTCATCGATGCCGAAGCCGCCCTTGAAGCCCGCCTTGCCATCGCCCACCAGGCAGCGCTCGAGGCGCAGAGACAGGCCAATGCCGATGAAGCAAAGGCCTTTCTGGAAAGTTTCGGCGGCGATCTCGGCGCGGTCGTCACTGCCCGTATCGAGATCATGGAGGCCAAGGTCAGCGACCTCGTCGGCGCCACCATTGCGCGCATCATTGGCGGCCTTGTCAGCGACGATCTGCAGAAGCGTTCGCTGGAAGCCCTTGCCGGCACGATCCGCGAAGCCGTCGGCGACAGCGAGGCGGTGCGCATCGCCGTGCGCGGACCGCTGTCATTGTTCGAGACGCTGAAGGCTTCGCTCGGCCCACGCGCGGCCAATCTCGATTTCATCGAGGCGCCCGGCTTCGACCTTACCGTCTCCATTGACGAGGCGGTGTTCGAAACCCGCATTGCCGAATGGTCGGCCGCCTTGTCGGAGGCCCTATCATGAGCGGGGGCCCTATTATGAACGAGTGGACGTCATGAGCGTTGTCGAGGCCGCAGACGCCAGGCACGAGATCATCATCGTGCGGCGCAATCACGACGACCACGACGACGCCCACCATGGCGGCGTCTGGAAGATTGCCTTTGCCGATTTCATGACCGCCATGATGTGCTTCTTCCTCGTCATGTGGCTGATCAACGCCGCCAACGAGCAGACCAAGGCGGCCGTTGCCAGCTACTTCAATCCGGTCAAGCTGGTCGATCGCAACGCCAGCCGCAAGGGCCTCGAAGACCTCGGCGATGGCCCGAGCAAGGTCGGGCTGACGGCCGACGACCCGCGGGACAAGACCAGCAAGGCCGGACAGGACGGCATCGGCGGCGCCGGCACCTCGGACAAGAAGCAATCGAAGGAATCGGCGCCGAAGACCGATCTTTCCGACGAGCATCTGTTTGCCGATCCCTATGCTGTGCTGTCGGAAATCGCCACCGACACCGGCGTCATGCAAAATGTCAGCGAGAAGGGCGATGGCGGCGCGCAGGCGTCCGGCCCGGCTACCGGCGCATCCGGCGGCCAATCCTACCGCGACCCGTTCGCGCCGGATTTCTGGTCGCAGCAGGTGGCTGCACCAGGCGCCGAAGCCACCGCCGAACGCACCAAGATCGAAGGCGATCCCCTGAAGCCGGGTGACAAGGCGGCACAGACGCAAGTGGCGGAGGTGAAGGCCGTGCCGGCCGCGCCGCCAGTGGCCGCGGCGCCGCTCGAGCCGCTGGCGAAATCCGTTTCCGATAAGCCGCTGACCAAGGCTGAAGCCAAAGCAGAGGCCAAGGCTGAAGCAGCGAAGGCCGAAATTGCAAAGGCCGAAGCCGCCGAAGCACAACCCGCACCCAAACCCGAAGCCGCAGAAAAAGCGCCGACGGCCGCCACTGTTAGAGCCGCGGCGCAGGTCAAGCAGGAACTGGCCGAGGCCTTCAAGCCAGGCGACAAATTGCATGATGGCGTCTCCGTCGAAGCCACCGACAAGGGTGTCGTCATTTCGATCACGGACCAGTTCGATTTCGGCATGTTCGAGATCGGATCGGCTGTGCCTAGGCGTGAACTGGTGCTGGCGATGGAAAAGATCGGCCGCATCGTCAACGAGCAGAAAGGCACGATCAGCATCAACGGCCACACCGACGCGCGGCCGTTCCGCAGCGACACTTACGACAATTGGCGGCTGTCCACGGCGCGCGCCCATTCCGCCTATTACATGCTGGTGCGCGGCGGCGTCGACGAGCGCCGCATCACCGAGGTCGCCGGCTTCGCCGATCGCGAGCCGAAAATTGCAGCCGACCCGATGGCGGCCGCGAACCGCCGCATCGAAATCCTGATGGCGACCGACGGATGAGGCGCGCCGCGATCATCGGCCGCGCCGTCGGGCTGCTGCTGCTGAGCGCTGTCCATCCGCCATCGGCCTTCGCCGAGGACGGCTTGCAGCCCTATCAGCTGGTGCGCTCGCTGCAGCTTGTGCAGGACCGCATCGCCGCCGGCGATCACGCCGCGCTGCCGATGCAGGCCAAGCTGCTCGAAATGGCCGACACAAGGCTGCGCGCGGCGGACGCAGATGATTTCAGCGACCCGAAGAATTTTCGCGCCTTGCTGGTCTATGGCATGAGTGGCGGCAACCCCGTCACCGTCGAGGCGGCGGTGTCGCGCGCCAAGACCGACCCGCAAAGCCTGACCATCGCCAAGGGCATTGTCGATTATCTGAACGGCCGGCAGGCGGCTGCGATCGAGGCGCTGAAGCCGATCGATCCGATGACCCTGCCCCCCGATGTCGGTGCCTTTCTGGCGCTGGTCAAGGGCTCGCTTCTCGCCACCGAGCAACCGGTCAGCGCGCTTGCGCTGCTCGACGATGCTCGCCTGCTCAGCCCCGGCACGCTGGTCGAGGAAGCAGCGCTGCGCCGCTCGGTCGGCATCGCCGCCGCGCAAGGCGACGGTGCGCGTTTCGCGCTTGCCTCAACCCAATACGTCGAAGACTACCTCTATTCGCCCTATGCCAGCCAGTTCGCCGACGCCTTCGTCTCCGGCGTCATCACGCTGCACATGGCGATCAGCCAGGACAAGCTCGCCGACATCACCGCAATGATGGATCCAGAACGCGAGAAGGTGATCTATCTGCGCATCGCCCGCCGCGCCGCGATCGACGGCTTTGCCGATCTCTCCGCCTTTGCCTCGGCCAGGGCTGAACGGGGCCGCGACGGCATCCACAATCAGGACGATCCGCGCGCCCAGCTCTATTCCAGCCTGTCCACGGTAACGTCCGGCACCATCGGCGAGGTCCGCGCCAAGCTGGACAAGATCGATCGCAACCAGCTTTCGCAAAGCGACCGCGACCTGCTCGATGCCGCGCAGGCCGTGGCGGGTGAAGTCATCGCCCCGCCGGCGCCGCTGCCTGCCGAAAAGCCCGCACCTGCCGCGGCCAGGCAGGAGCCGGTCAAGACCGCGGCCGTGGAAAGACCCGACGAGCCAGAGCTGCCGCCGGTCGAAGGCGCGATGCCGGAACAGCCAGCCGCCACAACGTCGAGTGAACAGCCCGCAACCGACCAACCGAAGGCGGCAAGTGAGCCGGCCGCGCAGGCACCGAGCACGCCAGAGGCAAAGGCGGCGGAAACGCCTGCAGTCGCCTCGGCCAGCGATGCGGCTCCGGTCGTGCCGGCATCGGTGCCGGCCCCCGCCGCAGTAGAGCCTACCGATCCCACCGACGCCGCCATGGCGAGGACGCGTCACCAGCTCGATTTGATCGACCAGATGCTTGGAGCAGCCCCGAAATGACCACCAATGTTGGCCAGGCCCTGCCGGCTCCCGCGCACGCCGGATCGAAGCAGTCGGCCTCAAACGCCAAAGGTGGCGACAAAAGCTTCGGCGACATGGTGCGCGGCGACGACGATGCGCCGACACCGATAGGCCAGGGAGCAATTGAGGCCGCGTCGCACGAGCTGCATTGGGCCAAACGCAGCCCTGCCGGTCCCGGCAAAAGCGAAATCCCACACACCCAGTCTGGCAAGACGGGGACGAAATCCGCTGCCGGCAAGGCCGCAAAAGAACATGCCGATAGTCGCCCGGACAAACCATCCAACGACGCTGAAGTGGCCGGACGAGACGCGGATGCAGGACCGCTGCAGGATCATTTGCCATTGGTGCTGGCGCTGCACGATATCAGGCATTTCTCAACGGTCCGGACAAGCGGGAACGGCATCGCGACGAATGGACAGACTGGGCAACCGGCGCCCGCTGGCGAGGCCATTTCTGCACAGACGTCGCCTCTGAAGAGACACCGCGCAGCTTCCGGCATTGACGACAGACTCGACACGACGACGCGATCCGAACGGGCCAAGACCGGTACCAGCGTATCAGCACGGGATCAGGGGCAAAAGCTGCCCGCGATCGGGCTCCAGTCCGGCAAACTGCCGCATCAGGATGGTCCGACGCCTCCTCTACCGGCGGACCAGACGGCAAGCGACGTTTCGGCACCCGAGGCAAAACGGTCCGCGCCGTCGGCGAAGTCCGTCGATGGAGCCCATTCCGCGGCATCGTCCACACAGGGAAAACAGCCGCCATTCGCTGCGCGCGTCGACATTGTCGCCGAGCAGAGTTTCCCGGCCCCGGCGCAAAGCCCGATGAACCAGACGACTTCGGCGCTTATCGACGCGCTGGCTTCGGATAGCGGCCTGCGGCAAGCGGTTTCGACGCCGTCGACGACCGCCCAGACGGCCGGTTCTGTTGCCGTTCCGACACATATATTGAAGATCGAGCTTCACCCGGCAGAGCTCGGCATGGTCACCGCCAGTCTCAGGCTTTCCGGAGAACAACTTTCGATAGAATTGAAGCCCGAAACCCATGAGGCTTACCGCCGTCTCGCCACCGACAGCGACGCCATCGTGAAGTCGTTGCGCGGGCTCGGCTTCGATGTCGACAAGGTCACCATCCTGCAACCCTCGATAGCGATCCACGCAGCGGCCCGCAGCGATGCAGCGAACTCGCATATGCCGCAAGGCCGCGACCAGTCCGCTTTTCAGCCCGGAAACTCGAGCGGCAACAATACGGGTTCGGGCGGCCAGCAGTCGGGAAGAAGCCGCAATGATGATGCCCAGGAATTCGGCCGCGCTGGCGCGCCTGCTCGCGAGCGCGCTGGCGACGATATGTTTATCTAGCCTCGCCACCAAGCCGGCCACCGCCGCCACCAACCCTTGCGAGCCCGAGATCTTGCGTGCCGCCGACCGCTATGGCGTGCCCGCCGGCATCCTCTATGCGGTCGGGCTGACCGAGACCGGCAAGAAGGGTAGCTTGCAACCTAACGTCATGAATATAGAGGGAAAAGCGGTATTTCCAAGGAGCCGCACTGAGGCCCTAGCCGCCTTCGAAGCAGCCCGACGTGAGGGCAAGACGCTGATCGACCTCGGCTGCATGCAGATCAACCATCACTATCACGCCGCGCATTTCCGCAGCGTCGGCGACATGCTCGACCCGCGCCAGAATGTCGACTATGCCGCGCGCTTCCTGGCCAGCCTGCATGCGCGTCATGTCAGCTGGTCGATGGCCGTCGCCCGCTACCACGCCGGCCCCGACAATGACCCCGCGCAGAAATTCTATGTCTGCCGCGTCATCGCCAATATGGTCGCCACCGGCTTCGGCAAATGGACCCCGAACGCCCGCAACTTTTGCAACCCTTAGGTGAATCATCTCTTGCGAACGGCTGCAAATCCACGCCCGGCGGGTGACGTGCCACGTCACCCGTTCGGCAACCAACGATACAACCTCCTGATTGCGGTTATTTCGAAACTCGAAATAACTCCCAAGAAAATAGCTACAAGAAATGATGGTTGTTCAGGATTCCCGGCACCGGTTACGGCTCTTCCCACGGGGCAGATGATCTGATTCGGGGGCGGGGCCGATGATTGTAATCGTTGACGAGCGAGAGCTCGTAACTGAAGGCTACAATTCACTTTTCGATCGTGAGGGCGTTGCCTGTGCAGGCTTCGCGTCCGGTGAATTCGGCGAGTGGGTGACATCGGCCGCCGACACGGATTTGCGATCGGTCCGAGCCTTCCTCATTGGCGACTGCCGCGAAGGCGCCATCTCGCCACGCCAGATCCGCGACCGCACCGGCGCTCCGGTCATTGCGCTGAGCGAACAGCACTCGCTCGAGAATACGCTGCGGCTGTTCGAGAGCGGTGTCGACGACGTCATACGCAAGCCGGTCCATATCCGGGAGATCCTGGCCCGCATCACCGCCATCCGCCGCCGCGCCCATGAGGACGTCAGCTACACCGAGATCGGCGCCATGCGCATCTTCATGGACGGCCGCGATCCCGAGATCGATGGCCAGCCGTTGCCTCTGCCGCGCCGCGAACGCCGCATCCTCGAATATCTGGCGAGCAACCGCGGACGCCGCGTCACCAAGACCCAGGTCTTCAACGCCATCTACGGCATCTTCGACGAAGAGGTCGAGGAGAACGTCGTCGAGAGCCACATCTCCAAATTGCGCAAGAAGCTGCGCGAAAAGCTCGGCCAGGACCCGATAGATTCCAAGCGCTTCCTTGGCTACCGGCTGGTGTTCTGATGGCGGTCTGCGCCAGCCTCGCGCAAGACAGAAATTATATCCTCGCGACCACAGATGGGCCCAACGATGTTGGGCATTGAGGAGACGTTCGATGAGCCTTTACGGAATGATGCGGACCGGCGTTTCCGGCATGAACGCGCAGGCCAACCGCCTTTCGGCCACAGCCGACAACATCGCCAATTCCGACACCACCGGCTACAAGCGATCCTCGGCCGAGTTTTCGACGCTGATCATGCCGCAGGTCGGCGGCGCCTATAATTCCGGCGGCGTCAACACCACCATCCGCTCGGCCATCAGCGCCCAGGGCGTGCTGCAGTACACGACCTCGGTTTCCGACCTTGCGGTCAACGGCAACGGTTTCTTCGTCGTCCAGGACCCCAGCGGAACGCCTTTCCTCACCCGCGCCGGCGCATTCGTTCCCGACGCTCAGGGCAGACTGGTCAACGCCGCCGGCTACCAGCTGATGGCCTACAGCTACGCCAACGGCACACCGGCTGCCACCGCCAACGGTTTCGAAGGGCTGGTGCCGGTCCAGATCTCCGACCAGGAAATGACCGCGACGCCCAGCACCGCGGGCAACTTCAACGCCAATCTGCCGGCCGGCGCCACGCCGCCCGCCGGTCCGCTGCCGTCCACCAACAGCCCGACGGCGGAATACACGTCGAAATCCTCGATGGTCACCTACGACAATCTCGGCAACAAGAAGCTGCTCGACCTCTATTTCACCAACACCGGGACCGGCACCTGGTCGGTCTCTGTGTTCGACCAGTCCCAGGCGACGCCGGGCACATCCTTTCCCTATACGGGCGGCGCGCTGGCCACGGCCAACCTGACCTTCGACACCACCACCGGCAAACTCACCGGCGCCGTCGATTCGATTACCATCCCCGTACCGGGCGGTGCGTCGCTCGACCTCGATTTGTCCAAGCTGACTCAGCTCGGCACCGGCTTCACGGTCTCCGAAGCCAAGGTCAACGGCAACGCGCCCAGCACGATCGAAAAGATCCAGATCGGCGAGGACGGAGTCATTTACGCCCAGTATCAGGACGGCTCGACCAAGCCGCTGTTCAAGATCCCACTGGCCGACGTCCAGAGCGCCGACAACCTCACCGCACTGCCTGGCAATGTCTATGCGCAGTCCACCGACTCCGGCACCGTGCGCATCGGCTTCGCCAATGAAGGCAAGCTCGGCAGCATCATCTCCGGCGCGTTGGAAAATTCCAACGTCGATATCGCCGAGGAATTGACCAACATGATCGCGGCGCAGCGCAGCTACACCGCTAACTCGAAAGTGTTCCAGACCGGTTCCGACCTCATGGATGTCCTTGTCAACCTGAAGAGATAAACGACGGGCGCCAGGGGAATGAACCCAAACCAGAGCAGCGCGGTGCGCGGATTTCGAATTCAAGGCCACACCGGCAAACCGGCCGGGGTGGTCTGGAATTGCAGGTTTCCGAACGCCGACGCCGCCGACAGGGCAGAGACGTCATCCCCTCCCCACTGGCCTCGTGAAAGACCCGCATGTCGCTGACTTCCGCATTGACCATAGCCCAACAGTCGCTTCAGACCACATCGAAGCAGACCAGCGTCCTTTCCCGCAATATTGCCGACGCCAGCAACCCCGACTATGCCCGCCGCACGGCGGTCGTCGTCAGCAGCGCGCCCGGCGCCCGCTCGGTCGAGATCCAGCGCGCCACCAACGCCCTGCTGTTTCGCCAGAACCTTAGCGCGCAATCGGCATGGAGCGGCCAGAGCACGCTTTACAGCGGAATTGACCGCCTCGCCGTTGCCGTCAACGGCGTCGACAACGCCTCCTCTGCCTCGACCGCGATCGGCAAGCTGCAGAACGCGCTGCAGCTTTACGCCGCTACGCCATCCAACCAGAACCTCGGCTCCAGCGTCATCGACGCGGCCCAGCAGGTGGTGCGCGCTCTGAACGACGGCACCAACGCGATCCAGGATTTCCGCACCCAGGCCGATGGCGAGATATCAACGGCGGTTAACGATCTCAACTCGCTGCTTAGTCAGTTCCAGGACGCCAACAAGGCGGTCATCTCCGCAACCCGTTCGGGTACCGACGCATCCGACGCGCTCGACCAGCGCGACGCTTTGCTGAAGAAGATCGCGGACTATGTGCCGGTGTCGACCTTCACGCGTGGCGACAACGACATGGTCATCACCACCAAGGATGGCACGACACTGTTCGAGACCATTCCGCGCTCGGTAAGTTTCACCCCGTCGGCGGGCTACACGGCCGGCACACCAGGCAACACCATCTACATCGACAATGTGCCGGTCAGCGCCGGGGCTGGCGGCAACACCAGCGCCGACGGCAAGCTCGCCGGGCTCATCACCTTGCGCGACGGCGTCGCGGCGACGATGCAGAGCCAGCTCGACGAAGTGGCGCGCGGCCTCATCACCGCCTTTGCCGAAACAGCACCTTCGCAGCCCGACCGAACCGGCCTGTTCACCTGGTCGGGTGCGCCCGCCATTCCGGCCGCCGGCACGCTGATCGACGGGCTTGCCGGCTCGATCAAGGTCAACGCCGCAATGGACTCGAGCGTCGGCGGCAATCCGGTGCTGCTGCGCGACGGCGGCGCCAATGGTGCGGCCTATATCGCCAACACTGCCGGCAACGCCTCCTATTCGCAGCTCTTGATCGGCTATGGCGACAAGCTCGACAAGCCGATGCCTTTCGACGCTGCGGCCGGCATCACCGTCACGTCCAGCGTGTCCGACTACGCCGCCAATGCCATTGGCTGGTTCGAAGGCCAGCGCCAGCAGGCCTCGAGCAACGCCGACGCCAAGGAAGCGCTGGCATCGCGCACCGCCGAGGCGCTGTCCAACGACACCGGCGTCAATGTCGACCAGGAGATGTCGCTGCTGCTCGACCTCGAACACACCTATCAGGCCTCGGCGCGCATGATGAAAACCGTCGACGACATGCTGTCGGCCCTGCTCGATGCCGTAGGATAAGCCATGAAAGCCACATCCGTCTCATCAGCCGCCCTCTCCAACGCCGCGCGCTATCAGCAGATGCGCATGCAGGCCGAACTGGTCAAAGCCACCAAGGAATCGACGACCGGCACCGTCGCCGATGTCGGTCTGGCGCTCGGCGCGCGCACCTCGCAGGCGGTCACCTTCTCGCGCGACCTCGACCGGTTGAACGTCATCATCGATTCCAATTCGCTGGTCACCGCGCGGCTGTCCTCGACGCAGGCTGCGCTTGGCCAGCTTTCCGACACTGCGCAGAATTTGCTGACCGCGCTGACCGCCGCCGGCAATTCCTCGAGCACCATCACGCAGCAAGCCGGCAAGGCCGCCGTGCAGCAGATGACCTCTATCCTCAACGCCAGCGTCAACGGCGAATATCTGTTTGCCGGCACCAACACCGACGTCAAGCCGATCGACGATTTCACCGCCGCGGGCTCGCCGGCCAAGGCGGCGTTCGACGCTTCCTTCTCGTCGTATTTCGGCTTCACGCAGGCCGATCCGCTCGCTGCCAACATCACCGCCGCCCAGATGGACGGCTTCATCACCAGCAATGTCTTGCCGCAGTTCATGGGCTCCGGCTGGCAGGCCAACTGGTCGAACGCCACCGACCAGCAGATCGTCAGCCGCATTTCGCTGGGCGAAACCACCCAAACCTCGGCCAGCGCCAATGACGACAGCATCCGCAAGCTCGCCATGGCTTCCGCCCTGATCACCGGCCTGCTCTCCGGCAATATCAGCCAGGCGGCGAAGACCACCGTTGTCGGCCGCGCCCAGGCGATGGTCGGCGAGGCGCTGGGCGGGCTAGGGCAACTGCAGGCCGAGACCGGCCTTGCCGAGAAGCGGGTCTCCGACGCCAGCGACCGCATGAAGACGCAGGTCGACCTGTTCGAGCGCCATATCCTTGATCTGGAAGGCGTCGACCCCGCCGAGGCAGCCACCCGCGTCGCGGATCTGACGCAGCATATCGAGACGTCCTTCGCGCTGACCGCGCGCCTGCAGCAGATGAGCCTGCTGAACTACCTGACCTGACAATCTCAACCGCAACGGTAGAGCCAAACGATGTACCAATTCTCCTACGCCGACATCCAGACCGACTCCGTTGCCGATGCGAAAGATCGCGAGCGGCAGCTTTTGACCCGCTCGATCGAAATGCTGGCGGCGGCGGCGGCGGTCGGCCACACCTCGATGGAGGCGGTCGAAGCGCTGCACTTCACCAACCGGGTCTGGACCACCTTCGTCGAGGATCTCGGTTCCAGCGACAATGTCCTGCCCAAGGAACTGCGCGCCAACCTCATCTCCATCGGCCTGTGGCTGCTGCGCGAGGCCGAGGACATCCGCCAGGGCCGCACCGACAATTTCGAAGGGCTGATCGAAGTGTCCCAGATCATCCGGGACGGCATTCAATGACCAACACGCTGAAGATATCGCTGAAGCCGAACGAGAAGATCTACATCAACGGCGCCGTCATCCGCGTCGACCGCAAGGTCACCGTCGAGCTGATGAACGACGTACAGTTCCTGCTCGAGAACCATGTCATCCAGGCCGACGATGCCTTGACGCCGCTCAAGCAGCTCTATTTCATCCTGCAGGTGATGCTGATGAACCCGGCCGGCGCCATCGAGGCGCGCGCCATGTTCCGCCGCTCGCTGCCCTTGCTTTTGGCAAGCTTCGAGGATGAGCAGATCAGTGGCGCGCTGAAGCAGATCGACCGCATGGTCGGCGAAGACCATATCTATGAAGCGCTGAAGGCTATCCGTGCGCTTTATCCGCTCGAACGCCGCGCACTTGGCGGCAATGACGATGTTCAGGGTGCGAAGCGCCCGCTGGCCGTGGGAGCACAATACTGATGAATGTGGACATGACGACGACGATCCCCACGGGCGCCAACCAGGGCACCCAGCAGACGTCGAAGACAGCGGTCGACTACCAGTCGTTCCTGAAGCTGTTGATCGCCGAGATGAAGAACCAGGATCCGACGAAACCGATGGATTCGACACAGTATGTAGCCCAGCTCGCCACCTTCTCGCAGGTAGAGCAATCGGTGCAGACCAACACCAAGCTCGACCAGATCATGCAGTCGTCGGCGCTGTCGCAGGCCGATGCCTTGATCGGCCGCTCGATCACCTCGGCCGACGGCAAGACGACCGGCGTCGTGGCCTCGGTCAAGCTTGCAAGCAACGGCGTGATCGCCGTGTTGCAGAACGGCACCGAAGTGCCGGTCGGCGCGGGCGTTTCGATAAAGCCGGCCAGCTAGACAGTTCCATAGAGGCGCGCTCACATGAACGAGGCCGACGCACTCGACATCGTCCAGTACGCGGTATGGACGGTGCTTGTTGCTTCCGCGCCGGTGGTGCTGGTCGCCATGGTGGTCGGCATCGGCATTGCCCTGATCCAGGCCCTGACCCAGATCCAGGAAATCACCCTGACCTTCGTGCCCAAGATCGTCGCCATCATGCTGGTCGTGGCGCTGACCGGTCCGTTCATCGGCAGCCAGATCTCGGCCTTCACCAACGTCATTTTCGAGCGCATTGAAAACGGGTTCTAGGCAGCGCTTGCAGGCGGCTGTGTTCCGGCTAGATTGCAGGCCATGACTCAGGCAGAACTCACCGGCAGGCCATGTGCGGAATAGCCGGCGTCTGGCGCAAACGAAACCCGATCGACGCCAACGACCTGTCGGATGTCGCCAGCATGATGCAGGCGCTGGTACATCGCGGCCCCGACGATCATGACAGCTGGCACAACAATCGGCTGGCCCTCGGTCACCGCCGACTGACCATCATCGATCCCTCGCCCGCCGCCCGTGAGCCGATGCTGACTTCTTCCGGCAATGGCGTTCTCGTCTACAATGGCGAGGTCTACAATTACCGCTCGCTGCGCGAAACGCTGCAGGCGCAAGGCGTCGTCTTTCGAACCATCTGCGATGCCGAAGTGGTTCTCGAAGCCTTGCATCACTGGGGTCCCGAAAAAGCCGTGCCGCTGTTCGACGGGATGTTTTCCTTCGCCTATTTCGACGCTCGCAGCAGTGCGCTGTGGCTTGCGCGTGACCGTCTTGGAATCAAGCCGATGTCGGTGGCCGACACGCCGGAGCGAATCCTGTTCGCCTCGGAGGACAAGGCGATCCTCGCCTGCGACGGTTTTCCGCGCGACATCGACAGCCGCGAGATCACCTTGCGGCTTGCCTGGCAGAGCCGCGATTCCAGCTACAGCCTGTTCGACCGCATCGAGCGCCTGCCGCCCGCCGGCCTGTGGAAGATCACCGATGGCGTTATCGAGAAGCGCCGCTTCTGGCATGTGCTGGACGTGCTGGAGACCGCGCGCATTACCGGCGATGCATCCGCTGATGCTGAACACATGGCGACGCTCGAGGCGTTGCTCAAGGACAGCGTCGGACTTCACTGCATCGCCGATACCAGCGTTGCCACCGCCTGCAGCAGCGGTGTCGATTCCGGCCTGATAACGGCGCTGGCAAAGCGGTTCAGGCCGGAAGTCCACGGTTATGTCGTCGACCCGCAGCTCGGCAACAGCGAGGCCGAAGACGCCGAACGCACCGGCCGCCATGTCGGCGTGCCCTTGCGCCGGGTGCCGGTCGACAGGAACCGGTTTTTCGAACTTTGGCCAAGGGTAATCTGGCATCTTGAAAGCGATGGCTGGCACGCCAGCCATGTCGCACTGCTGGCGCTTGCCGAACGATGCCGGGCCGATGGCGTCAAGGTGCTGCTCACCGGCGAAGGCGCAGACGAATTGTTTGGCGGCTACCCCTTGCAGGCCTTGAGCATGAAGAAGTGGCGTTCCTGGTCGTGGCCCCGGCGCCTGGTCCATTCGAAGCGCTCGCTCGACCGGAGATTCGAGCAACAGCGTCATGCCCCCTACAAGGTCTCGGCTGGAAGCCACTCACAAATGGATCGCAGCATGGTCCTGCGTGCTTTGTCGCCGGAGCTGAATTTTCTGCAAACCGAGATCTTCGACCGCCTGGAGCCGGTTATGCCGCCCGCGGATCGCGCCTTTCTCGGTTGTTGCCTCTACGACCTCTATTCGCATCTGCAGGACATCCTGCACCGGCACGACCGGCTGAGCATGGCGGCGTCCGTGGAACTGCGGGTCCCGTTCCTGGAAAACCGCCTGATCGACTTCGCCATCCATTTGCCGAGGCGGCAGAAATACCGCGACAAAACAGGAAAATGGCTTTTGCGAAAGGTCGCTGAAAAGCATATTCCGCGCCAGAACGTCCAGGCGCGCAAGATCGGCTTCGAGATGTCGTCGCAATTTTCGGCCGGCACGGAGACTTTGCTACGCGGCGGTTTCCTGCGCGATGCCTTGAAATGGCCCGCCGCGAATTTGGAGGACATGGTCCAGTTGGCGCGGCGCGAGCAACCGTCCAGGCTGCGGCTTGTCGGCATGGAGCTTTTCCTGCGCCTTCACGCCGGCGGCGAGACGACAGGCACGCTGACCGAAGCCTTGCATACCGCTGCCCGGGACAGAAGCTGACTTCGCGCGCGGCCGACAGCCCCGCGCAGTGGACCAATGAGAACATCGCTCTGGGTAGCGGACCATTCCCGGCTGACGTATTTTCGCCTTGCTATCCTGTTGTTGGACCATGATCTTTTTCGAAGACGCGTTCGCCCTTTTGGATGTCGTGCTCTATTTCAAACGGATGCCATGATTGTCGTCCCCGCGGACGAAACCAGCACGTTAAGGTGGGACAGGTCTGATGATCGATGACGAGCCGGACAGCGAACGCGTTTCGGCGCTGGCGCCGTTCCGGCACGGCATCTTCCGCGCCGTCTGGTCGGCCAGCCTGGTGTCGAATTTCGGTGGCCTGATCCAGGGCGTCGGCGCCGCCTGGATGATGACCACCATCGCCACGTCGCCCTATCAGGTGGCGCTGGTCCAGGCCTCGGCCACTCTGCCGATCATGCTGTTTGCACTCGTCGCCGGCGCCATCGCCGACAGCTTCAACCGGCGCAAGGTGATGCTGATCGCCCAAATCTTCATGCTGGTCGTCTCTGCACTTCTAACGCTGTTCACCTGGAACGGCTGGATGACGCCGTGGACGCTGCTTGCCTTCACCTTCCTAATCGACAGCGGCACGGCGCTCAACAACCCGTCCTGGCAGGCATCGGTCGGCGACATGGTGCCGCGCAACAAGCTGCCGGCCGCGGTTGCACTCAATTCACTGGGCTTCAACCTGACACGCAGCGTCGGCCCGGCGATCGGCGGCATCATCGTTGCCGCCGCTGGTGCGGCTGCTGCGTTCGCCGCCAATGCGCTGAGCTATATAGGTCTCATCATCGTGCTCTTCCGCTGGAAGCCGGAGCTGCCGGTCTCGACGCTGCCGCGCGAGACGCTGGGCGCCGCCATGGGCGCCGGCCTGCGCTATGTCGCCATGTCGCCCAACATCGGCAAGGTGCTGGTCAGGGGCTCCGCCTTCGGCTTCAGCGCCGGCGCGGTTTTGGCGCTGCTGCCGCTGGTGGCGCGCGACGTCGTCAAGGGCGATGCCTTGACCTACGGCATCATGCTCGGCGCCTTCGGCATCGGCGCCGTCGGCGGCGCGCTGATAAGCGTGCGTCTCAGACAATTGCTGTCCAGCGAGACGATGGTGCGGATGGCCTTCGCCGGCTTTGCCGTCTGCGCCTTCAATGCCGCCATCAGCCTCAATGCCTGGCAGACTGCGGCGGGTTTGCTCATCGGCGGCGCCTGCTGGGTGATCGCGCTGTCGCATTTCAACGTCACGGTGCAGATGTCGACGCCGCGCTGGGTCGTCGGCCGGGTGCTGTCGGTCTACCAGACGGCGACCTTCGGCGGCATTGCGCTGGGCAGCTGGATCTGGGGCGTCGTTGCCGATGCGCATGGCGCCGAAACCGCGCTGATTGCGGCGGCCATCGCGATGCTTGTTGGCGGCGCCATCGGCCTGTTCCTGCCGCTGCCGCAGCAGACGACTCTCAACCTCGACCCGCTCAACCGCTTCAAGGAGCCGCATCTCGGCCTCGACCTGAAGCCGCGCAGCGGCCCCATCGCCATCATGATAGAGTACATTATCCGCGACGAAGATGTACCCGAATTCCTCGCCACCATGGCCGAGCGCGGGCGCATCCGCCGCCGCGACGGCGCCCGCAACTGGACGCTGGCTCGGGACCTAGAAAATCCCGCAGTCTGGATCGAACACTACCACACGCCGACCTGGCTGGAATACATCCGCCACAACCGGCGCGCCACCCATGCCGACGCCGTCGTCGGCGAGCGGGTGCGGGCGCTGCACAGCGGCGACGAACCGCCGCGCGTGCGCCGCCTGATCGAGCGCCCGACGACCGCCGGCACCGCGCTGGTCTCGCCGAAGGGGCCGATCGACCACTGAGCTCGCCATAGCCGTAGCGCCGGTCAGCCGGCGCTCTGGATCATGTAGAGCTTGCGCGTGGTCTCGCGTATCAGCCACTCGCCCTTCCAGCCCTGCGGCAGGACGAGGAGATCGCCCGGACCGAGTTCCCGCACCTCGCCATCGATGCGGCTCAGTTCCACGCGCCCCGAAATGATGTGGCAGATCTCCGACGAGTCCGAACGATCGGCGGTGAAGCGGCCGGGCGTGCATTCCCAGATGCCGACATCGACAGTCCCGTCAGGCGATTGAAAGAACGAGCGCACGGCCTCGACCTGATCGCCTTCAATCGAGCTTGGCTTAGGAGAGAACGCGCCGATCTCGGCCTTGGCGAGATCGTGGAAGGTCGAAAGATCGATCAAGTCTAGCTCCATGGATAAGAGCAATTCCAGGAAAGGGGTCTGCCCCGGAATTGCGTGAGAACAAATGGCTTTAGTGGCCGGTGATGCTGTCGGCCAACGCGGCCAGCTTCGAGGTGCGCGCAAGCCCTGCCGCCTCGCGGCCATCGGCAATGCGATAAAGCTGGTACATCGAATGCACGCCCAGCCAGCGGAAGGGCTCCGGTTCCCATGGCCTGACCTTGCGGTTGACCCAGGGCAGCTTCGTCAGCTCGGTGTTTGCCCCGAGAACAAGGTCAGCCAGCGTGCGCCCCGAAAGGTTGGAGCTGGACACGCCGAGGCCGACATAGCCGCCGGCCCAGCCGATGCGGGTCGCGGGATCGAGGCCGACCGTGGTGCACCAGTCGCGCGGCACGCCGAGCACGCCGCACCAGGCGTGATCGATGCGGCATCCCTTGGTCTGCGGCAAGAGCGTCGTCAGGATCGTGTGCAGCTGGTCGATCGTGGCCTGCTGCGTCTGGCCGTTGACGTCGGTGCGCGAGCCGTAGCGATAAGGCACGCCGCGTCCGCCCATCGTGATGCGTCCCTCACGCGTGCGCTGGGCATAGCAATAGGCATGCGCCGCATTGCCGAGCAGTTCGTGCCCTTCCCAACCGATGTCGCGCCACAGGTCGGCAGGCAGCGGCTCAGTCACGATCTGCGCGCTGTTGAGCGCCAGCCAGGTCCGCTCCTCGCCGGGGATGCCTGATGTAAAACCCTCGGTCGCGCGGATGATCGTCTCCGCCTGCACCGTACCGCGGTCTGTCGTCACGCTGCCCTTGGCGATGCTTGTCACCGTCGTCTTCTCATAGATCGGCACGCCCAGCCGCTCGACGGCATCGGCAAGCCCGCGCACCAGCTTGGCCGGCTGCACCCGCGCCTGGCCATGGACGACGAAGCCGCCCATGACGTTACGGATGTTGATCCGCGTGCGCGTTGAGGCGGCGTCCAGCATCTCGACGCGGTTCGGGTCGACATCCCAGGAACGGATCGTCTCGCATTCTTCGCGCACGCGCTCCAACTGCGCTGCGTTGGTGGCCACCGTCAGATTGTCGACGCGGCGAATGTCGGCGTCGATGCCTTCCTCGGTCACGACCCGGATCACTTCATCAACGCAGCCTGCCATCGCCGCCTGCATCGCCATCACGCCTTGGCGGCTCGATGTCTTGAGATATTTTTCGCGCGACCAGCTGAAGCCGCCCGACAGCCAGCCGCCATTGCGCCCCGAAGCGCCGAAGCCGGCAAATTCGCGCTCGACGATCACGACGCGCAGCGATGGCTTCGCCTTTTTCAGATAGTAGGCGGTCCACAGGCCGGTATAGCCGGCGCCGACAATGGCGACATCGGCCTCGATGTTTCCAGGCAAGGACGGGCGCGGAACGGGAACCGCCCCCAGATCCGCATACCAGAACGATATGTCGCCGTTGCGCTTGGCTTGCATGGAATGACTTTCAGATGGGATCAGGCCAGATGGGATCAGGCCAGATGGAATCAGGTGAGTGTGGTGTCGGCGCTTGCGTCGTCCGCGAGCAGCTTGGCATCGCTGCCGTCGAAGCAGAGCTCGACCTTGTCGCCGAGGCCAAAACTCTCGCCGGTCAGTGGTGAGCGCACGATCGCGGCCGAGCCGTCGGCGAGCTTAACTTCGTATTTCGATTCCGAGCCGAGATAGATGGCTTCCGCGATCGTCCCCGACAGGCGGTTGGCGCCATTGGCAGCACTTTGGCCGGCTCTTCGGATCGCGAGCTTTTCGGGACGCAGCAGCATCACCGGACTGGCTTCTCCCGACAGCTTACGCGGTACCGTCACCGTCTCGCCGGCGATGCTCAGCGCGGTGCTGTTGCCATCGCTGCGCGCCTTGCCGCGCAGCACGGTGGAATCGCCGATGAAGCGGCCGACGAACAGCGTTGCCGGCTCGTCATAGAGCTGGCGGCCGGTGCCGACCTGCTCGATGCGCCCGCGGTTGAACACGGCGATGCGGTCCGACAGCACCAGCGCCTCTTCCTGATCGTGCGTGACATAGACGAAGGTGGTGCCGAGTTCGCGATGGATGCGCTTGATCTCGAGCTGAAGCCATTCGCGCAGCTTCTTGTCGAGCGCGCCGAGCGGCTCGTCCATCAGGAGCAGCGGCGGGTCGAAGACGATGGCGCGTGCCAACGCCACGCGCTGCTGCTGGCCGCCCGACAATTCGCTGGGATAGCGATGCGCGAAATCGCCCATCTTGACCATGTCGAGCGCCCTTGCCACGCGTGTCTGCCTCGTCGCCTGGTCGACGCCGCGAAGCGTCAGCGGATAGGCGACGTTGCGGCCGACGCTCATATGCGGGAACAGCGCGTAATGCTGGAAGACGACGCCGATGTTGCGCTTGTGCGCCGGCACGCCGACGACGCTTTTTTCCCCGACCAGAAGCTTGCCGCTGGTGACATCGGTGAAACCGGCAATCACGTTGAGCGTCGTCGTCTTGCCCGAGCCGCTGGGGCCGAGCAGCGTCACGAACTCGCCGGGCTCGATGCGCAGCGACACGCCGTCCAGCGCCTTGAAGCCGCCATAGGCCTTGCTGATCGCTTCGAGATCGATCGCCGCGCCCTTGCTTGTCGGCTTCGGATTCATTGGCGTCCTTTCCGCTCGCGGCCAAGAAGGAGCATGCCGCCGCCGATCAGGATCGTGGTCGCGAAAAGCAGGATCGTGCCGACAGCCGCCACCGTCGGATCGGCGTCGCGCGTGATCGAGGCAAAAATCTGCACCGGCAATGTCTTGAGATAGGGGTTCGTGATGAACAGCGACACGACAATCTCGTCGAACGAGGTGGCGAAAGCGAACAGCAGGCCTGAGAGCACGCCCGGCGCGATCAGCGGCAGCGTCACCGTGCGAAACGTGGTCAGTGCGCCGGCGCCCAGGCTCGCGGCGGCTGTCTCCAGCCGGCGGTCGAACACTTCGAGACTGGCCGAGACCGCGATCAGCACGAAGGGCAGCGCAAGGATGGTGTGGGCCAGCACGAAGCCGAGCAGCGTGCCGACGAGCTGCGTGTCGAGATAGACGGCATAGATGCCGATCGCCAGCACCACGCCCGGCACCACCATCGGCGTCAGCATCAGCATACGCAAAAGGTTCGCCGGCCGCGCCTTCATGCGGTCGAGGCCGAAGGCGGCAAGCGTGCCGAGCACCGTTGCCAGGACGGCAACGATGGAGGCGACTTTCAGCGAGTTCAGGAAGCTGTTCGACCAGTCCGGATTGGTGGCGAAATTCTGGTACCACTGCCAGGAAAAGCCTTGCGGCGGAAACGCCAGCGATTTGTTTTCGTTGAACGACATCGGCACCACGACCAGCGTCGGCGCCACCAGCCATATCGCCACCAGCAGGCAGACGAGCCCGAGAAGAACGCGGGTGAGCGGCTTCATCTCCATCAGCGCCGCCCCGCTTCCCGATGACTGGACCGCATCACAGGTGCTGCCAGCGCCAGCAGCACGAAGGTGGTGACCAGCAGAACGACGCCCATGGCGCCGCCCCTGCCCCATTGCAGCAGGCTGAGCACCTGCGTCTGCACCAGCGTCGACAGCATGGTCGAGCGCGGGCCGCCGAGCAAAGCAGGCGTGATGTAGAAGGCCGAGCGACAGGATGAAGACGATGATCGCGCCGGCATAGACGCCGGGCAGCGACAGCGGCAGATAGACGGTGAAGAACGCGCGCGACGGCCGCGCACCGAGGCTTTGCGCCGCACGCATCAGCCTGAGGTCGATGCCTTGCATCACGGAATAGAGCGGCAGGATCATGAACGGCAACAGCACCTGCGCCATGCCGATGACCACGCCGGTCTGGGTGCGGATCAGCTTGACGCCGCCGAACCCGACCGAGCGCAGCAACGAATTGATGACGCCCGAATCCTGCAGCAGGATCACCCATGACAACGTTCGCACCACACCACTCACCCAGAACGGGATCAGCACGCAAAGCACAAGCACCAGCCGGACGCGCGGCCCGACCGCGGTCATCAGATAGGCATAGGGATAGGCCGCGATGACGCAGACCAGCGTCACCCAGGCCGAAATGACGAAAGTCCGCTGCAGCACTGTCAGGTTGACCGGCGCGCCGAAGAACCAGGCATAGTTCTGCAGCCCCCACTCAGGTTCCGACAGGCTGCGCAGCACGATGGTGAGCAGCGGATACCCGATCACCGCGACGAGCAGGATGAGCGCCGGCGCCGTGAGCGCGAACGGCCGCCATGCCCGACCCGGCCGCGCATGGGCGGCGGGTTGGGCGATGGGTTCGGACGCGCTCACGGCCTGGCTCTCACTTGGCTGTTCAGTTGCCTGCCATCAGCGCCGACCACTTCTCCTGCGCCACCGGGAAGTTCTCGACCCAGAACTTGATGTTCTGCTTGTAACCCTGCTTCTGGCGCTCGGGCGTGTTGGTCAGGAAGGCGGCGACCGACGCATCGACCTTGGGCTGCGCGTCATTGTTGATCGGCGTATAGGAGGTCTGCTGCGCCAGGATCTCCTGCGCCCCCTTGCCGAGATAGGCATTGAGCAGCGCATAAGCCGCATCCGTATCCTTGACGCCGACCGGAATGGTCATCTGGTCCATCACCACCAGCCAGTCCTGCCAGGCCGGCGCATATTTGGCGCCGTTCTTCACCGCCGTCATGGCACGTCCGGTCCACATCATCAGCATGTCGGCTTCGCCAGATTCGGCAAGCTGCTGCGACTCAGCGCCGGTCTTCCAATAGATCGTGTCGGGACCGAGCTTGCGGATGACATCGATGGCCTTGTCGATGTCGGCCGCCGTCATCGCCTTCGGGTCGCCGCCAGACGCCTTCAACGCCTGCTCCAGCAGGCCGCCCGTCGGGTCGCCCGAACCGTCGAGCGCGCGCGTGCCGGGGAATTTTGCCGTGTCGAAGAAATCGGCCCAGTTCTTGGGCGGGTTATCCCCATACTTCTCCTTGTTGTACATCAGCACGACGCCGTAGTTCATGGCCGGCACCGAGCATTCGCCGACCTGGCCCTCGGGCACCTTGGAGACGTCAAGCTTGCTGAAATCAAGCTTCTGGAACAGCTTGCCGCAATAGACGTAAGGCGGCAGGTCGGCGGTGTCGACGACGTCCCAGGTGACGTTGCCGGATTCGACCTGCGCCTGCAGCTTGGCGATCTCTGTCGGCCCGTCATTGAGCAGCGTGGCGCCGGACTTTTCGACGAACTCCTTGAGCGCGGCGGCCTGGCCGTCCTGGTAGATGCCGCCATAGGAGACGAGCGTCAGCGTCTTGCCCTTGAGCGAGCCTTCCTTGACCTCACCCGCGACAGGCTTTTCCTGCGCGAACGCTGCGGTTGCCAGAACGCCGAGCGCCAGCACGGCGCCAAGGCCAAGATGTCTTGTTTTCAGCATGATTATTGTTCTCCCATTTGACCCGCATGGATTGAACCTACCTGGCTGCGAGCGGTTTCCAGGCCCTGTATTGATCGAGTTCGGCGCGCACCGAAGTCGGTGGCGCAATGATCCACATCACCTCGGCTCGGCCACTGCCGATGTTCTCTGAGCGATGTGCTGTCGATGTCGCGTATTCGATGCTGTCGCCCTCTTCCAGCACATGCCTGACATCGCCGAGCGAAACCTCGACGATGCCGCGCAGCACGACGAGCATCTCGTGCGCGTCGCCATGGGTGTAGAGCGCTGGGCCGGTCGAGCCGCCGATTTCGAACTCGCCGACATAGACTTCCATGTCGCTTAAAGGGGGACGCGAGAGCAGCATCTTGCGGCAGCCGTCGCTGGGCGGCAGGCTCGGCCGCTCGCTGCGCAGCAAGACCCCGCGCTGCCCGGCGGCACTATCCTCGAACAGCATCGCCACGCTCACCCCAAGCGCCGAGGCCATCTGGTTGAGCGAGGCGGTGCTGGCGCCGGTCAGGCCGCGCTCGAGCTGGCTGATGAAGCTGGCGCTGGTCCCGGTCAGCTCGGCGAGTTCGCGCAGCGAAAGCCGCCGGCCGAGACGCAGGCTCTTCAGCCGCTGGCCCAGCATCTGATGGGCATGCGTCGCCGTCGAGGCGACGCCATTCTTGACCGGAGCCTGGTCGGTGCTCATCCCGTCTTTTTCTCCCACTGAACAATTTGTACAGTGACACTGTACACGTGGCAAGCGCCGAGTAGGGACATTTAAGATGCCGGCCGAGGCCTAGTCTTCGCCCGACAGGTCGCGCCGCGCCTTGTCGAGTTCCTCGGCGTAGCGCCGTATCAGATGGCCCTCGGTCAAAAGCCCGACAACGGCCCGGTTGTCGAAATTCTCGACCACCGCCAGTTCCTCCGCGACGGCGCGCTGGATGGTTTCGGCGGTGGACTGGACGTTCATGGTCGGCACCAGCACCGCATGCCGGAATTTGGCCGGCGCCAGCACCGGCGTCTCACCATCGAACGGATCGCTGTGCAGTTCGGCGACGATCAGCACGCCGACATAATGCCGGCTGCTTGCGGCGCCATTCTGGCGCTGAGGCGCAGTCAGGCTTGCCGCCCCGCTTCAATTCCCCGCGAGCGTGTCGAGGTATATGAGCGATCGCTTACGCAATCGACGCAGCTGTGTTATTTTTGGCCGTCTCCATTTCCCTCAAGGAGGAGAAGATGAGTGCGCGGGGATTTTGTTCATTAGCTGTTGGCATGATTTTTTTGAGCTCGTCTGCGGTGAGCAATTCAAGCATGGATATGCCGGTTAGGTCTGTTGTGTCACACCCGATGTCTCTTTTTTTGGCGGGAGGCAATCCGGAAAACCAAAGCCGGCCGGCAAAGGAATTTATCCAGACTGCACAACAAGATGTTTGCTGTCCTGGCGGCTACCCTTGGTATCGCAATTCGACGAACACCTGCTACGGCAGCTATGAAGACTGCCACGATACCGATGGCGGCGGATGGTCCTGCAGACAGGTCAACGCCTGCTAGACTTTCTTGGGCCTACGCCTTCTTGACTGTGCCCGGTCCTCAGATCGGCTTCGGCTCGCCGGCCTCGTAGAGCATGAGGTTGCGCTCGCCTATGCCGAGCGATGCCCAGCTCGCCCGCCAATCGGCGATGTGAGGCGAGCGGAAATGCGCGTCGAGCGCGGCCCTGTCGCTCCACACCTCGATTACATGGATGAGCCCGGCGTCGAGCACGTCCTGCGCGTAGGAGTATTCGATGCAGCCGGGCTCCGCCCAGCTGCCCAGTATCATGCGCCGCATGGCCGGCCTTGCCTCGTCGAGCCGTTCCGCCGGCAAGCGAATGGTGCCGATGATCACCAGCATGATCTCTCTCCTCAAGGCCTCTGTCGTCCTGGCAAGTAACCAGTCCTCCCACCCTCGCGCAAGCTTGACCGGTTAGGCTCGAAGGGCTGTCGCGTGCTCGGCAGGCTTGTGATTGGGGACGACATGGCAGTCAGCGAAAGCTTAGCGACAGGAACAGTGGCCAAGAACGGCCGCGATGTCTTCTTCGCCATCGGCATCGTCATCATCCTGGCCGTGCTGTTCCTCCCGATCCCGGCCTTCCTCATCGACATCGGCCTCGCCTTCTCGATCGCATTGTCGGTGCTGATCCTGATGGTGGCGCTGTGGATCCAGCGGCCGCTCGATTTCTCGTCCTTCCCGACCGTGCTGCTCATCGCCACCATGTTGCGGCTGTCGCTCAACATCGCCACCACGCGCATGATCCTGTCGCATGGCAATGAGGGCACGCACGCCGCCGGCTATGTCATCGCCGGCTTCTCCAAACTGGTGATGGCCAGCGATTTCGTCATCGGCCTGATCGTCTTCATGATCCTGATCGTAGTCAACTTCATCGTCATCACCAAGGGCGCCACCCGTATTGCCGAAGTCGGCGCCCGCTTTACCCTCGACGCTATCCCGGGCAAGCAGATGTCGATCGACGCCGACCTGTCCGCCGGCATGATCGACGACAAGACAGCGCAACTGCGCCGCAGAGAACTCGAGGAAGAATCGTCCTTCTTCGGCTCGATGGACGGCGCCTCGAAATTCGTGCGCGGCGATGCCATTGCCGGCCTCATCATCACCGCCATCAACATCGTCGGCGGCATCGCCATCGGCTACATCAGGCACGGCATGGGCATGGGCGAAGCCGCCGATGTCTTCATCAAGCTGTCGGTCGGCGACGGCCTGGTCACCCAGATCCCGGCGCTTATCGTTTCGCTCGCCGCCGGCCTGCTGGTGTCCAAGGGCGGCACGCGCGGCTCGACCAACCAGGCGGTGTTCGGCCAGCTCGGCGCGCATCCGCGCGCGCTCTATGTCGCGGCCTCGCTGCTCGTCCTGCTCGGCCTGATGCCCGGCCTGCCGTTCTTCCCGTTCTTCACGCTGGCTGCAGGCATGGCCGGTCTTGGCTACGTCATCCCGATGCGCGCCAACCGCGAGGCTGCCGCCGCCGAAGCGATCAAGGATCTGGAGAAGGCGAACAAAGTCGAGGAAGAGAAGAACTCGGTCAAGGCTTCGCTGACCACCGCCGAGATCGAGCTTCTGATCGGCAAGCAGCTGTCGACGCGGCTGCTGGTGTCGCATCAGGAACTGGTGTTCCGCATGGCCAAGATGCGCAAGAAATTTGCCACGCAATACGGCTTCGTCGTGCCGGAAGTGCGCGTCGCCGACGATTTCGGCATCCCGCCGAAAAGCTATCAGATCAAGGTCCACGGCACCGTCGTCGCCGAATACCAGATGCGCGTCGGCGAGATCATGGTGCTGCTGGGGAACCGGGATTTGCCCGACGTTCCCGGCGAGGAAATCCGCGAGCCGGCCTTCGGCATGCGCGCCTTCTCGGTGCTCGAAACCTTCGCCGAGGATCTGAAGCGCGAGAACTATACCTTTGCCGACAACATGTCGGTGCTGCTCACCCATTTGTCCGAGGTGATCCGCAACAACCTGCCGCAGCTTCTGTCCTACAAGGACATGAAGGCGCTGCTCGAGCGCCAGGATCCGGAATACCGCAAGCTCGCCGACGAGATCTGCACCTCGCACATCTCCTATCCCGGCCTGCAGGCGGTGCTGAAATTGCTGCTGGCCGAACGCGTATCGATCCGCAACCTGCATTTGATCATCGAGGCTATCGCCGAGATCGCGCCGCATGTGCGCCGCACCGAGCAGATCGTCGAGCATGTCCGCATCCGCATGGCCCAGCAGATCTGCGGCGATCTCTCCGAGGGCGGCATGCTCAAGGTGCTGCGCCTCGGCAACCGCTGGGACCTCGCCTTCCACCAGAGCCTCAAGCGCGACGCCAAGGGCGAGGTGCGCGAATTCGACATCGACCCGCGCCAGCTGGAGGAATTCGGCCAGGACGCGACCAAGGCGATCCGCAAGCATCTCGAGGCCGGCGAGCGTTTTGTCCTCGTCACCGCGCCCGATGCTCGCCCCTATGTGCGCATGATCATCGAGCGCCTGTTCACGACGCTTCCCGTTCTCTCCCATGTCGAAATCGCCAAGGGCGTCGAGATCAAGGTGCTCGGGACGATCTCGTGAACATACTGTCGCAAGGCGTCGTCATCGCCGCCTTCCTCGCCTTCTGTCGCATCGGCGCCTGCTTCATGCTGATGCCGGGCCTGTCCAGCGCCCGCGTGCCGGTCCAGGTCCGGCTGTTCGTGTCGATCGCCGCCACCGGTGGCCTGCTCGCCTTCCTGTGGGACAAGATCTTTCCCTTCGTCGATGCGCGTCCGCAGGTGCTGGCGCCGATGATCATCTCCGAACTTTTGGTCGGCGGGCTGATCGGCGCGATGACGAGGCTCTACATGGAGGCTCTGCGCTTCATGGGTTCGGCCATCGCCATGCTGATCGGCTATGGCGGCACCGGCGGCCCCGCCATCGAGGAGCCAGAACCGCAGGCGGCTCTCGCCGCCATCATCTCGTTTTCAGCGTTGCTGCTGCTCTTCGTCTTCGATTTCGACCACGAGATCATCCGCGCTCTGGTCGCCTCCTACACGGTGGCGCCGGTCAACGTCTTCTTCAATCCCCAGGCCGCCCTGGTCGATCTCACCGACACGGTGTCGGACGCCTTCTTCCTGGTCATCCGGCTCGGCAGCCCGTTCATCGCCTATGCCATTCTCGTCAATTTGACGATCGGCTTCGTCAACAAGCTGACGCCGCAGATCCCGGTCTATTTTATCTCGCTGCCTTTCGTCATCGCCGGCGGCATGATCATCTTCTACTTCGCCATCGGCACCATGCTGTCGCTGTTCGTCGACGGCTTTGTCGACCTGACGCTGGCGAGGTGAGATGAGCACGCGCAAGGAACGGCTGAAGAAACTGGTCAAGGTGCAGGAGCAGTTGAAGGCCCTGCACGAGACGCGCCATGCGGCCTTCCTGGCGGCAGCGGCAACCGCCGAAACCGAGGCCAGGGAACTTGTCCAGCATTTCGACGCCGACCAGTCGATGGCGGTGCTGTTCCCTGACCTCTACCATCGCCGCATCGCCAATGCGCTGGTCCGGCAGGAAGCGAGCCTGGAAAGCGCCAGGCAGGAGGTCACGCTCATCGCCACTGCGACGGCGCGCACCAACATGGTCGAGCGCGCCTACAAGGACGTGCGCCGACAGGACGAACGCGAACGCTCCGACCGCGACCGGCTCGATCTGATCGCGCAGAGGCGAGGCGGCGAGTAGCTGCGTTCCAGTAAATGCAAGCATTTCCGGCGGCCTGTCGACAGGCTGGCTTGCGCGCATTGGACGTTCCGCGGTTTACCGCGATCTTAAACGCGTCAGCTTCGAGCGAGATGACCTCTGCATCTGCGCAGCCCGATATCCTACGAATAGGCTTTGGTTAGTGGCCGCTTTTTGAAGAACCGCCGAAGATTGGACAACGTCCTTACAGCTGGTCTCTCCTCAAGCAGCAGATCAATAATCCCGTTGGCTGCGGCATCCGATCGAAAACGCTCTGCCCATTCTTCTGTCAGGCCATCGCGCTGGATCTGAATCGAAGAAGCCGGTCTCTCGGCTGGAGCTCCAACACCCATATGCTCAGCGACCGCTTCCAAAAAAGGTGTCGGATCCTCAAACATCTCCTCATAGACGACATGCTTGTGGGGCAGCCCAAGCATGTCGAGATATTTCGACCAGAACGAGTACCCATCTTCAAGAGAAATGCAGGCTCGGGAGATCTCCGCGAAATCGTAGGCGGCTTTCGCTCCCGTTCCCCTTGCTCTGTTGGTCCATTGCCTGGAAACACTGGCGCGATAGTACGAAATGGCCTGCCGGAGCCGGTCTCGCCGTTCAAGGAAAATCAACCCGATTTCGTGCTTCTTCAGCGTTTCAAACAGAAAGTCTTTCTCAAACTTTTCTCGCGTCTCACGCAGATGGCCAGGGAACAGCTTGATGGCGAAACGCCCGTTTTCTGACGATCCGGCCTTGAGGACGGCGCTTTCCAGCTCGTCATAGGAGCGGGCCACGAATTTGAGATGGTCTGGATCCAGCCATTCCCCGAAACACCCCATGGAACCTGTGGCGTTCGCCAGGCTTCCAAGCCATTCGGAGCCGCTTCTCGGTACGGTTAAAAGCGCAACGCCCTTCAAGAGTATCCCCTCCAACAGCAATGGGTTTATAACGGCGCTCCTCGCAGAACAAATCTCAATTTGCCGTTAGGCAAAGCCGAACGCCCGAAAAACAGTCGCCCGCCGGCGAGCAAAGCGAACCGGCGCGCTCCTGTTCACCGGAAAGTTGCCGCAAGAAGGCGCCCGCGCCAAACTGCGGCTTGACCCGAACCTGCAAATCGCAACTGCTGATGTCGGGTGGGGGGCATACGGATGAAGGACATTTCAGTGATCATCCCTGCACACAATGCAGGGCGTTCGATCGCTTCGACGATCCGGTCGCTGGCTTCGGAAGCCGACCTCATCGAGGAAATCCTGATCGTCGACGACGGATCGACGGACGGCACCGCTGAAATCGCCGAGCAGACCGGCCGGCAAAGCGGGCTTCCGGTGTTGGTCAAACGGGTGGCCCGATTTCAGGCGGGCGCCGCCCGCAATGTCGGCATAAAGACAGCCGTCTCGCCATGGCTCTACTTCATCGACGCCGACGACATCCATATGAAGGATGGGCTGCGCAACTTGCTGCTCAAGGGGACCGAGCACGGGAGCACCGGAATAGTGGTCGGCTCCTATATCAGGCGCACAGATGGCGTTGACCGGCTCATCGACGCGCCAGCCGGATATGGTCCATCAAAGCTCGAAAACGCAGGCAATTATCTCATTGACAAATGCGAGACGATCAACGTCGGCGCTGCCCTGATCAGAAGCCTGGCGATCGGCACAGTCCGCTTTCCCGAAGGCGTCGCCTACGAGGAGGACACACTGTTCTGGGCAAGGCTGTTGACCCAGGCCGGCGTCGACAAGGTGCCCAACCCGGTGCTGACCTACCAAATATCGACTGCACGGGCCGACAATCGGCTTTTGGTCCAGCCCGCTACGCAGTTTTTCATTTGGCGCAAGGCATTGCGCGAGCTTGGCACTGTTCGGATCGACGAGGATACATTGCGCAGGCGGGAAGCTCTTCTGGCCATCAAGATTGCCCGCGTCCATTACCTCCACGGCAGTTTCCGCACAGCCGAACGATTTCTCATGATCGCCAGGCCTATGCCGAAGACCGCAAGGACGCAATGGCGGTTCTGGCGGTATCGGCTCAAGCTATGGCTCAATCGGTCGACGAGAACGCCTGAAGGGCCAGGTGGGTCGCACAAAGAGTCGCCGGATCTTCGAACGTAATCGGGCCGGCTTTCTTCAGGAGCGTGATGAACAGGTCGAAATTCTCAGCGGTTGTGGGCAGGCTATCGTGGGTGAGGATAACGCAATCCCGCTTCGCTCGAACTTCGCGAAGCGCGCTCCTGATCCACCCCTTCGGCTGGCGGTGAGGATCCCAATCGTTTGGATCCACATCCCACAGAAGGGTGCGATGCCCGAGTTCATCCGCAATCTCTGAAACGACCCGGCTCAAAGCCCCGAAAGGCGGACGAAAAATCTTCCCTCCCGGCGTGAATGCGGAAATCAGACTACCGGTGCTCTCGATCTCCTGGCGAACTTCCGCTGGTTTAAGCTCGGTCAGACGGCGATGCGAAAACGTATGGTTTCCAATCCGGTGTCCCGCATCGAAGACGCGCTGGACGATGGCCGGATGAGCGGCCACCTTTTCTCCAATCACGAAGAACGTAGCCTTGATCCGATGAAGGTCGAGCACCTTCAAAATCTGCTCGGTATGACCGGGCTCCGGACCATCGTCGAGCGTAAGCCAGACGCGCTTCGGCAATTTCCCGGCGTCACGCTTCCGGGCGTCAAACGGTGATGAGAAGCGTGGGATTTTCATCTTGCCGGCCATGCACCCCGAAATAGTCAGGCTTCTGTTCCAATGCCCAGCCGCTGAAAGCAACTGCCTCGGCTCGGCGCATGTGGCCGTGTCTACCAAAGCTCTCCGACAAACAGGCGCGCCGCTTCCTCGTGCCCATCGGATAAGGAGGGGTCGCCGCCGAAAGCTTTGGCATGTGACGACCATGCTGGTTGCTGGCCCGGTGCTCGTGCCATGGCGATGGCTTCGACGAGCGCCCGAAAAGAGTACGCGCCGGCGATGACGACGCCGGCATCGGCCTTTTCGACCAAGGGAGCAAACCCGCACGTATCGGTGGTGATCACCGGAAGTGCATTGGCAAGGGCTTCGACGATGACCGTTCCCGTGGTTTCGATTCGGGCAGGATGAATGAGAAGATCCGCCGCAGCCATAACAGCCGGTATGTCGTCTCGGATTCCAATGATCTTTGTTCGGCCCCGGGCGTGTATTGTCACCTTCTGGATCAGGCGGCTGCCCATGCCGCTGACAGGCACGACGCCCACCACCACCCAGACCGAGTCGGGAAATGCCTCCAGCGCGGCCGCCACCCTGTCGAAGCCCTTTACCCAAGCCGAGGAGCCGATCGACAGCCATACCTTGCTGTTTGGCGCAATGCCCAATTCAGCCCGGATGCGTTCGCGCGTTCCGTCGGTGCGTAGATGCGGCATGCGCCTCGCCGGATCGAGATTGGGCGAAATGCGTCGAAACCGACTCTCCGGCGTTTTCCAGACGCTCTGATACTCATTTTGCTGGCGCTCGGTCAGCATGATGAGGCTGGTGCGCGAACTTGGCGAAAAGCAAAGCTGCTCCAGCCGCATCTGGGTTCGGTGGCGTGGTGAAAAAGGGCGCCACGCGCCTGTCTTGATCTTCGCGTAAGAGCGATCGCCGGAATAATAGATGTCGAGCATCGGAAGCTTGTTGAAACCGATGATCCGGTCAAACCCCTGGCGATGCGCCTTCAGCGCGGCGCCAAGCGCGATATCCCTTCCGGGATTGGTGCGATTGTTGGCTTCTACAATCTGGATCGAACAGCCGGGGTCTGCGATCGACCCGCGTATTTCCGTGGTCAAGATCGTAACCTCATGCCCCGCCGCCACGATATTCCTGGCGATAGAGAGGCAATCCCTTTGCAGCCCGCCGAAAGTCGACAGGTTGCTGATCGCTATCCCGAAGCGCATTCACCAGCCCTCGGAACGGAAGTAATCCCGGCAAAACACTATATTTGGCCCCCACAGTCGAAACGCTTTGAAAACAAGGAATGCGACAAAAACAAGAATGTAGCGTTCACGCTTTGGTGAAAAAACCTCGGAGTTTTCGAGCCTTGTGAGGGGCTCCGGTATGCAATGGTGGATCGCGACCAACTGCGTGAAACACGTTGGCTTATAGGTACGCTATCGGCGTGTTCACTGTTGCATCGATGTCCAGTTCGGATTTCGATGTCTGCGCAGTGTCCGGATCGACCATCGACCTTGCCAACGCTGCCAGATTGGATCGCACCTGTTCCGCGCCGTAAAGTTGGCGTGCCCGTTCCTCCGCTGCAGCGCCGATGCTGGCCGACCTTTCATCGCTGCTCATCAACTCGACCATCGCTTCGGCAAAGGCCCCTTCCTCATTGGCAAGGACCACTTCCTTGCCATCGATGAAACCGAGCCCTTCCGCTCCGATGGAAGTTGAAACGACCGGTCGGCCGTACAGCGCAGCCTCAATGATCTTGATCCGTGTGCCGCCGCCACGCTTGACCGGACAGACAACAACCCTTGCCCTCGCATAGGCAGATGAAAGATCCGTGACGAATCCTAGCGTCTCTACCCCTGCGCCGGCGTCATCTATTCCAAGTTCGCGGCCGCCATCACCGGCGATGAGGAGCCGCGCTCGCGGCAGCCGTGCCCGGACCAGCGGAAAAACCTTTCCAACAAGCTAGAGGATAGCCTCGGCATTCGGTGGATATCGGGTGTAGCCGACAAAAAGAGCCGTTGGCTCGGAAGGCATCGGGGAACGGCCGGTCATCACGGCAGCATTGGGTGCGACTTCGATGCGGGCGCCCGGCGAAAGCTCTTCGACGATTTTGCGATCATGCTCGGAACACACGAGGCCCACCGTCGCAAACCCCGCGACGAGTCTTTCTGTCCGGCGCGCGACCGGGGACACCAGGCTCAGTTTAAGGCGTTTCGCGGGAGAGCGCTCCATCTGGCGAGACCTGCCAAGGGCGACATGTTCGAGGTCATCGAAGTCGACCAGCACCGGAGGCAAATCCATCACCGTGCGGATCAGAGCCGCTGTCGACGCCAATCGATGCGCCAGGATGAGGTCGGGCTTCAATTCGCGGATCGCCCGCTCAAGCCGGGAAACTTCCGCCATACGGCTGGACCGCATCGTGACCCGGCCCTCCGTGAAACTGACTGCGCCGCGCGTCGCGGCGATCACGTCGCGGATGCCAAGATCGCGCGGCCAGCGCCGGAACCAAGACGGCAGAGCGGGCGGTGAAATCAGTATGATCCGCCCGGCAACAGACCATGACCGCCGAAAATCCTCGACGGATTGACGTTGCCGGTCTTCGTTTTCGGACCAGTGCAACGGCCACATGAAAACGAAATCGACGGAACCGACACTACCCAGCGCATCGGCGTGACGCCGGAGCCTCTGGAAGACGCCATGGACCATCTGGTCCGGCAGGTGGGGAAAATACTCCGACACGATCAGGGTTTTGATTGATTGCGTCACTTCGAATTTGCCCGGTTGCGGAACTGAGGTTTACGGGCTCTTTGCCGAGTAAAGGCGACGCTTGTCCCTGCCGTCCAGCCACCCTGTGAAGCGCCACCATGAAAGGCGATTGTCTCGTAAAGATGGCGCTGGGAGCGGTCCCCCGTTTCCGACGCCGTTGCAACGTGGTTTCGCAGCAGGCGGAGAAAGCGCTGCGGTCCGTAGGCAGGCGCTGCGGCTTGCAAAGCGGCGCGAGGAGTGACAAGCCTGCCGGTGAACCTGCTGTCCAGGGCCTGCAAGGCGCAACAGCGCGTCGTGGCACCGGCTTTCAACGCAAGAGCCCTTATGTCAGAGCGAGCCTGCACGGTCATCATTCCAACCTACAATCGCCTGCCTTATCTGCTGAAGGCGGTCGCCTCGGTTACGGCTCAGACGTTCGGGGACTGGGAGCTGCTCATTGTCGACGACGGAAGCACGGACGACACCTTGGCCGCTATCACTGCGCTCTCTCTGGCCGAGCCACGTCTGCGCATTCTGCGAAACCCCGGCACGAGCGGACCGGCCGGCGCGCGCAACGCCGCGATTCGCGAGGCGCGCGGACGGTATATCGCGTTTCTGGACAGCGATGATCGGTGGGACGACGACAAGCTGGCGCAATTCATTGCGGCGGCCAACACCCGGCCCGACGCGATCCTGATTGGCAGCGACTATCGCATGGTCGACGAGCTTGCCGACACGTCCATGACCGCCTGCGACATGATCTTCGGTACCATGATGCCGTGGTGGGAAACCTATGATCGGACCGCATCTCTTCTGCCATGCCGGGAACTCAAGGCGGACCGTTCTCTGCTGGCCCGCTCTGATGTCGTGCTGACCACGACCATCGCCGGATACCTTTGGATTCACACCTCCTCGACGATGGTTCGGCGCGACGCGATACTGGCGGCGGGAGGGTTCGATGAAAGCCTCGCCCGCACCGAGGACATCGACCTTTGGCTGCGGCTCAACACGCGCGGACCCTTCGTCTATATCGACCGGCAATTGGCGACCTATGACGTCACTGGGCGCGATACGGCAGAAGGCGAACGCTACCAGACGCATTCAGAATCACGACATCACGACGAATACACGGAGTGGAAGCACCATCTCGCGCTCATGCTGCGCATTCGAAAACAATACCGACTTTCTCCAGCGCTTAACGCTCTGATGGAAGACCGGCTCGACTATTTTGACAAAAATTGTGCCAGGGCCGCCTGGCGGACAGGCCGGAAAACCCTCTGGCTCAAGCACTGGATTTCGAGCCTGCGGCGGGCGATCGGGCTTGTGCGTTCCGATAGGTGAGAACGCGCGGAAATGGCTGCGGCAGGCCTGAGCCATCGAGCGGGATGTCAAGTGCCCTAAGGACTGCGGGCAAGCGTGCGCTGCGTGAGAAGCTGGTCGCCACGGTCTGCGCGGCAGCCTGACCAAGACGGCTCACCGTCGCTGCTTCGGCGTCCAGAAATTCCTTCAGCTTTTCGCCCAACAAGCTCGCCGTCGATATGTCGGACACAAAGCCGTTACTGCCGTCTTTGATCAGCTCCAGCGCGCTCGCCATGGGATGGGCGACACAGGGTAGGCCTGTGGCCATCGCCTCGAGCAGGCTGAGGGAAAAACCCTCGACTGAGCTGGCCAGGACGAAGAGGTCAAGCGCATGGTAGATCGCACGCGGATCGTTTTGCCAGCCGAGCAATTTGATCCGGTCAGCAGCTCCGGACGAGCGCACTTTGTTTTCCACTTCGGAGCGAAACCAGCCATCCCCGGCGATGATCAGAGCGACGTTGGCGGCGGGCCGACTCGCGCGAAGAGCCGAGAAAGCATCAATCAGCACGTCGATATTTTTTTCCGGCCCGAACCGGCCGACATAGCCGATCGTCCGCACATCGTTTGACAGTCCAAGCCGTTCGCGCGCTTGGCGCCTTTCATTGGCAGTCGGAGGTGCGAAGTTGGGGTCTACCCAATTGGCACAGACACGGACCTTATGGGGAGCCATGTCAAACTCTTTCGTCGCGATCTCTGACAATTCGCTCGACACGCCGATGGCGCGTTGGACGCAGGCATTCATGACCGCGCCATATCTGCGCTTCGAAAACATGGATCGCCACGCGGCCTCGCGCGGCCTGTGTTCGATGGTGTAAATTCGCCGGCCCGCGGCCTTGGCCATGAGCAACTCGACGACAGGCGTTTCCGCGAAAGCCCCCCGGCAGAAAATGATGTCATGGCCGGGATGCCTGACCAGCACAGACCCCCAAAGGATGTATCTTGAGACCGGGAACCGTCTCGGTTTGACGATGAGCCTTTGATAAGAAAGGCCCTCGACAAGCTCTACATCGATTGTCTCAGGGGGAAGAAGGTCGGAAAAATAGTCGGTGTTGACTGAAATGATCTTGACGGGAAACCCAAGCGAAGCGGCGGTGTGGGCCACGTCGGCGGTATGGATATGAAGACCGCCAGGATCCCCGCTCCCGCCGACAAACAAGAGGCGTCTTCTTTTCACTTTGGGATCTCACTGAATCCGCCACTCTGGCGGTGATAAACCGCACAACGGGTGCGGTAAAGGATTGGGCCGGGATTACAAGTGGGATAGCCGCCTCGTCGAACAGGCTTCGGTAAGCAGGCCTTCACCGTCGGGGTCATTGAAGACCACCCGTGTGGACGGCCGCTATTGGCGCGTAGCAGACGAGCTGACAGCATTCCGCCTCCCCTCTCCCTCGCAAGCCTGCCACAAGCTTGTTGCGGCATGGTCGCTCAGGAAACCCGGCAAAGAGGCGGACTTTCTTGGCGATTTCTCCACCCAGTGACATCGTTCTCGATGTTGCCCGAGCCGTCGACCCGGCGCATATCGAGGCTGCCCGTGCCGCGCTGGCCAAGCGGGCCAACGGCGTTGGCGGTAATTTTTCTGTCAACATGGCTGCTTCGGTCGATGCCGGCTCGATCCTGTCGCGCGCTACCGCTGACAAGGCCGCCGCAAATGCCGATCCCGCCAGCAAGTTCAAGAAGTTCGAGGCGATGGTCTTGCAGACCTTCATCCAAAACATGCTGCCCAAGGACACCGAGGGCGTCTACGGCAAGGGGCTGGCCGGCGACATGTGGAAATCGCAGCTTGCCGAGCGTGTCGCCGACGTCATGGCCGAGCGCGGCGGGATCGGCATCGCCAAATCGCTGCTCGCCGACCACTACAAGGACGGCAAGCGCACCGTGCCGATCGGCCCGGTGTCAACCGGGCCGCACAAGACCGAGATCGACCAGCAGACCCGGCTGTCCACCTCGCTGGTCGAGGAATTGCAGCGCAAGGCCGCACGGTCGATGACCGGCGACGAGACGACCATCAAAACCGAAATCAAGATCTAGACCAGGATTTTCAATGGCCGATTTTTCAAAATACTCTTCCAACCTGCCGGCGCGTACGTCCGAAGCGCCGATCCCGTTTGCACGGCCGGGCAACCTTGCCGCCATCATCGGCCGCATCGAGGAAGCGGTCGAGGAAGAGACGGCCGGTTTGAAGAACGACACCAGCTATGATCTCAAGGCCTCCAACGCCCGCAAGAGCCGCTACCTCTATGAGCTGACCCGCGCCATGAAGGGCGCCAACGAGATCGAATTCCTGGAACAGCATCGCGACAGTCTGGCGCGGCTGCGCCAGAAGCTCGCGAAAAACGAGGCTGCAATCCTCGCCCACCTCAACGCGGTCAACGAAGTCGCCACGCTGTTGAAGAACGCCATTCAGCGCGCCGAAGCCGACGGCACCTATTCGGCCGGCGAATTCGGTTGGGCGAGCTGATGATTTCGGCAACAGGCGGGAACAACCGGTGATCAAATTCATCGCCGCCGCGATCTGGATCTGCGCCGCCACGCTTGGCGCGGTGTTCTATTCGTTCCAGGCGGCCGGTGAGCGCGGCGTCGGCGAGACGCCGAAACCGATGCTGGGTGGCCTCGACTACGTCAAGACCGACATCATCTCGGTGCCGCTGGTCCGCGATTCCAAGATCGACGGCTATTTCCTCACCAAGCTCGTCTACACGGTCGAGCCGGCCGAGATAAAGAAGATGTCGATCCCGGCCGAAGCGCTGATGACCGATCAGGTCTATTCCTATCTCTACTCCAATCCGCAGATCGACTTCACCAAGAAGGAAACCATCGATCTCGATGCCTTCCGCAAGGCCATACGCGACACCGTCAACGCCCGCGTCGGCGCCGACCTGGTGCATGAAGTGCTGATCGACCAGGTCAACTTCCTGACCAAGGACGAAATCCGCGACAACGCCATGCGCCGCCGCAAGGATCCGGCCACGCCGACCGAACCGGCCCCGGCGGAATCGGCCCAGGCCGAGGCGGCGAAGCCCGCTGCTGAACACTAACCTTCGTCGCAGGGCGAATGTTCTCTGCCGCATTCCTTCCGACTGAAACGAGATGACGCATCGCGCGTTGACGTTTACGTCAACTCGAAGCTATATGCGCCAAGCGACCAGGATCGCGGTACGCGCGAGACAGCGACTTCGGCGGAGGCCGGTCACTGAAGCGCGGCAAAACGCAACGAGACCAGGAGAACAGTCATGAGCGTTCAGGATATTGCCGAGAAGATGAGGTCGCGCGTGGCGAGCGCCGGGTTCGAACATTCCGTGAAGTTCGATACCGGCAGCAACGGCGTCATCGTCATCGACGGCGCAACCGTCTCGACCACCGACGCGCCGACCGACTGCACCATAAAGCTGTCGCTCGACGATCTGGATTCGCTGATCGCCGGCGACCTCAACCCGACCATGGCGTTCATGTCCGGCAAGATAAAGGTCGAAGGCGATATGTCGGTCGCCATGGCGCTCAGCCAACTGATCGGCTGAGCCCTTCGCAAAAACAAAACGCCGCCCTCGCTGAAATGCAAAGGACCGGCGGCGGCGTTTGTTTTTGGACAATCAGGCGGCCAGCGACAGCCTCTGTGCCTTGAGCTTGCGACCTGCAGCCTTCAGCGTGCCATGCGCGCCGTCGAGCGCACCATCGATCAGTTCCAGCGCCAGCAGGCGGTGCCGCTCGTACGGACCAGGCATGGCGAGCGCGCCGGTCTTCTCCGCCGAGAAGCCGAAGCGGCCATAGTAAGGCACATCGCCGACCAGCAGCACCGCGGCATGGCCGAGACGCGCGGCCTCGGCCAAAGCATGGCGCATCAGCGCCGAGCCGATGCCGGCGTTCTTCAGCGCCGGATCGACGGCGAGCGGTCCGAGCAGAAGTGCTCCCGGGCCACCCTCGCCCAGACGCACGTCCCACAGCCGCACCGTACCAGCAACCGCGCCGGCTGCATCGCGCACGATAAAAGCGAGGCCTTCGGAAGGCCGGCGGCCACGCCGCAGCTTCTCCGACGATTTCTTGCGCCGCATCGGCCCCATGGCGCGATCGAGCAACGCTTCACGCGATGCAATGTCTGCCGCAGTTTCGGCGACGATGGGAATGGCGCCGGCCATCTCCCCCTCGAGGGGGGAGAATCCAATGCCGTCAATGTAATTTACAATGTCCATTTCCGCGATCCTTCACGAGCGGAGCTTGTTCCACAGGCGAACCCGGGCGGACGCAAACGTCCGCCTGGGGTGATCTGAAGGCCGAAGCCGTCAGATCACGTAGGATCGGAGAGGCTCGAAGCCGTTGAAGGCGACCGCCGAGTAGGTGGTCGTGTAGGCGCCGGTGCCTTCGATCAGCACATCGTCGCCGATGGTCAGCGACAGAGGCAGCGGATACGGCGTCTTCTCGTACATCACGTCGGCCGAATCGCAGGTCGGGCCGGCGAGCACGCAAGGTGCGGTCTCCGAACCGTCATGGCGGGTGACGATCGGATAGCGGATCGCCTCGTCCATCGTCTCGGCCAGACCGCCGAACTTGCCGATGTCGAGGAACACCCAGCGCACATTGTCGTTTTCGGCCTTCTTCGAGATCAGCACGACTTCCGACTTGATGACGCCGGCATTGCCGACCATGCCGCGACCCGGCTCGATGATGGTCTCAGGGATCGCATTGCCGAAATGCTTGCGCAGCGCCGAGAAGATGGCCTGGCCATAGGCCTGGGCCGCCGGCACGTCACGCAGATAGCGCGTCGGGAAACCGCCGCCCATATTGACCATCTTGAGGACGATGCCTTCATCGGCGAGCGTGGCGAACACCTTCTTGGCGTCGGCCAGCGCACGGTCCCACGCCGTCAGGTCGGTCTGCTGCGAGCCGACATGGAACGACACGCCATAGGCGTCGAGGCCGAGCGTCCTGGCATGGCGCAGCACGTCGACGGCCATCGCCGGCACGCAGCCGAACTTGCGCGACAGCGGCCACTCGGCGCCTTCGCCGTCGGTCAAAACGCGGCAGAACACGCGCGCGCCGGGAGCGACGCGGGCGATCTTGTCGACTTCCTCGACGCAGTCGACGGCGAACAGCCGAATGCCGAGCTGGTAGGCGCGTGCAATATCACGCTCCTTCTTGATGGTGTTGCCGAAGGAGATGCGGTCCGCCGGCGCACCGGCATCCATCGCCATCTCGACTTCGGCAACGGAAGCGGTGTCGAAGGACGAGCCCATCGCAGCAAGCAGGCGCAGGATTTCCTGCGCCGGGTTTGCTTTCACCGCATAGTAGATCCGGGAATCGGGCAGCGCCTTTTCGAAGGCGCGGAAATTGTCGCGCACGACATCGAGGTCGACGACGAGGCAGGGGCCGGACGGACGTCGGGTGGCGAGGAAGTCGAGGATGCGCTGAGTGGCCATCGGGGTCTCTCCATTAACGCCTTGCGGCGCGCAATAAGGCTGCGGACGCGGGCTCTCGGCCTCGCGACGCGCGGTCAAACAAAGGCGGGACGGAAATTCATGGAACCAGCCGGTGGAGACCCCGGAACCATGAAACGCCGTCTCGCGGCGGTGAACCATGGCCTTGCCCGGCCTCGGTTCGCTTTGTCTGCCTTGGCTTGGATGGGAGACCCGTCCGCACTGCCGGCAATGAAGGTGTGCCTCTTCAGTAACCCCGGTCTTTGGACGACCGGCAGAACACCAGAAAGGCCCGCACCGTCGTTGCTTCAAGGTGTCCTCGGGCTGGCGGTTGGCCGCTAGACCGACTGGAGGGGTTAGCTCCAGTTACCTTACCGATTTCCCTCACCATTCGAGGATCGGCGGACACCCACAGGCACGTGCGACTTTGGGCAAGCGCGATATAAGATCGAAAGATTTCACAATCAATAAAAATCGTATCCCAGGTTGTAAAATTTCCGGCATCGAACAATGCTGGGCCTACTGTATACGGATATCGAACGATGCCAGGCACGCACGGCCCGCTCAACGCCTTTCTTGACCTGCGCCGCATGCCGGTCGCCAATGCGGAACTGGGGCCGCTGGCCGGGCTCAGGCTGGCGGTAAAGGACATTTACGACGTCGCCGGCTACCGCACCGGTTGCGGCAATCCGGTGAAGTTCGACGAGGCGCATGCCGCGTCCAGCACGGCACCGGCCGTGCAGATGATTCTCGACGCCGGCGCGCGCTTCATCGGCAAGACGCAGACCGACGAGTTCGCTTTCTCGCTGATGGGCCAGAACGCGCATTTTCCGTTTCCGGTGAACCCGGCCGCTCCCGATCGCGTCACCGGCGGCTCGTCCTCCGGATCGGCGGCGGCGGTGGCCGGCAAGCTTGCCGATATCGCCACCGGCTCCGACACCGGCGGCTCGATCCGTGCCCCGGCGAGCTTTTGCGGGTTGATCGGGCTGCGCACCACGCATGGCCGCATTTCGCTTGAAGGCACGATGAAGCTGGCGCCGAGCTTCGACACATTCGGCTGGTTCGCCGACGACATCGAGACCTATGAGACGATCGGCAAATTGCTGCTCGGCCGCGACCCGCATCCGTATCCGCTCACCCGGCCGCTTTCGATCCGCTGGCTGGACGCTTTCGTGGCCGGCCCCGCCGAGGCAGCCGAATACGCCAGGATGAGAGCGCTGGCCGCCAGTCTTGTCGGTGAGCCGGCGCCGGTGGAGTACAGCTTCGCTTCCTTCCCCGACGAGCTCTACTGGTGCTTTCGCCGCCTCCAGGCCGCCGAGGCCTGGCAGCAGCATGGCGCCTGGATCATTTCTGGCGAGCGCGATCTCGGGCCGGGCGTCGAGGAGCGCTTTGGTTTTGGCCGCACGATCGACGAAAAGACCGCGCGGGCCGAGGCGGTGCGCCGCCTGACCTTCCGCTCCGAGCTAGCCGCGCTGCTCGGCCAGGACGGGTTTCTTGTCCTGCCCACCGTTCCAGGCCCCGCACCTCTGGTCAAAAGCGAGCCGCAGCAGCTCCAGGCCTACCGCGAAAGGGCCTTGCATCTTTTGTGCCTTTCGGGTCTTTCAGGCTTTCCGCAAATCACCCTGCCGCTGGGCTCGGTTGACGGTGCCCCTTTCGGCCTCTCGCTGCTCGGCCCTCCCGGCAGCGACATTGCCCTGATACGGCTCGGCCGGCGAATTCTCGATGCGGCACGAAAGGCCTGATGATGGATACACTGACCCGCATGCGCGCCTTCATCGACGTCGTCGAGGCCGAAGGCTTTTCGGCGGCCGCGCGCAAGATCGGTCGCTCCAAGGCGCTGCTGTCGAAATATGTGCGCGAACTCGAGGACGAACTCGGCGCGCTGCTGCTCAACCGCACCACGCGGCAGTTCTCGTTAACCGAGGCCGGCCATACCTATTACAGCCGCGCTTCGGAAATCGTGCGCGAGGTCGACAGCCTGGCTGACGCCGTGCGCGAATCCTCCGGCGACGTGCGCGGCAGGATCAAGCTGTCGGCGGCGCGCACCTTCGCCGATGCGCCGATTGGCCAGTCGCTCATCGACTTCGCCAAGCAGCATCCCGACATCGTCCTCGACATCCATCTCGACGACCGCTTTGTCGATCTGGTCGAGGAAGGTTTCGATCTTGCCGTGCGCATCTCGCGGCTGGAGAACTCATCGCTGATCGCCCGCCGCCTGGGGCCGTTTTCGATCAAGCTTTGCGCCTCGCCGGAGCTGATCGCCAAGCACGGCAAGCCGACGCGCCCGCAGGATCTCGCCAACTTGCCCTGCATCGTCGACACCAATGGCCGCTCGCTCGCCAACTGGCGCTTCAGGGGCGATGGCGAGGAGTCAGTCAGTGTCAACGTATCGGGTCCCATCGAGGTCAACAGCCCGATGGCAGCGCGAGCCGCCGCCGTGTCCGGCCTGGGCTTCACCATCCTGCCCGATTTCATCGCCGCCCCCGACCTCGCATCCGGGCTGCTGGTGTCGTTGCTCGACGACCGCATCCAGTCGGGCAGCGGGATTTTCGCCGTGTACCCGCACCGTCGCTATCTGCCGGCCAAGGTCCGTGTCTTCGTCGATTTTCTGGTGCAGTGGTTCAAGAACCGCGAGAGCGCCTGACCCGGTCTTGCCGTGCCGCGGTCCCAATTTCGCCCCGTTTCTGGTAACCTCTCGAAATCTCTCCGAGGCCGATGGAACAGCGACCGAGAATGCATCTGAAACGGCACGCAATCATGCTGGCTTCGGCCTTGGCGGCGCCTTTTGCCGCCGTTGGAGCGGCTGGCGCGCATCCTCATGTCTTCGCCGAGGCCCGCCTCGACGTGATCCTCTCTCCGGATCACCAAAGTGTGAAAGCGCTGCGTCACCTCTGGCGTTTCGATGATCTGTTTTCGAGTACGGTGATGATGGAGTTCGACAAGAACTCCGACCTGAAGCTTGACGACAAGGAGCTGAAGGATGTCGCCGACACCGTTCATGCCTCGCTGGCCGAGTTCAATTATTTCCAGCTCGTCACCGTCGACGGCAAGGACGTGCCGATGACGCCGCCACCGCATCTTATGGCCAATTTCGAAAACGACCAGCTGATCATCCTGTTCGAATCCGAACCCAAGGTGCCGATCAAGCTCGCCGGCAAGATCGATTTCGGCGTCTACGATCCAACCTTCTATACGGCGATCGACTTCACCGAGGATAGCAACATCACGGTGGAAGGCCTGCCCTCGAACTGCACCAAGAGCGTCATCCGGCCTGATCCGGACGAGGCGATCAAGGAAAACCAGAAGACCTTGACGGACGCGTTCTTCAACGACCCGACAGGCACCGACATGAGCAAGATCTTCGCCACCAAGCTCGAACTGAATTGCCCGCCAGAAGGATAGATCCGGTGATGAAACCGTCCCTGCGTTTGGCATTCGGCCTCGTGGCCGCTGCCCTGCTGATGACGCACTTTCTCGGGCAGGCCCATGCCCAGAGTTCACTCGGCATCGGTGTCAATGACGGCATGGCGCCCACCACCGGCCCGTTCGCCCACATCCTGATGTGGATCAATCTGCGCCAGCAGGAATTCTACCGCGCACTGGCCACCGCGATGAAGGCGATGCGCGAGGACGGCAGCAAGATGTGGCTGCTGATCGGCCTGTCCTTCGCCTATGGTATTTTCCACGCCGCGGGCCCCGGCCACGGCAAGGCGGTCATCTCGTCCTACATGGTGGCCAATGAAGTGGCGCTCAGGCGCGGTATCCTGCTGTCCTTCGTCTCGGCGCTGCTGCAGGGCCTGACCGCGATCCTGGTGATGCTGCTTGCCTATTTCGTCCTGCGCGGCACCGCGATCTCGATGACCGACGCAGCCTGGTTCATGGAGATCATGAGCTATGTCTTCGTCACTTTGTTCGGCGCCTGGCTGCTGTGGCGCAAGCTCGGGCCTACGGTCCTGCGCTGGTTCGGCAAGGCGCCCGCCTACAGCCTGTCGGCAGCCCACGCCGGTCATTCCCATAGCGGCCATTCGCATGCCGCTCACAGCCACGCGGCGCATGCGCATTCGCACGCCTTGCATGTGCATCACGACCATTCGCATGATCATCACGATCACGCTGCGCACGACCACGACACACACGATCATTCCCATCACGACCACGCTCATCACGATCACGCCACTCACGATCACCCAGCCGGCGAGGTCTGTGGTACGTGCGGCCACTCACATGCGCCCGATCCGGCGCTGTTGTCGGGCGACCGCTTCGACTGGCGCACGGCCTGGTCGGCTGTAGCCGCCGTCGGCATCCGCCCCTGCTCCGGCGCGCTGATTGTGCTGAGCTTCGCTTTGCTCAACGGCCTGTGGCTCGGCGGCCTGCTGTCGGTGCTGGCGATGTCGATTGGAACCGCCATCACAGTCTCGGCGCTGGCAACGATCGCAGTCACCGCCAAGAACTGGGCGGTCTATTTCGCCGGCGACGGCCGCATGGGCAACCGCATCCACACAGTCGTCGAAATCGGCGGCGCCGCCTTCGTCTTCCTGTTCGGGCTGTTGCTGTTGTCGGCGAGCCTGTCCGGAGCTGTGTGACCTCGGCGGGTCAGGCCTGACCCGCGATCATTCCGCCCAGCTCATCCTCGATATGAGCGCGGATGATTTCATCGAAACTGTTTTCGGCGCTGAAGCCGAGGTCCCTTGCACGGCGCGCCTCGAAGCGCGTCGGCCAACCCTTGACGATCGCCCAGATCGTTTCGTCGGGCTCCTCACGGATCAGGCTCGCCACCTCGGCGCCTGCAGTGCGCTCCAGCGCCTCGATCTGCTCGCCGACGGTGACGGCAACGCCGGGCATTGTGAGGTTGCGGCGCGGCCCGACAGCGGCACCGTCGAGCCCAGCGGCATGGATCAGGAAACCGACCGCAGAGCGCGGGCTGGCATGGGTGTGCAGCACCGAGCGCGGCACCGGCAGGATCGCCTCGTGGCCGCTCAGCGGCTCGCGGATGATGCCGGAGAAGAAACCTGACGCCGCCTTGTTCGGCTTGCCGGGCCGCACGCAGATGGTCGGCAGCCTTATGCCGATGCCGTCGAAGAAGCCGCGCCTGGAATAGTCGGCCAGCAGCGCTTCGCTCATCTGCTTCTGCGTGCCGTAGGAGGTCAGCGGCGTCGGATGAAAGTCGTCCGGGATGACATCGGGGAACGGCGCGCCGAACACCGCGATCGACGAGGTGAAGACCAGACGCGGCGAAAAGCCCGCCAGCCGGACCGCATCGAACAGAGCCCGTGTGCCATCGAGATTGACGCGGTAGCCGAGATCGAAATTCGCCTCCGCCTCGCCCGACACGATGCCGGCGAGATGGAACATGACGTCGGGGCGTGACGCCACCAGGCTCTCGGCAGCACCGGCGTCGACAAGGTCGCCCGTATGCGTGGCGATGCTGACGCCATCCATCGCCGGCGCCTGCGGCGGCACGATGTCGTGCAGGTCGAGCCCGGTGATCTTGCGGCCGTTGAGCGTGCCGTCCTTGGCCAGCCGGTCGACAAGTTTGCGGCCGACCATGCCGGCGGCGCCAGTAATCAGGATGCGCATTTCGAAAGCCTCTTATTTGCCCTTGTTCTGGTTGCGGCCCCGCAACCAGAACACCAGAAAAAATGCCAGCACGAAGGCGATGCCGACGATGCCGGCAAGTACGGTCGAGACATTGCCGACGGCCAGCATCACGGTCGGCAAATAGAACGCCGCGATGCCGAACAGCAGCATGATCCAGGCTGCGGCAATCAGCGCATTTCGCGTGTCGCGGTCCATCATGCCGTCCCACCACAGCGGGAACTCGTCAACTCGGATGCCAATGCCATGAAATTCCCTGTCAGTGATAATGGCCGTGATGCGGTGGCGCACCATGGTCGTGGTCATGATCGTGCTCGTCATGGCTGTCGGCGCACTGGCCGAATTCCGGTTCAACCGTGGCGTGGCTGATGCCGTGTTCGGCGGCGAGCCGCTTCTTGATGGCGCTGACCGCCTGGTGCGGATCGACGCCATCGTTGAGGCAGGCATGCAGCGTCGCCATGTTGCTGGACCCGTCGAGCGACCAGACATGCATGTGATGCACTTCGCGCACGCCGTTGACGGTGCCGGCAATGTCCTTGGCGATGAGGTCGCGGTCGAGGCTTGCCGGTACGCCTTCGAGAAGGACGTGGGCGGCTTCGCGCATCAACGACCATGCGGTGGACAGGATCAGCACCGAGACCAGCACCGACAGAATCGGGTCGATCGGCGTCCAGCCGGTGGCCAGGATGACCAGCGCCGCCACGATCGCCGCCGCCGAACCGAGCAGGTCGCCCAGCACATGCAGGATGGCGCCGCGCATGTTGAGGCTGTCGTGGTCGCCGCCATGCAGCACGAAGAACGAGGCGAAGTTTACCAGAAGGCCGGCGATCGCCACCACCAGCATCGGCCCGCCCAGCACCGGCGCCGGCGTCATCAGCCGGCCCCAGGCTTCGTAGACGATCCACAAAGCAATGGCGAAGATGGCGATGCCGTTGGTGTAGGCGACCAGCGTCTTGACCCGGCCGAAACCATAGGTCAGGCGCACTGTCGCCGGCCGTCCGCCAAGATGGAAGGCGTACCAGGCAAGGCCAAGCGCGATCGAGTCGGCGAGCATGTGGCCGGCGTCGGCCAGCAGCGCCAGTGATCCCGTCAAAAGGCCGCCAAGCACTTCGGCCACCATGAAGCCGGCGGTCAGGCAGGCTGCGATCAGCACACGCTTCTTGTCGGTCGAGCCATGCACGTGGCCGGCGCCATGCCCAGCATGCGAACCATGATCATGGCTGTGCGCCATCGGAAAAAACTCCTGTTACGCGCCGAACTCGGCGCGGAAATCCTCGAGCCGCCGCTTCTGCCGGCCTTCGCCATCGAAATTGGCGGGATCGAGCCATGCCTCATAGGCTTTGCGCAGCGCCGGCCATTCCTTGTCGATGATCGAGTACCATGCGGTATCGCGGTTTTCACCCTTGACCACAAGATGCTGGCGGAAAATGCCCTCGAACTTGAAGCCGAACCGTTCCGCCGCGCGCTTTGACGGCTCGTTGCGGTTGTTGCATTTCCACTCGTAGCGGCGATAGCCGAGCCCGTCGAAAATATACTTCATGAACAGGAACTGCGCCTCGGTCGCTGCCGGCTTGCGCGAGATCAGCGGCCCCCAATAGATGTTGCCGATCTCGATGACGCCATAGGTGGGATCGATGCGCATCAGCGTCTGTCGCCCGGCGACCTTGCCGCTGGCCTTGTCGATGACGGTGAAGAACAGCGGATCCTCGCTCGCCTCGACCTTGTCCAGCCATGGCTGGAAATCGGCGCGGGTTTGCGGCGGGTAGTCGGGCAGCCAGGCAAAGCGTCCATCGATGTCGGGCACGGACGACGCCTCGTACAACCCATCGCCGTGCTTTTCGGCGCTCAGCGGTTCGAGCCGGACATAGCGGCCGTCAATGGGCTTGCGCTCGGGCCGCGGACGCGCTTGCCAATCTTTGAGATTTTCCGACACGCAAAACTCCAATCCGTTTGACTTTTGTGAGCAGACGCTCACAAAAACGCGACCTAACAGCAAGAACCACACGGACGGGAAAAATGCTCCACACGATTTCGGCCTTCGACCGCCTCGGCGAGGAAAACGCCTTTGCCGTGCTGGCGCGCGCCACTGCACTGGCTCAACAGGGCCGCGACATCGTCAATCTCGGCATCGGCCAGCCCGACTTCAAAACGCCGCAGCACATTGTCGAGGCCGCGATCAAGGCGCTGCGCGACGGCCACCATGGCTACACCCCGGCCAATGGCCTGCTGGCGACGCGCGAAGCGGTGGTGCGGCGCACGCTGACCACTACCGGCGTCGAAGTCTCGCCCGAGAATGTAATGATCCTGCCCGGCGGCAAGCCGACCATGTTCGCGGCCATCTTGATGTTCGGCGAACCCGGCGCCGAGATCCTCTATCCAGACCCAGGCTTTCCGATCTACCGCTCGATGATCGAGTTCACCGGCGCCGCGCCCATTCCGGTGCCGATCCGCGAGGAGAACGGCTTTGCCTTCTCGGCAGAAGAGACGCTGGCGCTGATCACGTCGAAGACCAGACTGCTAATCCTCAACTCACCGGCCAACCCGACCGGCGGCGTCACGCCGCGCGCCGAGATCGAGAAGTTGGTGGAGGGGCTGCAAGCGCATCCGCAGGTCGCTATCCTCTCCGACGAAATCTACGACGTCATGACCTATGACGGCGAGACGCATTTTTCGCTGCTCAATTTTCCGGAAATTCGCGACCGGCTGATCGTGCTCAACGGCTGGTCGAAGACATGGGCGATGACCGGCTGGCGCATGGGCTGGTCGATCTGGCCGAATGGCGACAAGGGCGGGCATCTCTACGACAAGGTCCGCAAGCTGGCGGTCAATTGCTGGTCCTGCGTCAACGCGCCGAGCCAGTTCGCCGGCATCGCCGCCATCGACGGCCCGCAGGACGATGTCGACAAGATGATGCGCGCCTTCGACAACCGCAGGAAGATCGTGGTCGAGGGGCTGAACGCGCTGCCCGGCGTCTCCTGCATTACGCCGAAAGGCGCATTCTATGCCTTCCCGAATGTTTCGAAGACCGGCTGGAAGGCCAAGAAGCTCGCCTCGGCACTGCTCGAGGAGGCCGGCGTGGCGCTGATCGGCGGCCCCGATTTCGGCATTCTCGGCGAAGGCTACATCAGGCTTTCCTACGCCAATTCCGAAGAGAACATCTTGCACGCGCTGGAGCGGATCGAGGCGTTTTTGAAGAAGTAGGCCTTCGGCTGTTCACCCACGCCCCACGAACGGCATCTTGGTCGCCATCACCGTCATGAACAGCACGTTGGCGTCGAGCGGCAGGCTGGCCATGTGGACGACGGCGTCGGCGACGCGCTGGACGTCCATCACCGCTTCGGCGGCGATGGTGCCATTGGCTTGCGGCACGCCGACCGTCATGGCATGCGCCATATCGGTCAGCGCGTTGCCTATGTCGATCTGGCCGCAGGCGATATCATAGGGCCGGCCGTCGAGCGCCAGCGTCTTGGTCAGCCCCGATATGGCGTGCTTGGTCGCGGTGTAGGGCACCGAGCCCGGCCGTGGCGCATAGGCCGACACAGAGCCATTGTTGATGATGCGGCCGCCCATCGGCTTTTGCTTGCGCATGGCGCCGAAGGCGGCGCGGGCGCACAGGAAGGATCCGGTGAGATTGACGCCGACAATATCGTTCCAAACCTCGACCGGTATCTCGTCGATCGGCGTCGACTTGTAGCTCATGCCGGCATTGTTGAAGAGCAGGTCGACGCGGCCGAAGGCTGCGGCCACCGTCTCGAACAGATCATCGACTTCGCCGGCCTTGCTGATGTCGCAGGCAACTGCCAGCGCCTTGGCATCCGCTTTCCCGGCTTCGGTAATGGCGGCGTCGAGCACCGCTTTGCGGCGGCCGCAAAACACCGTGTTCCAGCCCGCCTTGAGCAGCGCCGTGGCGACGCTCTTGCCGATGCCGGTGCCGGCGCCGGTGACGATGGCGGTTTTCTCTGTGAGGGCTGTCATGGATTTTGCTCCTGCGCGCCGCGCATCCCCGGCACAGATCGGGGTGCATCCGAATGCACCGACCCATCGCAAATGAGGGCGATCATGGCAAGCCGGACACTAATGCATGTCGCTCAAAAGTGGCCCCGGTTCTAAGAGAACGACATGCATCAGGACAAAAACATGAAGCGCCACGCGCTTTATGTGATCGGTCCAACAAAAAGGGCGGTCATTGGCGACCGCCCCCTGATCTGAACCGGGCTTGGGAGGAGGAAAAGCCGATCCGACTGACTAAAATCATGCGCTTCCTCGGTAAACGAGACGTTAACGCATTTTTCCGGCCTCGGCCCCCCTGCCCCAGGCGCGCGGCTGCGTTGTCTACCAGCGCGGGTTCGGCGCCGTGCCTGACGGAACCGGCACCTTGGCCGCCGACACCGTCGCCTCGACATGATCGACGAGCGCATCCGGCAGGCCGAGCCGGCCGGCGAGCAGGTCGAGATAGCCGCGTTCGGCGCGCGTATCGGGGTCGATCGTCAGTCGGGACGCCGTGTAGAGCTCGAGCCTCTGCTCATCGGTCTTGGCGCCGGCGACCAGCGTATCGAGGTCGAGCGGGCTGTCCAGCTCCGCCATCAGAAACTTTTCCGCTTCCGTGCCGATGCCGGCCAGACTGAGCTTGCCGGCGATCTTTTGGCGCTCCGCGTCATCGACATGGCCATCGGCCTTGGCCGCCGAGATCATCGCCCGCACCAGGGTCAGCGTGAACTCGTCCTCCCCCTGTGGCGCCTGTGAAGGATGAAAGCCGGTGTCGGCGGGCGGCGGCAGCAATTCCGGCTGGCCGGCCGCCGGCGCCTGCTCGGGTGCATTGCCGGCCTTGTAATTCTGGTAGGCCTTGTAGGCGAGACCGCCGATCGCAGCCAGTCCGCCGAGCTTCACGGCCGTGCCGGTGAACTGCCGTCCCGTGCCGGTTCCAAGCAGCACCGCAGCCAGCGCACCGGCGGCCAGCGGATTGTCCTTGGCCATCTGCACAGCCTGCCCGGCCTTGTCGCGAACGGTGCCGGTTGTGCCGGGAACTTGCGAGCCGAGCAGATTGTCGAGAAGCTTCTTGGGGTCGAACATGGTGCCTCCAGAAAAGGGCCCGCGCCAAACGTGAACGGGCAGGTTTTGGACGTTGCAGAGGTAGGTCCCGCACACTGACATTACAATGACGGAGACGCGCTTTGCTATCGGCGCCGGCAATGCCCCAAATCGGTGATCGGTGTGTCGATACCGGCCTCGGCTTGCGCTAATGTCGCCGCCGCATTGCCGAGGGAGGAACCTTGCCGTGACCGATCAACCTGGCCGGGAACCGGCGCGCGATCCGCAGGATCTGGAACGTTTGTTGATCGACCGGCAGTGGGCCGGAGACATTGACGGCATGGTGGCGCTGTTCCAACCCGATGCCGCCATCGACACCGGAGCAGCCGAATTGACGCGTGGCCACGAGGCGATCCGCGCTTTGCTCGAAGCCTTTGCCGCGAGCGGACGAAAGTTCCAGCGCGGCGAGCAGCGCCCGGCGGCCATTAACGGCGACCTCGCGTTGACGTCGACCAGGCTTGCCGACGGCTCGATAACCTCAGAGGTCGCGCGCCGGCAGGCCGACGGCACATGGCTGTGGGTGATCGACCGCTATTCTGTCGTGTGGTGATCCAGTCAGGGCGTCGGCGGCACTTAACTGCCGATATGTCCCCTGCCCCGCGCCTGCGCAAGTTCGACCTGGCGCTGGCGCTCGGCATAGCGGGTGCGATCCTCATCCGAGCGTGCCTCGTAACAATGCGGGCATGACACGCCGGTGGAAAAATGCGGCGACAGCCGGTCCTCCGGCGTCAGCGGATGCCGGCAGGCGCGGCAGAGTTCGGCCTCGCCTTCGGTCAACCCATGCGACACCGAGACCCGCTCGTCGAAGACGAAACACTCGCCCTGCCACAGGCTGTCTTCGGCCGGGACCTCTTCAAGATATCTGAGGATGCCGCCCTTGAGATGGAACACATCCTCGAAGCCGAGCGACTTCACATAGGCCGTCGCCTTTTCGCAGCGGATGCCGCCGGTGCAGAACATCGCGACCTTGCGGCCGTCGAGTTGGTCGCGGTGTTTTTCCACCCAGGCCGGGAATTCGCGAAAGCTCGACGTGCGTGGATCCACCGCACCCTCGAACGTGCCTATCGACACTTCGTACGCGTTGCGTGTGTCGATGACGATGGTGCCGGGGTCCGAGATCAGCGCGTTCCAGTCGGCCGGCGCGACATAGGTCCCCGCACCCGTCGCCGGGTCGAGGTCTTCGACGCCCATGGTGACGATCTCGCGCTTCAGCCGCACCTTCATGCGATGGAACGGCATTTCGGCGGCAGTGCTGTATTTGACCTCGAGATCGGCAAGACCCTCGATGGCCTCGAGATAAGCGATCAGGTCGGCTATGTCGGTTTCGCTGCCGGCGACCGTGCCGTTGATACCTTCCTGCGCCAGAAGCAATGTGCCCTTGATGCCGCGCCCGCAGCAGAAGGCGGCAAGCGGCGTGCGCAATTCTCGCAGCGCCTCGAAGTCGCCCAGCCTCGCAAATTTGTAGAGCGCAGCGACGCGCACGGGTTCACGGTTGGTCATCGCCAAGCCACTAAACCGTGGTCAAAGCGGATTCAAGGCAGAGCTAAAGACACCTTGTCGGTATTCGCCAGCAGGCTCGTTGGCCGACATGTGACATCGCGGCAGGCCGGGTTTCGTGGACTCGGAATCGGCCTTCTGCTAATCGGTTGAAATCACCTAGGGAGAGACAAGCCAATGCCCAGCAAGACCGAAAAGCTCCTGTCGCTGCTCAATGGCCAGCCGGTCATTCCGGTGCTGAAGATCGCCAATGTCGCGGACGCCGTCCCGCTCGCCCGGGCGCTCGCCGCCGGCGGCCTGCCGGCGATCGAGATCACGCTGAGAACCGCCGATGCGCTGGAAGCGATCCGCCGCGTCGCCGGTGAGGTCGAGGGCGCCATTGTCGGCGCCGGCACAATTCTCGATGCCAAGCAGTTCGACGAGGCAGCGGCCGCCGGATCGAAATTCATCGTCAGCCCCGGCATCACGCGAGAGTTGCTGGCGGCGACCAAGGACAGCGACGTTCCCTTGCTGCCCGGCGCCATCACGCCCGGCGAGATCATGGCTGCCCGCGAGGCCGGCCTGCGGTTCCTGAAATTCTTCCCGGCCGAACAATCCGGCGGCATCGCCTCGCTGAAGGCCTTTGCCTCGCCGCTGGCCGACGTGAAATTCTGCCCGACCGGCGGCATCTCGGCCAAGAACGCCGCCGACTATCTCAGCCTGTCCAACGTTATCTGCGTCGGCGGCTCGTGGGTGGCGCCGGACGAGTTGGTCAAGGCCGGCAAGTGGGATGAGATCGAGGCGCTCGCACAGACCGCGAGCAAGCTCGGAAAATAACCTCCGCTACTTTGTCTTTGCGCAATTCCCAAGGGAAGCGCTCCGCGCTTTTCCGGGAAAATCACAGTGTTCCCGGAATTGCACTCGGCACAAAAACCCGCCAGCTGCGCCGACCGGGTTTGCTACGCGTTGAGATTTTGGTTCCCGCTCATGGGCTCGAACCACGATTCACGCCTTCAAAGGGCGCTGTCCTACCATTAGACGAAGCGGGAATGCAGCTTGGTGGTTAGCATTCTGTGGCGATGGAAGCCAGTGCTCGAGATCTCGCTAAAAACAAAAGCCGCACAGGTTGCCCAGCGCGGCTTCGAGTCGATAACGCCCCGGTCACGCCCTTACTTCGTCTGGAAGCGGGCGACCGAAAGGAATTTTACGGCATTGCCGGTGAAGCGGTTGGCATCGGCCATCTGGTTGTCCGCCTGAAAGCCTGCGGTGTAGACCTCGCTCGGCGGCGTATGCACGATGTTGTAGGCATAGCGCGGCGCTGTCGTCGGGCTGGAAACGGTGGCGATGTTGTCGCCGCTGCTCAGCGCCCAGCGGGCCGCCTGCGGTTCGGCCGCCATCACCACTGCCTTCGGTCCTGGCTTCAGGTCGCGGGCCGAAGCCCTGGCTTCCTTGCGTGTCGTCTTGACGCCGGCGCCGATCACCGAGGCTGGATCGGTACCGGCGGGACGGGCAGCAATAGCGCCGCGCGGCGATGCGGCATCGACACCTGACGGATCGTTGAACGCCGAGCGCGGCTCAAGCGACGCAACCTGATAGTCGTCGGTAGCACCGGCTGTATCGGCGGCGCTGGCCTGTTCGAGAACCGCCTTGACCTCGTCCGGACGCTGCGACGGCAGCACCGAGAACGCGTCGGTTGCGGTCTGCTTGTGGGCAGCCGTATCGGCCAGCGCCAGCAGAACGCCCTTGTCCTGCGGCGCAAGCTCAGCCGGCGGCGAAGAGCGGTCGGGACGCCAGGTCGGCAACGGGACGTTGACCGCGACCTGCGCCGGAGCGGCAGCTTGATCGGCCCCCTGGTCGGCATTGCTCGCATCGGCCGTGCCGAACGGCACATTGGCCGGCGCCTGCGCCGTCGCCACCGTCTGTTCGGTGGTGGCATCGGCCACGCCGAACGGCACGGTCTCAGGTTGTTGCGCGCCGACATCGGCCTTCGGCCGCGGTGCGAAAGCGGGCAGCGGCACTTCCTTGGCGGGCAGCGCGGCGATGATCGTCTCCGGCGTGTCCTGCGGCTCCGCATCGTCAGCGCTGTCGTCGGCAAGCTGCGGAATGTTGGCGCGCTTGGCGTTCTGCGGCGACACGATCGCGATGCCAGGCAGATTGCTGTTGTTGTTGCTCGTGGCAGCCAGCACCGGCTTCACGCTTCTCGGCGGCGGCGCGGCGGTAGCGACATCGGCGCTGTCGTCGGCTTCGTCTTCACCGCCACCGCCAAAGAAAGCGGACAGGAAGCCACCGGATTTCTTGGTGCTGCCGCCTGCGCTGGCCATCATGATGGCAGGAGAACCGGCGCCCTTGCGCGCCTTGTAGGAGGCGAGCGCCTGGTCATAACCCGGCAACGGCCTGCCGTCGCTCGGCACATGCAGCGTCTTGCCATTGGGAAACAGGCTGACCAGTTCCTGGCGGCTGATGCCTGGCCAGTGCCGCACATTGCCGACGTCCATGTGGACGAAGGGCGAACCCGACGACGGATAGTAGCCGACGCCGCCGCCCTGCATCTTCAGGCCGATGTTGCGCAGCTTCTTCAGCGGCACACCCGGAATGTAGAAGTCCATCGCCTTGCCCAGCATATGCTGGCTTTCCTTGGCGACACCGCGGCTGCGGCTGCGCAGCATCGAATTGGTCGACGGCGAGCGATAGCCGCAAACGACCTGGATATAGTCGGTGGCGCCGGCCTGCCGATAAGCTTCCCACACCAGATCGAGCAGGCGCGGATCCATCTTGGTCGGTTCGTTGCGACGCCAGTCGCGCAGGATGATGTTGATCTTCCTGAGGCCTGCCGGATCGTAGCGGCCATTGCGCTTGTAGACGATCTCGGCCTTTTCGTGCGTGTGGAGGTGATAGAGCTTGAGCGAGCGCGTTTCAGCGCTGGCGCCGGCAGCAGTAGCGGCAAGGAAAGCGAACGCAACGATCACCGCTGCCAGCCATCTCGGCCAGACGCCCATGTGATCGCGCCGCCCGTTTCTGTGTCGTTCGACTTTGTTCAAATCAAAAGGCCTTGCAGGCTGCCGTTTGTCCCCGGATTTGTCCAAACGGATGCGTGGTTCTTACATCCGAATATCGATCCTAATGGTTAATCATCGCTTATTGAAGCCGAAATGCGGTAACACCGTGGCGATATCCCGTCAAAAATAATACACAGGATTTCTTGGTAAACTGCTGGTTTAGATCAAGATTCAGCCTTTTCCCGCTACACGATCTGTTACCGCTGGCCTTAATGCGTGAACAACGCTGTCCGCATCAGTCATATTCCCGCCCCAACCCTTATGCAGCGCCGGATGTGGCATGGCAAGCTGGTCCCGGCCTTGCGTTGGCAAGCTGTGGAATTCGGCGTTCAGGAGGCAAGGCGGTCGAGGCGGCCGGTTTCCGGGTCGATGCCGTATTCCTTGAGCTTGCGGTAGAGCGTCGAGCGGCCGATGCCGAGACGCCGCGCGACCTCGCTCATCTGGCCGTTATAATGGTCGATGGCGAGCTTGATCATTTCGAGTTCGACATCGGCCAGCGCACGCACATTGCCACGCTCGTCCAGCGCCCGCAGCGTGCCGAAACGCTGAAGCAGCCTCGCCGGAGGGGCGGGCTCGGCAGCTGCAGTACCGGCGTCGTCAGTCTGCGCGCCATCGCCTTGCGATCCGGTGCTCAAGGCCATGCCGGGGTCCGACAAGGACGCATCGGCGTCGAGATTGACGGTGCCGTCGACCTGCGCCCGGATCTGCGGAAATTCGTCAGTCGTGAGCACATCGCCTTCGGCAAGCACCGAGGCCCTGAACACGGCGTTTTCCAGCTGCCTGATGTTTCCCGGCCAATCATAGGCCTGCAGCATGGCCAGTGCGGCATCCGAGATGCCGTGCAGGCGATTGCCCGCCGGCGCCACCTTGTCCATGAAATGCTTGACCAGATAGGGGATGTCGTCGCGGCGGTCGCGCAGCGGCGGCACGACGATCGGGTAAACGTTGAGCCGGTAGAACAGGTCCTCGCGAAACTTGCCGTCCTTGACCTGCTGCAGAAGGTTGCGGTGCGTGGCCGAGATCAGCCTGATGTCGACCCTGACGGTGGAACGGCCGCCGACCGGATCGACCTCGCCATCCTGCACGGCGCGCAACAGCTTGACCTGCACGTCGAGCGGCAGGTCGCCGATCTCGTCCAGGAACAGCGTGCCCGAATGCGCCTCGACGAACTTGCCGGTATGCTTTTCGGTGGCGCCGGTGAACGAGCCTTTTTCGTGACCGAACAGGATCGATTCGACCAGATTGTCGGGGATGGCGCCGCAATTGACGGTGACGAACGGTTTTGTGCGGCGTTCGCCGCTGCCCTGGATGGCGCGCGCCACCAATTCCTTGCCGACGCCCGATTCGCCCTCGATCAGGATCGGGATGTTGGAGGCCGCAGCCTTCTGGCCGAGGCGGATCACCCGGTCCATCGCCGGGCTATGCGTGATCATGTCCTTGAATGTCAGGTGGCCGCCCCGACGCCGCGACGTGCGCTTGACCTCGTCCTCGACCGCCTCGACCTTGAGCGCGTTGCCGATCGCGGTCTGCAGCCGGTCGGGAGACGCCGGCTTGACGACAAAATCGAAGGCGCCGTGGCGCATCGCCGAGACCACCGTTTCTATGCCGCCCTGCGCAGTCTGCACAATGACGGGAACAGTGATGCCGCGCTCGCGCATCGCCTTCAGCACGCCGATGCCGTCGAGGCCCGGCATGACAAGGTCGAGGATGACTGCCGAAATATCCCTCGCATTGGGTCCGTCAAGCGCGCTCAGACCGGCCTCGCCGCCATCGGCAACGATGGCGCTGTGGCCGAATTTCGTCACCGCCGCTTCGAGCAGCCGGCGCTGCACGGGATCGTCATCGACTATAAGAATGGAACCTGTCATGACTGATTTGAGTTGCCCGCCTGGGAAATTCCCATGGATCATCTTGGCACAGGGTTCTAAACAAGGTTTCAAAAAACCCGGTGAACGAATTCCTTAGGATTTGACCGGCTTGTCCTTTCCCCTTGATTCCAGAAGGTAATTGTTGATGAGCAGGATTCTCGGTCGGCAGCTTGCGGCGGTAGCGTCCGGTCAGGGCGCGGCGGAACTTGGCGACCTGCCGGAATGGAATCTCGCCGATCTTTATTCCGGCATGGAGGCGCCCGAACTGAAGCGTGACCTTGCCAAGGCGGCGGCCGACGCCGTCGCCTTCGAGAACCGCTGGAAGGGCACACTGGCTGCGGAGGCCGGGCGCGGAAGCGCCGGCAGGCTTGGCGAGGCGCTGACAGCCTATGAGGCGCTGGAGGAACTGATCGGCCGCATCGTCTCCTATGCCGGCCTGATCTATGCCGGCAACACCGCCGATCCGCAGCGCGCAAAGCTCTATGGCGACATCCAGGAAAAGATGACCGACGCCAGCGCGCATCTTCTGTTCTTCGCGCTGGAACTGAACCTGATCGATGACAAGGCGCTCGAATCCGCCCTCGCCGCCGACGCCGGCTTTGCCCATTACCGGCCCTGGGTGCTCGACCTCAGAATGGACAAGCCCTACCAGCTCGAGGATCGGGTCGAGCAGCTGTTCCATGAGAAGTCGATCACCGGGCGCGGTGCCTGGAACCGGCTGTTCGACGAGACGATGACCGATCTGCGTTTCGACATAGACGGCGAGGAACTGACGCTGGAGCCGGCGCTGAACCGCCTGCAGGACGCCGATGGGGAGGTCCGCCGCCGCGCCTCCGAAGCGCTGGCCACAACCTTCCGCAAGAGCCTGCGCACCTTCACGCTGATCACCAACACGCTGGCCAAGGACAAGGAGATTTCCGACCGCTGGCGCGGCTTCGAGGACATCGCCGACTCACGCCATCTCGCCAACCGTGTCGAGCGCAGCGTGGTCGACGCGCTGGCATCGGCCGTGCGCGAGGCCTATCCGCGCCTGTCTCATCGCTACTACGCGATGAAGGCGCGCTGGCTGGGCATGGAGGTGATGAACCACTGGGACCGCAACGCGCCCTTGCCCGAAACGCCGCAAGCGGTGATTCCTTGGGATGATGCCAGGAACACTGTGCTATCGGCCTATCAGCGCTTTTCCCCCGACATGGCGGAGATCGCCCGCACCTTCTTCGACCGCAACTGGATCGACGCGCCGGTCAGGCCCGGCAAGTCGCCCGGCGCCTTCGCCCATCCGACCGTGCCTTCGGCGCACCCTTACGTGCTGCTCAACTACATGGGCAAGCCGCGCGATGTGATGACGCTGGCGCATGAACTCGGCCACGGCGTGCATCAGGTGCTGGCCGGCGGCCAGGGCGCGCTGATGGCTTCGACGCCGCTGACTTTGGCCGAGACGGCCTCGGTGTTCGGCGAGATGCTGACCTTCCGTTCGCTGCTCGACCAGACCACCGACAAGCGCCAGCGCAAGGCGATGCTCGCCCAGAAGGTCGAGGACATGATCAACACGGTCGTGCGCCAGATCGCCTTCTACGAGTTCGAACGCAAGGTGCATGCAGAGCGCAAGAACGGCGAACTGACCTCCGACAAGCTCGGCCAGTTCTGGCTCGAGGTGCAGGCCGAAAGCCTGGGGCCGGCGATCAAGCTGCGCGAGGGCTATGAGGTCTTCTGGACCTACATCCCGCACTTCGTCCACTCCCCCTTCTACGTCTACGCCTATGCCTTTGGCGACTGCCTGGTGAACTCGCTCTACGCGGTCTACCAGAACGCTGAGCATGGCTTCCAGGATAAGTATTTCGAGATGTTGCGCGCCGGCGGCACCAAGCATCACTCGGAGCTTCTCGCGCCCTTCGGCCTCGACGCCACCGACCCCGCCTTCTGGCAGATCGGGCTTGGCGTGATCGGCGGCCTGATCGACGAGTTGGAAGCGCTCGACAGTTAATGCGCGCACCCATTGGACCGATGGCGCAGAGTGGCAGGTTCAGCAGCGGCCTCGACTTTGCAGAATCGCAGAACAGTTTAGCCGGAATGCATGTGACGGCAGCTCTGTTCTTGTTCTAAATATCTGTTCTTGAATAACTCTCCGGCGAAAATTCCGTTAGCTTTCCCGAAACCGTATGATAGCTTTCCGACTGAAGCTCAGCCGGGCGCGCGGCTTAAGGCCGGACAGTATCCCGGCCCATGGCAGCGGTCTGACGAATGCGACAGCGACGGTTGGCAATGGGCGGAAAGCCGAACGCCGACACTCGACGACAGACCGGCTGTTCCCTGAGCCGCCGAACCACATTGGATGATCCGATCTGCCAAGGTCATGACTTGGGACGGCGGCGGACGGATCCGACTGGAGAGAGACGATGACCTTCTTTTACATTGTCCTGGCGTTCCTTGTAGGTGTGTTGGTTGGCTGGTTTATCTGGGGCCGGCTGCGCGGCGAACTCGACAGCCTGCGCGGCGATCTCGACCGCACCCGCAGCGAGCGTGACAGACTGCGCGCCGACGCCGATCGCCTGACTGGCGAACTCGACGCCTGCGGCAAGACCCGCGCCGATCTCGAACGGCGGCTGCGTGAAACATCAGCTCCATCCGCCAAGCCTTCAAGTTCGGCGCCGGCCGCCCTGGTATCGACAGCGGCAACGGCCAAGTCCGCCCCGGCCGCGAAACCGACCCCCGCCAAACCCGCCGCGGCCAAACCAGCTGCGGCCAAATCCGCGGCCGCAAAACCAGCGGCCAGCAAACCTGCCGCCGCCAAGGCCGCGCCCAAAGCCGCGGCTTCAAAGCCCGCCGCCGTCCCGAAGAAGGCCGCCCCGGCAGCTGGAAAGGCCGACAATCTGCGTCGCCTGATCGGTATCGGCCCGGTCAACGACAAACTGCTCAAGGGCCTTGGCGTCACGACCTACGCGCAGATCGCCGGCTGGACCGCGGCCGACGTCAAGCGCATCGAGGACACGCTGAATTTCGACGGCCGCATCGCTCGCGAAAAGTGGGTCGAGCAGGCCAAGCTGCTTGCCGCCGGCGACGAAAAGGAGTTCGCACGCCAATTCCCGAGCGCCGGGACCGCCAACAACAGCTGATCTGTCATCGGCAACATAAGCAGAAGGCGGCGCTCTCGGGCGCCGTCTTTGTTTTTGCATTCGCCACTGTCTTTGCGCCCTGCGACGCCGCTCCCTCGATTGCACGCCGCCCGGCCCCCATATAGAGCGGTTCTGGCGTCATCGACCGCAGTACCCGAGCCCCATGCCCCTGCCCTCTGCCATTTTCCGCAACGATGAAAGCGGCCGTCAGTTGGTCTTCGACCACCCGGCCGACATCATCATTGCCTATGATGCCAAGGATTTTCTGCCGGCGCTGGCGGCTGCGCAGGCGGCGAGCGATGCCGGCAAATGGCTGGCCGGCTATTTCTCCTACGAAGCGGGCTATCTGCTCGAACCGAAACTCGTGCCGCTGCTGCCTGAAGGCCGGCGCGCGCCATTGGTTTGTCTGGGTGTCTTCAATGCTCCGGCCGAAGAGGCCGTGCCGCGCAACGATGCGCCGGCCACCAATGGCCCCATCTTCGACGCCAGGGCCAGTTGGTCCGCTCAGGACTACGCCAAACGCTTCGCGCGCCTTCACGACCACATCCGCAAGGGCGACTGCTACCAAGGCAACCTGACCTTTCCGGTCCGTGCCCAATGGTCGGGCGATCCGGTTGCTGCCTTCGACGCACTGACAGGACGCCAGCCGGTCAAGTATGGCGCACTGATTTCGCTCGGCGATCCCATCATCTTATCGCGTTCGCCCGAGCTGTTCTTCGAGATCAATGCCTTAGGCATGATCGAAACCCATCCGATGAAGGGCACCGCACCGCGCGGCGCGACCAAGGCCGAGGACGCGCGGTTGAAGTCCTTCTTGCGCAGCGACGAAAAGAACCAGGCCGAGAACCGGATGATCGTCGATCTCCTGCGCAACGACATCTCCCTGATCAGCGAGATCGGCACGCTGGAAGTGCCGGAACTGTTCCGCATCGAGAGCTACCCGACCGTCCATCAGATGGTGAGCCGTGTGCGGGCGAAGCTTCTGCCTGATCTCGGCATCCGCCAAATCTTTGGCGCGCTGTTTCCCTGTGGCTCGATTACCGGCGCACCGAAAATCCGCGCCATGGAAATCCTGCACGAGCTGGAAGAGACACCGCGCGACGTCTATTGCGGCGCCATCGGCTGGATCGCGCCTGGCGGCATGATGCGCTTTTCGGTGGCGATCCGCACCATATCGCTCTTTTCCAGTGGCGAGGCCGTTTACAATGTCGGCGGCGGCGTCGTCTTCGATTCGACGGCGCAAGAGGAGTATCAGGAGTGTCTGCTGAAGGCGCGCTTCGCGACGGGGACACCGCCGATTTCGAGCTGATCGAGACGATGCGCTGGGAGCCCGGCCAGGGCTTTCTGCGCTTCGAACGCCATCTCGCGCGCCTTTACGGCTCGGCGGAAGAACTCGGCTTTGCCTGCGATCCGCAGCCGATCGGCGAGGTGCTGGCGAATACTATCGGGGCGCAGCAGACGGCGCTGCGCACCCGGCTCGCCCTGCAGCGCAATGGCGAAGTGACCGCCTCGGTCCAGCCCTATGAGCCGTTCGCCGCCGACAAGGTCTGGCGGCTGCGACTGGCGCGGGTGCGGCTCTCTTCCTCGGACGCGCTGCTGCGCCACAAGACCAGCCGGCGACAGATCTACACCCACGCCCGCTCCGAATATCTGATCACCCAGGCCGACGAAGTGTTGCTCGCAAATGAGCGCAGCGAAATCTGCGAAGGCACCATCACCAACGTCTTCGCCGATTTCGGTGATGGCATGCTGATGACACCCAGGCTCGACTGCGGCCTGCTGCCTGGCGTATTGCGCGCCGAGCTGCTGGACGAAGGCCGCGCCCAAGAGGCGATCTACAGCTATGACGAGTTGAAATCCGCCAAAACACTGTTCGTCGGCAATTCTCTGCGCGGCTTGATCCCGGCAACATTGGCCTGATACGAAGCGGCTGCGAGAATAACCGCCGGCATTGGACACTTTCTAGCGAAGCATGAATTCTCGTCAGCCCACGCACACGCCCTATGATGGCTCCTCAAAGCTCTTCACCATCGGGCTGAAGCCGCTCGAACTCGACAAGTGGATCGAGGTCGACCGGTATCTCTTCGACCATCTCGCCGAAAAGCGCCGGCTGTATGCCGAAATTCCCGACAAGGTGTTTGTCGAGGAAGACGGCACGCGCGACGCCCAGCGCGAAGTGCGCGGCCTCCTCGAAGCACATCTGCTGTCGAGATTTCCCGGGATGTACCGGCGCACCAATGCCGGGGTTGAGGTCATTGGCGCCAAAGCCGACTCTGACGCCACCTTCCCCGATGCCCCGCTGGTCGCAGCGTCGCTGCTCGTCCAGGAAGACCTGATCCTGATGCGCCGTGACGACACCGGCTGGCGGCTCGCCGCCGGCTCGCTGTGTTTCCCGTCATCCTGGTCGCTGGTCGAGAAATTCGGCCGGCCGCTGCAGCAGATCCACGCACCGGTGCCGGGCTTCGGTCCGGGCACCAGGCCGGCCGAGCTCATCAACCGCATGTTCGACGGCCTGCAGGGTCAGGCTGTCGAACGCTTCAACTGGTCGATCCAGGCCGACGACGCGCTCTATCATCCGCTCTCCAATGTCGAGCGCATCGACCGTGCCACCAGGCGCCCCTCGCGATTTCCCGACGGCGACGTAAACGCCCACGCCTTCATCCGCGTCGAGCGCCAGACGCTGCGCAAACTGTCCGTCTCGCGCGACATCCTGTTCACCATCCGCATCCATCTCGACCCGTTGAAAGTGCTGGCGCGGCATCCCGACCGGGCAACGCTTGCCGCCTCTTTCGCGGCGCAATTGCAGGCGCTGGATGAGGCTCAACTCGACTACAAGGGGATGACATCAGACCGTGACCGGCTGGTGCAACGCCTGCAAACCATGGCTCAGGAGTGACGATGGTCCGACATGTTCTGAAGCTAGCCGTCCTGCTCGGTGCATTCCTGGCGTTGCCGGCAACAGCGCATGCGGAACCGGTGACCTATGCGGGGAAGCTCGGCAACATCGACATCGTCGTCGAGTTTACCGGTGATCCGGCGACGGCTGGAGAGGCACTGGCGGCGCGCTATTTCTACCGTTCCAAGGGCGTCGATATTCCTCTGCAGGCGAAGTCGAGCAAGGGCGCCACCTTTCAATTGGCCGAGGAAGAAGCCTGCGATGCCAAGAAGTGCGGCGACGGCCAGGCTCCACCCATCGGCGCCGTCTGGCGGTTGAGTTCCGCCGACAAGGGCAAGACGCTGGAAGGCACCTGGACGGCCAAAAAGACCCTGCCGCTGAAGCTGACAAGGATCGCCAGCCGTGCCCAGACGGAGACGCCGGCGACGACGCCACGCGATCTCTATGATTTCACCGACATGACATTCTCGGGCGACGATGCGCCGATCACCATGGCGGCATCGCCCTACGACTATCTCAAGCTGGATTTCGCGCCCAAGGCAGACGCCAAGGAAGGTTGGCCGGATGCAGCCTACAACTATGTCACCGATCCGCGCACCAAATTCGCCAGGCCGCGCATCGTCGATCTCGCCGGCAGTGCGCCGATCGAAGCCGCCAATGCCTTGCTGCAGAACCGCCATTGGCATGACAGCCTCAGCGCCTTGACGTGCGCGGCGCTGCAATATGCCGGTTTCCACGACGGGCCGCCGATGGAGGGCATGGACGACGATTCGCTTGGCGGCTATGAAGACACGACGTCCAAAGTTACGTCATTGACGCCGAAGCTGATGAGCTGGTCGGAATCCGGCAGCCTCTATTGCGGCGGTGCGCATCCGAACAACTATTCCGACGCCTATGTCATGGACGTGCGCCGTGGCGCCTTGCTTACCCTTCAGGACATGTTTTCCGATACGGGCGACGGCAAGCCAGGCCCCTCGCTGGCCGCCTTCGTCAGGGAAAACCGCAAGAAGCCCAGCGACCAGACCGAGGTGGATTACGAGGCCGAATGCGGCATCGACGATTTGATCGGCGACTATCTCGGCGCCAGCCTGAAGCGCGATGGCGACAGGCAGGTTCTGGTCTTCGGCCTGCAAGGTTTGCCCAACGTCATCCAGGCTTGCGGCGGCGATCTCGTTGAAATGCCGGTCTCCGAAGCACAAGCGCTGTTCACACCGGAATTCGCGAAACTGCTCGAACCGTAGGCGTATCTGCACGGCCGGGAACTAACCTTATCCCTGCTTTTCGCTTTATTGTGACAATGATCTATGGTTTGTCGCGCGGCGGTCGAACGGCCGTTTGGCGCGTTGCTTGAAGGAGTGCTCGATAAAATGGCGAATGAAAACTGGCCCGTTTACGGTGAAATCACCGGCCCTGTCGTGATGATCGGCTTTGGTTCGATCGGACGGGGAACGCTGCCTCTGATCGAGCGCCATTTCAAATTCGACAAGTCGCGCATGACGGTCATCGACCCGCTCGACACCGACCGCAAGCTGCTCGACGAGCGCGGCATCGCCTTCGTCCAGGAGCACGTGACCGAGAAAAACTACAAGAAACTGTTGACGCCGCTTTTGACCAATGGCGGCGGCCAGGGCTTTTGCATCAATCTGTCGGTCGATACCGGCTCGGTCGACCTGATGCGGCTCTGCCGCAAGCTCGGCGTGCTCTACATCGACACCGTCGTCGAGCCGTGGCGCGGCTTCTATTTCGACGCCAAGGCCGACAATGCCAGCCGCACCAACTACGCGCTGCGCGAAGCCTTGATCAAGGAGAAGCACGACAAGCCCGGCGGCGCTACCGCGGTTTCGACCTGTGGCGCCAATCCGGGCATGGTCTCGTGGTTCGTCAAGCAGGCGCTGCTGAACCTTGCCGGCGACCTCGGCCTCGAGTTTTCCGAACCGGCGCAGGACGACCGTGACGGCTGGGCGAAGCTGATGAAGAAGGCCGGCGTCAAGGGCATCCACATCGCCGAGCGCGACACCCAGCGCACCAAGAAGCCGAAGCCGATGAACGTGTTCTGGAACACCTGGTCGGTCGAGGGTTTCATCTCGGAAGGGCTGCAGCCGGCCGAGCTCGGCTGGGGCACGCATGAGAGATGGATGCCGAAGAACGGCAAGGAGCACAAGCATGGCTCCAAGGCTGCGATCTATCTCGAACAGCCCGGCGCCAACACCCGCGTGCGCTCCTGGTGCCCGACGCCGGGCGCGCAATACGGTTTCCTGGTGACGCACAATGAGGCGATCTCGATCGCCGACTTCTTCACCGTGCGCGGTAAGAAGGGCAAGGTGCAATACCGCCCGACCTGCCACTATGCCTATCACCCCTGCAACGACGCCGTGTTGTCGCTCCACGAAATGTTCGGCGCTGCCGGCAAGCCGCAGCCGGTCCACCATGTGCTCGACGAAAACGAGCTGGTCGACGGCGTCGACGAGCTTGGCGTGCTGCTCTACGGCCATGCCAAGAACGCCTACTGGTACGGTTCGCAGCTGTCGCTGGCCGAAGCCCGCAAGCTGGCGCCCTACCAGAACGCTACCGGCATGCAGGTCACCTCGGCCGTGCTCGCCGGCATGGTCTGGGCGCTGGAAAACCCGGAGGCCGGCATCGTCGAGGCCGACGAGATGGACTACAAGCGCTGCCTGGAAGTGCAGTCCCAGTATCTCGGACCGGTCAAGGGCTACTACACCGACTGGACGCCGCTCGATAACCGTCCGGGCCTGTTTCCCGAGGACCTCGACAAAAGCGACCCGTGGCAATTCCGCAACATCCTCGTTCGATAGCGGTTCCATACCCCTGCCCCACTGCCTTGCAATCGCCCGGAAATCGGGCGATTGAAGGGATGCGGACGAGAGCAGTGTGCATCCATTTGGACGCGCGAGGGACGGCTCTGGAAACTTGAGGCCACGCACATCGTGTGCTCCAAAACGTCGTTTGACGATTGGGCCGATGCGTCAGGAGAGGATTTGATATGACGATTGCGCGCAAAATTCTTTCTGCGGGCGCGGCGGGCGCTCTTGCGACGATGCTTGCCGCCTGCACCACCGGCGGCTCCGACGGGCCACCGATCTCATCGCAGGCGCGAGGCGTCGAAGGCTCATGGCTGAACGCCGAAGGCAAGGCGGTCTCGACATTGAACGGCGGCGTCTTCACCACCGTTTCGGCGGAGACCGGTGAGAAATTCGCTGACGGCAGCTACACCAAGACCGGCGCCACCTCGGTCGAGATCAACGGAACCTCGCTGATCCGGCAGCAGCCAATCGCTTTCAACTGCCTGCTGGTGTCCATAAACCAGCTGAATTGCACCAGCTCCGCCGGGCAGAACTTCGTGCTGACCAGGCGCGGCTGAACCTTTCCCATGCGGCTTTGCGGATGGCGGCGGCGCGATGCCGCCGCCTTTTTTATGCCGGCAAACCGATGCCGGTTATCCGCCCTGATTCTTCTTGCATCGCCACAACCGCGATGTGAACATACCCGAAATGCTGGCTGTTATCCTGCAGTCGGGCAAGAGCGTTAAACGCCTTTGATCATATCCGGGAGACGAAGATGAAGAAGCTCGCCGCCATTGCCGCCCTCTCTGCCTCGACACTCGGCCTGTCGGCCGCACCATCCTTTGCCGACTACACGTTGAACATCCTGCATTTCAACGATTGGCACAGCCGCATCGAAGGCAACAACAAATACGAGTCGACCTGCTCGGCCGAGGAAGAGACCAAGGGTGAGTGCATCGGCGGCGCCGGCCGGCTGGTCACCGCGATCGCACAGGAGCGCAAGAAGCTCGAAGGCCAGAACGTGCTGCTGCTCAATGCCGGCGACAGCTTTCAGGGATCGCTGTTCTACATCACCTACAAGGGCACGGCGGAGGAGGAATTCCTCAATCAGATCAAGCCCGACGCGGTGACGCTCGGCAACCACGAATTCGACGATGGCGAGAGCGCGCTGGTGCCTTATCTCGACAAGGCGAAGTTCCCGATCGTCAGCGCCAATGTCGTGCCCAACGACAAGTCCGGCGCCGCAGGCAAGATCAAGCCGTCGATTGTGCTTGAGGTCGGCGGCCAGAAGATCGGCATTGTCGGCGCCGTGACCAACGACACACCGGAACTCGCCTCTCCCGGCCCCAACATTACCATCGAGGACGACGTCAAGTCGATCACCGCCGAGGTCGAGAAGCTGAAGGCGCAAGGCGTCAACAAGATAATTGCCGTCACCCATATCGGCTACAGGCGCGAGCGCGATGTCATCGCCAAGATCCCGGGCATCGATGTGGTGGTCGGCGGCCACAGCCATTCGCTTCTGTCCAACACCGACCCGAAGGCTGAAGGCCCCTACCCGACGATGGTCGACAACCCCGACGGCTCCAAGGTGCCTGTGGTGCAGGCCGCGTCCTATTCGAAATATCTCGGCGAATTCAAGGTCGTGTTCGACGACAATGGCAACGTCAAGGAAGCCAGCGGCGACCCGATCTTCCTCGACAAGTCGATCACTCCCGATCCGGCCGTTCTTGCCCGCATCAAGGAGCTTGGCGCGCCGATCGAGGCGCTGAAGAACAAGGAAGTGGCCGAGACCACCGAGGCCATCGACGGCAGCCGCGAAAGCTGCCGCACCAAGGAATGCGCGATGGGCAACCTCGTCTCCGACGCCATCCTCGACCGCGTCAAGGGACAGGGCGTCGAGATCGTCGTCTCGAATGGCGGCGGCCTGCGTGCTTCGATCGACAAGGGCACCGTCACCATGGGCGAGGTGCTGACCGTGCTGCCGTTCCAGAACACGCTGGCGACCTTCCAGATTTCCGGCAAGGATCTGGTTGCCGGGCTGGAAAACGGCGTCAGCCAGGTCGAGGACGGCGGCGGCCGCTTCCCGCAGGTGGCAGGTCTTAAATACTCCTTCGACAAGTCGGTCGCGCCCAATGCCGGCCGAGTCAAGTCGGTCGAGGTGATGCAGAACGGTGCCTGGGCGGCGATCAATCCGGACAAGGACTATCTGGTCGCCACCAACAATTACGTCCGCCAGGGCGGCGACGGCTACAAGGTCTTCGCCGAGAAGGCCAAGAACGCCTATGATTACGGCCCGGGCCTCGAACAGGTGGTCGCCGACTATCTCGCCGCGCACCGGCCCTACACACCCAAGCTCGACGGCCGCATCACCGAGGTTGCCGCAACCGTAGCGGCTGCCCCGGCCGCCGAGCCGGCAAAACCAGCCGAACCGGCACCTGCTCCAGCGGAACCGGCAAAACCGGCCGAGGCTGCACCGGCGGAGCCGGCGATGCCCGCATTGCCGGCAGGCTCCGGCGACATCACCACCACGCCGCCGACTGTCCCGGCGGAAACCGCCCCGGCAACGCCGGCTCCGGCCGAACCGGCAAAACCGGCCGAAGCCGCACCTGCTCCGGCAAAGCCGGCTGACGCCGCCCCGGCCGAAGCCAGCCATGTCATCGTCGCCGGCGATACCTATTGGGATCTCGCCAAAAAGGCCTACGGCGACGGCGCCAAGTGGAAGGTGATCTCCGAGGCCAACAAAGGCTACGAACCACGCCGGCTTCCTGTCGGCGCGACCTTGACCATTCCGGCGAAGTAACCTCGCTTCGCACTTGCGACCAGCAAAACCCGTCCGGGTAACCGGACGGGTTTTTGGCTTTCAAGGTAAGGTGCGGCCAGACGCAGCATTGAAAACTTGCTCCGCATCGCTAGTTTCGCCCGACATCGTCGGTTTTCGCGGTGTCGGGAGACCTTCATGACGCTTTCCACGCCTGTCGACCCCAAAGCCGCGAAAGCGCTCGACCCGCTACCGGCCGGACATCCGCCGGTAAAGGCAGGCAAGATCGGCGTCATGTTGGTCAATCTCGGCACGCCCGACGGTACCGATTTCAAGCCGATGTGGCGCTATCTCCGCGAATTCCTGTCCGATCCGCGCGTCATCGAACTCAACAAGGCGATCTGGTATCCGATCCTCTACGGCTTGGTGCTGACCACCAGACCGAAGAAGTCCGGCGCCAATTACGCCAGGATATGGAACCGCGAGAGGAACGAGTCGCCGCTGCGCACCTACACCCGGGCGCAGGGCGAAAAGCTGGCCGCAGCGCTCATCGACCTACCCGATGTCGTGGTCGACTGGGCGATGCGCTACGGCAACCCCTCGACCGCGAGCGTCGCTCAAAGGCTGGTCGAGCAAGGCTGCGACCGCATCCTGTCGTTCCCACTCTACCCGCAATACTCCGCGACCACGACCGCCACCGCCAATGACCAGCTTTTTCGCGCGCTGATGAAAATGCGTCGCGCACCGGCGGTCCGCAGCGTGCCGCCCTACTATGACGAGCCGGTCTACATCGAGGCGCTCGCCCATTCGATCGAACGGCATCTGGCAACGCTCGACTTCGAGCCGGAGGTGGTCATCACCTCCTATCACGGCATCCCGAAGCCCTATTTCGAAAAGGGCGATCCCTATCACTGCCACTGCCAGAAGACGACACGACTGTTGCGTGAACGACTGGGGTGGGATGAAAAGAAGCTGATCATCACCTTCCAGTCGCGCTTCGGCGTCCAGGAATGGCTGCAGCCCTACACCGACAAGACGATCGAGAAACTGGCGAAGGACGGCGTCAAATCGATCGCCATCGTCAATCCAGGCTTTTCCGTCGACTGCATCGAGACGTTGGACGAAATCGGCCGCGAGGCGGCCGAGACCTTCCATCACGCCGGCGGCGAGAAATTCGCCCACATCCCGTGCCTCAACGACAGTGCAGAAGGCATGGCGGTGATCGAGGCGATGGTGCGGCGCGAGCTGTCGGGCTGGGTCTGAGGCCGCCACGTTGCGGCGATCGACCGCCGCAGTTGCGCTATTCCATGCACTAATAATCAACGATCACCTGATTGTAACATTATTGAAACACACCTAAGTGTTTGGTGAAGTCGGTTGCATGGAATCAACGCCATGGCCGGCATCTGAGGGAGATTCAAATGGACTTCAGTGGTTTCGGTATTGCGATTGGTGCGCTTGCCTTTCTGGTATTGGTGCTTCTTATCAAAGGCATCCGGACAATCCCGCAAGGCTATAATTATACGGTGGAGCGCTTTGGTCGTTACACCAAAACACTAAGCCCCGGCCTCAACCTCATCGTGCCGTTCGTCGACCGCATCGGCGCCAAGATGAACATGATGGAGCAGGTGCTCGACGTTCCGAGCCAGGAAATCATAACGCGCGACAACGCCATTGTCGGCGTCGACGGCATCGCCTTCTACCAGATCCTCAATGCGGCGCAGGCCGCCTACCAGGTCGCCGGCCTGGAGAACGCCATCCTCAATTTGACGATGACCAACATCCGTACCGTCATGGGCTCGATGGACCTCGACGAATTGCTGTCAAACCGCGACGCCATCAACGAACGGCTGCTGCGCGTGGTCGACGAAGCGGCCCATCCGTGGGGCATCAAGATCACCCGCGTCGAGATCAAGGATATCAATCCGCCGGCCAACCTCATCGAATCGATGGGTCGTCAGATGACGGCTGAACGTAACAAGCGTGCGCAGATCCTCGCCGCCGAAGGCCTCAAGCAGTCGCAGATCCTCGAGGCCGAAGGCCGCAAGGAAGCCGCCTTCCGCGACGCCGAGGCACGCGAACGCTCGGCCGAGGCCGAAGCGCGAGCCACCCAGGTTGTATCGGAAGCCATCTCCAAGGGCGACGTGCAGGCACTCAACTACTTCGTGGCGCTCAAATACACCGAAGCGATGGGCAAGATCGGTACCGCCAACAACAGCAAGGTCGTGCTGATGCCGATGGAAGCCTCGGCGCTGATCGGCACGCTCGGCGGCATAAGCGAGATCGCCAGGGAGGTGTTCCGCAGCGAAGGCACCGCCGGCGCCGCCAGGCAGGCAGGCCGCCCTCCGGTGGTTCGCCCGAATGAGAACTGAGACCTGACGAGAACTGAGGTCGCGAGCATGATCCCGAAAAGTGGGAACCGGTTTTCGGAAAAGATCATGCTCCACAGGAAGTAGGAGCGCACGCCCATGTTCGACCGCATCATTTCCGAACTTGGTCCGTGGAACTGGATGGTTCTGGGCTTCGTCCTCCTGGTGATGGAGGTCATCGCGCCAGGAATATTCATGCTGTGGATCGGCATCGCCGCATTGGTAATCGGTGTGATTTCCCTGCTCATCTGGGACGCAAGCTTCTGGGCCTGGGAAGTCCAGGTCCTCGCCTTCCTGGCGCTGTCGCTGGTCTCGGCCCTCGTCGGCAAGAAACTAGTCGGCGGGCGTAATGTCCCGAGTGATCAGCCGCTGCTCAACCGGCGCGGCGCGCAGTTGGTCGGCAGGATGGCAACGCTGGCCGAGCCGATCAAGGACGGTCGCGGCCGCATCAAGCTCGGCGACACGCTGTGGCGCGTCTCCGGTCCCGACCTGCCGGCCGGCACGCAGGTGCGCGTCGTCAGTTCGGCCGACACCGATCTGGAACTGACCGTCGAGGCTGTTTGACATTTCGAAAGCGCATGGCGCTTTCGATCCGGAAAATCAGGGCGCGTCGCGTAGGGCTTCCCGAACGCGACGCGTCCTTTGATTTTTTCAGGCGGCGCCGATGCGTAGCAGGTCGTGCAGATGAACCAGTCCCACGAGCCGCCTGCCTTCGACCACCATCAGGCTCGTAATGGCCGAATTGTTGATAATCTGCAGCGCCGTCGCCACCAGCGTGTCCGGTGTGGCCGTCTTCGGCTTTTTCGTCATCACCTGATCGACGCTCATTTCCATGAGATTGCTGCCGATGTGACGCCTGATGTCGCCATCGGTGATGATGCCCACCAACGCGCCATCCGCCGTCGCGATCGCCACGCAGCCGAAGCCCTTGTTCGACAATTCGAGGATCGCCTCGCGCATGCCCGTGCCGGAAGCCACCAGCGGCAGCCTTTCGCCGACATGCATGATCTCGTGGATCTGCGTGAGATTGGCGCCGAGCTGGCCGCCGGGGTGGAATGTGCGGAAATGGTCGGGCGTGAAGCCGCGCGCTTCGAGCAGCGCGATAGCCAGCGCATCGCCGACCACCAGTTGCAGCAGGGTCGATGTCGTCGGCGCCAGGCCGTGCGGGCAGGCTTCCGGCACGGACGGCAGGAGCAGCACCACGTCGGCCGCGCGCGCCAGCGCCGAGGCCGCGCCCGCGGTAATCGCAATCAGCGGGATCGAGAAGCGCCTGGAATAGGCGACGATGCCCATCAATTCTCTGCTCTCGCCGGACCATGACATGGCGATGATGGCATCGTCTCTGGCGATCATGCCAAGGTCGCCATGATTGGCCTCCGCCGGATGGACGAAGAAGGCAGGCGTGCCGGTCGAAGCCAGACTGGCCGCGATCTTAGTGCCGATATGGCCGCTTTTGCCGACGCCGGTGACTATGACGCGGCCATTGATGCGCGACACCATGTCGACGGCGCGGGCGAAAGGTTCGGCCAGTTCGTTCTCCAGCGCGGCGGCCAATGCCGCCACGCCGGCCTGTTCCGTGGCTACCGTTCTCAGCGCCGAGGCGATCGAAGCCTCCAAAGGCTTCTTTTCTTGGGATCCCGCATGCATGGCTGATGCGATTAGCGCTTTGCCGTTCGCCTGTCCAACAGAATTGCCGTCCAGCCATGTCCGACAGGCACCCCTTCAACCCTCCGTTAACCATCCCCGTTTACGGTTCGGTAAGTATGGCGCGCTTGCGCCGCGCAAGCAGTGGTGACGATGTCGCGGGCCCAACCTCAAGAGAAAAAAGGTCGAACGGGCAGAGCGTTTTGCGCTCTGCTTCTGGCGACGAGCGTGCTCGCTTTGCTGCGGCCAACTGCGCTTCATGCCCAGGAGACCGAGCTGCGCGGCGAAGTTTCGGAATCGGCGATCCTGTCCGACCAGCAGCGCCGGGCCAGGCAATTGAGCAAGGCCAACACGCAGGTCAAGCCCGCCCCTGCCGACACCGCCCCCACGGGAAACACGCCAACCGCTTATGTGCCGGCCAGCGATGGCGCCTTGCCTGATGACACCGACCCGTCACAGGCCGGCGCAAACAGCATTTTCGACCCGCCGGCGACCATCGACGATTCGTTCGCCGACAAGCCGCCAACCGTCCTGCCACGCCGCCCGTCGACGGCAAAGCAACGCGCCGACGCGGATGCAGACAAGGCCAAGGACAAAACCAAGGCTGCCGACGAGAAGAAGCCTGGCAAAGCCACGGACCAGACCACCACCGGAACGACTCCGGACGGCACTGCGGCAGGCGACGCCGATCAGGACATAGCCAACCGCCGTGTCCTCACCGTCGACGGCGTCGACCGACGAAAGCTCGACCCCGGCGCCGAGCGCACCGACGCCATCGAGGGCCTGAAGAAGAAGCTCGAGGACGACCCGTACGCGGCAACCGGCATCAAGGTCGGCTCGTTCCTGCTGCGGCCGGCGCTCGAGCAGGGCGTTGCCGTCACGTCGAACGCCGATTCCAGCGCTGGCGGCAAGTCGGCGGTGCTGTCCGAAACGGCGCTGCGTTTCTCCGCCGCCTCCGATTGGCGCGAGAATTCGGCGGTCATCGACGGCTACGGTAATTTCCGCAACACCATTTCGGGCCAGAAGATCAATGAGGCACGCGGCCGTATCCAAGGCACGTACAATGTCGACCTCGACAATGAACTGCGCGCCATCGCCAAGCTCGGCTACGAGATTGCACCGGAATCGGCCTCCGCGCCCGACGCCATTGCCGGCGTCAAATCGCAGCCGATCCGCCAGACGGTCGACGGCAGCCTCGGCGTCGAGAAGGACGTCGGCAAGATGCGCTTTGCGCTGACCGGCGCCGTCTCCCACGACATCTATGGCGATGCCGAACTTACCGATGGCACCTCGCTGTCGCAGAAGGACCAGGACAACACGCTCTACACCGCAACGTTGCGGACCGGCTATGAAATTTCCCCGGCTCTGACGCCCTTTGCTGAGATTGAGCTCGGCCGCCGGGTATATGACCAACGGATCGACAACAAGGGCTTCGAGCGCTCTTCGACCCGGCTTGGCGCGCGCGCCGGTATCGAAGTCGACATGGGCGAGAAGCTCAAGGGTGAGTTCTCGGCCGGCTGGCTGAGGGAGGCGATCGACGACAAGAACCTGGAGGCGATTTCGGGAGCCACCATCAATGCCGACCTCAAATGGTCGCCCGAGCGCGGTACCATCATCGGCCTCACCGGGCGAACCACGGTCGAAGGCACGACGAATGCCGGTAAGAGCGGCGACATCCTCTATTCCGGCCGCCTCACCGGCGAGCGGCAGATCCGCGCCGACCTGACCGGCAACGCAGCCCTTGGGCTCGACTGGCGCAATTACACCGGCTCCGACGGCCATGACATGACGCTGAGTGCAGAGGCCGGGCTGACCTGGTGGCTGAACCGCTATGTCGGCCTCACCAGCCGCGCCCGCACCGAAAAGCTGACCAGCAATCTGCCCGGGCGCAACTACACCGCCAACAGCATCTATTTGGGGCTGAAGCTGCAGCGGTAGCTAAAAAGCAGCGCCGCGACGCTCGGACGGCTTCATCTCATCGAGCAGCGTGCGGATGACGCCGGCCATGTTCTCGTTCATGTCGCTGCGCCACAGCGCGAAGGCGACATTGGCCTCGACGAAGCCTTCCGGCGAGCCGCAATCGAAGGTGCGGCCCTGAAAGTGGTAGCCAAAGAAGGGCTGCTGCTTTTCCAGCTTCAGCATCGCGTCGGTGAGCTGGATCTCGTTGCCGGCGCCCTTTTCCTGGCTTTCGAGGATCTTGAAAATCTCGGGCTGCAGGATGTAGCGGCCGTTGATGTAGAGATTGGACGGCGCGGTGCCGGTCTTCGGCTTTTCGACCATCTCGGTGATGCGGAAGCCGTGATGCGTGTCCTCGCCGCGGCCGACAATGCCATATTTGTGGGTTTCGGCCGGATCGCATTCCTGCACCGCGATGATGTTGTTGCCGGTCTCCTCGTAGAGCTCGACCATGGCCTTCGTGCAGCTCTTCTCCGACTGCATGATCATGTCGGGCAGCAACAGCGCGAAGGGTTCGTCGCCGACCAGTTCGCGGGCGCACCAGACGGCGTGGCCGAGCCCCATCGGCACCTGCTGGCGGGTGAACGAGGTCTGCCCCGGCGCCGGCTGCAGCCGCTGCAAGCGGGCCAGCTGATCGTCCTTGCCGCGCTGTGCCAGCGTATCATAGAGCTCGAACTGGATATCGAAATGGTCTTCTATGACCGCCTTGTTGCGGCCGGTGACGAAGATGAAATGTTCGATGCCGGCCTCGCGCGCCTCATCGACGACATACTGGATGACCGGCCGGTCGACGACGGTCAGCATCTCCTTGGGAATGGCCTTGGTGGCCGGGAGAAACCGTGTGCCGAGACCGGCGACCGGGAAAACTGCCTTGCGAACTCGCTTCATGCGTCAATTATCCGTTTGAGGGCGTGCCCGGCAATCCCGCCTCGCGACATTTTCGCGCCGGAATTGTGGATTATCGGGCCATTGAGGGAAACATCAACCGGTAAAGCATCCAGGTGTCTTTTCGTTCCAGGCGCCGCCTATGGTAAACCAATTGCTAACCCGGTTCGGCGATGAATGGTCTTTCCTGAGATAGAGAAAGGGGAAAATATGTCCGTTCGCAGTGCCGCAAAACTCTTTACCAGCGTGCTGACGGCGGCCAGCCTCTCGCTCGCCTTGCTGATGCCGGCCGGACCGGCCTTCGCCGATGCCGGTTTTCGGCAATGGGTCGCCGGCTTCCGCGCCACGGCCGTGGCGGGCGGCGTTTCCGGCGGGGTCTACGACCGAGCGTTCCGGGGCATCAATGAGCCCGACCCGGTGGTGCTGGAAAAGGCACGCACCCAGCCCGAATTCACCGCACCTGCCTGGGACTATTTCGACAACCGCGTCCACGACCAGTCCGTTGCCGTCGGCCAGCAGATGGCCAAGAAATGGAAGCCGTGGCTGGAACGGATCGAGGCGAGGTTCGGCGTCGACCGCTACATCCTGCTCGCCATCTGGTCGATGGAATCGAATTATGGCGAGATCCTCAAGCGCGACGACATCATGCGCAATGTCATCCGCTCGCTGGCAACCCTCGCCTATGGCGACCCGAAGCGTTCGAAATTCGCCCGCACCCAATTGGTCGCCGCGCTGAAAATCCTGCAGACCGGCGACATCGACGAAAGCCACCTGATGGGCTCCTGGGCCGGCGCCATGGGCCAGACCCAGTTCATCCCGACCAGCTACCAGCATTATGCCGTCGACATGGACGGCAACGGCAAGCGCGACATCTGGAATTCGGTCCCCGATGCGTTGGCGACATCAGCCAATCTGCTGAAGAAGAATGGCTGGCAGGGCGGCAAGACCTGGGGCTACGAGGTCACCATTCCGGCGGGCAAACTGCCGGCCGGCTCGAAGACATTGGCGCAGTGGCAGGCGCTCGGCGTCGCCAGGGCCAATGGCAAGCCGTTCAAGAACGCAACCGACAAGGCGACCCTGAAAGTGCCGGACGGCCGCGGCGGACCGGCCTTCCTGATGATCAAGAACTTCTCCGTCATCAAGGCCTACAACAACGCCGACAAATATGCCCTGGCCGTCGGCCTTCTTGCCGACGAAATCGCCGGCTCTAATGGTCTGGTGCAGGACTGGAAGCGGCCCTTCACCAAACTGTCCTTCGAGGAAAGGCAGGAGTTGCAGAAGCGGCTTTCGCAGCACGGACTTTACGACGGCAAGTTCGACGGCAAGATCGGTGACGGCACGAAAACCGCCATCATGACCTATCAGGCAACGGTCGGCTTGACCCAGGACGGGTATCCGAGCATGGAAGTGCTCAAATGGCTCAGAAAGAAATAGAGCCGGCGACGGCAGCGCGCATCTGTGACGCGCAAGGGATGCCGTAGCATCGGTCTGTGCATGATCCCCTGCGAGGGCCATGCACCAAGGGATGGAGAGGGTGCTTGGTTTCGGCAACGCGTATCCGTGTGATCGTTTTCCGCTTGCCGATCCTCGTTCTGGCCATCGTTGTCCTGGCGACGGGACTCGCCGGCACTTTCCACACACCGGCTTTGGCGCAGGAACAACCGCAGAACCGCGGCTGGTCGCTGCGCGACCTTCTGTTCCCGCGCCGCAGCGAACGCATCGAGCCGCCGCTCGACGTCCGCAAGGCAAAGCCGAAGGTCAAGAAGAAGCCCCGTGCACCCGTTGGACCTTCCGCTCCGATTGTCGAGAAGACACCGGATGCCCGCGTCGTTCTGGTGATCGGCGATTTCATGGCCAACGGCCTGGCCGAAGGCCTCGAAACAGCCTTTGCCGACAATGCCAACGTCAGGATCGTCGAGCGCGCCAACGGTTCTTCGGGTTTCGTGCGCGATGATGTCTACAACTGGCCCGAACAGGTCAAATCGCTGGTCGAGACCGAGAAGCCCGCCGCCGTGGTCGTCATGCTGGGCTCCAACGACCGCCAGCAGATGCGCGTCAACGATGTGCGCGAGCAGCCGCGCTCCGAGAACTGGACCAAGGAATACGAACGCCGGACCGAAGCCTTGGGAAAGGCACTGGCGGCGACCAAGGTGCCTTATCTGTGGGTCGGCATGCCAGCCTTCAAGACGCCGAAGATGACCTCCGACATGCTGGCATTCAACGACATCTACCACTCGGCTGCCGAGAAGAACGGCGGCGAATTCGTCGATGTCTGGGATGGGTTCGTCGACGAGAACGGCGCCTTTGTCTCGACCGGCCCCGACATTAACGGCCAGGCCGTGCGGCTGCGCTCCGACGACGGCATCAACGTCTCGAAAGCCGGCAAGCGAAAGCTCGCCTTCTACACCGAAAAGCCGCTGGCCAAGATCCTCGGCCTGGCAGCGCCGGGAAGCGTGGTGACGGCTGCCGCACCGGCCGGCGCCCCGGTCGAGGCGCCGTCGTTGCCCGCCGCCCCGATCGTGGTCGACCGCACCGTTCCAATGCTGCTCAACGATCCGGCGCTCGACGGCGGGACCGAGCTTCTCGGTGCGGCGGCGGCGCCGAAAGCCAATCCGGATCTGCCCGGCGAAAAACTAATCCTCGAAGGCAAGGCGCCCGAGGCCTCGCCCGGTCGCGCCGACGACTTCTCCTGGCCGCCCAAGGCCGCTGCCGCGACGGATACGACGACGGCGATCAACCGTTAACGGGGGAGTACCGTCGACCCCATCAGCGCTTCATCGATCGAGCGCGCGGCCTGGCGGCCTTCGCGGATCGCCCACACAACCAGCGACTGGCCGCGGCGCACATCACCTGCGGCGTAGAGCTTGTCGACGCTGGTCTTGTAGTCGCGATCGTTGGCTTCGACATTGCGGGAACGGCGGCTGTCGGTGGTGATTTTCATCTCACCGTCCAGCTCTTTCGCGACGCCGGCGGCAGCCGGTCCGGCAAAGCCGATGGCGATGAAGGCGAGGTCTGCACGGATGACGAATTCGGTGCCGGGGATAGGCTTGCGCTTCTCGTCGACTTCGCAGCATTTGACGCCGGTCAGCTGGCCGTCCTCGCCGATGAATTCGAGCGTCGCCACCTGGAATTCGCGCTCCGCACCTTCGGCCTGTGAGGACGAGGTGCGCATCTTGGTCGCCCAGTAAGGCCAGACCGAAAGCTTGTCTTCCTTCTCCGGCGGCTGCGGGCGGATGTCGAGCTGGGTGACACGCACCGCGCCCTGGCGGAAGGCGGTGCCGACGCAGTCGGACGCGGTATCGCCGCCGCCGACGACGACGACATGCTGGCCGCCGGCGATGATCGGATGCGACGGCCAGGCCACCGACTGGATCGGCTCGCCGCCGACGCGACGGTTCTGCTGCACCAGATAGGGCATGGCGTCATAGACGCCGCCGAGATCGTCGCCCGGAATATTGGCCGGACGCGGCGATTCCGAACCGCCGCAATAGAGCACCGCATCATATCCGGCGAGCAACTCTGCCACCGGCTTGTCGACGCCGACATTGACGCCGCAATGGAAGGTCACGCCCTCGCCCTGCATCTGCTCGATGCGGCGGTCGATATAGTGCTTCTCGATCTTGAAGTCGGGAATGCCGTAGCGCATCAGCCCGCCGGGACGGCTCTCACGCTCATAAACGCTGACCTCGTGGCCGGCGCGGCCAAGCTGCTGCGCCGCCGCCATCCCTGCCGGGCCGGAGCCGATGACAGCGACCCGCTTGCCCGTCTTCTTCTCTGGCGGATAAGGCCGGATATGGCCGGTTTCATAAGCCTTGTCGGCGATTGCCTGTTCGACAGTCTTGATGGCAACCGGAATGTCCTCGAGGTTCAGCGTGCAGGCTTCCTCGCAGGGCGCGGGGCAGATGCGGCCGGTGAACTCGGGGAAATTGTTGGTCGAATGCAGGTTGCGGATCGCATTGTCCCAGTCGCCATTGTAGACGAGGTCGTTCCAGTCCGGGATCTGGTTGTGGATCGGGCAACCGGTCGGCCCGTGGCAGAACGGGATGCCGCAATCCATGCAGCGCGCCGCCTGTTTCTCGACCTCCTTGTCCGACATCGGCAGCGTGAATTCACGAAAATGCCGGATGCGGTCGGAGGCCGGCTGGTACTTGTGCACCTGCCGGTCGATTTCGAGAAAGCCTGTTACCTTGCCCATAGTCCAGTTCCTGCTGTCCAGATGGTGCGGTTTTCGCACCCGTTAACCCCTTGAGGCAGCCGTGGCAACCTTGCATCCGAGGTCAAACTGTCGCTGAAAGTTCCGCCGGGAAGCCTGCGCCTCCCGGCAAGTCGAAAAACCTATTCCGCCGCCACGCCCATGCGCATGCGTTCCATCTCGATCAGCGCGCGGCGGTATTCGACCGGCATGATCTTGCGGAATTTCGGCCGGAAGGTCGTCCAGTCGTCGAGTATCTCGCGGCCGCGTACCGAACCGGTGAAATGGACGTGGTTCGAGATAAGCTGGTAAAGCCGTTCCTCGTCATGGGTGGTCATGTCGCCCGAGACGTCGACGCGACCCTTGTGGTCGAGGTCACCGCCATGATGCAGCAGCCTTTCCATCAGATCGTCTTCTTCCGGAACCGGCTCCAGCTCGACCATCGCCATGTTGCAGCGCGCGGCGAAATCGCCGGCCTCATCCAGAACATAGGCCACGCCGCCCGACATGCCGGCAGCGAAGTTGCGACCGGTCTGGCCGATGACGACGACGATGCCGCCGGTCATGTATTCGCAGCCATGATCGCCGACGCCTTCAACGACGGCGGCGACGCCCGAATTGCGCACCGCGAAGCGCTCGCCGGCGACACCTGCGAAATAGGCCTCGCCCTCGGTCGCGCCATAGAGGACGGTGTTGCCGACGATGATCGATTCCGCCGCGACGATCCTGGACTCCTCCGGCGGCCGGATGACGATGCGTCCGCCCGACAGGCCCTTGCCGACATAGTCGTTGGCCGCACCGACGAGATCGAACGAGATGCCGCGCGCCAAGAAGGCGCCGAACGACTGGCCGGCGGTGCCGGTCAGCTTCACCTGGATCGTGTCCTCGCGCAGGCCCTTGTGCCTGAAGCGCTTGGCGACTTCGCCCGACAGCATGGCGCCCGTGGAGCGATCGACATTGCGGATGTCGACCTCGATCTTGACCGGCTGCTTGCTTTCGAGCGCGGGCTTCGCCAGTTCGATCAGCTTGCGATCGAGTACATCGTCGATCGGGTGTTTCTGCCGTTCGGTCCAGTGCACCGCCTCATGCGGCGCGTCCGGCTTGAAGAACATCTTGCCGAAATCGAGCCCACGCGCCTTCCAACGCTGGATCATCTCGCGCTTTTCCAGCAGGTCGCTGTCGCCGATGATCTGGTCGATATGGGTGTAGCCGATCTCGGCCAGCAGCCCCCTCACCTCTTCCGCAACATAGAAGAAGAAGTTGATGACATGCTCGGGCGTGCCCTTGAAACGCTTGCGCAGAACCGGATCCTGCGTCGCGACGCCGACCGGGCAGGTGTTCAAGTGGCACTTGCGCATCATGATGCAGCCGGCCGCGATCAGCGGCGCGGTCGAGAAGCCGAACTCGTCGGCGCCGAGCAGCGCACCGATGATGACGTCGCGCCCCGTGCGCAAGCCGCCATCGACCTGCAGCGCAACGCGCGAGCGCAGCCCGTTCAGCACCAGCGTCTGGTGCGTCTCGGCTAGGCCCATTTCCCACGGGCTGCCGGCATGCTTGAGCGAGGTCAGCGGCGACGCGCCGGTGCCGCCATCATAGCCCGATATGGTGATGTGGTCGGCGCGTGCCTTGGCGACGCCGGCCGCAACCGTACCGACACCGACTTCCGACACCAGCTTGACCGATACGTCGGCCGCCGGGTTGACGTTCTTCAGATCATAGATCAGCTGCGCCAGATCCTCGATCGAATAGATGTCGTGGTGCGGCGGCGGCGAGATCAGGCCGACGCCGGGCGTCGAGTGCCGGACCTTGGCAATGGTCGCGTCGACCTTGTGGCCGGGCAGCTGGCCGCCCTCACCGGGCTTGGCGCCCTGCGCGACCTTGATCTGCATGACATCGGAATTGACGAGATACTCGGCGGTGACGCCAAACCGCCCCGAGGCGACCTGCTTGATCGCCGAACGTTCGGGGTTCTTGCCGCCGCCGGGCAGCGGCAGATAGCGGTCGGCCTCTTCGCCGCCCTCGCCGGTGTTCGACTTGCCGCCGATCTGGTTCATGGCGCGCGCCAGCGTCGTGTGTGCCTCGCGCGAGATGGAGCCGAACGACATCGCCCCTGTCGAGAAGCGCTTGACGATATCGGCCGCCGACATCACGTCCTCTATCGCCACCTTCTTGCGGCCGGTCTCTTCCGCAAGCTTGATCCTGAACAGGCCGCGTATGGTCTGAGCACGGGCCGTCTCGCTGTCGATCTGCGCGGAATACTCCTTGAACGTCTCCCACGAGCCCTGGCGCACGGCGTGCTGCAAGGTGGCGACGGCGTCGGGCGACCACATATGGGCTTCGCCGCGCATGCGGTACATGTACTCGCCGCCGACCTCGAGGCTGTTGCGCAGCACCGGATCGTTGCCGAAACCGTCGGTGTGGCGGCTGAGCGTCTCGGCCGCGACCTCGTCCAGGCCGACACCTTCGATCAGCGTCGCTGTGCCGGTGAAGTACTTCTCGACGAAATCCGACTTCAGCCCGATGGCGTCGAATATCTGCGCGCCGCAATAGGACTGATAGGTGGAGATGCCCATCTTCGACATCACCTTGAGGATGCCCTTGCCGATCGACTTGATGTAGCGCGAGACCACCTCGTAGGCGTCAACCTCAGCCGGCAGTTCGCCACGCTTGTGCATGTCGAGCAGCGTATCGAAGGCAAGGTAGGGGTTGATCGCCTCGGCGCCGTAGCCGGCGAGACAGCAGAAATGATGCACTTCGCGTGGCTCGCCGGATTCCACGACCAGGCCGACCGCGGTGCGCAGACCTTTGCGGATCAGATGGTGGTGCACGGCAGCCGTCGCCAGCAGTGCCGGAATGGCGATACGGTCGGGACCGACCTGGCGGTCGGACAGGATGATGATGTTGTAGCCGCCGGCGACAGCGGCTTCCGCCCGCTCGCACAGACGCTCGACGGCGCCCTGCATGCCGGCCGCGCCCTCGCTCGACCCGTAGGTGATGTCGATGGTCTTGGTGTCGAAACGGTCCTCGGTGTGGCCGATCGAGCGGATCTTTTCCAGATCGCCATTGGTCAGGATCGGCTGGCGCACTTCGAGCCGCTTGCGGCGCGAATTGCCGACCAGGTCGAAGATGTTCGGCCGCGGCCCGATGAACGAGACAAGGCTCATCACCAATTCCTCGCGGATTGGGTCGATCGGCGGGTTGGTGACCTGGGCGAAATTCTGCTTGAAGTAGGTGTAGAGCAGCTTCGACTTGTCCGACATCGCCGAGATCGGCGTGTCCGTGCCCATCGAACCCACCGCTTCCTGGCCGGTGGTCGCCATCGGCGACATCAACAGCTTGGTGTCTTCCTGGCTGTAGCCGAAAGCCTGCTGGCGATCGAGCAGGCTGACATCCTTGCGCAGCGCGCGCGGCTCGACCGGCTTCAGATCCTCGAGGATCAGCTGCGTGTTGTTGAGCCAGGTCTTGTAGGGATGCCTGGTGGCGATCTCCGACTTGATCTCCTCGTCGGAAATGATGCGGCCCTTGGCGAGGTCGATCAGAAGCATGCGGCCGGGCTGCAGCCGCCACTTCTTGACGATCCTCTCCTCCGGCACCGGCAGCACGCCGGCCTCTGACGCCATGATGACGCGGTCGTCGTCGGTGACGATGTAGCGCGCCGGCCGCAGCCCGTTGCGGTCGAGCGTGGCGCCGATCTGGCGGCCGTCGGTGAAGGCGACCGCGGCCGGCCCGTCCCACGGCTCCATCAGGGCTGCATGGTATTCGTAGAAAGCCTTGCGGTCGGCATCCATCAGCTTGTTGCCGGCCCACGCTTCGGGGATCAGCATCATCATGGCATGGCTGAGGCTGTAGCCGCCCTGGAACAGGAATTCGAGCGCATTGTCGAAGCACGCCGTGTCGGACTGGCCGTCATAGGAGATCGGCCACAGCTTGGAGATGTTGTTGCCGAACAGTTCGGAATCGACCGAGGCCTGGCGCGCCGCCATCCAGTTGTTGTTGCCGCGCACCGTGTTGATCTCGCCATTATGCGCGACCATGCGGTAGGGGTGCGCCAGCTTCCAGGACGGGAAGGTGTTGGTCGAGAAGCGCTGGTGGACGAGGATCAGCGCGGTCTCGAAACGCGGATCCGACAAATCCTTGTAATAGGCGCCGACCTGGTAGGCCAGGAACATGCCCTTGTAGACAATGGTGCGCGCCGATAGCGACACACAGTAGGCGCCGATATCCTTGTTGTTGTTCTCGGCGTAGATGCGGCCGGAAATCACCTTGCGCAGCAGGTACAGCCTGGCCTCATATTCCTCGTCATCTGGAATGTCTGATGTGCGGCCGATGAAGACCTGGCGATGGAACGGTTCGGAGGCCGCGATATCGGGCGCCTTCGACAGCGATGAATTGTCGACCGGCACGTCGCGAAAGCCGAGCAGCGGCAGCCCTTCTGACTGCGCCGATTCGGCGATGATCTCTTCGATATGGGCGCGCAGTGCCGCATCCTGCGGCATGAACCAGTGGCCGACGCCGTATTGGCCTGCCGCCGGCAGTTCGACGCCCTGGGCCGCCATCTCTTCGCGGAAGAAATGATCGGGGATTTGCACCAGCACGCCGGCGCCGTCGCCCATCAGCGGATCGGCGCCGACAGCGCCGCGATGCGTCAGGTTTTCGAGCACGAAGAGCCCGTCCTTGACGATCTGGTGCGACTTCACGTTCTTCATGTTGACGATGAAGCCGACGCCGCACGCGTCATGCTCGTTGCGCGGATCGTAGAGACCCTGCGCGGCCATACCGTTGCCGGTCAGGCCGTTGGTGGTTCGGCCTTCTTTGGTCAGAACGGTATTTTTAACGGCTGCCGCTTTCGTCTGCGCGGCCTGGCCGATAATCGCAGAGGGCGTCAGTTCCGTCATCGTCCTGTCCTCCGATCCGGCCCCTTGCACGTCTAGCATTTGGGGCGCTGGTCTACCTTGGGAAGCGACTGGCTTCCGCTCTCATTCTTGCGGCACGTCTTTTCGAAATCCTTGGCGGACCGTGCGGTGCACCGCCGGTTCGTATCCGGTATCGTACAGGCCACAGCCGAGCCGTCTACCCGTCGCTCGCGGCAACGGCCGGAGTGGCCCAAATGATACGCCAATCCAGCCTGACTTGTACGACAAAATAAGACAGCACTACTGTCCTAAATTTTTATGGCAGAAATCCTGGGCGCACACAAGACCGATTCACCAAATTCTTGGACGTTTGGCGACAGAAAATTACGTCGGGCGCTGTTGAAACGAAATTTCGGTCCCGGCACTCCTTCGTGATCGCCTTTGGCTTTACCGCTTTTTCAGCCCTTGGCCCTTGCGCGTCAAACCCCGAAACGGCCATGGTCGCGCTCTTGTCGCAACCAGACTTTCTTAACCAGGCAGGGACTTTCCTGATGTTCTTTGCATCCGACAACTGGGCGGGCGTCCATTCCAACATTGCCGCCGGGCTGTCAGCCAATGCTGGCGGCTTTTCGACCGCCTATGGCGATGGCGATCTCGACCGGGCCGTCTACCAGCGTTTCAGCGAGATCTTCGAACGCGAGGTCGCGGTGTTCTTCGTCGCTACCGGCACGGCGGCCAACTCGCTGTCCCTGGCCGCTTACAACAAGCCCGGCGGCATTTCCTTTGCGCACCGCGAATCGCACATCATCGAGGACGAATGCGGCGCGCCGGAATATTTCAGCGGCGGCTCGCGTCTCCATGCTGTCGACGGCGCCCTGGGCAAGATCGATCCGCACAATCTTGAACGCGCCGTCGCCCGTTTCGCACCCGAAATCGTCCATTGGGGACGCCCGACGGCCGTCTCGATCACCCAATCGACCGAAGTCGGCACAGTGTACGGGCTCGACGACATTTCCACCATTTCGGAGATCGCCAAACGCTTTTCCCTGCCGCTGCATATGGACGGCGCCCGTTTTGCCAACGCATTGGTCGCGCTTGAGACGACGCCGGCCGAAATGACCTGGAAGCGCGGCGTCGATATCGTCTCGTTCGGCGGCACCAAGAACGGCTGCTGGTGCGCCGAAGCGGTGGTGCTGTTCGATCTAGACCGCGCCAAGGAGCTGTCCTTCCTGCGCAAGCGCGCCGCACAGCTGTTCTCCAAGTCGCGTTTCATCGCAGCGCAGTTCGACGCCTACTTCACGGACGGCCTGTGGCTGGACACGGCCCGTCATGCCAATGCCATGGCCGCGCGCCTGGCGGCTGCGATCGAGGATTCGGCAACGGCGAAGCTCGCCTGGTTGCCGCAGGCCAACGAGGTGTTCGCGGTGATGAAAAAGGCGGAAGCCGAAAGGCTGCAATCGGCCGGCGCCGCCTTTTACGACTGGCACAGGCCGCACGGCTTCGATGGCCATGTCGGCGAGGACGAGTTGCTCTATCGCTTCGTCACCAGCTTTGCCACGACTTCAGATGAGGTCGATCGCTTCGGCCAGATGATCGCCTGAACTCGCGAGACCGCGCCAATGACAAAGCCACTTCTCGGCTCAACCATGCGGCTGGTTCGCCCGGCGCCAAACGTGCTCGGCTTCTACGATGGCCGCACCGACGGCGTTCGCGCCTGGTCGGACGAACCGAACTGGCTGGACGACGGCGCCTATGCCCTCGGCATCTGCAGCTATGCGATCGTCGATGGCTCGCAGGCGCTTGTCTACGACACGCATATTTCGCTGCCTCACGCGCGCTTCATCAGGCAGACGCTCGAAGACATGGGGGTCAGCTCGATCCGGGTGGTGCTCAGCCACTGGCATGACGATCATATTGCCGGCAATGAGGTGTTTCAGGATTGCGAGATTATCGCCAACACGCTCACCGCCTCGGCGCTCGCGACCAACCGGGCCGAGATCGAAAGCGGTGTTCCACCGATCAAGCCTCTCGTGCTGCCGAACAGGACCTTCGAAGGCAGTCTTGACCTCACCGTTGGATCGATCGCCGTCGAGCTGCGTCAGGTCGAAATCCACAGCCATGACGGCACCGTGCTGTTCATGCCTGGGAACGGCCTGCTGCTGGCGGGCGACACGCTGGAGGATCCGATCACCTATGTCAGCGAGGCGGATCGGCTGGCGCAACATCTGGTCGATCTCGAACGCATGAGCGGGTGGCCGATAGACCGCATCTTGCCCAATCACGGCTCGCTCGAAGCGATTGAGCGAGGCGGCTACGACAAAGGCCTCATCGCCGCCACGCAAGCCTACGTTCAAAAACTGCTTCGCTGCCGGCATGAGCCTGATCTTGCGAGGCAGGATCTGAAAACCTTCGGCGCCGACATGTTCGCCACGGGCGAGGTCGAGTACTTCGCGCTGTACGAGCCCGTCCACCGGCAAAACGTCGAGGCCGTTCTCGCAACCGGCACCGGTGGCTAAGCAAGGAAAGGCCGCGCCAAAAGCTCGAGGCCAAGCAAGATCAGGAAAATCAGAAACCAGCGCCGGAAGGTCGCCGGGCTGATCCGCTGCCGGAGCAACTGTCCGAGCCACATGCCGAGCAAGGCCGGCGCAACCGCCAGCGACGACATGGCGACATGCCCGACCTGGAACGCGCCGTGCGAGGCAAGGCCGGCAGCGAGCGCGATCGTCGACACGGTGAAGGACAGGCCGAGCGCCTGGGTCAGATCGTCACGGCTCAAGCCCAGCGCCTGAATGTAAGGTACAGCGGGCACGACGAACACGCCGGTGCCGCCGGTGACGATGCCGGTAAGGAAACCGACGATGGGCGACGACCAGCGCTCGGCTGACGCGGGAACCGTCAACTGCCGCGCCAGCAGCGTATAGACGGCATAGACGATCAGCGCCGCCCCGAGGCCGGCCGTCGTCCATTTGACATTGTCGCTGGCCAGCAGCCATGAGCCGGCCAGCGTGCCGGCGACGATGCCGACCATCATCAGCCACAGCCGCCTGAGGATCCATCCGAAGCTCGGGCCGGCAAACAGCTGCCAGATATTGGTGACGAAGGACGGCACGATCAGCAGCGAAGCCGCGGCGACCGGCGGCATGATTGTGCCCAGCAGCCCCATCGCCAACGTCGGCAGTCCCATACCGGTAACGCCCTTGACGATGCCGGCCAGCAGGAAGGTCACCGCAATGGTTGCCGTTAGGGCCAGGGAAAAAATCAGCCGAAAGATCAGACATCGCCCTTCATGGGAAGACGGCGCCCGCCGCAAAAGAGCCAGAACTCTTCGGTTGGGGTGACAGAGGCTGCGGCGAAAAAAAGCGGCGCCTCGCGGCGCCGCTTTCGTCTCGGGAGGAGACGCTTTCAACCTTGGGCGTTGTGACGCCGCCGTCTTGATCACGCGGCGTTCTTGGCCTCGATCTGCTTGGCGTTGGCCGAAGAGGCGGTAATCGCGATCTTGCGCGGCTTCAGCTCCTCGGGGATGTTGCGCTTAAGGTCGACGAAAAGCAGGCCGTTCTTCAGGGTGGCGCCGACGACCTCGACATGGTCGGCAAGCTGGAAGCGGCGCTCGAACGAACGCGAGGCAATGCCGCGGTAGAGCAGCTCGGAGCCTTCGCCATTGCCCTCTTCCTTGCGCTCACCCTTGACGGTCAGCACGTTGCGGTGGGCTTCGATCGAAATCTCTTCGTCCGAGAAGCCGGCAACCGCCATCGAGATGCGATAGGCGTCCTCGCCGGTGCGCTCGATGTTGTAGGGCGGATAGGTCTGCGCGCCATCGGGCTGGGCCAGCGAGTCGAGCATGGTGAACAGGCGGTCGAAGCCGACGGTCGAGCGATAGAGCGGGGAAAAATCAACGTGACGCATGAGGTGTTCTCCTGTTGAGCAACATGTTTGCGTGTGGCCGGTGCGAAACCCTGGAAAGGCGTTTCGGGTGGACCAGCAGCCCCGACATCGGCGGCTGCATCCGACATTTGGGGAGCGCAAAAGCGCATTTCAAGGATTTTTGAAGAGCGCCAATCGAGGCGTCGATGAACGGCAGATGAACCGCTGCTTCGGCGCCCGTTCAGCCGGCCGGCGCTAGAGTGCCCCCAGGATAAAGAACCAGGCGGCGCCGGATGAAAGCGCCGCGACGAGGCCGACCGGGTGTAACGTCCCTTCCTCCCGGATCGACAGAGGCCGGAAGCACGCCGCCGCAGGCTGCTTCCGGCCTTGCTTGTCGTTCGTCCGCCCCCTTGGCGTCCTCCCTTTGCTTTTCATCCATTGGCGTCTATCACCATGCCGACGCCCTGCCGGGTGAGACACCACGAAGACGCAAGCGCCTAATGACGGATCTCTTCCATCCCACGCCAGGCAATCCGCCGCCGCAAAATGTCGCCGGCGGCTTTTTCACCACGCGCGACGGCAAGAAGATCCGCTACGGCCTGTTTGCCGCGATCACCCGGCCGCTGAAAGGCACCGTCGTGCTGCTGCCCGGCCGCAACGAGTGCATCGAGAAGTATTTCGAAACCATCCGCAACCTGACCGACCGCGGCCTCGGCGTCGCCACGCTCGACTGGCGCGGCCAGGGCGATTCCGACCGGCTGATCGCCGATCCGCAACGCGGCTATGTCCGCTCTTTCTACGATTACACCGGCGACCTCGAACAGTTCTTCGAGGATATCGTGCTGCCCGACTGCCGCGGCCCGTATTACATCCTCGCCCATTCGATGGGCGCCGTGATCGCGCTGCTCGCGGCGCCGTCGATGGTCAACCGGGTGCGTCGCATGGTGCTGATTGCGCCTTTCCTGACGGTGCCCGACTCGCCCGTGTCGGCAAAAACCGCGCGCCGCGTCTGCTCGATATTGTGCTTTCTCGGCCTCGGCCGGCTCTACGCCGCCTGGGGTCCGCGTCCCAGGGAAACCCTGCCCTTCGCCCTCAACAAGGTGACATCGGACCCCGGGCGCTATCAGCGCAACACGAAAATCTACGAGCACTATCCGCAACTGGCGCTCGGCGGGCCGACGATCCGCTGGCTGCAGGCGGCAATCAAGGCAGGCGAAGCCATCAGTGAGCCCGACTTCATGGCCAGGATCCAGGTGCCGCTGCTGATGATCGCCGCCGGCGCCGATCAGGTCGTCTCGACCAAGGCCGTGGAAGCCTATGCCAGGCGTCTGCGCCTCGGCTCGCTGCTGATGATCGATGGCTCGAAACACGAGATCCTGCAGGAGGCCGATGTCTATCGCGAGCAGTTGCTCGCCGCCTTCGACGCCTTCATACCCGGCAACGACGACCCAACAGCCTGATGCCGCCGGCGCTGCATGTTGCGGCGCCTTGAGCTTGCGCCTGCTGACAGCCTTCTGTCAGGAGCAGCGCCGGCAGCACCCAAAGAGCTAAAGATTCTGACAGCCGGTGCCGCCCCGGAATGCTCATCTCTCCGCATACTGAACGCCAAGGGGATGACGTCATGACCGAGAAAACCTGCGCTGCCTGCGATTGCCAGCTGGACGCCAACCCGATCCGCGTCAAGGTCGGCGGCAAGACCGTCGAGGTCTGCTGCGAGGAATGCGCGATTGCGCTGAACGAAGCCGGCGCCTCAGTGGCCGGCGCATCAGTGGCCGGCAACGGGGAAGCCTGAGCGATGCGCCCCGATCATGCAGCGGCGGCGCAATGCCTCGCACATCAGCCGACAACTCAAACCGCGACGTTCCGGCGGTCCTTGCGGACACAAGGCATCGCGGCGGCCAACTGGATCGGCCGTCAACTGGAAAGGCGCCGAAGCCGCCTTGCCTTGCTCGAAATGACCGACGAACAGCTCAAGGACATCGGCCTGTCGCGCAGCGACGCTCACTGCGAATACATGCGCCGTTTGTGGGACTGAGCCATGGCCGTTACGAAGGGCCCGACAGGTGAAGTCTCCTGACAGGTTTGGACAAGCCAATCGCCTAATGTGCCGGAGCAGCTTTCGGCGCAAGGGTAGAATGCAACGGCCATGTCTCAGCTCACCATGTCGCAGTTCACGGTACAGACGCTTCTGGACACCGGCACCGTCAGGGTGAGGGATGTCCTCTGCAGCGGCGAATGCCGGCACAAGAGCGAAGAAGAGTGCACCGCTGCCACGCATCTTGTGTTTCCCTATCGCGGCGTCTTCGTGCGCCATGTCGGCCGCAACGATGCGGTCGCCGAAGCCAACCAGTTGTTGTTCTTCAACAACGCCGAAGGCTACCGGATCAGCCATCCCGTCGAGGGTGGCGATTCCTGCCTCGATCTCGTTATCGAGGAGGCGCAACTGCAGGAGTTGACGCCGAAGGAGCAGTTGCGCTCGGGCAGCGCCGTGGCGTTTCGTCGTCAGCGCCGCCGCATCGACCCGCGGGCTCAGGCGCTGGTGGCGGTGCTGCGCCACAGCCTGAGCCGCAACATTGCCGAAACGCTGGAGGCCGAAACCCTGGCGCTGACGCTGGTGCGGCGCTCCCTCGGCGAGCGCACCTCGCATGCCGCCGGCGCCAGCGCTGGCCGGCAGAAGCTGGTCGATCGCGCCAAGCTCGTCCTGTCCTCGGATCTTTCGCGGCGCTGGACGCTGGCCGAGATCGCCGCTGAAGTCGGGGTATCACCGGTTTATCTCACGCAGGTTTTCCAGCAGGTCGAGGCGATGCCGCTCTATCGCTACCATCTGCGCCTGCGGCTGGCGCGCGCGCTCGACCTGCTTGGCCGCTACGACAATCTGACCACGCTCGGCCTGGACCTCGGCTTCTCCAGCCACAGCCATTTCAGCTCAGCGTTCAGGCAGGTCTACGGGCGAACGCCGGCGGAATTCCAGCGCTCGATCAAGCCGCGCTGATCGGGTCGACTATCAGCCCCGCAGGGCTGCCATTGCAGCCGCATGAAGCTCCGGCGTTGCGGCGGCCAGGATGTCGCCGCCCTTTTCCGCCGGACCGCCCTCGAATGTGGTGACGACGCCGCCGGCCTTTTCGATGATCGGGATCAGCGCCACGATGTCGTAGGGTTTCAATCCGGGATCGGCGACGATGTCGACGCTGCCGGACGCGATCATGGCAAAGGCGTAGCAATCGGCTCCGTAGCGGGCGAGCTGGATCTGTTTCTCGAACGCGTCGTAGCGGGTGCGCGCCTCGCCCTTGAAAAGCGCCGGCGTGGTGGTGAACAAGGTCGCCTCGTCAAGCTTCGTCCTCTTGCGGGTCGACAGCTTCCGCGGCCCACCGGGGCCTTCGTAGTGGGAGCCGGAAGCGTTGGCGTAGAACAGCTCGCCGGTGAACGGCTGCGCCATCATGCCGGCGACGGCGTCACCGTCGACCGTCAATCCGACCAGCGTTCCCCACACCGGCAAGCCTGAGATGAAGGCGCGGGTACCATCGATCGGATCGATCACCCAGACATGCCTTGAGGAGATGTTTTCGCTGCCATGTTCTTCGCCAAGGATACCGTGATCGGGATACTCAGCCGAGATCAGCGCCCGAATGGCGCGCTCGGCCTCGCGGTCGGCCTCGGTGACCGGGTCGAAACTGCCTTTTTCCTTGTTGGCCACCGCGCCCTGTGCGCGGAAACGCGGCAAGGTTTCAGCCGCCGCCGCTTGCGCGATCCGGCGCATGAAATCGATGCTGATGTCCACGTGATTCTCCCGCATTGCAGAGTGCCAACCCGGTCTGCAGGCACTTTCCCGCCAAAACAAGCCGGTTTATCGATTTTAGAGACATCAGCGTTGCCGAAATGTCACACATCGGCGCCATCGAAACGCATTTTCACATCAGAGTGAATTAAAAAAGCGTGGGATCGATTGACATTTGTGCATCGCACAATAAATTTGTTCTCGGACAGGTTTTCCTGTCCATGCCCTCCTTGGGCGTTTCCTCCCTAGACTTCGACCGTGTCGTGCAAACGATGCGGTCTTTTTTTACGCTGCGGGATGGCCAGCGCGGGGATCTCATGAACAGCCGCCGCTCCGTGTCATTCGGCGGCCAGCGGCAGGTCTATGAAGTGGTGGTCGGGCATCGCCATCAGGTCGGCCGAAAAGCGCGCCATATCGTCGGCCAGCGCATCGAAGCCGGCCGATTTCTGGAACGTCCGCTCATTCATGTAGAGGCCGCGATTGACCTCGATCTGCAGCGCATGCAGATGGCGCGCCGGCCGGCCGTAATGCTCGGTGATGAAGCCGCCTGCATAGGGTTTGTTGTGGGCGACGGTGTAGCCCATGCCGATGAGCAGGCCGATCGCCGTCTCGGTCAGGGCTGCCGTGGCCGAGATGCCGAAACGGTCGCCGACGATGAAATCCGGCCGCAGGCCGCTGTCGCCCACCCTGATGCTCGCCGGCATCGAATGGCAGTCGATCAGCACGGCATAGCCGAACCTGGCATGGGTTCTGGTCAATAGCCGCTTCAGCGTCTCGTGATAGGGTTTGTAGACCGCCTCTATGCGCTGGACGGCCTCCGCCAGCGGCAGACGGCCGGAATAGATGTCGAGCCCCTCACCCACCAGCTTGGGCACGGTGCCGAGCCCGCCGGCAACGCGCGCCGAGCGGATGTTGCAGAAGGACGGCACCGGCTCGGCGAACATGCGCGGGTCGAGTTCCCAGGGTTCGCGATTGACGTCGAGGTAGGCGCGCGGAAAATTCGCCGCCAGCATCGGCGCGCCCAGCGCCACCGCGCCGCCGAACAGTTCGTCGACATAGCAATCCTCGGAGCGGCGGATGGCGCTCCGGTCGAGCCGCGCCATGGCCAGGAAGCGGTCTGGATAATAGCGGCCGCTATGCGGTGAGTTGAAGACGAACGGAACGCGCTGCTCGGCGCCCGATCGGATTTCGAAGGGTGGAACGACCGAAAAATCTTCGGCTGCCGTCGTCAATTTGAACGAACCCGGAAACAGCAATGCATCATGATGGGAAACTGCCACCTCATCGGCCGCATGTCCAGCATTTCGGCATGTCAGGAACCCCGTCAAATCAGGATTAATGCCGCCAACGTTCACTTGATGTTTACCGTCAGCTCCTCATATACAGGATGGTTAACGGGCTTGCCGGACGGCAGGCTTGGCTGGGGTGATTCGGACGGGACAAGATGGCACGCATTCTGCTGGCGGAAGACGACGACGACATGCGCCGGTTCCTGGTCAAGGCACTGGAGCGGGCCGGCTACCACGTCAGCGATTTCGACAATGGCGCCAGCGCCTACGAGCGGCTGCGCGAAGAACCTTTCTCCCTGCTGCTGACCGATATCGTCATGCCGGAGATGGACGGCATCGAACTCGCCCGCCGCGCCACCGAGATCGATCCCGACCTGAAGGTGATGTTCATCACCGGTTTCGCGGCCGTCGCGCTCAACCCCGATTCCAAGGCGCCGAAAGACGCCAAGGTGCTGTCCAAGCCCTTCCACCTGCGCGATCTCGTCAACGAGGTCGAAAAAATGCTTCAGGCCGCCTGAAGCGCGCACAGTGTGATCTCGCCGCTTCGTCGGCGGCGCGACAAAACGAGCCTTTCTTTCCCTTTTCCGGCTATTGACGCGCTGGACCAAAAATGGTGTATGCGCGGCTTCGGATGGGCGTGTAGCTCAGCGGGAGAGCACTGCATTGACATTGCAGGGGTCACAGGTTCAATCCCTGTCACGCCCACCATCCGACCCCTTGAAATCACTTGGTTTCTGGCGACAGCAGTAAGGCTTCGCCCTGTCATCCAAGGTGCCAGCCGCTCGATGTCACACTCTTGTCACACGGAGAGAGACCTTGGGCACAATTCGAAAGCGGGGCGAGAAATGGCAGGCCATGGTTCGCAGAAGCGGACACAGGTCGATTGGCCGGACCTTCACCCGTCGCAGCGATGCCGTTCGCTGGGTTCAAGCCACCGAACTGGAAATTGAACGAGAGGGCCTGATCCCGGATCGATCAATTCTAAAGACCACGATACTTGCTGAGCTTTTGGCCCGGTATCGGGACACTATCTCCGCTGCAAAACGTGGCCATCTGAATATGGAGCGGTGGGTTCTAGAACGATTTCTCCGACATCCCATGGCTCGATTGAAACTGAGCGAATTACGCAGGGAGCACCTTCAAGAATGGTGTGACGAACGGCTCAAAGAAGTCAGCGCCAGCACCGTGCGGCGACAACTTGCCATCCTCAGTCATATCTTCGAGATAGCTCACTCAATTTGGCATATACCAATCGACAATCTCACGAGGAAATTGGCAATCCCTGTGTCTTCAGCCAGACGGCAACGCCGACTGACAGGAGCGGAGGGCTGCCAGCTTCTCGTTGCAGTTAAGGCAAGTCGAAACCCATACCTCTTGCCCGTTCTCCTGCTCGCCAAAGAGACCTCAATGCGCAGAGGAGAACTCCTTGCTCTGCGATGGGACCAGATCGGTAAGGACCATATTCTCATTCGCACATCGAAGAATGGCGAATCTCGAACCATAGCCTTGTCGAACACCGCTATCGCAATCTTGGATTCCGTTGCGAAGATCGACGGTCGGGTATTTCCAATCTCGCCGAGTGCCCTTACTCAGGCTTGGCGACGGCTGGCCAAACGGGCCGGCGTGAATGATCTGCGTTTCCACGATCTCCGTCACGAAGCCATAAGTCGATTTTTCGAACTTGGGCTGACTGCGCCCGAGGTTCAATCGATGTCCGGGCACAAAGATATGCGGATGCTATACAGCTACGCACACGCTAACCGGCGAGCGGTCTTGTCGAAACTGAATGGTCAGAAAATTCAAGACTAGCGAAAAGTCGCTTGAGCCGACCGTTCTCCGCCTTACCCCAGAGATTGGCCATAACCGACGGTGTGTGCTTGCCGAAACCAGCAGGCCGCCGGCAAGCTTGCCCTCGCCGGCAATCACCATGAACATGGTTTCGTCAATTCCAGAAAGATTTCAGATGGCCAGAAGCCTTGCGTTTCCTCAACTTTCAGCCGGTCACGTTGGATGGTATGACGGTGTTGGGCGGAGGGTTTTGCAATGAGCGTTCAAATAAAGGCGGCTTTGATGATCGCCGCTGCCATCGTGGTTGCAATGGCCATGTACATCTATTTCAGCCCGTATCAGTCGTGCGTTCGTGCATACCCCGGAAACCCGGATGCGCCTTATCACTGTGCCCAAGGCCGGTAGAACAACGGCAACAAAAAGCCCGGATGGAACCGGGCTTCTCTGCAGTTTGTGATGTGGATGGTTCCCTAGCCTTGGGCAATCACCAGAAAGCGAATGGTGTCAGCTTCCTGTTTGCCGGTTATCTTGCAGGGACTCCCGTTGGGCATTTCCTGCCATATGGTCTGCCAATTGTCGGTGGAGAAATATTTTCTTCCATCCACCATTTCTAGAGTCTCCCGCTTAGGCTTCATGTGGTCAGACCTTGGTCAAACTCATTGCCGACAACTCGGAAGCCGTGAATGGCTTCTTCTGGCCTTCCGGCTGGCTACGGTGTTTCCGTGCGTCATGGTGCGGTGTTGTTTCGAACTGACAGATTGGGCACGGTCCCGATGAAGGGGTTCGGGCTCCCTTGGTTCCGCTTCCCTTCTTTGGCGTCACCAACTTTGGTCCCTTGGTTTCGGAAAGCACGTATGAATAACCAAGATCGTTTAGCTGTTCGATAGCGATCATTGCCGCTTTCTTGGCTTCATCATGCGCCTGTGTCTCTAGCGCCTGCCTGTCGGCTTCTAGCTTCCTGATTTGTTCGTCCAGCTTCTTACGTTGTTCCACAAAAGAAATTGCCATCGGTTTGTGTCTCCCTTGTTGTGAGCCGATGGAATTCAATAGATCGATTCAGAGAATAATGGAAGATGGATTGCGGTTAGATTCTTACAGGTCCGAGACCGTGAATCCGAACCTGTCGAACAACCCGGCGCATGTCGTTTCTTTGTCGCCAATGGTCACTTGGCCATACTCCGATGGGATCATTTGGGCTACCCGGCTTGACACAATCTCCCTGTCTTCTGGGAAAATCCCATAGCCAGTACCTAGAAAGAATTTTTCTGGTCGAGTTTTTCCATGCTTTTCGGCACCGTCTGCCGGTGGCCGCAACAGTTGCATGTTCAAAGGGATATATCCAAAACCAAGGAACACGACATTGTTCGTTTCTCGCATGGCGCTGTGGATGGCTTTGATTTCACTGGATTCCCTGTCCACGCCTTCCGTGTAGGTCTTGACTTGGTCGGCTAAACTCAACAGCCGACCACCATCAACGACTTCTCCAAATTTTGCGGCGGGTTTTTGTTCCATCCATGGGAGATACCCGGCACTTCCATATGGATGATAGATTTTCATCGATTTCACCACATTGGCAGCATCCAGTGCGTAGCAGCCGTAATAGGTGATGATGGCGTGGTACATGAAATGTTCAAAGCACCGGTCATAGTTGAAGATAATGACCGTTAGGTTCTCGAGCGAGTGTCTCAAATCATCGAACGTTGGCTCGAACATGAGGCTGGCGAACCGGTTATACCAAGTGCCAGCAAGCTCTGGAAAATCGACTTTGGGGCTAGCTCCGTTCTCGTCATCCACCTTCAACTTGCTTTCTCGTTCAGCATTCAAGATGGAACCGACGATGCCCACCTTCCCGCATTTCTCGATAGCCTTCGAGTCTTTATGCGAGTGAAGGTAATTGTCTATCGAGCGGGCTAGCGGGAGCGCTGAGCTGATGCGTTTGCAGGTATCTTGAATTTCGCCAGTCTTATAATGTCCGGATTTATCCAGAGACCTTATCGCTTCCACCAAACCTTTGTCTGCTACCGCCCAAGAACCATACCATTCATCGGTTTTGCGGACTCTCAAACCGTCAGCAATCTGTGTTTTCAACATATCGCCCACGGGCAAACCAGCTTCGTAGCTAGCCCCTGCCCCAAGGATCAAAACCGTTTTCTTTTTGAACATGGCGTCACCCCGGTTTTGCGCTGACAGGACTTCCTGTCAGCGCCATAAGCAGACAAAGCGTCACAGGTCGGCACGAAACGTTGCCGAGAAATATATGGCCACGCTTGAAGCGACAGGCGGCTACCGACCCCGCAAATAGCGCCGTTGCGGGCTAAGCGTGATGCGCCATCAACACCCAACTTCGATTAATCAGACACAGAGGGTAGTCGGCCACGCCGTTCAGCCCAAAGCCCTACAAGAGCAAGAGTCCTGTCCTTGGTTCGGACGCAAAAGTCCAGCGGTCTGTCAGCTCCATAGGGAAGGTCAAAACCCAATCGCTTGGTGCTTCCCAGCATCCACTTCAGCGGGTCCATGTGTTTCAATCCTCGTTTTGTGTCGCCTAACTGGCCCCATTTGATGGAAGTGGAGTAGTCCACAAACATGGCATTGAGAAAATGCTTGTACACAGTTTCAGGACTACCAGCGTCTCGAACCAAGGGGCCGTACAGCACTACGGTACAATAGCCGCCCGACAGCTTGCTAGCCCATTCCATCCGATAGTGATCTGCTTCTATCTGCCAAATATCGTAGAGCACGTTCTTAACCCGTGGCATTCGAACAACCTTGTGCTCAAATCCGATCAAATGCCCCTGAAATTTTAGTACGCAATCAATCTTGCCACGGGTCGTACCTTTAGAAGCCAACAACACCCGTTCCGGAACTCCCATTTCCGTTGTGGTCGCCTCCTTTTTGTAAAAAACCTTTTGGCGATTGGCGGCATTCTGAAAGGCTTCGTCAAAAAGTCGTTCTGTCCCAGACATTTTGCCATCGCCAGTTTCAGCGAGTGTCAGGGCCTCGCCAAGCTTGCTGGCGCATTCCTCAAGCGCCTCTTTAGCCACCTGCTTTATTTTAGCCGTGTAGCGGCTTGCCTCAAAGTGATTTGGCATTTGCTCCCCCCACAAAATCGTTGCCTAGCGGCGCTGCCGCCTTGGCCAACTTGATTGTCGGAATTAGCTTTCCGTCGCATTCGCTATTTCTTCGTGTCAGCGCACTGGTGAATTTTACGGGACACATGCTGAATCTCGACCGCAGCCCTCTCCAAAAGAGCATCTCGCTCGTCCTCTGTGATCGCCAAAACCGGTCCCGCCCCTTCTGTCACGCAGGTGCGCAGTGATTGGGAAGAGCAGGTATTTGCCCTCCGGGCTTTCCATCATATCGCTCCAAGAGTCCGGTGGAAGTTTGGATGGCCTCCATGAAACCAAAGCACCACTTTTCCGCCCTTCCATGTCCCTCTTTCTGTTCCGAAAAAATCGGTTCGATTGTGGACACGTCGCTTTCTAGCAATTGAACAATTTCGTTGTGTCTGGCGAGAACCTGCTCAGCCGTCACCTCGTGCATTCGCTGGTCAACGGGATCGTTGTTAGGCCAGAGGCTACGAAGGATGTTATCCTCCGGAGTGAGTTCTCCCCAAACCGAAGGAAGCCACTGGGTGGCATCTATTTTTTCGGGCGAGCAAGCCACACCCGCTAGAAAACCATCCAGCACACTAATCCCCATGCCCCATTGGGGAGCGTTGCCCGACTCTAAATAGCTACGCAAGTCAATGCGCCGATTGTTTAGCATTCTCTCCCAATACGCCTCACCAGAGTAGCCCCCGTCAACAGTCAATTGAACATTATGGGTTCCTTGGATTTTCCTAACTTTCAGCGTGGTCCAGTTGGTGCTATGGATGTTCGTTGGGGGATTTCATTGTGGGCGAACAAACCAAAGCCGCTTTCATCATCGCCGCTGCTATTTTGTTGGCTACCGCTATGACCATCTATTTCGGTCCCTACCAGTCCTGCGTTCGTGCTGGTGCAGGAAGATCGACAGCACCTTATCTGTGTGCCCATGGTCGCAATGGAGCGGTTTGGGAGGGGAACTAGAATGCGCAAGTTCGGATTGCTGGCGCTGGCCAGTTTGCCGATATCCAGCGCCGTCGCAGCCGACGATGTTGAACGCCCAACCACCGTGTACGTCCAAAACAAGGATGCAAAGAGCGCCATCGTCGCTACATGCGATGTTCCCGTTGCGGATGGGATGCATTGTCACTTTACACAAATGTCGGTCGGCAAACCCGACGAAACGAAAGCTCAAGAACGCATTGCAAAAGGCGCCGCCGACATGCTGAAAGCCCCGGCCTCTGAGTTTAAGGATTGTGACAAGTTCGCTGCATTTCTAGAGGCAGTGGAAAGCGGGAAAGCGCCACCCGAAGTGACTGACAGAAAACAGTTTGAAGCAGATTGGGCAAAAGAGGCACCGGAGTCTAAAGCCGACACCATCAGGCTAATGAGAGCCTTTGCCAGTTTTTGCCAAACCCGTGACGCCGCCAGCGCCGAAGCGGTAGCGAGAGCCGCTGACGAACTGCAAGGTGCCACGTGCAACATTAGCAATTGGTCATTCGATAAAACCTTCACGCAGAACTATTCAACCAAGCGCTGGCAGTCGACCATCCAGACCAACGATTCATGTGGCACGATTGAGTACAGCGAGTTTGCAAAGCCGGATGATCCGAAGGCTAACTATTTCTGGAACTACACCACGAAATCCATTGTCACCAATACGAACGGGAAAAACATTGTTGGCGTCGCCTGTATGGCAACCGATCAAATAGAACACCGGTACACGTGGCAGACCGGCAAGTTTTACGCCAATTGCAAATACATCCAGATGTCACCGTAGCGGATAACAAAAACCCGGACTTGCCGAGGCTCTCTAAAGGTGGAACCGCTAGATGGAACTTAGGCTGAATGCGTATTCGGTAAACAGTTTGGCGCATGTCAGCTTGTTGTTGATGTTCATCGACGCATAGGACGACTCGGAAAACCCCTACCGCTCTCGTGCCGTGACACGCTATGGGCTTGATACAGTTGATCAACAAGGCATTGAGGTGGCGTCCGTGATTTACGAGACCGTAGTTGCCCCAACAGAGCGGGTTAGTAACTCACTTGAACTTAAAAGGGCGCTCCTCACCTTTGATCGGGTTGTACTTTTCGACCCCGACGATCGAGAATTCTTTCCCCCCCAATCATTTTTTGTAGCGATGGGCGCACCGCCATTCGTTGGGATGAATACCGGCCCAGTCAAGCCTTTGGGAAAGGCTCCCGGCTATGATGATGCTTTTCAAAAACTCCTTGATGAGTTCTCAGTTGCAGGTCGCCAAGGGCTCGTTGACGTGGTGTCATCCTATGATCGGTCTTCATCCGATTTATTCACAATTGGTGCCGTTCAAATGGGTGGCTACCCTCTCAACCCACGATTCCTTCTGTGGGCCTTTCGAAACATCGCTCGGGACGAAGAGGTGGTTTCCACAGCGCTGGAAGGCGATGAATGGCTCTTCTCTTTGCCGGATGAGACTGTTCAGGAACTGGCTATCCAGTCTGCCGCCGACGGCGGAATCAATGACGATCCGGCGATTGCGCCGATCCAGCGCCCACTAAATCGAGAGAATCTTCGAGAGGAGTTTTCCCGCATTGGACGGGCGAGAATAGCATCGGTAATGAAGACAATTGGCTTCTGTGCTTCACGAAACATGGTTCCATTTCTCGGACAGGCATCGACAGGAAACATCGCCAATCGAATTGCGAGCCGAGCCAACTCAGTCATGGACAAAGTTACAGAGTTTGATCCGTTCTGGGCGACACGTTCACAAGTGATGCGAATTGGCCATAGCGAATACATTGACGAGGCGGTGCTAGCGACCATGCCTGTAGAGGAAGTGTTAAAACTGCGCACCCGTGCGTGGGGTCATCAAGCTGCAGCTAGGGACGAGATGCTACAGTCTATCGCTGCTATTTCAGCGGACATAGGCGACACGGCAGAGTTCCAAGAGAAGGCACAAGCGAGTATCTCGGCTTATCGAAAGGAGGCGGAGGAGCTTGAGCAGGAACGTGCCAACTTAAGATTCCAAATCAAATGCGAAGTGGCGAAAGCGGTAGCATTATCAGGAAGCGGTGGAGGAGCCGAAATAACTGGACTGCTATCTCAGTTGCAGAGCGGCATCGGTGCTGCCGCCACGCTGTTCGCCGGCTGCCTTTATGCAATTGATAAGATCAAAGATTACGGGCCGGTTTCCCAGCAGCTAAAAGCGGCAGAGAATGAGTTCCGGGACAAAGCCGGTTTTGGTTTGCACAACTTTTATGAAGGCATTAAGCAGGCAAGCCGAGCCTGATCTGCCGAACCTAGGTAATGGACCTATGGGCAATCTAACCCACCGATTCCTGCCTGAATGCAACTGCTTATTTCTGCTATAGTCCTAGTTTCCCTCCATTTCGAAGCATGGGTATAGCCTTCCTTAAACTTTTCATAAATCTTCTGTTGCATATTTTTATTGATGCCCAATTCAGAGAAGAACTTTTTGAATCGATCAGTCGTCGTGTCGACTATCGTTGGGCTTTTTAGACTTCGACTCATAACACTTGTTAATTCGAAGTCGGCAATAAAGCATGCCATTAAGTTCCTCATTTGACCTGAATTCTTGGCAATACCATAACATCGATCCAAAAACTTTTCTATTTTTGTGGGGCCACCTTTCTTATACGACCTCTCGTCGAAAGCTAAGGCGTTGCCAGAAACAATACCGATACGCCCAAAAAATTCAGTTTCATTCGTCTGCCCTCGGTCGCTCACAACTTCTAACAATTGTCTCAACACCGGGACGTCATCGAAGGCAAATACGTTTACAACGGAGGCGGCCAGAAAGAGCGTTGCCAGACCTAGATTTACCAATCTACGCATTGTTAAACCTCTCGCACCCGCCAGTGATCAGCCTTCGCATCTCGGTTCCCGCCATGGTCACACCGAGTGACGGCTAAGTGCTTAGCATCGGGCGACCCGTAGCCGAGTTCTATCCAGTGCACCCTGCCTTCTTTTGTCTGGAGCGCAGGAGGACACGAGGATTCATCCAGTTTGGTCGGTTGCCTTGGCGAGGCTAGGACAAAATAAAGCCTGAGCGACTCGGGAAGACGGCTATTGTACTCCACCAGCGCTGTCAGCCTAGCAAGCTTGCTTTTTACCTGCTTATTGCCCCAATGCTGCCCCGCCTTCGCCTCCACGATAATCAGCGTTCGGTTGTAGGCGACTACGAGGTCGAAATCCTCCTGCGTGCCCTTAACCTGACCCAACTCATTTGGGTACGCCGGGAATGTTTCGTCAGACGTTAATGTGGTCGATAAGGCGCCGAACAACCAATCCACATGATAGTCAATCGCCCACCATGCGTTCTCTGGGATATTGACGCCGGCATCTGGTCCGAAGACGGTGCCTAGCTTTGTCCGGAAATTTTGGCTGAGTGGCTGCAAACCAAATGCCTCTTTCAGCAGCCAATATCTCTCTTTTCTGTTGAACCGCTCCAGAGCGGCTTCGAGTCCTGCCATCGCCCCCTCTTATAGATGTGCGCTTGCGGATCGCCTAGATTTGCTCGGCTCACTTCCAGCGCAGGTTCCCGCTCGGATACTCTATTCTGGCAAATAATCCATTGGATCAGGCAACCGCTCCTGCTTTACCGCTTCAGCATCAACCCGATAACCCAACCGCTTTGCCTTCGAGACCATCTGACCATAGACATCAGTGATTTCGATATCGTGGCAGGCCGCAAAATATTCAGTGTATGACGACTCGTTGTAGCCAAAGATCCCACCTTGATCGCTAGGGGAGAGCGTCGAAACAACCCAGTTCTTCTCAGTGCTGTCGTGAAACAGCGTCGCCGGACGTGTCAGCGAGCAGAACGCATACCAGTCGCCTCGTCCGTTTTCTTTCAAAGGAGCCGGCGTGTCATAGGTGCCTTCGGGATGTTTAGATTCCCAATACCGACTTTCCACCTTGTAAAGTACACCATCTGGCGCACGAGCGGCGATGCTGCGCTTTTCAATGCTAAACCAGCCGCAATAATCCATGTGACAACGGCCTTGGATTCGTCGCCCGACGATGGAGTTCGACATCGTGGCGGCGCTACCTTCCGGTGCCAACTCGCCACTCATTGTGAGGTTCAGCAACTCATCCCGGCGATTTTCGGTTGCAGAGATCAGGCAACTGATCTGCATCGCCTTATCGCCACGAAGTACGCACATGCTTCGTGTTTCCAGCCAGTCCTTCTGATCAGCCAGAAGAGCATCCTTATCGTTGGATTTTCGGCGAGCCGCCTTAAATGCGTCTGCCATCTGGGCGTCAAGATCCGACAGGTTTTTGTTCGAGCAAATCAGGCGCTCGTCCTTGCTTGAAGCCTTTCGACAATCGAAGCTTGCCGCAGCGCCAATGCCCATCGGCATGATACAGAACGCAAGAACCGCACCCAGAAGCACTCGCCGAGACGGATGGATCGGATCATTCAACAAAGCGTCCGCACCCTATCCACACTTGGCCTTTTTCGTCCGAGAAGCTATTTGCGTCGAGTCTCTTCCAAGTGACTTTGTCAACCGTGCTTTCGCCCTCAGTCTCGCATACCTGTTTGAATTTTACGGCGCTCCCTTTGACTGAAACGCTTTTCACGGTGCAGGAAGTCTCGTAGTTCGAAAGTTCGCTGCCCCTGACGTCATAAAGGGCAAATTCCGACTCAGCGTAGGCTTGTTCCCTGCTCATTTTACAAAACTTGGCTTTCGAGGCATACGAACCATCGGGAAAAGGCAGTTTGTCGGCTGCGATGGCGGAGAATGGCATTAGAGACGCCAAAAGAAAAAGCGCACGGACTACCTTATTTCTATTCATATTCACTCCCCTGCATTGCGTCATTCCACCCATCTAGGGCCGAACTGGTGTCAGGGCCGTTTGAGACCAATCGAACTCGAAGCATTTTGATTGTTCTTCGACGATGCCCGCCTTGGATGTCAGCCCAAGATCGATGTATAAAACAGCGCCCTCTGACGGCATCCTCGTGGCAGCGTTCACGACCACAACCGAGAGCAATGGGTAGCCCGCTTCATGACACCGTATGGCAATTCCACCAAGGATGTCACCCCAACCACGTGTGGCAATTCCGAACTTCTTGGATAGCTCACCATAAGTGATCGTTGCCTTCCCGAGCGCAAGGCCAGCAAGGAATCGTGCGACATCCAAGCGAAAGCTGTTCTTCATTTTGAGAAAATGTGCGGCGGAAATCTGGCTCGTCAATCCACTACCCCCAATGAAGTCTTCGTCAGCGTTCGGCACGCTCTACTCCGCAAGGTGCAGAACACCCCGTCCCGGAGCGGCTACCGCCCGGCAACACTCTCATGAATTATGCGATTGGCTCTATTGATGAACTTAACGAGCTGGCTAATCCGCTCTTCCAAATCGAGCCGGGTCCAATCCACTTCCTCTGTCAAAGCCGCCTTTGCAAACCTGATCTTATCCACTTTTTCGATGACCGTCCCTTTTGATGTCGTGTAGGCTAAACCGTTCGAATAATCGTCGCCCTTGTAGGTTGCACCTACAGAGCCCTTGTGGATCGATTTCGAGACACTGTCTCGGGTTTCGTCGGAAAGATAATTCTCGATCTCTTTCCCTTTTGTCACCCAGCTAAAGGCTGAGGCACCATCAAACTCACGGACGATGCGCTTCTTTGTCTCGTTCATTCTTGCGTGCTTTGACCGCTTGTCGCTGTCAATCACGATGCACGGAAAGCGATTAATCGGCAGCAATTGAATGAACTCGTCAACCTCACTGTCCTCCACCTTTAGATGACTTAAAAGTCGCCCGCCGTAAAACATGATGGAGTAATGAATTCCTTCAACCAATGTTCGATCCTTTTTGGAAATCCACTGATTCAGATATAGCCTGTCCGATGGTCCCTCGACCCAGATTATGCAGTTGCTTTGTAGAAGATCGCTGGGGCGATAGCCAAGGTCGTCGCATATTGCACGTCTAGACTGCCGACCAATCGCACGCCGGAAGTAGGTGCTTCCTTCCTTCAACTCGACGCTAAACACTGCAGCATCAACAGCATCCATAACGTGTGCGGAATGAGTCGTGATAAAATATTGGTTGGTGGTCTCCGTCTCCAAAAACCTCATGAATTGGCGCTGAAGCTCAGGATGCAAATGAATTTCAGGCTCTTCGATACATACCACTGAGTCTGTAACGGAAATGACATTCGCCGCCATAAGAATTATCTGATGAAGGCCTGTTCCAAGAGCTTCGACGGGTAGAACTCTCCCGTCCATACTAATGTTTATTGTTTGCTTATCGTACGGTATCTCGACCTTGACATCATTTCTAGAGAGGACCGTATTTATAAATCGCTCGATTGCAGAGAATCTAACACGATCTTCCTGCTTATTCCAAGGGGGGCTAGCCAAAGCAGCAAGCTTGTCGATAATTTCGTCGTGACCTGCAGACGGCCCGAATTCAGGTCTGAATTCGTCTAATCTGGTGTCAATTCGCCTCAGAGCTTGGATCACAACAACACCTACAGGGTTGATAAACTGCTTCACGTACGATTGTATAATCCAAGGAAGCCAGTCATCAATAGTTCCGTCTCTGGAATTGCTCAGATTTGCCCACGTTCTATATATTTGGTTTTGTTGCTCATCGTTGATCTTTCCAATCATCGCACGCAGCAAAATTGGATCTTTGAAATATTTACCTTCGTTAGGGGATATCGGCAGCCATATCATTGTTCCAGCATCAATGCTCGTCAATAATTTCTTCATCACGTCTATGACGTGGGGTGCCCACTTACTTTTTCCAAAGGCGATCTCAGCACATTCTACATCTATTGGAAATAACATCCATGTGTATTTTGCGGTCGTGTACCCAGAACGTGGTATATCCGTCGGAGCAACCGTTACCTTTTTGCTACCCAACGTGGCAGATAGATAGCGACTGATATAACGAATTACGTTAGATTTACCGGAATTGTTTTGACCGATGAAAATGTTGATCCTTTCAAGCGGCCCGATCTCTTGGACCTCCCGATAGACACTTCGAAAACCTTCAATTTTAAAACCATAAATCGGCAGTCTTATCATTCCCACAGCCCCTGCCCTTATGGGAATGACTGTATCCGACGATCCGTGTCCCACAAGGGTCGTATTGACATTTTGGGCATCTTGCCCCACAATCTCTTGGAGGCTATTGGGAAGGATTCAACATGTTGGTTGGCTATTGCCGCACAAGTTCGATCGAACAGATGGCAGGCTATCAGGCCCAGTTAAGGGACTTGAAGTTGCAGGGATGCGAGAAGGTCTTCAGCGAGCAGGTTTCTTCCGTCAATTCCAATCGTCCCGAGTTAGAGCGGGCGATCGATTTTGCTCGTGAGAGCGATGTGCTGGTTGTTACCCGACTGGATCGCCTTGCCCGTTCCGTATCGGACCTGAGTCAAATTGTTGCCAGACTCGAAGCCAAGCAGGTCGGTCTGAAGATCCTCGACATGAACATTGATACAACCTCTCCTACTGGCCGGCTGCTGATGAACCTCGTGGGATCGATTGCGCAGTTTGAACGTGAAATCATGCTTGCTCGTCAACGGGAAGGCATTGCAAAAGCAAAGGCTGAGCACAAGTTCAAGGGGCGAGCACCCACTGCCCGGCGCAAGGCGTCCCAAATCCTCGAAATGCATTTGGCCGGGCAAGGCGCATCCCAAATTGCAAAAATCGTCAAGGTTGGTCGGTCATCCGTCTATCGAATTTTGGCGGAAGCCGCCTAAGCTACTGAGAGGAAGCCCCAATGCCTGAAAATCGGTTGATGTATCGTCGCCCAACCACCCAGAAGAAGACGCTCCGGATCATCGAGATGCATTTGGGTGAAAAAAGCCCGGGCCGAATTGCTGCTGTGACGGGGTTGAGCCGATCCACGGTCCGCAGGGTTATCTCGGATATAATGGACAATCAGCAAAACGCAGCGAAGGCTAATTGAACAGCAAGTCGACCAAGCGAAAAAGGAAGGACATTTCCCGGGGCACGCTGGCAGACGTTGACCAAAGGGATGGCCTAGAGCGCTTCGATGATCTGATGGAACCCCTCGACAAATATCTCGCCAGCGAGGAACGCAAGGCCGTCAAGGTCAATGACTCGTCATAATGGAAATGAAAATGAGTGCCGCCCAGCTCGATGAAGTCAGGAATTGCGGAAACTGCCAGCATTTGGCTTGGCTGGTGGCGCTGGGATTGGGCCCTCGCTGCACTCATCCGGAAAACCGTGGCCTTCCCATTATTCCGAGTGGATATGATCCGGCTGGCAAGGCACTGGATTTGCCGATCATCCCGTCGAGGGATTTTGTCTGCGAGAACCACCAGCGTAAGGGCAAATAAACCACTCCCCCGCAGCAAGTTTTGATTACACTGCCACTTAACGGAACCAGTGCTCAAGAACCCAAAAACGTCTCCACTGGCGGTGGAGAATCGGCGTCGCAGCGTCGTTTGGACTGCTAGTGGATGGAATCTAACGCTTGGTGCCCACGAGCGGGCGATTGCGCTTATCCGGTCTTCCTGCAGGCAATAGTTGCCAATGCTGAAGGTCCTTCGGACAACGGTCTGAGCGAACTCGCCTACCTGTCATACCGGGAGCGCTAATATGCAGGCTACAGCGGGGCTACCCCTCGCAGCCGATGCCATCGCCATCCCGGTCCAGATCATAAATATCGGTGCCAATGACTCGCACTGGACCTCGAACGTAAGCAGGGCCGTTTCCCGAACCGCCGGCGCAATCTACATCGCTGGCAATCGGGACACATGGGTCATAATTTGGATCGCATTGCTCTTGCGATGAGCCGAGGTCTGTAGCGCTCAACAAACATATAACGACAGCTAGGAGGCGAGCCGAGAGCCTTACCAATTGAAATCTGTTCAGCCACATTGGCTTGGATCCTCAGTCGGCGAATGAAAACAGGCGCCGGTGGTATCGCAGGTACGCACGTTGCGTTTCATTGAATGCTTTTGCCGGAAATCTGCCGCTTGATAAGCCGATAAGCGCAAGCTCCGATGCGGCGATCCTATCTGCAATAAGGCAAGTACCCTCGTCGCTGAAAGATATGTATCCGTGGTCGAAGAGCAAATCGACTGTGGGCGTTAGTAGCAGCCCGTTGTGACCATCTAGTCGCTCGTGGTTGGTTTCGCAAAGGCGCCAAGGTTTTATATGGCTCGCCCTCAATAGGCGCCGATCAGTCACCCCTGTTATCCTGCAGGAACCTTCGATGCCTTCAAGATTTTGCCTAAACCTCCCCTGTCCACGGCGTGCTTTGATAAGCTCAAATTTTTCGGTCGAACTGATAGCCGTGTTGTTTAGGATCGTCCGTTCAACTTGATCTTCCTCGCCCTCCACAATTGGATTCTGGATTTGCACGTGCGCACTTGCAGATCCGAGAGTCACCCGTTCGGGAATCTTGGAAAGCAGCAACCGGGACATTTGATCTGAAATCGCCGCTAGATATACGTTCTGCCTGCCGTCACCGTCAGCCGACAACGGTGAATGTTTTTCGGGGAGTAGCGATACCAATTCGGCAATAAAGGTTTTGGGACGCAATGGCTGTTGAAGCGCTTGCCATTCCACAGGAACAAGCCAGCCGTTAGCATTCCAATTTTCGCCTTTGGTGCCGAATTCGGCTGGTTTGGTGCTGGCAATTCCACGATCGGAAGCGACACCGACTTGTCGGATAAGTTGGTTAGCATAGGAGAATATGAAATCGCCGGGTTCGACGGACGCCATATTGTCATACGTCTGGTTGCGAGCACCGTTTTGGTTCTGCTTTGGTGACCAAATGTAGCCGCCCACAGTTTCTTCCCTAAAGGTCTGCTTGTGATTAACCCACCAACTGCGCATCGTTGTCTCCGACTCTGAGCACTAGCAACCATTCAGTGCACGGATTTTGCCAATGATTGTCTTCCCGAAATTGTAGGTCGTGGATACTCCTTTGTCGACTGACTGGTGCAGAGCACCCCTGACAGTCTCCTTTAGAATAATGAATATCAAACACGTTTGCCCGCCTTCATATCGGCGAGAATGCCCGCAATCCCATCCTCGATGAGTGAACCCTGTACGACAAGTTGTGCGACGGGGTCGGAAGCGAGATGATTCATCATCGATTGTGTGACGGACCCTAGTTTTGACAACGCAAAACACGCAATCCTGACCCGGGTGTTCAATGGGTCGGACTTACATTCCCGAAACATGAAGTAGAATTCCGAGGCATCGGACAGCAGTTTGGGATAGATACGCTTTCCTTCCCCAACCACGGCCTCGACAAATCGTCGCTCGGTCTTCGATGAAATTGCGTTCGCCCACGCTGTGCAATTCTCGGCGAGAAGGGCGACGAAAAGGCTTTCCACAATCTTCGGCTGGGACAGCAAAGTTTCGGTTACATCGTCGTTAAATTTGCCAAATTGAGTTAGTGCAGTGTGGATGTATGCGACGTGCTTGGCGACCCCAAGCCGAAAGCGAGAGTCAAAATCACGCACAAAATCCTGTGCAATTGTTTCGTAATAGCGGTCATTTCTGAACAGCCAAAGCATGAGAAACACCCGGGGGACCAAACGGCTTGATCGTCGTAGAGAGAATTGTTGGCGAAAGAGGTGATAGGATATGCATCAGACTTTATGGGTGAATGCAATCGATTGAACACAGCGTCGGATCAGCGGTTCTTTAATATAAGACGTAATTACATTTCGGTACTAAAAAAAGCAACACTTGGATGTAGGTAGTGTATGTCAACGTAATAATAAATATATCCCCATTCGTATAAGATAAATCATGACATCGACATACACCTCATACATCGTTTTGCTAGTACAAAATGGCTTCGTCTTTTAGAGCAATCCCCTTCCATCCATTTCCCGCAGCATGCCGATAGCTGATTAGCCCTTGCCGACCGAGCTCTTTCCCAAACAAAACTTTGGGTCGAGGGTCAATTCCGCTTAGACTGCACCACTGCTCATACTTTGCAAAAAGCTCAGCGGTAGACTGGCCAGCGGTTGGATTAAGGTCACAACAAGCGTCAATAAACTGGCAAATAGTGTCGTTTTCACCCCGGTAGGCCGCTGTTGCGTTCATAATTTTGGCCGGCGGATTTAGTCCTTCCGCCTTCCAATTTCTATGTCCCTCCAGCGCCCAGTTCAAGATACCAGAAAGCTCACGCTTAAGCTTAGCCGGCAGGGTCTTGTCACGTTCATTTGGGGCAAATGTCACAGGAAATTCGATCACATTAAACCGCCGCCAAATGCCCTCGCTTGTCCCGTCGATACGGGGCAAATCGTTTGTTGCTAGCCAAAGCTTGAACCGGGGTTGATACTCAAAAAAGTCCTGATATAGCTTTCGGCACGTTATCGGGTCACCACCCGTCATAGATTTGATTTTCGCCTCAGCCAACTTCGCTCCGGCTTCCCCTTCTGAGGCCGAGACAAATCGCTTTCCCACCAGCGCCGCCAAATCATTGGAAGCCTGATTGCCATATCTTTGGACCATCAACATCTGCATAGGGGTTGTGCCGCTGTAGTCGCCGAATAGGGCAGCAAGCACGTTCATGAGTGTCGATTTGCCGTTCGCACCATTCCCGACAAGGACAAAAAGGCATTGCTCCGATGTTTCGCCGGAGAGTGTGTAGCCGACCGCTCGCTGAACGAATTTGATCACCTCAACGTCCCCCTGAAATACCGATCCTAAAAAGCCCTCGAAGTGGGGACACTTTTCGTCAGACCTAAAGTTTACTCCCAACCGCTTTGTGATCAGGGCAGCACCCGGTTCAATCAATCGGCTTTCGTCTAGCGAAAGAACGCCATCCCGACATCCTGCCAGATCGTCATCGATATCAAACAATCCGCTATCAACTGCGAGTTCGGAGCGAGCCAGCGTGAGGATGTTTGCAATCCCAGAAACGGAGGAAAATTTGCTTGCGTTCGGAAACGGTATTTTTCCTTTGACAATCAGCGAGCAACCCGTGTTAACGACCTGACGTTGCATGCCTTCAATAGTGACAATTTCTAGGATTCCTCGCTCTTTCCTATACCACTCTTTGCCTAGCGAGGCGTAGTAGATCGAACCACGATTCTCGTCGGCAAAGATCTTTGCTCGGCCAGCGTCGGAATCGGCAGATACGTTGTTGTTGCCCGGTGCGAGCGCCGTTAAGCCGATCCATTTTGCTGTCAGTTTTGCAGTTTCGCTTCCGACTAGATCCGTTAGAGCGGCGTACCCTGCAATCGGCTTCCCCTCTGCATGAGCTTCAAAAGTGGTGCTTACACATAGGTCCCTATCCTCAGGCTCATCGTCTTGGCAGTGTCTGGACACTGCCGAAACCAGTCGCTTCACACTGGCCAAGTTTCTACCTGCGTTTGCCATCATCCCGGAGATTGCGAGCGCCAAATTATGCCGAGCGCCTTTTCGCCAATAGTTCACCAAAATGGTTGCCACCGCCACTTCTTCCACGGACTGTTTCAGATCCGCCCATGCAATCGTCGCCGGCTGCTCAGAGAACTCAAATTCAATCGCCTCCTCCGTCTCCGGATGCCTTGATCCCGGAAACATTGTCTGGCCTCCTTCAGACCGCAACTCTATGAGAGTCCCGTGTGCGTTGCTGGAAAACCGCTGCGTCTTACCGGGGCTTGAGACCCGATAAATGTAGTGGCCCGCTGGAGCCGAACTGCGCCCGAATTTCATTCCTGTCGCCGGAAGGATTGCCGGCGCAAGCTGACGTGCAACGTCATTATCTAAGTCTACATCAACGATGCCACCCGACGCTTCCCCAAGGACAACACCAATATTGTGGCCTAGTTCGAAAAAATAGGTTTGTATCTGCTGCTCCGAGATTTGCTCCGTCGTCCAAGCCTGTAAAATTGGGATCTTTCCATTTAGCGGAGTAAGTGAAAACTTCTTTCGTTTGTAAAAATTGATGTAATCTTTCATGCAATTAAAATTCATATATTTGATAATCTCGCTATCTGCGAACTATCACAAAAACATAATGTAGCGTTCATCGGTTGACTGGCTTTTTTGCCATTTAGTTCATATCGCATGCTTTGCCATTAATGTCAAGTAAAAAATGGAACAGGGGCAATTTGGTATTTCTCTATATTACCATTATATTATGATTTTATTTTAGAAAGGTATGGGCTGTCCCGATGGGGCAGCAACTGCTGTGTATTGGCACGATGACTGCTGTCACAATGGCGTCACAGACGGTATCAGTTTGGAGTGCCTATTGGCTTCGAAAGCGACAACCTATAAGATTGCCGTGGCATTGAATTTGTTGGCTTTTTAGGCATTTTGGCTTCGGATGGGCGTGTAGCTCAGCGGGAGAGCACTGCATTGACATTGCAGGGGTCACAGGTTCAATCCCTGTCACGCCCACCATCCTTTCAATAACTTAGCCAAGCCCGTTTTTGGCGCACCCCTTCGACGACTTAGCCGGTAAGGCGGCCACCGCTAGTGGCAGCCGCCTCGTGTTTGTGGACATTCTAATGCTTGGCGCTCAAAAGTGGCCCCGGTTTTGAGACGACGACATGCATAAAAACAAAGACCTAAAGCGCGTCGTCTGAGTCCGTTCAAACGCGACGCGCTTTAGACGTGGTGCGGGCTTAGCGTCCTTGAAGGCGCAGGCTCGATGCCGTCCTCCATAAGAATATCCTTCTTGCGAGCGAACGCGACGAAGACGCCTCGTGCTGTCTCGGGTTCCACATCACCAATCAGAGCGGCTTTGCAAGCGCGAATAGCAGCTCTCTGCTCCGGGCTGTTGCCACACCATTCGGCTGCGAATTGATAAGCATCCGCGACCGTGTTGAGTTGGCGGGGGAAGCCCAATCCCACCCACACCCGGACTGGCTTTTCAAAAGGTTTCGATAGCATCATGACCTCCTTTCCTAATGCATGTCACCCAGAAGTATTCCGCGGTTCTGGGACAACGACATGCATCAAAACAAAGACTTAAAGCGTGTCGCATGAATCCGTTTCGCGACGCGCTTTAGGCAGTCACTCCTCCGCCTTCGCCACCTCTGCCCATCATCCACGGCATTGTCGTGGATACTTCTTCCTCAAGGATTCTGGCTGCTTTCGCAAAACCGCTGAACGCGTCTCTGGCTGCGGAAAGCGGATAATCGCTATCGAAAGCTCGCTGGCAGGCCCGCAATGCGGTTTGGTGAATGGGGCCGCGCCTGTCCTTCGGCCATTCATAGAGGAACTCCAGAGCGTCCTCGAGACACGTGATTTCCTGAACAAGGTTGTCGCCGCTTTTCACGAAAACGGCGCTGTCAAACATCCGATCGTTCATATGATCCTCCAAATCGAACGAACCATTGAGTTTCATGGTTTGCGCGGTCCAGGCCAACTGCGGGCGCGCGACAGAGGCGCGCCAGTACGTCCTGCAGTGATCATCTTCGTTTCTCCGCAATCACAGCCTCCCGGCCGGAACCGGGAGGCGGAACCCGCAGTTCAAAGTGACAGATCGACAGGATTACGCGGCTTTACGCGCGCGGTCCGTGTCTTGCGTGATCTGAGTGGCGGCCGTCGGCGTGTCGCCGACGCCGATGCTAATGCGGCGCGGCTTCAGCTCTTCGGGAATCTCGCGGACGATGTCGATCGAGAGGAGGCCATTCTCCAGTTTGGCTGCCTTGATCTTCATATGGTCGGCAAGCTTGAACGTCTGCCTGAAACTGCGATAGGCGATGCCCTGGTGCAGCAGTTGGCGTCCGCTCTGATCATCAGCTTTCTGGCCTACCACGACCAGTTCGGGTCCATGCTGGGTCAGCTCAACCTCATCCTGGCTGAAGCCTGCGATGGCCATCGAGATACGGTAATCGTTCTCGTCGACCTTCTCGATGTTATAGGGCGGCCAGTCCGGACGCGTGCCGCTGTCGAGCATGTCGAAAAGCCGGTCGAAACCGACGGTGGTCCGATAGAGGGTATCAAAGGTTCTCATAGCCACATCCTCCTTGAAGCAACATGGGTACAAGGACGCCGCCCCGTGCGGCGCCGCCATTTTTTGCCGAGCCTTATGGCCTTGGCGGAAATCGAATTAGGAGGCGCCCCAAATGAGTTCAAGAGCATCTCGAATTTTTTTTAGTGGCATCCTTCGCATCGACGGAAAGCGAAATCTGAGTTTCTCCGGGACCTCCTCCGAACAGTCGAACAGCCCGTTGAAGTACAGGTCCGGCGGGAAGTTTTCGCGCGATCTGCGCGACCGCATCGTCTACTGCCCTGCCGTCCCGTTTCGTATTCAAATGCCGGCCAGCAAGGAACCGGGTAGCGGCCTTCCAATCCGTAAATCCACCCTGTCGGGGGACGAAACGTCCCGGCACGTGCCGGGACGTTTCTGGCTCGCGGATCACTGTGGCCGCGGATCGGGCCTGTCGGGCTTGTCATGAGGGGTGTTGTTGCCTTCACGGCACTGTGTGCCGATGCCGCAGCATTTGCCGTTGTAGGTGACACCGGGCTTGGTCTTCTCGCATTCCCTCGGCGGTGCCGTCTGACACCCTGCCAGCACCGAAACCGCGATGGCGGCGAGAAAGACGTTTCTTGAAGTGATAAACATTGACGTTCTCCTTGATGGACCGTGTTTGCTACACACCGCTTGGTCGCGGGCGGCAGCGAAATGGTTCAAGGAAAATTGGAATCAGGCGGCGCCGAGGCGGACACCACCCTTCCCAATATGGTTGAGAAACCACGCATATGTCTGTTCCAATCCACCGCGAAGTGCGTAGCGCGGGCGCCATCCCGTTGCAAACAGCCGCGAAACATCCATCAACTTGCGCGGCGTGCCGTCTGGCTTGGTCGTATCGAAGGCGATATTAGCCTCGACGCCGGCGACCGATGCGACGGTCTGGGCAAGCTCGGCAATGGTGACATCCTCGCCCGAACCGACATTGACGTGGCCGTCGCCGGCATAATTCTTCAACAGCCAGACCAAGGCATCGGCGGCGTCGTCGACATGCAGGAATTCACGCCGTGGCGTGCCCGAGCCCCAGACCTCGAGGCTGTTGCCGCCGCTCAGCGCCAGCGCATGCGCCTTTCGCATCAGGGCCGGCACGACATGGCTGCTCTGCAGGTCGAAATTGTCACCCGGTCCGTAGAGGCTGGCCGGCATCGCCGAGATATAGTCGACCCCATGCTGGCGCCGATAGGCCTGGCACAGTTTCAGCCCGGCGATCTTCGCGATCGCGTACCATTCGTTGGTCGGCTCGAGCGGCCCGGTCAGCAGGGCGTCTTCCCTGATCGGCTGCGGCGCGAGCTTTGGATAGATGCAGGACGAGCCGAGAAACAAAAGCTTGCCGACCTCGCTGCGAAAGGCGCCGTCGATGACATTGCCCTGCATGACCAGGTTTTGCTGCAGGAAATCGACCGGGAACCGGTCATTGGCCAGGATACCGCCGACCTTGGCGGCCGCCATCACCACCGCATCCGGCCTGTGCTCGGCCATCCAGCGCTGCACCCCTGCCTGGTCGAGCAGGTCGAGCCTGTCGCGCGATACGGTGAGTATCTCGCAGTCCTCGCTCGCCAGCCGGCGCACGACGGCCGAACCGACCATGCCGCGATGCCCGGCGACGAAGACACGCTTGCCTTTCAGATCAAATGTCGCGTCCATGAACCTGCCTCACGCAGAACGGCTGTTCTGCCGCGTGCCGCCGGCGGTGCGCGCCAGATCGGCCTGCACCATTTCCGCCACCAGATCCCTGAAGCCGGTCGTGTGCGACCACCCCAGCCTGGCTTTGGCCTTGGCGGGGTCGCCGAGCAGCAGGTCGACCTCGGTCGGCCGGAAATAGCGCGGATCGATGCGCACCAGGACAGTGCCCGAACCGGCATCGACACCGACTTCATCGACACCCTCGCCTTGCCAGCGGATGGTGCGTCCGGTCTCGGCAAAAGCCAGTTCGACGAATTCGCGCACCGAATGCGCCTCACCGGTCGCCAGCACGAAATCGTCGGCTTCACTGTGCTGCAGAATGCGCCACATGCCCTCCACATAGTCGCGCGCATGGCCCCAGTCACGCTTGGCGTCGAGATTGCCGAGATAGAGCGTGGCCTGAAGGCCATGATGGATCGAGGCGACGGCCCGCGTGATCTTGCGGGTGACGAAGGTTTCGCCGCGTGTCGGGCTTTCGTGGTTGAACAGGATTCCGTTGGCGGCGAACATGCCGTAAGCCTCGCGGTAGTTGACCGTGATCCAGTAGGCGTAAAGCTTGGCCGCGGCATAGGGCGAGCGCGGATGGAAGGGCGTCGCCTCGCTTTGCGGGACCTCGCGCGCCTTGCCGTAAAGCTCCGACGTCGATGCCTGATAGAAGCGCACCGACTTCTCCAGGCGCAGGATGCGGATCGCCTCGAGCAGCCTGAGTGCTCCCAGCGCATCGGCATTGCCGGTGTATTCCGGCGTCTCGAAACTCACCTGGACATGACTCTGGGCGCCGAGATTGTAGATCTCGCCGGGCTGTGTCTCCTGCACCAGGCGAATAAGGTTGGTGGCGTCGGTCAGGTCACCATAATGCAGGAAGAAACGCGCACCGCGCTCGTGCGGATCGACATAGATGTCGTCAACGCGCTCGGTGTTGAACGAGGACGAGCGGCGTTTGACGCCATGGACAATATAGCCCTTCTGCAGAAGCAATTCTGCGAGATAGGCCCCGTCCTGCCCGGTTACACCGGTGATGAGCGCCACTTTTTCCGTCATTGCCGCTCCGTCCGCATCCAATCCCGGCAACCGAATACAGATTTGGCGCGAGAACGCAAATCCCCCATACGGGGGACAGGTTTCAGCCAGCGATTGTGTCGTTCTCAGGCACCTGCAATCGCGCAGAAATGCTTCATCCTGGCCAGCGCACGCTCGGGATCGGCGAGCAACCCTGCCTGGTCGGCAAGGCGGAAGATGTCGGCATAGTGCAGGATACCGCGCGCCGACTGCATGCCGCCGACCATGGCGAAATGGTCCTGATGGCCGTTGAGCCAGGCCATGAAGACGATGCCGGCCTTGTAATACTCCGTCGGCGCCTCGAAGATCTTGCGCGACAACGGCACTGTCGGCGCCATCAGCGCGTCATAGCCGGCGCGGTCGCCCTCAGCCAGTTTCGCCAGCGCCGCACTGGCGACCGGCGCGATGGCATCGAATATGCCGAGCAAAGCGTGCGAGTGCCGCTTCCCGTCGCCGGCAATCAGTTCGGGATAGTTGAAATCGTCGCCAGTGAACATGACGACGCCTTCCGGCAGCCGGTTGCGCAAGGCAACTTCCTTGCCGGCATCGAGCAGCGATATCTTTATCCCCTCGACCTTATTAGCATGGCGCTCGATGATGGCGACGACGGTGTCGAGCGCAGCCTCGAAATTCCCACTGCCCCAATATCCCTGCAACGCCGGATCGAACATGTCGCCCAGCCAGTGCAGGATGACCTTGCCGGATGCCTGGCTGAGGATGCGATCGTAGACCCTGATATAGTCGTCCGGATCTTTTGCGACCGCCGCCAGCGCCCGGCTGGCCATCATGATCGCCTTGCCGCCCTCGCCTTCAATGAAAGCGAACTGCTCCTCATAGGCGGCGATCACATCTTCGAGTGATCTCGAATTGGCCGGCGCCAGATGATCGGTGCCGGCGCCCGAGGCGAGGTCTACGCCTTCGACGCTGCGCGCCTCGGCGATCGAGCGCCGGATCAATTCCTGCGCATTCGCCCAGTCGAAACCCATGCCGCGCTGCGAGGTGTCCATCGCCTCGGCGATGCGGAAGCCAAGCCGCCACAAATGATGCCGAAACGCCATCGTCTTGTCCCAGTCGACCGCAGGCTTCGACCAGGGGTCGGTCATCGCGAAAGGGTCGGCGACGACATGGGCCGCGGCATAGGCGATGCGCGGGAAAACTGCACCGATTACGGGCTCGACCGGACTGCCCGCGAGCTTGTAGCTGACGCGGCCGCCATTCTGCGTAGGCAGGGTGATATCCATGGCAACCTCCGTTTTCGGCACCCTATAAATGGAACGTTCCAATAAATCAAGAACCTTTATGATTCCGGCGATTGAACCGGTCCAACTGCCGAAGAAGGCTAATAGTCCTTGCGGGAAACCACATTCGTCACCTTTTCGATCTCCGCAAGAATCCTGATTGACTCTCGTTTGGCAGAGTGGTTAGAACGTTCCAATAGATTTGCCCATTTAGGCGGAGGAACCACCGACATGGCCAGCCGGGCCAAGGCAACGATCCTGGACATCGCCCGCGAGGCTGGTGTGTCCAAATCGACGGTGTCGCTTGTGCTGCAAGGCTCAGGGCTGATCCGGCCTGAAACCGCGGTCAAGGTTCGCAAGGCGATCGAGGATGTCGGATATGTCTACAACCGCGGCGCCGCCAATCTGCGCAAAGCCCATTCCAACGTCATCGGCATGGTCATCAACGATCTCACCAACCCCTTTTTCGCCGAGCTGGCGGTCGGCATGGAGCGCGTCTTCCAGTCGGCCGGCATCGTGCCCTTCATCGCCAACACGGCGGAGAACCCGGTGCGCCAGGAAGAAGTGCTGAAGTCGCTGATGGAACAGGGCGTCGCAGGCCTGATCGTGTCACCGGCACGCGGCACCACGCCGGGCGCCTTCCGTCGCCTCGAGATGGCGGGCGTGCCGGTCGTCTTCGCCATGCGCCGCCTGCCGGACAGCCGCATCCCGGTGATCGCTCCTGACAACCATCGCGGCGCGTATCTCGCCGCCGCCCATCTGATCGGCAAGGGCCATCGCCGGCTGGCCTTCTTCGGCGGCACCTCCGACCTGGTCGTCTATCAGGAGCGCCTGGGCGGTTTTCGTGAAGCTTGCGAAACATTGGGCATTGCCAGGCGCGACGTGCTTGTCGTCGAAGGCGAGACCAGCCGCAGGGGCGGCATCGCGTGCCTGGAAACCGCCCTTGCCATGGCCGAGCCGCCGACGGCGGCACTGTGCTTCAACGATGCCGTCGCCTTCGGCGTCATGCTGGCGCTGCGCAAGCGCGGGCTGGAGCCCGGCGCGGACTTTGCCGTCGTCGGCTTCGACGACGTGGTCGAGGCCGAGCATTATATGCCGGCGCTGACCAGCGTCTCGGTCGACACACCCGGCCTCGGTGAACGCGCCGCCCACGTCATGCTGAAGATGATCCAGTCGCGCACCACGCATGCCGAGGACCATACCGGCGCCGTCAATCTGGTCGTCAGGGACAGCTGCGGTCCCGGTCGCCGCGCCCAGAACACATCAGCAGGAATGGGAGACGCGGCATGAGCGTCAGATGGGGACTGATCGGCGCCAGCACGATCGCCAAACAGTTCATGATCAACGCCATCCGCGCACAAAAGGATGGCGAGATATCAGCGGTGATGAGCTCCAACCCGGAGCGCGCCAAGACCTATGCCGCAGAAAACAACATTCCTCTCGCCGTCTCGACGCTTGACGATTTGCTCGGCGCCGACATCGACGCCGTCTACATCTCGACCACCAATGAACTGCATCTCGAACAGGCGCTGGCCGCGATAAAGGCGGGAAAGCATGTTCTGTGCGAAAAGCCGCTGGCGCTGAACAGCACTGATGCGCGCACGATGGTCGCCGCCGCCAAGGAAGCCGGCGTGGTGCTTGGCACCAACCATCATCTGCGCAATGCCGGCGCCCACCACGCCATGCGCGACGCCATATCAGCCGGCCGCATCGGCAAGCCGATTGCCGCGCGTGTGTTCCATGCCGTCTATCTGCCGGAGAACCTGCAGGGCTGGCGCATCACCAGACCGGAAGCCGGCGGCGGCGTGGTGCTCGACATCACCGTGCACGATGCCGACACGCTGCGCTTCGTGCTCGGCGACGACCCGATCGAGATTTCGGCCTTCACCCAGTCGGCCGGCATGGCCGGCAGCGGGCTGGAAGACGGCGCCATGTGCATCTGGCGCTTCGGGTCGGGCATCATCGCCCAGTCGCATGAAGGCTTCACAACCAAGTTCGCCGATACCGGCTTTGAGGTGCATGGTTCCGAAGGTTCGCTGATCGCAAAAAATGTGATGACGCAGAAGCCAGTCGGCTCGGTGCTGCTACGCACCGCCAAAGGCGAGGAAGAACTGAGCTTCGACCGAGAAGACCTCTACGCCAGGTCGCTGCGCCAGTTCCATGCCGCCATGCGTGGAGAAGGCCAGCCCTCCGCCACCGGCGAGGACGGCGTCTGGTCCCTGGCGTCGGCCGAAGCAGCGTTGCTGTCCGGGAAATCCGGCAAGGCGGTTGCCATCGAGCCGAAACTCGGGAGCGCCAAGTGAGCAAGCTCGTCTCCGCTCAGCAGGCCGCCAGCCTCATCAAGGACGGCATGACCGTGTCGGTCTCGTCGTCGAGCGGGCTCGGCTGCCCGGACGCCGTGCTCGCCGCCATCGGCGGGCGTTTCGACGCGGAAGGCCATCCGAAAAATATCACCACGCTGCACCCTATCGCCGCCGGCGACATGTATGGCATCAAGGGCATCGACCATCTGGCCAAGCCCGGTTTGTTGAAGCGCACGCTCTGCGGCTCCTATCCCTCGGGCCCCTCCTCGTCCGAGCCGCCGCAGATCTGGAAGATGATCGGCGACAATTCGGTCGCCGCCTACAATGTGCCGTCGGGCATCCTGTTCGACATGCACCGCGAGGCCGCCGCCAAGCGGCCGGGCGTGCTGACCAAGGTCGGCCTTGACACTTTTGCCGACCCGCGCCACCAGGGCTGCGCCATGAACGCGGCTGCAAGCGAGCCGATCGTCTCGGTGCAGCAGTTCGACGGCGAGGAATGGCTCTATTTCCGCTCGATCGTGCCCAACATTTCGATCATCCGCGCTACCACCGCCGACGAGCGCGGCAACCTGACCTATGAACATGAGGGCGCCTATCTCGGCGGCCTCGAACAGGCGCTTGCCGCGCGCAACAATGGCGGCATCGTCATTGCGCAGGTCAAGCGCGTCGTCGAGAACGGCACGCTGAAGCCGCATGACGTGCGCGTGCCCGGCGTGCTGGTAGACCACATCGTGGTGGCGCCGGACCAGTTGCAGACGACGCTGACGCCTTACGACCCGGCGATTTCGGGCGAGATCTTCCGCCCGCTGTCAAGCTTTCGCAACGCCGAAATGAACATCCAGAAAGTAATCGCGCGCCGCGTCGCCATGGAGTTGCGCGATGGCATGGCCGTCAATATCGGCTTCGGCATCTCGGCCAATGTGCCGCGTATCCTTCTCGAGGAAGGCCAGCACGGCAAGGTCACCTGGGTGATCGAGCAGGGCGCGGTCGGCGGCGTGCCGCTGCTCGACTTCAAGTTCGGCTGCGCTTCCAACGCCGAGGCGATCATGCCCTCGCCGCACCAGTTCATCTATTTCCAGGCCGGCGGCTTCGATGCCTCGCTGCTCTCCTTCTTGCAGATCGACCGCCATGGCTCCGTCAACGTGTCGAAACTCTCGGCCCGGCCACATGTCACCGCCGGGGCCGGCGGCTTTGTCGACATCACGGCACGGGCGAAAAAGATCGTCTTCTCCGGCTTCTTCAATGCCGGCGCAAAACTGTCGCTCGCCGATGGCGGCATCCGCATCGATGCAGAAGGCAAGGTCAAGAAGGTGGTCAACGAGGTCGAACACATCTCCTTCTCCGGCAAGCGCGCCGTCGCGCAAGGGCAGGACATCACCTACGTCACCGAGCGCTGCGTGATGAAGCTGACGCCGGACGGTCTGATGGTGACGGAACTGGCGCCCGGCATCGACCTCGAACGCGATGTGCTGGCGCAGTCAGAGATTCCGCTCGGCATCGCCAACGATCTCAAGGTCACGCCGGCGGCTCTCTATCAGGACCGGCCGATCGGCCTGTCGCTGAATGGTGGCGCTTCGCTCGGAGGCGCGCATGGCTGAGCGCCTCGTCACCTTCGAGCAGGACGGCGCCATCGGCATCGTCACGCTGCGCCGGCCGGAGAAGTTCAACGCGCTGGACATTCCGATGCTGCGCGCGCTCGAGACAGCGCTCGACGAAGCCGAAATGGCTGAAGGCGTGCGCGTCGTGCTGATCCGCGGCGAAGGCAAAGGCTTTTGCGCCGGCGGCGACGTCGAGGCCTGGGCACAAATGAGCGCTGCCGACTTTCAGGTGCAATGGGTGCGCTACGGCCACCGTGTCTTCGACCGACTGGCGCGGCTGCGGCAGCCGACCATCGCGGTGCTTTCCGGCCATGCGCTGGGTGGCGGGCTGGAGCTGGCGGTCGCCTGCGACTTCCGTGTCGCCGAAACGCAGGTGAAGCTCGGCTTTCCCGAGACATCGATCGGCGTCGTCCCCGGTTGGTCCGGCACGCAGCGCGCCGTGCGCCGCTTTGGGGCCCAGATCGTGCGCCGCATGGCACTCGGCGGCGAGCTCTTTGCCGCCTCCGACGCGCTTGCCCTCGGCGTCGTTGACCGCGTGGTCGAGACCGGCCAGGCGCTGGCAGAGGCCAGGACTTGGGCCGAAAAAATCGCCGGGCGCGGGCCGCTCGCAACCGAAGCCGCCAAGCTGATGATCGCAGTCGCCGAAGGCGAGGAAAGTGCGGCCGCCACCGAGGCGCTCGCCAGCGGCTTCGTTGCGCTGACCGGCGACCTCAAAGCCGGCGTGAGCGCCTTCAAGGCCAAGCAGAAGCCGGCCTTTTCAAGATCCTAGAGAAAGCATGATGAACGCACCGCTCAACATTTCCATGCCGGCCGAGGCGTCCAAGGCGCCGAAGGCTTACAAGCTCCTGATCGACGGCAAGCATGTCGATGCCCGTGACGGCCGCACGATTGCGCGCAACAGCCCCGGCCATGGCTTCACCGTTTCGCGCTATGCGCAGGCCGGCGAGGCCGAGGTGGAGGCGGCCATGCAGGCCGCGCACAAGGCATTCGAGACCGGCCCGTGGCCGCGCACGAAGGCGGCCGAGCGCGCCGCGATCTTGCTCAAGACGGCTGACCTGATCGAGGCCCAGCTCGAAGACATCGCCCGCCTCGATGCGCTGGAATCCGGCAAGCCGATCGCCCAGGCGCGCGGCGAGATCGGCGGCGCCGTCGACATCTGGCGCTATGCCGCCTCGCTCGCCCGCACGCTGCACGGCGAGAGTTACGCCAATCTCGGCGACGCCATGCTGGGCGTGGTGCTGCGCGAGCCGATCGGCGTCGTCTCGATCATCACCCCGTGGAATTTCCCGTTCCTGATCGTCAGCCAGAAACTGCCCTTCGCGCTCGCCGCCGGCTGCACCGCGGTGGTCAAGCCGAGCGAAATGACCTCGGCCTCGACCTTCGTGCTCGGCGACATCCTGATGCAGGCCGGCCTGCCAGCGGGCGTCGTCAACATCCTGGCCGGCCTCGGCGCCGATGTCGGGGGGCCGATGGTCAGCCATCCGCTGGTCGAGATGGTGTCGTTCACCGGCTCTACCCGCGTCGGCAAGATGACCATGGCTTCCGCCGCGCAGTCGCTGAAGAAAGTCTCGATGGAGCTCGGCGGCAAGAACGGCCAGATCGTCTTCCCCGATGCCGATCTCGAGGCGGCCGCTGACGCAGCAGTGTTCGGCGGCTTCTTCAACGCCGGCGAATGCTGCAATGCCGGCAGCCGGCTGATCGTGCATGAAGCCATCGCCGACGATTTCCTCTCCACTGTCAAGGCCCTGACCGCCAAGGTAACGGTCGGCGACCCACTCGACGACCGAACCAAGGTTGGCGCGATGATTTCCGCCGACCATCTGACCAAGGTGGCGGATTACGTCGTGGCGGCAGCAAAAGACGGCAGCAATGTCTATACCGGTGGCGGCCAATTGGCGTCCAATGCCGGCCAGTACCTCGATCCGACCATCATCCGCGGCGTTACCGAAGACATGGCTATTGCGCGCGAGGAAGTGTTTGGCCCGGTGCTCTCCGTGCTGACTTTTGGATCGATTGAAAAGGCGTTGCACATCGCCAACAACACGCCCTATGGTCTGTCTGCAGGGGTGTGGAGCGCCAGCGTCGACACTTGTATGTCGGTGGCGCGTGGTGTGCGTTCGGGGACCGTTTGGGTGAACACATTCATGGAAGGCTTTCCCGAGTTGCCATTCGGGGGCTACAAGCAGTCCGGCATCGGACGCGAACTCGGCAAACGCGCTGTCGAGGATTATACCGAGGAAAAGACAATCCAGTTTCATCGCGGCCAGCGCACCGGTTGGTGGGTCGGCTGAGTTTGGAAGAACCCGGTGGGCTTCCACCGGTCGTGTAATGCAACAAGGGAGGTAGTACATGTTGCGCAAACTGCTTATCGGAACGGCTCTTGCGACGGCCTTTGCTTTCTCGGCCCATGCCGAGGACGTCAAGGAAGTGCAGATGCTGCATTGGTGGACGTCGGGCGGCGAAGCGGCTGCTCTCAACGTCCTCAAGGGCGACCTTGCCAAGGAAGGCTATGCCTGGAAGGACGTGCCGGTGGCCGGTGGTGGCGGCGACGCCGCCATGACTGCGCTGAAGGCGATGGTCGCGGCCGGAAATTACCCGACCGCGTCGCAGATGCTCGGCTACACCGTGCTCGATTATGCGGCGGCCGGCGTCATGGGCGACCTGACCGAGACGGCGAAGAAGGAAGGCTGGGACAAGTCGGTTCCGGCAGCCCTGCAGAAGTTCTCCGTCTATGACGGCAAGTGGGTCGCTGCTCCGGTCAACGTCCACTCCGTCAACTGGCTGTGGATCAACAAGGCGGTGATGGACAAGATCGGCGGCACCGAGCCAAAGACCTTCGACGACTTCGTCGCCCTGCTCGACAAAGCCAAGGCGGCTGGCGTCATTCCGCTCGCCCTTGGCGGCCAGAACTGGCAGGAAGCCACCATGTTCGACTCGGTCGTGCTGTCGACCGGCGGACCTGAGTTCTACAAGAAGGCCTTCAACGACCTCGACGACGAGTCCCTCAAGTCGGACACGATGAAGAAGTCGTTCGACAACCTCGCCAAGCTCGTCACCTATGTCGACCCGAACTTCTCGGGCCGCGACTGGAACCTTGCCACCGCCATGGTCATCAAGGGCGATGCCCTGGTGCAGGTGATGGGTGACTGGGCCAAGGGCGAGTTCAACGCCGCCAAGAAAACGCCGGGCACCGACTTCCTGTGCTATCGCTTCCCGGGCACGGAAGGCTCGGTGGTCTACAACTCCGACATGTTCGGCATGTTCAACGTTCCGGACGACCGCAAGGCCGCCCAGGTCGCGTTGGCCACCGCCACCCTGTCGAAGAGCTTCCAGTCCGCCTTCAACGTCGTCAAGGGTTCGGTTCCCGCCCGTACCGACGTTCCGGACACCGACTTCGACGCGTGCGGCAAGAAGGGCATCGCCGACCTGAAGGCTGCCAACGAAGGCGGCACACTGTTCGGCTCGCTTGCCCAGGGCTATGGCGCGCCTCCGGCGGTCGCCAATGCCTACAAGGACGTCGTTTCGAAGTTCGTCCACGGTCAGATCAAGACCTCGGACGAAGCCGTGACCGAACTGGTCAAGGCAATCGACGACGCCAAGTAAGCGCTGGCCAGCAAGACACCTTCCCCGCTTCGGCGGGGAAGGTTCGCCTCAGGATTGGCCGGCTGGCGCAATTCCAGGAAAAGTGTGAGCGGTTTTCCGGCCGGAATTGCGTGAACGAAAGAGTTAGAGAGGTTCGCCGTTTCCGTGAAACGGTGAAACCCTTTTGAACACCATGCCGACCAGAGACCCGTATGCACGGGGCCGCCTTGCCGCCTGACGGCAGGCACGGACGACCCGAACGGGAGGAGCCCTATGAGCAGTGTAGCGACAACCCAGATCAAGCTGACGCCCGAGCGGTCTCGCCCCTCCGTGCGCGCGCGACTGCAGGACGCGCTGCCGAAGATTGTGCTGGCGCCGAGCTTCGCCATCACCATCGTCTTCGTCTATGGCTTCATCCTGTGGACGGTCTATCTGTCCTTCACCAATTCCAAGACTTTTCCGTCCTATGTCATCACCGGACCGCGCGCCTACCTACGGCTATGGGGCTGGACGTTCGACTCCGACCCGCCATCGAGCTGGTACACGTCGATCGTCAATATGGGCATTTTCGGTTTTCTCTACATCACCATCTGCCTGGCGCTCGGCCTGTTCCTGGCCATCCTGCTCGACCAGAAGATCCGCGGCGAAGGCGTGCTGCGGCCGATCTATCTCTACCCGATGGCGCTGTCCTTCATCGTCACCGGCGTTGCCTGGAAATGGTTCCTCGACCCGGGCCTCGGTCTTGAGCAGACCCTGCATCAGTGGGGCTGGACGAGCTTCCATTTCGACTGGATCAAGAACAAGGATTTCGTCATCTACACGGTGGTCATTGCCGGCGTCTGGCAGGCCTCCGGCTTCATCATGGCGATGTTCCTGGCCGGCCTGCGCGGCATCGACGGCGAGATCATGAAGGCGGCGCAGATCGACGGTGCCACCACCTTCCAGCTCTATCGCCGCATCGTCATTCCGCTGCTGCGGCCAATCTTCCTGTCGGCCTTCATCGTGCTCGCCCACCTCGCCATCAAGTCGTACGATCTGGTGGTGGCGCTGACCAGCGGCGGCCCCGGTGGCTCGGCCTGGCTGCCGTCCAACTTCATGTATGAGTACACCTTCAAGCGCAACGAAATGGCCGTCGGCTCGGCCAGTGCCGTGATCATGCTGATGACCATCGTCGCCATCATCGTGCCTTATCTCTATTCGGAACTGCGGGAGAAGCCGCGATGAGCGCTGTCGCCACCCCTGCCCGTCCCGCTGCTTCCCGACAGGCCTCCGGCGGCATGAGCACCAAGACCCTCAACCGCATCGTCATCTACGGGCTTCTGGCGCTGTTTGCGCTGTTCTATCTGATGCCGCTGTTCGTCATGCTGGTGACCTCGTTCAAGACCATGGACGAGATCCAGAACGGCAACATGCTGGCGTTGCCCAAGGCGCCGACCTTCGACCCGTGGCTGAAGGCCTGGGGCGAGACCTGCGTCGGCCTAACCTGCGCCGGCATCAAGGGCTATTTCTGGAACTCGATCAAGATGGTGGTTCCAGCCGTACTGATCTCGACCATGCTCGGCGCGCTCAACGGCTACGTCTTGACCAAATGGCGTTTTCGCGGCGCCACGCTGGTGTTCGGGCTGATGCTGTTTGCCTGCTTCATTCCGTTCCAGTCGGTGCTGCTGCCGATGGCGACCATCCTCGGCAGCCTGGGACGTTTCGGCGTGAAGCTGCAGAATGCGACGGGTACGAGTTTCGGTCTCGGCAATCCGACGGTCAACCTGGTTTTCGTCCATGTCGTCTACGGCATCGGCTTCACCACACTGTTTTTCCGCAACTATTACGAGGCATTCCCGAACGAGCTGATCAAGGCCGCACAGGTCGACGGCGCCTCCTTCTTCCAGATCTTCCGCCGCATCATGCTGCCGAACTCGATGCCGATCTTCGTCGTCACCGTCATCTACCAGTTCACCAACATCTGGAACGACTTCCTGTTCGCTTCGGCTTACGCCGGCACAGGCGACTCCATGCCGATGACGGTGGCGCTCAACAACGTCGTCAACACCTCGACCGGCGTCGTCGAATACAACGTCAACATGGCGGCCGCGATGATCGCGGCTCTGCCCACCCTGATCGTCTATGTCGTCGCCGGCCGCTATTTCGTGCGCGGGCTGATGGCTGGCGCGGTCAAGGGCTGATCAATTCGGAAGGAACGACCATGGCTTTTCTGGAAATTGATGGGCTGAAGAAGCGCTTCGGGAATGTCGAGATCCTGAAGGGCATCGATGTCGAGCTCGAAAAGGGCGGCTTCCTGGTGCTGGTCGGCCCGTCCGGCTGCGGCAAGTCCACCTTGCTCAACACGATTGCCGGCCTGGAGCAGATCACCGAGGGCGAAATCCGCGTCGACGGCCGCGCCATCAACGATCTGCACCCATCCAAGCGCGACATCGCCATGGTGTTCCAGAGCTATGCGCTCTATCCGAACATGACGGTGGCCGGAAACATCTCCTTCGGCATGGAGATGCGCGGCGTGCCGGCCGACGAACGCCAAAAGGCGATCGACAAGGTGGCCAAGGTCCTGCAGATCGGCCACCTCCTGCAGCGCAAGCCGAGCCAGCTTTCCGGCGGCCAGCGCCAGCGCGTCGCCATGGGCCGGGCGCTGGTGCGCGACCCCAAGCTGTTCCTGTTCGACGAGCCTTTGTCCAACCTCGACGCCAAATTGCGCGTTGACATGCGCATCGAGATCAAGCGCCTGCATGCCACCACCGGCACAACCATCGTCTACGTCACCCACGACCAGATCGAGGCGATGACGCTGGCGACCAAGATCGCCGTCATGCGCGACGGCGAGGTGCAGCAGTTCGGCACCCCGGCCGAAATCTACAACAACCCGACCAATTTGTTCGTCGCCGACTTCATGGGTTCCCCGGCGATGAACCTGATCCCGGCGACCATTGCCACGTCGGGCAATGCGCTGTCCGTCGTGTTGGAGCGCGAGGCGCGCGAGCCGATCACGCTGCCGATGGCCAACGCGCCGGCGGGTCTTTCGGCATTCCAGGGCAAGCCGATCATCTTCGGCGTGCGCCCGGAAGCGCTGACCGATCCGGAAGGTGCGGAACGCAACGCCTCCAACATTGCCACTGCCGACCTGCACATCGAAGTGGTCGAGCCGGCAGGGTCCGACACGTTCGCGGTGACCAACCTCGGCGGCAAGGGCGTGGTGGCGCGGTTGCGGGCCGACGCCAACATCCAGCCGGGCACCAGCACGCCGCTCGCCTTCAACCTGACCAAGGCCGTGTTCTTCGATCCGGCGACCGAACACCGCATCCGCTGATCGAGATGGTCAGCCCCGATATCGTCATCATCGGCTCCGGTATCGGCGGCGCTACGATCGCATCCGGTCTGGCGGGCAGCGGTGCCTCGATCCTGATGCTGGAGCGCGGTGAGCCCTTGACGGCAACGCCGCATGCCCGCGACACGCGCTCCATCTTCGTCGACGGCCACTACCGTCCGAAGGAGATGTGGCGCGAGGCCGGCGGTGCGGCCTTCAACCCCGGCAATTACTACTATGTCGGCGGCAATTCGAAATTCTACGGCGCGGTGCTGATCCGCTACCGCAAAGAGGATTTCGCCGCCATGGAGCACTTCGGTGGCGTCTCGCCGGCATGGCCGTTTTCCTACGATGAATTCGAGCCTTGGTATTCGAAAGCCGAGCAGCTGTTTCGCGTCCGCGGCTCGCTCGGCGAGGACCCGACCGAACCGTTCCACTCGATCCCCTATGCTTTCAAGCCGGTGCCCGACGAAGCGCCGATTGCGCGCGCCCGCGCTGAGTTGAAAGCCCTCGGCCTGCATCCGGCCTCGCTGCCGCTCGGCGTCGACATCGACAACTGGCTGAAAGAGGGCAAGACCGGCTGGGACGCATTCCCCAATACCGCCCAGGGCAAGGTCGATGCGCAGACCGGACCGCTGACGGCTGCACTCAAGGACAGCAATATCCGACTCGAAACCGGCTGCCATGTCGAATATCTCGAAGCGTCGTCCGACGGCAAAAGCATCGCTGCCGTTCACTACCGTCAGAATGGCGAGCTGAAGAAAGTCGCGCCGAAGCTGGTCATCCTGTCCGCCGGCGCGGTCAATTCCGCCGTCATCCTGCTGCGCTCGCCTTCATCAGACGGCAAACGCCTCGCCAACAGCTCCGACCAGGTCGGCCGCAATTTCATGAACCATAATTCGAGCGCCATGCTGGCGATCGATCCGCGCCGCAGGAACGACAGCGTCTACCAGAAGACGCTGATGCTGAATGACTACTATCTCTCCGACGGCAAAGGCGGCAAGCCGCTCGGCAACGTCCAGCTGCTCGGCAAGATCGACGGCAACATGTTGAAGGCCAACGTCAAACGCGTGCCGAAATTCGCGCTCGATTACATGGCCGGTCACGCCGTCGACTGGTATCTGATGTGCGAGGATCTACCCGATCCGGAAAGCCGCATCATGGTCGACGGCAAGGACATCGTCATGCAATGGCGGCGCTCCAACATGCAGTCGCTGGACGGGCTGACCAGGGTGATGCGTGAGAACTTCCGCGCCTGCGGTTATCCCATCGTGCTGTCGCGTCCCTTCGACAAGCGCACGCCCTCGCACCAGTGCGGCACGGTGAAAATGGGCGACCATCCGGCGACGTCGCCGCTCGACCCTTTCTGCCGCGCCTTCGACCACCCGAACCTGTTCGTTGTCGACGCCAGTTTTTTGCCGAACTCGGCCGCCGTGAATCCGGCGCTGTCGATTGCGGCACAGGCGCTGCGCGTGGCCGAGCATATTCGCCGAACGGACCTCGCGGCATGACCCGCCCCGCAGCAATCGTCACCGGCGGTGCGCGCGGCATTGGGCTCGCCTGCGCCGAGGCGCTGGCCGGGGACGGCTTCGACATTTTGATCGCCGACCTTGCCGAACAAGCGCCGGACGAACTGGCCGCCAACATCACCGCACGGGGTGCGGAGTTCGCCTATGTCCGTTGTGATATCGCCAACCTCGAGGATCACACGGCCCTCGTCGACGCCGCCATACGTGCCTTCAGCCGCATCGACTGCCTCGTCAACAATGCCGGCATCGGCGCCGTGGTGCGCGGCGATCTGCTGGAGCTGAAGCCCGAGAATTTCGACCGTGCGCTGGACGTCAATTTGCGCGGCACAGTCTTCCTTAGCCAGGCCGTCGCCAAGGCGATGCTGGCGGCTCCCAGCAATCATCCGCGCTCGATCATCACCATCACCTCGGTCAGCGCCGATATGGCCTCGCCGGAACGCGCCGACTACTGCATCTCGAAAGCCGGCCTTTCGATGTGGGTGAAGAACCTGGCGCTACGGCTTGCGCCGGAAAACATCGGCGTGTTCGAACTGCGGCCGGGCATCATTCGCACCGACATGACCGCGAGCGTATCAGCCAAATACGACGCGCTTATCGACAGCGGCCTGGTGCCGGCAAAACGCTGGGGCGAAGCATCGGACATCGGCGCCGTGGTGGCGACGCTTGCCGCCGGCAAGCTCGGCTTTTCCACAGGCTCGATTATCAATGTCGACGGCGCGCTCTCCGTGCCTCGACTGTAGGTGGATAGGGTTATGACCGACTACATCATCGTAGGTGCCGGCCCGGCCGGCTGCGTTCTGGCCAACCGGCTGAGCGAGGATCCAGCGAACTCCGTGCTGCTGCTCGAGGCCGGCGGCAAGGACTGGCACCCCTACATCCACATGCCGGCGGGCTTTGCCAAGATGACCAAGGGCATCGCTTCCTGGGGCTGGTCGACCGTGCCGCAGAGGCACATGCAGGACCGCGTCTTCTGGTATACGCAGGCGAAGGTGGTCGGCGGCGGCTCGTCCATCAATGCCCAGATATACACGCGCGGCAACGCTCGCGACTACGACGCATGGGAGAAGGAAGAGGGCCTCGCGGGCTGGGGCTATCGCGACGTGCTGCCCTATTTCAAGCGCGCCGAGAACAACCAGCGCTTCGCCAACGATTTTCACGGCGACCAGGGGCCGCTCGGCGTGTCGAACCCTATTTCGCCGCTGCCGATTTGCGAAGCCTATTTCCGCGCCGGCCAAGAGATGGGCATCCCCTTCAACCCGGATTTCAACGGCGCTAGCCAGGAAGGCGTCGGCTACTACCAGCTGACCCAGAAGGACGCCCGGCGCTCATCCGCTTCGGTCGCCTATTTGAAGCCCATCCGCGCCCGCAAGAACCTGACGGTCCGAACCGATGTGCTGGTCACCCGCATCGTCGTCGAGAAAGGCCGCGCCACCGGCGTCGAGATCGTCGACAAACCCGGCGGCGAGAAGACCATCATGCGCGCCGAGCGCGAAGTGATCGTCTCGTCCGGCGCCATCGGTTCGCCGAAGCTGTTGATGCAGTCGGGCATCGGCCCGGCTGATCACCTGAAATCGGTCGGCGTGACGCCGGTGCATGATCTGCCCGGTGTCGGCTCCAACATGCAGGACCATCTCGATTTGTTCGTCATCGCCGAATGCACCGGCGACCACACCTATGACAACTACGCCAAGCTGCACCGCACCGCGTGGGCCGGCTTGCAGTATCTGCTGCTGAAGAAAGGGCCGGTCGCCTCCAGCCTGTTCGAGACCGGCGGCTTCTGGTACGCCGATCCGACCGCCGCCTCGCCCGACATCCAGTTCCATCTGGGACTCGGCTCCGGCATCGAGGCCGGCGTCGAGAGGTTGAAGAACCCCGGCGTGACCTTGAACTCGGCCTTCCTGCGCCCGCGCTCGCGCGGCACGGTGCGGCTGAGCAGCGCCGACCCGGCCGACCACCCGCTGATCGATCCCAACTATTGGTCGGACCCTTATGACCGCGCCATGTCGATCAAGGGCCTCAGGCTTGCGCGCGAGATCATGCGGCAGAAGGCGCTTGCACCTTACGTGTTGCGCGAGGTGCTGCCCGGACCATCGCTCGCCAGCGATGACGAGCTGATCGACTATGCCTGCCGCACCGCCAAGACCGACCATCACCCTGTGGGCACCTGCCGCATGGGCCATGACGATATGGCGGTGGTCACACCGGACCTGCGCCTGCGCGGCATCGAGGGCCTGCGCGTCTGCGATGCCTCGGTGATGCCGCGCGTGCCTTCCTCCAACACCAATGCGCCGACCATCATGGTCGGCGAAAAAGGCGCGGACATCATCCTCGGCCGCGAGCCGCTTCCGCCGGCGGTGTTCTCCGGCAATCGGGCCGCATAGCCACTTAGGAGAACGAACCAATGATCAGACACTGCGTCTTCGTACGCTTCCGCAGCGATGTGCCCGCCACCGAGCGCACGGCAATCCACGCCGATCTCGAAGCACTGCGCTCCGTCGTCGACGGCATGGACACGGTCCATTTCAGCACCAATGTCAGCCCGGAGCCGTTCGCGCGCGGCTTCAGCCATGCCTTCACCATCGACTTCCGCGATGCCGCCGCCCGCGACGCCTATCTCGTGCATGAAGCGCATCAGCGCGCCGGCGCCCGATTGGTCGCAGCGCTCGAAGGCGGCACCGACGGGCTGATGGTGTTCGATCTCGACATTACGAAAAAGTGACCGCGCTTCTTTCGAAAGCCGGCTGACGCCTGTTCTCTTTTGCGCCCCAAGGAACATATCGTTCCCCGGGGGCGTTTAGGAGGAACGTCGTGGCTCTCACCGCGCAGCAGAAGAAAACCGTCCTTGCCTCCTTCCTCGGCTGGACGCTCGACGCTTTTGATTTCTTCCTTCTGACGTTCCTGCTCACCGATATCGCAACCTGATTCAACACTGACGTCCCGGCAGTCTCCAAAGCGTTGTTCCTGACGCTGGCGACACGCTTCATCGGCGCCTTCTTCTTCGGCAGGCTGGCCGACAAATATGGCCGCAAGCCCATTCTGATGCTCAACATCGTCAGCTATTCGGTGATCGGCGCGCTGGCTGCCTTCTCGCCCAATCTCGGCATTTTCCTCGCGCTGCGCGCTCTGTTCGGCATCGCCATGGGCGGCGAATGGGGGTTGGGCAGTTCGCTCGCCATGGAGTCCATTCCGCCCAGTGCCCGCGGCATGGTCTCGGGCATCCTGCAATGCGGCTATCCCACCGGCTACCTTCTGGCGGCCGTGGTTTACGGCGTGCTCTACCAGCAGACGATCGGTAGTTACACGATCGGCCGGCGCGCCATGTTCCTGCTCTCCTTCCTGCCGGCACTGATCGTGCTCTTCATCCGCTCGCATGTGCCGGAATCGCCGGCCTTCGTCGAGGCGCAGAAATCCGTCAGACCTGACCTTCTTGAAACGCTGCGGAAGCACTGGGGCGTCGCCGTCTATGCGGTCGTGCTGATGATGTTCTTCAATTTCTTCAGCCACGGCACGCAGGACCTCTACCCGACCTTCCTCAAGAAGCAGCATGGCTTCGACCCGCACACGGTGAGCTGGATCACCATCGTCGCCAATATCGGCGCCATCGTCGGCGGGTTGGCGTTCGGCGCACTGTCGGAGAAGATCGGCCGCGTCAACGCGATAACGCTCGCCTGCCTGATTGCCTTGCCCTCGATTCCGCTCTGGGCCTTCAGCTCGACACCGTTCATGCTGGCCATCGGCGCCTTCGTCATGCAGGTCGCGGTGCAGGGCGCCTGGGGAGTCATCCCGGTGCATCTTAACGAGCTGTCGCCCGGCGCCGTGCGGGCAACCTTGCCCGGCTTCATCTACCAGGCCGGCAATCTCGCGGCGTCCTATGGCGGTCCCTACCAGGCCGGCATCGCCGAGGCGTCTGGAGGCAGCTATGGCTACGCGCTGGCGCTGTTTGCCGGCGTGGTCGCCGTCTGCATCATCCTCGTCATCCGCTTCAGTCCGGAACGGCGCGGACAGGTGATGACGGTGCTCGGCTGAAGTATCAGGCTCTCAGCCCAGTCTGAGGGCCACGACACCGGCGACGATGCTGAGCGCGGCGGCGCCGCGCCAGCCTGTCATTTTCTCGCCGAGCGCGAAAACCGAGATCATCATGGCAAACAGGATCGACGTCTCCCGCAACGACGCCACCGAGGCGATCGGCGCCTTGGTCATCGCCCACATGACGATCCAGTAGGCCGCGCCGCTGAGCACGCCGGTGAACAGGCCTGCTTTCCAGTCACGCGCCAGCACGGGCAGCGCCTTGGGCCCGCGAAAGATGAGGCACAGCACCAGCGCCCACGTGGCATCGCAGATGAACAGCCATGCGGCATAGCTCGTTGCCGTTGCGGCCAGCCGCGCGCCGCTGCCGTCGGAGAGCGTATAGCTGGATATGAAGATCGAAGTGCCGAGCGCAAAGCCGACCGCCCGCACATTGATCCGCTCCAGATGCGCGCCGCCGCGAAACGACATCACCAGCGTGCCGGCCGACAGCAGCAGGATGCCGAGGATGGCGAACGGCGCCGGCATCTCCTGCACCACGACAACGCCGCCGAGCGCGGTCAAAAGCGGCGCCGTGCCGCGCGCCAGCGGATAGGTCTGGGCGAAATCGCCGGCCTTGTAGGCGCCGATCAGGAAGGTCCGGTAGCCCATGTGAAAGAGCACCGAGGCGATGATAAAGGGCCATACCGCGGCCTTTGGAAACTCGACGAAGGGCAGCACGAACAGTGCGGCAAAACCCATGCCCAGCGTCATCAGCGTGATCGACAGGAAGCGATCGAGATGCACCTTGACCAGCGCGTTCCAGATCGCGTGCATGGCGGCGGCGGCAAGCACCGCGAAAAAGACGAAAAGCGTCATCGAGGGCTCACCGATCTCCCGAGCTCAAAGGCGTTTCGAGATCGATATCGATCCGGACCGGAAAATGGTCTGAAGCGATCTCGCCTATATCGGCACTGACCGAGCGCACACGGTCCGCGAACATACCGCCGACGAAGCAATGGTCGAGCCGGCGTTTTGCCACTTTCCCGTCGATCGTTTTCACATGGGTGTGGAAATCGGCAGCCGGCTCGCTAGCGACGGCAGCGGCATCAACAAATCCGTCGAGATAAGCTGCCCCGCGATGATAGGGCGTGCTGCCGACGATGCGGCTGTATTCGGCGCTGCCCGGCTCCATGTTGAAATCGCCCATCCAGATCGCAGCTGTCGGGTTCTCCGGCTCGGCCTCGCCGCTGGTCCAGTTGCGCGAAGGCTCATCGTCCGCGCCGCTCCACGGGCCGCCCTCGGACGGCGCGCGGCGATGCTCGGCCAAGAGATAGTCGATCTGCTCCAGCCGCTCCTCCGCCGCGACATGGGCGAGGTGCAGCGACAGGACCCTTACCGGTCCGGCGGGTGTGCGGATCATGCATTCGAGCGCCGCATTGCGGGTGTTGAGCGGCTTGAGCGTGCGGCGCATGGGCAGCGCGTACAGCCGCGACCAGGCGATCGGCAGCTTCGACAGCAGCATGGTGCCGAACTGGCGGCGGCGGTTGACGACCCGGCCGTCGCGCCGCTCACTGGCGTCCATGTCGAAGGCCGGGCCATAGACCCAGTAATAGCTAGGCAGCAGCTTGGACAGGACCTCCGGCTGGTCGTCCTCATTGGTGCGCTGCCAATGCCGCTCGACCTCCTGCAGCGCGATGATATCGGCGCCGTCGACCAGCTTGGTGCAGCGCGAAAGATCGTAACGGCCATCACCGCCGAACCCGTACTGGATGTTGTAGCTGACCAGCTTCATTGCTTATCCGGCTCAATTTCGCTTTGGCAGTAGCGGTTCGGCAGATGGGTTGCAATGTACCGGCACGACGGCGGAACTGGGCCAGCGTCTATGATGTGGTCAGCGGCTGGAACCGGCCCGCCGGCGATGCCGCCAGTTCGGCCCAGTCGATCTCTTCCTCCAGCCGGTGGTAGGCTTCGTCGCCGATCGTGCCGTTGCTGCGCAACTCCTCGAGCGTGTCGCGCTGGCGGTTGATGGCATAGAGGCGCAGCCGGTCGTATTCGGTCGCGGCCTGAGCGTCCTCCGGGTTTTCCGCAATCAGGCGCTGCGCTTCATACTGTTCGCGCACGACGGCGGCGGCCGCAGATGTCTTGCGGCTCAGCACGTCCAGTGCTGCCTGCATGATGGCGACGCGCGCCTGCGCCACCTCATTGTCGACGGTTCTATCGGGGTCGAAGTTGATCCAGCGCAGCAGCGGCTTCAGCGTCATGCCTTGCAGTACCAGCGTGCCCAGCACCACCGCGAAGGCGGCAAGCACGATCGGGTCGCGGCCGGGAAAATCGGCCGGCAGCGCAATGGCCACCACCAGCGTCACCAACCCACGCATGCCGCACCAGCCGACAATGACGGCGCCGCCGAACGTCGGCAATTCCCGCCTTGCCTCTTGGCTGCCGAAGCGGGCAAGCCACCGGATGATCGCGACGTAACTCGCCACCCAGACAAGGCGCGCGACGATAACGACGACCAGCACCGTTGCGGCGAAAAGGAATGCTTCGCCTTGCCCGTCGCCGGCCAGCCTGCCAACGATCGTGCGTGCCTGCAGGCCCATCAGCACGAAAGCCAGCACGTTGAGCACGAACACGGCCGACTCCCAGACCGAATAGGTGCTGACGCGGCGTCTCGCCGACGACTGGCGCGGCGCCCTGCGCGCAATGGTCATGGCATAGACGACGATGGTGATGATGGCGGAAAGGCCCAGCCTGTCGGCGATGATCCACACGGCGAAGGTTCCGGCAAACTGCACCACCGTGCTGCTCGCCGCATCCTCGATGCGGCCGAGCGCCAGCAGCGAGACGCGGCCAAACAGATAGCCCGCGATCACACTGCCGATCGTTGCCAGCAGGATCACCGGAACGGCGTTGCTGAGCATGATCGTGCCAAGCGCCGCCGAAACCGCCAGCCGGTAGATCAGCAGCGCCGTGGCATCGTTGAGCAGGCTCTCGCCCTGCAGGATGGCGGTGATGCGGTGCGGTACCTTGAACTGGCTGAGCACGGCGGATGCGGCCACCGCATCCGGTGGCGCGACGATGGCGCCAAGCGCGATTGCCGCCGCGATCGGCAGGCCGGCCATCTTCCAGCCGACGAAGGCAACCACCACGGTGGTGAAGACGACTGCGCCTAGCGCCAGCAGCGCGAGCGACAGCCGGTAGCGCTTGAGGTCGCGCAGCGACGTGTCATAGGCGGCGTCGAGAAGCACCGGCGCGATGAACAGGGCAAGCGCCAGTTCCGGATCGATCTCGATCGTCGGCGCACCGGGTACGAAGGCGATCGCGACCCCGGCCAGAGCCAGCAGGGACGGATAGGGAATTTCCAGCCGCCGCGACAGCGCCGTCAGCGCGACGGCAGCCAGAAGCAGGATGAGGGTAAGTTCGAATAGCGCCATGGCCTATCGTAGCGGCGAAGCGGCATCATGGGCAGTGGCTGGATGGCAAGATGCTGTTGATTATCCAGCACTCGGGGTCCGGCAATGATACGGCCGTTCATCGCGCCAGCTCGAATCGACCGCCTCGGTCGCGCCAAAATGCTGCTTGCTAGTGCAGCACCAGCATATCGCTTGATGAGAACGATATGTCGGCCTTCTCGCCGACCGCGGGCGGTGGCGTTGCCGGGCTGTTGAAGGTGTCGAGCGACACCGTGTTGCCGCCGATGCCGACGCGAACGCGAATGACTGAGCCGAGGAAGTGCACTTCGGAGATTTCGCCCGACAGGCTTGAATCGCGCCCGGGTTGGCGTCCGAGCGAAATCGCCTCCGGTCGCAGCGCCAGCGACAGCGTGTCACCGGACTTCGAGCCGTTGAGCTTGCCCATTAGCGAGACTTCCTGCGTGTTGACGCGCACCTTGCCGGACGCGGCATCGGTGACAGTGCCTTCGAGCACGTTCAGCGTGCCGACGAAATTGGCGACGAACTTGGTCGCCGGCCGGTTGTAGATCTCGAACGGGGTGCCGACCTGCTCGGCCTTGCCGCCATACATCACCGCGATGCGGTCCGAGATCGACAGCGCCTCTTCCTGGTCATGTGTGACGAAGATGGTAGTGATGCCGAGCTTCTTCTGGATCGAGCGGATTTCCTCGCGCAGCGAGACGCGCACCTTGGCGTCGAGCGCCGACAGCGGCTCGTCGAGCAAAAGCAGCTTCGGCTTCGGCGCGATGGCGCGGGCCAGCGCGATGCGCTGTTGCTGGCCGCCGGAGAGCTGGTAGGGATAGCGGTCGGCCATCTGCGGCAGCTTGATGATGTCGAGCATCTCGGCCACGCGTCTGTCGATGTCCGCCTTGGGCATGCCGGCGACCTTCAGGCCAAAGCCGATGTTTTGCGCCACCGTCAGGTTGGGGAACAGCGCATAGGCTTGGAACACCATGCCGACATTGCGCTGGTTGGGCTTTAGCCTCGTGATGTCCTTGCCTGCGACGACGATCTTGCCCGCCGACGGCTCTTCGAAACCGGCGACCATGCGCAGCACGGTGGTCTTGCCGCAACCCGATGGCCCAAGGAAGGAAACGAACTCGCCCGGCTCGACATCAAGATTGAAATCTTCGACCACGGTGGTGGCGCCGAAGGATTTTCGCACATGCTGGATGGAGAGGAATGGTTCGGCCATGGCTTTTTCTTTCGATCAGTACTTTGTCGATCAGTTCGGGCGGTTCGCCGATCTCGGCGCGAAACGGGACAGGATCTGGATCAGCGACATACAGCCCCAGGTGATGGCGAAGGCGATGATGGCAAGCGCCGCCGGCTCATAGGCGCGGTTGGCGCCAACGTTTTGCAGATAGGGGCCGAAGGCGGGCCGGTTGAGCAAGCTGGCCATGGTGAATTCGCCAATGACGATGGCGAAGGTAAGGAAGGCGCCCGACAGCACGGCGATCAGCACATTGGGCAGGATCACACGACCAATGATCGTGCCCCAACCGGCGCCAAGGATCTGCGCCGCTTCGGTCAGCGTCCTGACGTCGATGGTGCGCAGTCCGGTATCGACCGCGCGATACATGTAGGGCAGCGCCAGCATTGCATAGCCGATGACCAGCAAGGCATTTGTGCCCATGTCGGTGGCCAGGAACGGCAGCGGCGAATTCGAACCGTACATCCTGATATAGCCGAAGACGATGACGATGGCGGGAATGACCAGCGGCAGCAGCGTGATGAACTCTACGATCGGCCGCAGTTGCGGCAGGCGCAGTCGAATCCAGTAGGCGGCGGGCACCACGATCAACACGCCCAGAATGATGGTGAAGATGGCGGCAAGCACTGAGTAGCCAAAGGTCGCCTGAAAACGAGGGTCGCCAAGCACGATCTGATAGGCGTCGAAGGAATAAGCGCCGCGCCGCATGCGCAAGGAAAATTCCACCGTCGCGATCAGCGGAATGAAGAAATAGGCCGCGCCCAGCCCGAAGACGACCCAGGCCCAGAATTTTCCGGACTTCATTTCAGCCACCTCTCCGAGCGCGTCCGGAACCAAATGTAGAAGACATTGGCCAGCCCGGTGATGACGATCATGCCGAAGGCGATCGCATAGCCGAGATGGGCATTGTGCAGCACGTCACCGCGTATCTGCGCATAGAGCAGGATCGGCACGATGTTGAGTGAAGAGCCGGTCAGCGCATAGGCGGTGGCGATGGCGCCGAAGGCATTGGCGAAGAGCAGGATGACCGTGCCGAGGAAACTCGGCCAGATCACCGGGATGACCACCATGCGCCAGTATTGCGTCTGGGTGGCGCCAAGCGTCGCCGCAGCCTCGCCCCACTCCTTCTTCAAGCCGTCGATCGCCGGCGTGATGATGACCACCATTAGGGGAATCTGGAAATAGACATAGGTCAGCGTCAGGCCCCAGAACGATAGGATGTTGAAGCCGTGCGCATAAATGTTGAGGCCGAACACGGTGTTGAGCAGCACCGTGGCGAGACCGAGGCGTCCGAGCGTGGCGATGAAGGCGAAGGCCAGCGGTACGCCGGCGAAATTGGAAGCCACGCCGGAGAATGTCAGCGTCGCCGAACGTATCCACTCCGGCAGGCCGCCGCGCACGATGGCGATGGCGATGCCGAGACCTGCGAAGGCGCCGATCAGCGACGAGGAAAGGCTGACCTTGAGCGAGATCCAGTAGGCGGCGACAATCGATGGCTGCGCCAGTGCTGCTATGTTTTCGAACGTGAATTCGCCGGCATCGTTCTGGAATGCACCCAGCATCAGATAGAGCGTGGGTAGGATCAGGAACATGATGGCGAAGATGAAGAATGGCGCAACGCCGAGCCATTGCGTCGGCAGTCGCATTGCACGCGCCTCGCTGGGGGGCGCGGTCTTCCCGGCAACTGCGTGATCGGAAAGCGAGATATCTGTCATGCGCCGGCTACCGTCTCCGAGGAACACCGGGCGGCCGCGAGGCCGCCCGGTTGGTTTCAAGCCTTACTTGACGTTGGCGCCGACGACGGCATCCCAGTTCTTGGTGACGGCTTCCTTTGCCTTGCCCTGCTCGTCCAGCGTCGGGAACACCGCGGCAGCGTAAGCCTCGGCCGGCGGCAGCTTGGCCATCACGTCCGCCGGGAGCTTGCCGTTCTTGGCAAGATCGTTGAAGCGGATCGGGTGGCAATAGCCCTTCAGCCAGCCGATCTGGCCTTCGTCGGAGTAGAGATACTCCAGCCAGAGCTTGGCAGCGTTCGGATGCGGTGCGAAAGCACTGATCGCCTGCACATAGACGCCGGCAACGACACCGGTCTTGGGCACGACGACGTCGACGGGCGGATTGCCCTTCAGCGTGTCGCGACCGGCAAGTGCATTGTAATCCCAGGTCACCAGGATCGGCGTCTGGCCTTGTGCCAGGGTCGCCGGTTTGCCGATGACCGGCACGAAATTGCCGGCGGCGTTAAGCTTCTTGAAGAAGTCGAGACCAGCAGTGCCAGCAGCTTCGCCGGCAGCCGCACCACCGGAAATGCCGGCCGCGTAGACGGCCTGGATGGCCTGGTTCGAGGCGCGCGGGTCGCCGGCAAGCGCCACGGTGTTGGCGAATTCCGGCTTCAGCAGGTCAGCCCAGTCAGCAGGCGCTTCCTTGACGAGGTCCTTGTTCACCAGGAAGGATAGCACGCCATAGTAGTCGCCGGTCCAGTAACCATCGGCATCCTTGGCGCTGTCCGGGATCGAGTCCCACGTCGACACCTTGTAGGGCATCAGCAGCCCATCCGCCTTGGCGGTCGGACCGAAGGACAGGCCGACGTCGATGACGTCGGGCGCCTGCGGGCCCTTGTTGTCCTTGTTGGCCTTGATCGCCTCTACCTCGTCGCCGGAGCCGGCATCGGGGTTGAGTTCGTTGATGGTGATCTCAGGATACTTCGCCTTGAACCCGTCGATGACGGCGCCGTAGCCGCACCAGTCATGCGGCAGCGCGATGGTGGTGAGCTGGCCTTCCTTCTTCGCAGCGGCAACCAGTTCGTCCATGGACTGGGCCGACGAGATAGCAGAAGTCGCCATGAGGGCGACGGCCGAAAGGGAAAGCACTTTCCCTGTAAACTTGAACATGTGTTCTCTCCGTTGAACTGGCGTCCTGGACGCCTGCGATGCGGTATCGATTTCGTGTGACAGCCAGATGAAAGCTTTTTGAAACAGGCGCCCGGCGGCACGAAAAGTTAACTCTTTTTAACAGGCTGTAGCAATTAGCCTGCACTTAATTTCCCGGCTAATGGTTTATAGCCTTGCTTTTTGCCCCCTTGCCCTTCCTTTCCCTTCGTTTTTAGATCACGTCCGGCGCAGAAACCGCCTCAGACAGTGCCGGCGATAGTGTTCTCGAGCAGCGTCAGCGCCGCCTTTTTGGTCAGCCCGACCGGGTTGCCGCCGGCGGTCGGATCGACCACCGCCATGTCGGCGATCAGCCCTTTGCGCTTCTTGTCCATGTCGAGCCCCTTGATCAGATCGGGCAGCGCATGCGGCACCTTCAATTCCTTGCGCAGCTTGATGATCGCTTTGGCAAAGCCGTCGAAGCCACCCTTGATGCCGCAATAGGCAGCGAGCCGGGCAATCCGCTCCTCGATGGAGTCGCGATTGAAGGCCAAGACATAGGGCATGAACACCGCATTCGTCATGCCGTGATGGGTGTCGTAGAGCGCGCCGATCGGATGCGACAGCGAGTGGATGGCGCCAAGACCCTTCTGGAAGGCGGCAGCACCCATGGCGGCCGCACTCATCATGTGGGCGCGCGCGACAAGGTCCTTGCCGTTGGCGTAGGCCTTGGGCAGGTTCTCGAACACCAGGCGCACACCTTCCACCGCAATGCCGTCGGCCATCGGGTGATAGCCCGGCGCGCAATAGGCTTCGAGGCAGTGCGCCAGCGCATCCATGCCGGTGCCGGCGGTGATGAAGCCGGGCATGCCGACCGACAGTTCCGGATCGGCAATGACGATTGCCGGCAAAAGCTTCGGATGGAAGATCACCTTCTTAGTGTGCGTCGCCTCATTGGTGATGACGCCGGCACGCCCGACTTCCGAGCCTGTGCCGGCAGTGGTCGGCACGGCTATGATCGGCGCGATGGCATCCGAATTGGCGCGCGTCCACCAGTCGCCGACATCCTCAAAGTCCCAGATCGGCCGCGTCTGGCCAGCCTGGAACGCGATCAGCTTGCCGAGATCGAGCGCTGAACCGCCGCCGAAGGCGATGACGCCGTCATGCTTGCCCTTCTTGAACACGGCGATCCCGGCGGTGAGGTTGGAATCGACCGGGTTCGGCTTCACCTCGGAGAACACGCCATAGGATACCTTGGCGTCGTCGAGGATTTTCAGCGTCGAAGCGACGACCGGCAGTTTCGCCAACCCCGGATCGGTGACGAAAAGCGGCCGCTTAATGCCGGTGGCCGCGAGCACCTCAGGCAGTTCCTTGATGCGCCCGGCACCGAAGCGGACGGTGGTCGGGTAGTTCCATTTGGAGATCAGCTTGGACATGTCTTGTCTTTCAAAAAATCAGATGGCTTCGCGCAGATGGAAGGATTTCGGCCGGGTCAGATTGTCGTAGCCGAGCGCCGAAAGGGCGACGCCTTTGCCGGTGTCCTTGACGCCGGTCCAGACCAGCGCCGGATCGAGGTAGTCGCAGCGGTTCATGAACACGGTGCCGGTCTCGACGCGGTCGCCGATCGCCACCGCATGCTCGATATCGCCGGTCCAGATCGAAGCGGTCAGCCCGTAGGGGCTGTCGTTCATCAGCGCGATCGCCTCCTCGTCGTTACGCACCTTCATGATGCCGACGATCGGGCCAAAACTTTCCTCGCGCATGACGCTCATCTGGTGGTCGACGCCGGTCAGCACTTCCGGCGCCAGATAGGGCGAGCCGGCCTTGTCGTTAGCCACCTTCATATTGATGTGTGCGATTGCACCCTTGCGCAGCGCCTCGGCCTTCTGCTCGCGGATCAGGTCGGCAAAGCGCGCCTGCGCCATCGGCCCCATTGTCGTCTCCTGTTCCAGCGGATTGCCGACGACATAATTCTTCGTCTCGGCGATGAAACCTTCGACGAACTGGTCGTAGACCTTCTCATGCACATAGACGCGCTCGATGCCGCAGCAGCACTGGCCGGAATTGTAGAAGGCGCCGTCGACCAGATTGGCCACCGCATGGTCGAGCTTGGCGTCGGGCAGCACATAGGCCGGATCCTTGCCGCCGAGTTCGAGCCCGAGCGTCATGAAGGTGCCGGCCGCCGCCTTCTCGATGGCGCGGCCGCCGCCGACCGAACCGGTGAAATTGACATGGTCGATCTTGCCCGAGCCGAGCAGCTTCTCGGTCTGGGCATGGTTCAGCACGACATTCTGGAACACGCCCTTGGGCAGCCCAACCTTGTCGAACGCCTGCTGGAACCGTTCGCCGACCAGCAGCGTCTGCGCCGCATGTTTGAGGATAACGGTATTGCCGGCCATCAGTGCCGGCACGATGGTGTTGACGGCGGTCAGATAGGGATAGTTCCACGGCGCGATCACCATGACGACGCCGAGCGGATCCTTCTTCACATAGCGTCGGAAGCCGTCCTTCGGGTTGGATGCCGGCACGGATTTCAGCGCGGCTTCAGCGATCTCGACCATGTAATTGGTGCGTTCCCTGACGCCGCCGAACTCGCCGCCATAGCGCACCGGTCGCCCAATCTGCCAGGCGATCTCCGGCACGATCTCGTCGGTCATCGCGACCAGCGCTTCGAGCATCGCCAGCATAAATTTGCCGCGCTCGACGATCGGCGTCAGCGCCCACTTCTCCTGCGCCGCTTTGGCGCGCTCGACCGCGGCATTGATCGCCTGGTCGGTCGCGATCGGTCGCTCGGCATAGATCGAACCATCGATGGGCGATTTGAGTTTTACGGTTTCCAAAGGATGCTCCAGTTTAGCAGGCTAGCGTACGCAGATGGCCGTTGCGGCCATAGCGAAGGATGGGCTCGTCACGCGTCACCAGAACCATGTCCAACGCTCTCGCACTTGCCATCAGTATCCGATCCATGGGATCACCATGAGGCGGACCGGGCAGGTTGGATGACGCAATCAGAATGGCTGGTGAGATAGCGCTGAGCTTTGCCGACATTCGCTCGATGAATCGCTCCACGAAGTCGAGTGGCGCCAATGGCAGATTGAGCCGGCCCTTGGCTACGCCAATTCCGATCTCCCATGCCGACATCGGCGAAAGATACAGACGGCCGTCATAGGCCGCTTCCGAAATCTCCCGGCTTGCGTGCGGATCGATCAGACTATCGTTGGCGACAAAGATCATCGCACATGTATCCAGAAGCAGGTTTGGCCCTTCGCTCATTTACGCACCGCAAGTTTGCCGTCACGCGCGTCAGCCTCACCGCCCAGATAGCCCCGGTCCCATGGCTCGTCATCGAAAGGTTTGGTGATATCAAATCCGGCTTCGATCGTTATTAGGCCCTTCATGAAACCAAAACCGGGGTGGCGATCCGCGCGCGCCTCCTTTGGCGCGGCAGGCACGCTACCACTGGGCGGCGCCGAAATGGGCTCTTTGCGAACGCGGCGAAATACCAGTTTCCCACTCCCTATATTGACGGATTCGGTCTCGAACCCAGCCTCAAGCCACTCCCTTGTCATGGGATTGTTGCTCGGATTGTTGCTCCACCATGCAGGGTATTGCTTCGATGCGGGCAGCGGCAGATTGAGCACTCTCTCGATTTCGGCGAATGACATCGGAACGCGATCGACATTTTGGGCAATGAGAAAGTCCTTGAGCGGCGCATATTTGGACATTGCAAACTCCTCAATGTAGCGCACTGCAGTTTACAGGTACCATATGGTACTAACTTCACCACATTGTCAACATTAAAGCTGTATAAAGTTTTAGTACCGCTCGAACCCTCTGTGCAGTTCCCAATCCGTAATGCGGCGGTCGTATTCGAACTGCTCCCACTTTGCGGTGTGGACATAATGTTCGAGCACATCGTCGCCGAGCGCCTGCTTCAGCATCTTCGACTTGGCCAGCGTCTCGGTGGCGTCACGCAGCGTTTTCGGGATCTCCGGCAGGCGCGAGGCCTGGTAGGCATCGCCGACGAACGGCTTCTGCAGTTCGAGCTTCTCGTCGATGCCGGCAAGGCCGGCGGCGATCAGCGCCGCGAAAGCGAGATAGGGGTTTAGGTCGGCGCCGCCGATGCGGCATTCCATGCGGATGCCCTTGGTGCCCTCACCGCACAGGCGGAAGCCGGCGGTGCGGTTGTCCTCGCTCCACATGATCTTGGTCGGTGCGAAGGTGCCGGCCTGGAAGCGCTTGTAGGAGTTGATGTAGGGCGCCAGGAACCAGGTAAACTCCCTGGCGTATTTGAGCTGCCCAGCCGCCCATTGCTGGCCAAGCGTGGACAAAGTCCAGTCCGCCTTCTTGTCGAAGAACAATGGCGTCTTGCCATCGGCGCTCCACAGCGAATTGTGGATGTGGCTGGAGTTGCCCGCGAGCCCGTAATTGTATTTCGACATGAAGGAAATCGACTTGCCTTCGGACTCGGCAATCTCCTTGGCGCCGTTCTTCAGGATGACGTGGCGGTCCGCCATGTCGAGCGCCTCGGCATAGCGCACATTGATCTCTTCCTGGCCCGGGCCCCATTCGCCCTTGGAGTTTTCGATCGGGATGCCCGCCGCTTCCATCTCGTTGCGAAGCCGGCGCATGACGCCTTCTTCCTTGGTGGTGATGCCGATCTGGTAGTCGCCGATATAAGGCGACGCGGTGTCGAGCCCCTGCCAGTGCTTCTTGCGGGCGGAATCGTAGGTCTCGTTGAACAGGTAGAATTCGAGCTCGGAGGCGAAGTAGCCGATATAGCCGCGTTCGGTGAGCCGCTTGACCTGCTTTTTCAGCATCGCGCGCGGCGAATGCGGAAGGTCGTCATGGGTGTGGTGGTCGAGCACGTCGCAGATCACCAGCGCGGTCTTTTCCAGCCACGGAATCCGCCGCAGCGTCGCAAGGTCCGGCTTCATGACGAAGTCGCCATAGCCCTTCGACCAGCTTGCCGCCTTGTAGCCCGGCACCGGCTCCATATCGATGTCGGCGGCGAGCAGATAGTTGCAGCCATGCGTCTCGTCATGAGCAGAATCCACAAAGTACTGCGCCAGGAAACGCTTTCCCGCGAGCCGCCCCTGCATGTCGACGATGCAGGCCAGCACCGTGTCGATCTCGCCACTGGAGACCGCTTTCTTCAACTGATCGAACGAGAAATTTCCGGCCATTTCCTTTGGCACTCCAGTGCTTGGTCGTTGAGGACGAAACCATAGCCGGCTGCACGCCGGCCATGGCCATGATGGTGACGTCAGTGGCCGGTTTCGCCGACCGCCTGTTCGGCGGCCTTGATCGCTGCCTGACGTGCCGCGATGATGTCCCCCAGCGGCGGGCCCTGGAAGCGATTGCGCTCGAAGGCGAACCAGACAATCGCCGTCAGGATGAAGAAGCCGACGGTGATGTACAGCGCCCAGTCGTTCGGCGGCTGGATGCCGATGATGAAGATCAGGATCATCGACACGATCGAGAGAACGCCGAACAGCATGAAGATGCCACGGCCCAGGTTCCACGGTCCCATCTTGTCCCACTTCGGCGTTCCCCAGGCCACCATGCCGAGCACGATCGGCACGGTGAAGGACAGGAACAGGAAGATGACGGTGCAGGACACGACGATGGTGTAGGCCGAGGTGCCGGCGACCGAAACCAGCGTCGAACCCCAGACGAACAGCACCGACAGGACCGACGCCGTCCAGATCGCCGCCACCGGCGTGCGATAGGTCGGGCTGACCTTGGCCAGTGCAGACGAGCCCGGCAGGCCGCCGTCACGCGAGAAGGCAAAGATCATGCGCGAAGCCGAGGTGACGGTTGCGAGGCCGCACAACAGCTGGGCGATGAACACGACGAGGTAGACGAACTCCTTGAGGCCGGGACTGACGCGCTGGTCGAAGGCCCAGAAGAACACGTTCCAACCCTGCTTGGCGGCGTCGTCCATGTTGGGGATCATCAGTACGAAGGCGGCCAGGAACAAATAGCCGAAGACCGCCGACCAGATAACCGACATCACCATCGCACGCGGCACCGATGAGGCCGCCTTGATGGTTTCCTCGGAAGTGTGTGCCGAAGCATCGTAGCCGGTGATGGTGTAGATCGGCAGCAGAAGGCCGAGAGCGAACACCCAGGCGTTCGAGACGGACGGCCAGACGCTGGCGCCGGCCTCACCCGAGTAGTTGTGGAAGGTGAAGAGCCGGCTGAAATCCCAGGTCTCGGCGGAGAACAGGCAGACGACAGCAATCAGGATCGAGCCGAAGAAGATCAGGTAGCCCGAAAAGTCGGTCAACTTCGCAGTCAGCTTGATGCCGAGATGGTTGATCAGGGCCTGGGCGCCGGTGATGATGACCAGGAAGATCATCTGATTGGTCAGCGTACCCTCGATGCCGAGCGTCGGCCCGAAGGCGCCGATGAAGAACGTCCAGGTGCCGACATTGATGGCGCCGAGCACGGTGATCAGGCCGAGCAGGTTGAGCCAGGCCGTCACCCAGCCGGTGCCGCGATTGCCGAGGATCGAACCCCAGTGATAGAGGCCGCCGGCCGTCGGATAGGCCGAGCTGATCTGCGACATGGCGACCGCGAAGGTGAGCGAGACGAAGCAGCCGACCAGCCAGCCGATGCCGATGCCGATGCCACCGGCGCCCGACGTTGCCTGCGCCAGCGAATTGATGCCGCCCGACAGGATGCAGATGATGGAGAAGGAAACGGCGAAGTTGGAGAAGCGGCTTAGCCGCCGCTCAAGTTCCTGGGCGTAGCCCATGGAATGGAGGTGCTTTACGTCTTCCGCCTTGTCTGTGTCTGAATAACCCGGTGCTGCCATTGTAGTCCCCTTTGCATTCTTAACTGGCCGGCCCTGCCCCGGTCGGCTTGCGCCGGCCGGAGCATCTAGTCTTTGCTGTTAGCCTGCCGTCTGGCCGACGGCTGCTTCCGCGGCCGCGATCTCGGAAGCGCGGCGAGCAATGTCGGCGCCGATCGGCGGGCCCTTGAAGCGGCGCGATTCGATGCCGAACCACAGCACCATGAGCAGAACGATCAGGCCGATGGCATAGTTGATCAGGATGTCGAAGGGCGGCTGGATGCCGGCATACATCAGCACCAGAACGCCAAGCACCGTGATGACGGCGAACGGCTTGGACCAGATGCCGAGGCGGAACGGGCCGAATTCGGTCCAGCTCTTGCCCTCGGCAAGCAGGCCGGCGGCCACGGGCATGGCGTAGGACACGTAGAGGAACAATGCACAGCCGGCCGCCAGTGCGGCAAAAGCCGGCGAGTACAATGTCGCTGCGACCGCGAGCACCGCTCCGAGCCAGATTGCCGCCACCGGCGTGCGCCATGTCGGGCTGACGGTTTTCCACACCGACGAACCGGGCAGGCCGCCGTCACGCGCGAAGGCAAAGATCATGCGCGAGGTCGACGTCAGTCCGGCGAGAGCGCAGATGAAGTTCGCCAGCACGATTGCGATGGCAATGATGCTCTTCAGCAGGAATGGTGCCGGCAGCTTGTTGAAGAGATTGAACCAGGCATTGGCGCCATCCTTGGCCGTCGCTGCCAGATCGGGGCTGGCCAGTACGAACGAAACGGCCATGACGAAGCCGAACACCAGCGACCACAGGACCGAATGGATCATGCCGCGCGGCACCGCCACGCGGGCGTTGTGGGTCTCTTCGGACGTGTGGGCCGAAGCGTCGAAGCCGGTGATGGTGTAGAGTGGGTAGAGCAGGCCGATCAGGAAGGCGACGAGTGCCGTCCGTGCGGTCGGAACGTAGCCTGCGCCTGGATCACCGGTGTTGTTGACGAAGGTGGTGAGCCGCGAGAAATCCCAGCTTGCGCCCCAGATCAGGAACATCGCGGTCAACACGACGGCGACGACCAGAATGAGGTAGCCCGAGAAATCCGTCAGCATGGTGGTGAGCCTGATACCGAAATGGTTGATCAGCGCCTGTGCGACCGTGATGATCACAACGCCGATCACCTGCTCCTGATAGTCCCACGCGGAGACGTCGTTGCCGAACACGCCGGACCAGACAAGGTCCTTGAACAGCGCGTAGACGCCGACATTGACCGAGGCGACGACGAAGACCAGGCCGAGCAAGTTGATCCAGGCCGTGGCCCAGCCCCAGCCGCGCCCGCCGAGAATTGACGACCAGTGGTAGAGACCGCCGGCCGTTGGGTAGGCCGAGCCGATCTGGCCAAGGGACGCGGCAACGACAAGTGCAAAGACGCCGCCGATGACCCAGCCGACAGTCGCCTCGAAGCCGCTGCCGGTCGCCATGGCCAGCGGGAAGGACGTGATGCCGCCCGCCAGAATACAAATGATCGAAAAGGAAATTGCGAAATTCGAGAAGCCGCTCATGCGGCGAGCCAACTCCTGGGCATAGCCCATGCTATGGAGGGTTTTTACATCCTCCGATCTTTCAGCGTCTGATTTGTCCGGTCCTGCCATTTTCGTCCCCTGTTTTTCTAGCTGGCCGATTGAACTGACTTTCCCATTGCGTGTCGCCGGGAACCCTTGGCCTCCTCGGGTTCCAGGTCAGAAAAAATGCCCGTGAGCAGATCCGCCCATTTCCGCTGCCCGGTCTCGCCGGAGATCTCGTCGTTGCGGATTTCGATCATTGCGCAGGCAAGGCCGCGCGAGCGTGCATGGCGCTCCAAAGTGAAATATACGCGGTCGGCCGGCGAATAGGGCTCGTTGATGCCGACAGTGACGCCGGAGAGCCGCTGCAGCGCCGCTATCAGCGGCGACGCCAGCCGGCGGTCGTCATCATGGATGATGCCGATATGCCAGGGCCGGTTCTTGCCCTTGTAGACCGGCGTGAAGGAATGCACCGACACCAGCCGGGTGTCCTGCCCACGCGCCTGCCGGTCGTCGATGATCGATGCGATCGTGTCGTGGAACGGCCGCCACGACAAAGCGATGCGCTCGGCGCGCTCACTGTCCGACAGGCCGGCATTGCCCGGAATGGCCGTCGTCTCGCTGACCGGCGGCACCAGGTCCGGTGCGTCGAGCGGACGGTTGCAGTCGATTATCAGGCGCGAGATGCGGGTTTCGATGAGCGTCGCATCGAGGGCGGTCGCGATGCGGCGCGCCACCGGCAGCGCGCCGGGGTCCCAGGCGATGTGGCGGGAGAGGTCCTCGGCCGGCAGGCCAAGCGTGCCGAATTCGGACGGCAGGAAGTTGGAAGCGTGGTCGCAGGTCAGCACGAAAGGGCTGGACCCGCCGGGGTTCGTCACCCCTACGGTATCAGACGATGCAAGGCTGGCGGGCCGTGCTCTCTCCATAGTCTGCCGTCCCCTGGGGAGCGCTGTATCTTATGTTACGTATTTTGCCTCATTGCGTCCCTGTGGATGATTTCATACAGTTTGTCCGGCTTTGTCAAATGCGATTTCGGGGAAGCGGTCTGGACGGGCTCAGGGGTGGGGAAAACGATGATTTCCAGCATTGCCGAACTGATTTCGGACCGCATCGGCACGATGCCGGCCGGCGAGCGCCGCGCCGCGCAGACACTGATTGCGAACTATCCGCTGATCGGGCTGAAGACGGTCGCCGAGTTCTCGACCGCCGCCGGCGTATCGTCGCCGACCATCCTGCGCTTTGTCTCCAGGCTGGGGTTCCAGAACTATCCCGAATTCCAGTCGGCGCTGCAGGACGAACTGGCGGCGCAATTGCAGTCGCCGGCATCGCGCACGCTCAACCCGGCCTCCCCAAGCGGTGCAGTATCGCCAATGCTGGAGGCGACGCTGGACAATATGCGCGAGACCTTCAGGCATCTCTCCGACAGACAGCTTGCCGACATCGCCGCAAGGCTTGCCGACCGGCGCGGCAAGACATTCCTGATCGGCGGCCGCTTCACCGATCCGTTGGCACGCTACATGGCCGCCCATCTCGCCATCATCCAGCCCGATGTCTATCACCTTGCCGGCCAGGAGAGCATCTGGCGCGACCGGCTGATCGACATGGGCAAGCGCGACGTGCTGGTGATCTTCGACATCAGGCGCTATCAGGACAGTCTGGTCCGCTTTGCCCAGACCGCGCATCAGCGCGGCGTTCAGATCGTGCTGTTCACCGACCAGTGGCTATCGCCGATCGCCCGCTTCGCCCGCCATGTCATTGCCGGACGCACCGCCGTGCCTTCGGCGTGGGACTCTTCCGCCGCTCTGTTCGTTGTCGCCGAGACGCTGATCGGCGCCGTCACCAGGCAGCTCGAGGCCGACAGCGCCAGGCGCATCCGCGACCTCGAAAGCCTGCGCTGACACGCTCAATCCCCGCCGCAAGTGCGCAAAATTACGCAGATTTAATGTGCATGGAAGCGGCAGAATTGCCATAAAGCCATGATATTGCGGCGGCTTCGCACATACCGGGTGCGTCGCTGCGCGTTTTTTTGCTTGGCGAAACCGGTAGACGTTTTGCCAACCGGAGTGTCGATGGCCGCCTGGAAACAGATCGTTTTTGCGCTTGTGATCCTGGTCGCGGCTGTCCTCGCCTGGGCGCGATTCTTCCCGGGCGCGCCGGAGGTTCTAGCACGCTGGGGCATCGACTGGACCTATGCTTCGGCGCCCGCCACAACCGGTGCGGTCGACACGACAAAACAGGCAGGCGGCCGCAACGCTGCCGGCCGCCCGGCAAATGTCGTCGCCTTGCCGGCGACCACCGCCACCATCAACGATCGCCTGCAGGCGATCGGCACCGGCCGCGCCAACGCCTCGGTGACGGTCAACCCATACAGCTCTGGGCGCCTCGTTGAATTTCTCGTCCAATCCGGCACCCGCGTCGACAAGGGGCAGATCATCGCTGTTCTCGATTCCGAGACCGAGGTGATCTCGCAAGATCGTGCCAAGCTTGCCTTGCAGGATGCCCAGGACAAGCTCGAGCGGGTGAAATCATTGAGGGCCTCCAACGCCGCGACCCCGGTCGCCGTCGCCGATGCCCAAGTGGTGCTGGCCGGCGCCAAACTGGCGCTGCAGGATGCCGAACTCGCCTTGCAGCGTCGTTCGATCGTCGCCCCTATCGCCGGCACGGTCGGCATCCTGCCGATATCGGCCGGCAATTACGTCACCAGCCAGTCGGCGATCGCCACGCTTGACGACCGCTCCTCCATCCTGGTCGATTTCCTGGTGCCCGAGCGCTTCGCCGCCGCCGTCAAGGTCGGCGCGCAACTGTCGGCGACGCCGATCGCCAATCCGAGCAAGGCCTATACCGGCACTGTGTCGGCCATCGACAACCACATCGACGAAAAGAGCCGCACCCTGCTGGTCAAGGCTGCAATCGCCAATCCGGCGGATTCGCTGCGCGCCGGCATGTCGTTCGGCATCACCATGCGCTTCCCCGGCGACACCTATCCGGCCGTCAGCCCGCTGGCAATCCTGTGGGGTTCCGACGGCGCCTATGTCTGGCAGGTCGAGGACGGCAAGGCCAGGCGCGTTCCCGTGCGCATCATCCAGCGCAACACTGAGACGGTGCTGATCGACGCTGAGATCGAGGATGGCGACATGGTCGTCACCGAAGGCACCCAGAGCGTCAGCGAAGGCGGCGCGGTCCGCATCGCCGGCCAGGATCAGCGCGCCGCGGAAGCTGCCGAAGGCTCATGACTGCACCCGTCAGCACCGCCAGCGAAACCGGCTTCACCGCACTCTTCATCCGCAGGCCGGTTATGGCCTTCGTGCTGAACACGCTGATCGCAGTGGCCGGCCTTGCCGCTTTCTATGGCGTCGAAATCCGCGAACTGCCCGATGTCGACCGCGCCGTGGTCACCGTGTCGACGGCCTTCGAGGGTGCCGCCGCCGAAACCGTCGACCGTGAACTGACCGACACCATCGAGGGCGCGGTCGCCCGCGTCTCCGGCGTCAAGTCGATCTCGTCGACCTCTTCCTTCGGCCAGAGCCGCGTCACCATCGAGTTCAACGACGGCGTCGATTTGAACGTCGCCGCCTCCGACGTGCGCGACGCGGTCGGCCGTGTCGCCAACATGATACCGGAGACCGCCGACCCGCCGCGCATCGTCAAGGCCGATGCCAATTCCGATGCCGTGATGCGACTGGCCGTCACCTCCGACACCATGTCGGTGCAGGACATGACGGTGATCGTCCAGGACCAGATCGAGGACGAACTGGCTGCCGTGCCTGGCGTCGCCGACGTTCAGGTCTATGGCGACCGCGACAAGATCTTCCGCATCGATGTCGACCAGAACAAGCTCGCCAGCCTCGGCTTCACTGTCGCCGATCTGAGGGCAGCGCTTGCCTCGGTCGCTTTCGATTCACCAGCCGGTTCGATCACCACCACCAACCAGGATCTCATCGTCCGCACCACGGCCGATGTGACGACGCCGGAAGAATTCGAAAACATCATCATCGGCGGCACGACGCGCATCCGCGACGTCGCCACCGTCACGCTCGGTCCCGACATCGGCCAGACCTCGTTGCGCTCCGACGGCAAGACCGGCATTGGCCTTGGCATCATCCGTCAGGCGGAATCGAACACGCTGGATATTTCCACCGGAGTGAAAGCAGCCGTCGCCAAGCTGCAGGAAAACCTGCCCAAGGGCATGTCGATCAAGATCACCAGCGACGACGCAGTCTTCGTCAACGGCGCCGTGCACGAGGTCGAGATCGCGCTCGGCCTGTCGATCTCCATGGTGCTGATCGTCATCTACATCTTCCTGCTCGACTGGCGCGCGACGCTGATCCCTGGTCTGTCAATGCCGGTCGCCATGATCGGCACCATCGCCGCCATCTATCTCGCAGGCTTCTCCATCAACATTCTGACGCTTCTGGCGCTGGTGCTGGCGACCGGCCTTGTCGTCGACGACGCCATCGTCGTTTTGGAAAACATCGTGCGACGGCGCAACGAAGGCATGGGGCCTCGTGCCGCCGCCGTGCTCGGCGCCCAAGAAGTGTTCTTCGCAGTCATCGCCACGACGCTGACGCTCGTTGCCGTTTTCGTGCCGATCTCCTTCCTGCCGGGACAGACCGGCGGCCTGTTTCGCGAATTCGGCTTCGTCCTCGCCATGTCGGTGCTGCTCTCCTGCGTGGTGGCGCTGACGCTGTGCCCGATGCTGGCCTCGCGCATGTTGACCGGCGCATCGCTCCACCATGAAGGCGGTCACGGCATTGGCGCGCGCGTCGGTGGCGCGCTGAACGCGGCCTACAAGCGCGCCCTGCATGCCTGCCTCGGCGCGCCGTGGATCGTGCTGCTGGTTGCGGTGCTGTTTGCGGGCGTCGCCTTCAGCCTGTTCGGCACCATCCGCCAGGAACTGACGCCGAGCGAGGACCGCGCCGTCGTGCTGTTGCGCATCAACGCGCCGCAAGGCGTCAGCCTCGATTACACCACGCAGCAGATGCAGAAGATCGAGCGGCTGATCCAGCCGCTGCGCGATTCCGGCGAGATCGTCTCGACCTTCGAAAACGCCGGCCAGAACGGCGCCTACAATTCCGGCTTCATGGTGATGACGCTGGCGCCGTGGGACGAGCGCACGCGCAGCCAGCAGGAGATCATGGCGCAGATAAGCCAGCTGACCCGGCAGGTGCCATCCGTGCGCATCTTCCCGGTGCAGGCCAATAGCCTCGGCATTCGCGGCGCCGGCAACGGCCTGCAATTCGCGCTGGTCGGCAACGACCGCAAGGCGCTCGGCGACGCGGCGGTGAAGATCATCGCCCGGATGCAGGCCGATCCGCGCTTCCAGACGCCGCGGCTTTCCATCGACCCGACGCAGCCGCAGCTGGCGGTGGCCATAGACCGCGAGCGCGCCTCCGATCTCGGCATCGACATATCAGGGCTCGCCAACACCTTGCAGGCGATGCTCGACGGCAACGATGTCGTCGATGTCTACATCGCCGACCGCAGCTATGGCGTGAAGCTGGTCTCGACCACCAACCCGATCAATGATCCGACCGATCTGGAAAACATCTTCCTGAAGACCGCCGACGGCCGCTTCGTGCCAATGTCGACCATCGCCACGCTGACCGAGCGCGCCGTGCCGCCGTCGCTGACCCGCGAACAGCAGCAGCCTTCGGTGGCGATCACCTCGAACCTGAACGGCAATTTCGCACTGGGTGACGCGCTCGGCGTTGCCGAGCAGATCGCCGCCCCGCTGCTGCCGCCGGGCAGCCGCGTCCTGCCGCTGGCCGAAGCCGCGACGCTCGGCGAGACCAACAGCGCCATGATCACCATTTTCGGCTTCGCGCTGGTCATCATCCTCCTGGTGCTTGCCGCCCAGTTCGAAAGCTTCGTCAGCGCCGTCATCATCATGGCGACGGTCCCGCTCGGCCTTGCCTGCGCAATCTTTGCGCTGCTTTTGTCAGGCACCAGCCTCAATGCCTACAGCCAGATCGGCCTCGTGCTTCTGGTCGGCGTCATGGCCAAGAACGGCATCCTCATCGTCGAATTCGCCAACCAACTGCGCGACCGCGGCCTCGGCGTGCGCGAGGCGATCGAGCAGGCCTCGATCATCCGCCTGCGGCCGGTGATGATGACGATGATCTGCACCATCCTCGGCGGGGTCCCGCTGGTGCTGGCCGCCGGCGCCGGTGCCGAAGCGCGCATCGCGCTCGGCTGGGTCATCGTCGGCGGGCTGGGTCTCGCCACCGTCTCGACGCTTTTCCTGACCCCGGTCGCCTACCTCCTGCTCGGCCGCTTCGTCACGCCGAAGACGCATGAGGAAGCGAGGCTGAAGCGGGAGCTTGAGGAAGCGGCGTACGCCAATGTCGAGCCGGCGGAGTAGCTCCGCTTACCCTCCCCCTTGTGGGGAGGGTCGGACCGCAGGTCCGGGGTGGGGGTGCAGCGCCAACTAACGTCGGTCCAGCGCTCCCGCGAATAACAGAGGTAGGAGCCAAGACCCCCACCCCGACGAAAGAGCAAAATTGCTCTTCGTCGACCCTCCCCACAAGGGGGAGGGTAGAAAGTCACGGCCTGATAAACACCTTCCCGTTCGGCTTGGCCAGCTCCGCCGGGACCTTCGCCATCGCCTCATCCAGCGGTAGCACCGCCGTCACGTCGGTTGACCAGCGCCCATCCGAAAAGCGCTTCTGTGCTTCCATGATCGCCGGGCCGCGCTTGTCGCGGAACTGGCGCATCCATTCGACCAGCCAGAAGCCTTCAATGTGCTTGTGTTGGAAGATCATCTGGCCGGGCTCACGGATGACAGTGGTGTCCGGATCGAGCCGTCCATAGATGATCCAGCGCGAGCGCTTCGGCATGGCGTCGAAGATCGCCGAGGCCAGCGGCCCGGTCACGGCATCGAGGAAGATGCGCGGCTGCTCGGCCTTGACCACATCGCGTAGTGCTGCCTTGAAATCCGGCGCCTTCTCGTTGAGCACATGGGCAGCCCCGATCTCCTTCAACAGCGGAATCTGCTCGTCGCGGCGCACGGTGACGATCGGCCGGAACCCAGCCTCCTTGGCGAGACCCGCGATCAGCTTGCAAAGCTGGCTGGCGCCGGCGGTCATGATGAAGGCTTTTTCGCCCGTCTGCTTGACGATGTCGAACATGGCGAGCGCCGTGAGCGGGTTGACGATCATCGCCGCGCCATCCTCGTCGCGGACCGTGTCGAGCAGCGGAATGCAGCCGGCAGCTTCGGCAACTGCATAGTCCGCCCACGCGCCCCAATTGGTGACGCCGGTGGTGAAGGCGATGCGCTTGCCGATCAGGCTTTTCGCATAGGGCTCGTCGCCGCTGGCAACGACCGTGCCGACACCCTCGAAGCCGGCCGGCTGGCCCTTGGCGCGCGGCTGACCGTACTGGCCCTTGATGAACATGACGTCGGACGGGTTGATCGAGGCGAGGCTGACCTTGATCAGCACCTGGCTCGGTCCGGGCGTCGGCACGCCGATGCTGCCCAGCGTGAGATACGGCTCCATCGCCTCCAGCACGCTGCCGGAGGGCGTCCTGGTGTAGCCGTCGCCGATCAGCAGCAGTGCTCTCATGTCTGAAGGTATCGCCATGGCGGGGCTCCTTAACGTTTGAGGATGAGCTTGCCGGATGCGCCACGGCCAAGCACGCGCGTCAGCACGGCGGCGGCATCGGCCAGCGGATAAGTGCCTTCGATGACCGGCCAAACCTTGCCGGCGAGATGCCAGCCGACCAGTTCCTTCAGATTGTCGGCATGGACGAGCTGGCCGAGCGGCGCGAAATCGCGGGCGATAATGGCCTTCATCCGCTCAGACCTTTTCCTGCGTGTATTTCCTGAGCTCCGTACGCGCCACCTGCCGGCGGTGCACGGCGTCCGGCCCGTCGGCGAGGCGCAGGGTTCGCAGATGCGTCCATGAGCGTGCCAGCGGCGTGTCCTGGCTGATGCCTTGCGCCCCGAACATCTGCACGGCCTCGTCGGTGACCTTGAGCGCGACGCGCGGTGCGATGACCTTGATCTGGCTGATCCAGGGCGCGGCTGCGCGCGCATCGCCTTGGTCGATCATCCACGCCGCCTTGAGGCAGAGCAGCCGCGCCATCTCGATCTCCATGCGGCATTCGGCGATGATGTCGAAATTGGCGCCGAGCTTGGCCAAGGGCTGGCCGAAGGCCTCGCGGCGCACCGAGCGCTGGCACAGCAGCTCCAGCGCCATTTCGGCCTGGCCGATGGCGCGCATGCAATGGTGGATGCGGCCGGGGCCAAGCCGCCCCTGGGCGATCTCGAACCCCCTGCCCTCGCCGAGGATCAGGTTTCCGGCCGGCACCCTGACATTGTCGAAGCGAAGATGCATGTGGCCATGCGGCGCGTCGTCGTCGCCATAGACCTGCATCGGCCGCAGCTTGGTCACGCCCTTGGTGCCGGACGGCACCAGGATCATCGAATGGCGGCGGTGCTGCGTCTCGGCTTCGCCGGTGCGAACCATGACAATGTAGATGGCGCAGCGCGGGTCCCCGGCCCCCGACGCCCACCATTTCTCGCCGTTGAGTACATAGTCGCCGCCTTGCTTTTCGCAGCGCATGGCGATGTTGGTGGCGTCGGAGGAGGCGACATCCGGCTCCGTCATCAGATAGGCCGAGCGGATTTTCCCCTCGAGCAGCGGCGCCAGCCATGCCTGCTTGTGGTCCTCCGAGCCATAGCGCTCCAGCACCTCCATATTGCCGGTGTCGGGCGCTGAGCAATTGAAGGTCTCCGCGCCGAGATGCGCCTTGCCCATCTCCTCGGCCAGATAGGCATATTCGACGGTTGACAGCCCATAGCCGCGCTCGGAGCCGGTCAGCCAGAAATTCCACAGGCCGCGATCCTTGGCCGTTTTCTTCAACCCTTCGAGGATTTCGGTCTGCCGCGCGGTATAGACCCAGCGGTCGCCGCCCTTGCCGACCTCACTCAAAAAATCATGATCGAGCGGCATGATCTCATCGCGCAACATGGCGGCGACACGGGCGTGGATCGGCTTCAGCCGCTCGGTCATGCCGAGATTCATGTCCGCCATCGGTCTCCAACCCTTTCACGCATCTGGGCACTTTACCCGTGGCAAGGATGACCGTACTTCGGGTAGCCTTGTCAACGCGAGCCCCTTTCGCCCCGGACCGTGAGCAGAAAAGCGCGGAGGAATTCCGATGAGCTATCTGGAAGAACTGTTCTCAGTCGCCGGCAAGACAGCGCTGGTGACGGGAGCCGCGACCGGCATCGGCCGCATGGTGGCGACCGCTTTGGTCCAAGCCGGCGCCACCGTGATGATCGCTTCACGCAAGGGCGAGGATTGCATCAAGGTCGCCGCTGAGTTGAACGGGCTCGGCGGCTCCGGCAGTGCCGAAGGCTTTGCCGGTGACGTCTCGAGCGAAGCAGGCATTGCCGCGCTGGTCGGCGAGGTCAAGGCGCGCACCGAGAAGCTGCATATTCTGGTCAACAATGCCGGCATATCCTGGGGTGCCTCCCTGGAGGATTTTCCCTATAGCGGCTGGGCCAAGGTGTTCGCCGTCAACGTCACCGCCGTCTTCCATCTGACGCGCGAATTGCTGCCGCTGCTGGAAGCCGCCGCGAGCGATGCCGATCCGGCCCGCGTCATCAACCTGGGCTCGGTGATGGGCACGCAGCCGCTGGCCGACGACGCCTATTCCTACACCGCGTCCAAGGGCGCCGTTCACCACCTGACGCGCACGCTGGCGATCGAACTCGCGGCGCGGCGCATCACCGTCAACGCCTTCGCCCCCGGCCCCTTCCAGAGCCGGATGACCGCCTTTGCTACCGGCACCGAAGAAAAGGCCAGACATGTCGGCAGCCATGTCCCCATCGGCCGTATCGGCGTGGCGGATGACATCGGCGGCGCAACGCTCTATTTGTGCAGCCGTGCCGGTTCCTATGTCACCGGCGCCATCCTGCCGATCGACGGCGGGCAGTCGGTGCAGCATGGGCTGACATTGTTCAAGGAATGAGCCGCGGTCGGCGGCAAGGGGAGGACACCGCAGTGGAACCGATCAGTCTCGATGTGCTTCTGGCCAGCGTCGGCAAGGAAGTCGGCGTCTCGCCATGGCGCGAGGTCACACAGACCATGATCGACCAGTTCGCCGACGCCACCGACGACCACCAGTTCATCCATTGCGACCCCGAGCGGGCCAAAAACGAGACGCCGTTCGGCGGCACCATCGCGCATGGCTTCCTGTCGTTGTCGCTGCTCTCGGCGATGACCTTCGAGACCATGCCGCCGCTGGAAAAGGGCAAGATGGGCGTCAACCACGGTTTCGATTCGCTGCGCTTCCTGGCGCCGGTGAAGACCGGTTCGCGCATCCGCACCCGCTTCGTGCTGGCCGACGTCAAGGTCAGGCCGTCGGGCTGGGTGCAGACGGCGCATGACGTGACCATCGAGATCGAAGGCTCGAAGAAGCCGGCGCTGACGGCGCGCTGGCTGACGCTGACGCTGATCGAGCGTGAGCCGGAGACCGCATGAGTGGCGACGCCAACGCGCTGGACCAGACGCCACTAGCGCTCTATCTCGAGGGGCACATCCCGGGTTTTGCCGGGCTTTCGGCAATCGAAAAATTCAAATCCGGCCAGTCGAACCCTACCTATCTGCTGACTGCGGCCAGCGGCCGCTATGTCCTGCGCGCCAAGCCGCCGGGCCAGTTACTGAAATCGGCGCATCAGGTCGACCGCGAATTCACGGTCATGAAGGCGCTGGCCGGCACCGCCGTGCCGGTGCCGGCGATGCTGCATCTGTCGGCGGAGGCGACGCCGATCGGCCGCATGTTCTACGTCATGGATTTTCTCGACGGCCGCATCTTTTGGGATCCGGCAGTGCCGGAGGCCGCTGGCAACGATGAGCGCGCCGCCCTCTACGATGCCATGAACGCCACCCTGGCGGCCCTGCACGATGTCGATGTCGAGGCGGTCGGGCTCGGCGATTTCGGCAAACCCGGCAATTACTTCGAACGCCAGCTGGCACGCTGGACCAGCCAGTACCGCGCCTCGGAGACCGGCACGGTCGCCGACATGGACCGGCTGATCGCCTGGCTGGAGACGCATATGCCGGCCGATGACGGCCGAAAATCTCTCGTGCATGGCGACTACCGGCTGGACAACATGATCTTCGCGCACAATGAGCCGAAAGTGCTGGCCGTGCTCGACTGGGAACTGTCGACGCTTGGCCACCCCTTTGCCGACATCGCCTACCAGTGCATGCAATGGCGCTTGCCGCACGCCTCGGGCTTTCGCGGTCTTGGCGGCGTCGACCGCGCCGCCCTCGGCCTGCCCTTGGAGGAAGCCTATGTCGCGGCGTATTGCCGTCGGCGCGGGCTGGCCGGCATCGACAATTGGAGCTTCTTCCTCGCCTTCTCCTTCTTCCGCTTGGCGGCCATCTGTCAGGGCGTCTACAAGCGGGCGCTCGACGGCAACGCCTCCAATCCCGAAAAGGCCAGGACCTATGGCGAAGCGGTGAAGCTGCTGTCGCACCTTGCCGCCAAGCTGATCGACCGAACCTGAGTAGACAATGAGATATTGTGGTCGGCGCGATTTGATGACAGATCGGATCAGTTCCGTTCCCCGACCGGGGAGCAAGCCCATACGGAGGTGGTGGCAACCGGCCTGGAAACAGTACGCAAACCGATCACCGTCTGTAGAAAGAGCATGATGCCGAAAGTGTGAAGCGGTTTTCGGACGACATCATGCTCTATCAATTTGATTAGACCCGGATTCAGATTTCAGGTCAATTCGACCTGAAATCTAGCGCGCATCGCTGGAAATGAACTTCATGTGCCGGCTGACTTGCAGGGCGATGTAGACGACCAGCGAGCATCCGATCGGAAACACGATCTCAATGAGGCCGGTGGCGACAGCCTGCGGCAATGCCAGCGCAATGTCCTTGGCTGCGGCAGTCTCGATCGTCAGCGCCGTGATCCCGCCGCCGAACACCGCGCCGGCCAAGGCACCCGCCAGCATGAAATGCAGCGAGCGAGGTTCTTCCTTGGATGCCAGCGAAGCCAGCATCCAGCCCAGCAAACCATACTCGATCGCCCGCAACATACCGAGCGTAGTGAGCGACAGGATCACGGGCTTTGCCGATACATCAAGCGCGCTCACCATCACCTTTTGCGTACCTTTGGCGATGCCCATGGCCAGCGGCCCCGAGATCATGGCGATCAGGCCGCCAAGCGAGGCTCGCACCTTGGTGATCGCCGTGCCGAGGCTGACGCCGGCGCAGACGAAGAATGACCAGGTCACGCCTTGCGCCAAGTCGATCAGAACCTGGGTTGGCGCCGGGTGCGAACCTGCCGCAAATCCGGCAGTCAGAATAAGCGCTTCCATGGCGAAGCCGATTGCGATCGCCAGCCATGCGACTATCACGACTCGCCTGAGCGCCAGCCTGGCGCCATGAGAAAGTGGATGAGCGCCCGGCAGCCCGGACGAAAGCTCTATCGCAGCCATAGAGGCCCCCCAAAACCGAAATTTCTTGCAGAGCCGCCAGATAGGCTTTGTTTGTAACGGTCCGATGTTGCCTGCGAGCGCCCATGTTACACATGCTGTGACATAGATGCTGGCGAAATAGACCAGAACGGACACGACTATTCGAGAGAAAGCTTGAGGTCGCTTTTTGATGTCCCTGGCAGCGCCCTTGCCCGTTTCCGTACAGCGTATATATTTAGCCATGCACAACCAACCAAAGGCACCGGGTCTTGCCACTGAGCGTCCAGAAACGCCGCGAAAAACAAAAAGCCGAACTGCGTTCCGAATTGCTCGACGCAGCCCACAAGCTCGTCAAGGAAGAAGGCTATGAAGGGCTGACCATCCGCAAGTTGGCCAAGCGGGTCGGCTATGCTCCGATGTCGGTCTATTCCTACTTCGCCGACAAGCAGGACATCCTGTTTGCGCTGGCCGAGGATGCCTTCGAAACACTTGCCCGCCGCATCGAGGAGCATCCTTCCGACGATCCGATCGAGGCCTTGCGTGCGGTGATGACCGAATATGCCGCCTTCGGGCTCGGCAACCCCAACGAATACCGCACCGTGTTCATGACCGAAAAGACCAAGCTGCCGGAAGGCAGAAGCTATGAGGACATGGAAGAGGCCAACCCGGCGATGAAAGCGCTGATATCCAGGGTCGAGGCCTGCGTTGCTGCAGGCAAGCTGCAGGGCGATCCGCGCGCCATCGCCACCATGCTTTGGGCAGTCGGCCACGGCACCATCTCGCTTTTGATCACGTTCCCGTTCTACCCCTTCGGGGATCCGCAGGCTTTCGTGACGCGGATGTGCGATTTCACACTCGCCACGCTCAGCACTCAGAATGTGCCGCCGCTGACCGAGACCCCGGTCGACTGCTGAGCATCCCCGCCCCTCCAATTCAACGTCCGGCCTGACAGCTTCGGCTGTGTCAGTGCGCCGCAATTTTCGGCATTCAAAAAAATTTGTCGTACGCGTACGCTTTTCGACTTGAAAACCCATCTCGGTGGGCGTATGTGTACGTTGTATCGTACATGTACGAAAAGAATTTAACCGATGGAGACAGACATGAACAAGACCCTTCTCGCTCTCGCCACCGTGCTGGCTCTCTCCGGCTCGGCTTTCGCCGCCAACAACACACACTCGACCAAGCAGGCCCCCGCCGCCACCTGCGTCGACACCACGACCAATGCCAAGCTCGATTGCGCCGTGACCGGCTCGGTCGAAAAGTCCGACGTCAAGGCCAAGAGCCCGCGTCTCGGCATCGAGATCAACCCATGGATCGTGCCGAGCACGTTCTAAGTTGATCGGGCTCGACCACAGCACAACGATTAATTTAAGGGCGGCAGGATAATCCCGGCCGCCCGTTTTTTCCTCAGCGCCCCCATTTCCTCAGCGCAAGCCGGCTTTTCCTGAGTTCAAACCTGGCGTAGCCGAACGGGTTATTTCTTGCGCGGTTTGCGACCCGGCACCGTCTTGGCCTTGCCGGGTCTTGCCGGCGCGCCTGGGATGGCGGTCGAGGTGATCGACACCGGATCGCTGGCCGGAAACGTGTCCTCGAGGCCTTCCTCGAGTTCCTCTTCTTCGGCAGTCACCTCGTGATGCTGCTCATGTTCGAGTGAGCGCACGGCGGACGTCTTGCCAGCTGACTTCGGCGGCGCTTTCGACGGCATCGTATGTTCTCCCTGATGGGGGAAGCAGAACGGCTTGACCCGTCAAACGTTCCTACGCCGCCGCGTCGCTGGCTGCTTCCGACAGGAAAGTAAAGACATAGTCCGAGAAGGAACGCCAGCACTCGACCCGGAAAGCGTCGGCTGCCGTGCGCAACAGCAGGATTTCGCACTTGCCGAGAATGGTGCGCGACGCCGCGCCCACCGGAAAAGCCTCGAGCGACAAATCCTGCGGGCAGCCTGCATTGATCGCGGCGGCAGCCGCCGGGCCGGTGACGGCGAAGGCGACGTTGCGGTGCGAGATGCCGACCGCCGAATGCAATGCGGCAACCCCAGCACGATCGGCCAGCGGATCCTTGCCAGCCTCATCGATAACCAGCCACTCGTCAGGGCCAAGCCACAGCGCCGTGCGCCCTGTCTTCGACGCCGAAGTTTTCGGCTGCTTCGGCAAGGTCAGGCCGAGCGCCTTCGACAGCGCCGCGACGGAAGCCTCCGGCGCGCGCAGCGACATGCGCTCCGCCGGCGGCAGCACCTCGACCTTGACATCCGTTGCGGAAACGACGCGTTCAGCCAGGGCCGGGCGGCGCTCGACCGACGGCGCTGCAGCTGGGGCCGTCTTCTTTGCAGCAGCCTTAGCCATTGAGGCGCCCTCCCGTCTCGTCGAAGAACACCATGCCGGTAACCTCCACTTCGATCATCCCGTTCGGCATCGGCACATAGAGCGTGTCGCCCATCCGGTCGCGCCCGCCGGCAACCAGCGCCAGCGCGATCGAGCGACCGCAATTTTCCGACCAGTAGCTGGATGTGACGTGACCGATCATCTTCATCGGGATCGCCTGCTTCGGGTCGGCGACGATCTGCGCGCCTTCCTCAAGCACCACTTTCGGGTCCTTGGTCTTCAAGCCGACCAGCTGCTTGCGGCCCTTGGCGACCAGATCGGGCCGCGTCAGGCCGCGAATGCCGACGAAATCGGTCTTCTTCTTGCCGACCGCCCAGTCGAGCCCGGCATCGTTCGGCGTCACCGTACCGTCCGTGTCCTGCCCGACGATGATGTAGCCCTTTTCGGCGCGCAGCACGTGCATCGCCTCGGTGCCGTAGGCAGTCGCGCCATGCTTTTGGCCCTCGGCCCACAGCGCTTCCCAGACGGCCTGGCCGTGATCGGCCGGCACGTTGACTTCAAAACCGCGCTCGCCGGTGAACGACATGCGAAACAGCCTGGTCGGCACGCCGCAGATCTTGCCTTCGCGCACCGACATATGCGGCAGCGCCTCGTCCGACATGTCGACGCCTTCGACCAGCGGTGCAATGATGTCGCGCGACTTCGGCCCCTGCACGGCGATGACCGCCCATTGTTCGGTGATCGACGTCAGCCAGACATTGAGATGCGGGAACTCGGTCTGGAGATAGTCCTCCATGTGGTTCATGACGCGCGGCGCGCCGCCGGTTGTCGTCGTCACATGGAAACGATCCGGCGCCAGTCGGCCGACGACGCCGTCATCATAGATGAAGCCGTCCTCGCGCAGCATGATGCCATAGCGGCAGCGGCCGCGTTCCAGCTTCTCCCATGGATTGGTGTAGAGCAGTTCCATGAACCTGGCCGCATCCGGTCCGACCACTTCGATCTTGCCCAGCGTCGAGGCATCGAACAGGCCGGCATTGCTGCGCACAGCGACGCATTCGCGGTCGACCGCCTTGTGCATGTCCTCGCCGGGTTTGGGGAAATACCAGGCGCGCTTCCACTGGCCGACATCCTCGAACACCGCGCCTTGAGCTTCCGCCCAGGGATGGATCGCGGTCTTGCGTGTCGGGTCGAACAGCGGACCGCGCGAATGGCTGACGATCGCGCCGAAAGTGACAGGCGTATAGGGTGCGCGGAACGTGGTCAGCCCGACCTCGGGGATCGGCTTGCCCAGCGTCTCGGCGGCAATCGCCAGGCCGTGCATGTTGGAGGTCTTGCCCTGGTCGGTCGCCATGCCGTTGGTGGTGAAGCGCTTGACGTGCTCGATCGAGCGCATGCCTTCATGCACCGCCTGGCGGATGTCCTTGGCGGTGACGTCGTTCTGGAAATCGACGAAGGCCTTGACCGTCTTGTCCGGCCCGGCGCCGGGCGCCGCGCCCAGCATGCCGCGCGACCAGCTTTCCGACGCGTCGACCTTCGGCTTAACGCCCTTGGCCACTTTGCCGCCCGCATCCTTCGCCGCCTTGGCGCCGGCCGCATAGGCTTCGTCGATCGACGCCGAGAGCCCATCCGTACCGTTGCAGGCGCCGACCGAAACGCAGTCCTGCGCATAGATGCCCGGCACGAAGCGCTTGGTCTCGTCATTGAAGGCGGCCTTGCCGCGCGACTGTGAGAACAAATGCACCGACGGCGTCCAGCCGGCCGACATCAGGATGGCGTCGACCGGAATGGTGCGCTCGCCGCCCCCATTCTTCGGCTGCACCGTCATCGAGGTCACGCGCAACTTGCCGCCGGCGCGGATCACCGCGCGGCCGAAATTGACCTCGATCCCGAGCGCCCTCGCCTCGTCGATCACAGGTCCGGTCGGATGGTCGCGCAGGTCAACGATCGCCGCCACGTTGACGCCGGCCTTCTTCAGGTCGATCGCGGCGGAGTAGGCCGAGTCATTGGCGGTGTAGACGCCGACATTTTTGCCGACCGCGACACCGTACTGGTTGAGATAAGTCCGCGCCGCCGAGGCCAGCATGATGCCGGGCCGGTCATTGTCGGCAAACACCATATGGCGTTCGATGGCGCCGGTCGCCAGCACCACGCGCTTGGCGCGTACCTGCCATAGGCGCTCGCGCGGCAAATCGTGGCCGGGGTTTTGCAGATGGTCGCTGACCCGCTCGACCAGGCCGACGAAATTCTGCGCGTAATAGCCGAACGCCGTCGTGCGCGAGAGCACACGGACATTGTCCATGGCGGCAAGCTTGGCTACCGCTGCTTGCGCCCAGCCAAAGCCGTCATGGCCGTCTATCCTGGCGCCGCTCTCGAAACGCAGGCTGCCGCCGAAGCCGGCCTGCTCGTCGACGAGGATGACACGCGCGCCGGTTTCGGCAGCGGCAAGCGCTGCCGCGATGCCGGCCGCACCGCCGCCCAGCACCAGCACGTCGCAATGCGCATAGCGCGAGGAATAATGGTCGGGATCTGGCTTGTCGGGCGAAACGCCGAGACCCGCCGCGGCGCGGATCTTCGGCTCGTAGAGACTCTTCCAGGCCGCCTTCGGCCACATGAAGGTCTTGTAGTAGAAACCGGCCGAAAACAGCGGCGATGCCAGATCGTTGACCGCGCCGACGTCGAAGGCGAGCGACGGCCAGCGGTTTTGCGAGTTGGCGACGAGCCCGTCATAGAGCTCCTGCACCGTGGCGCGGATGTTGGGCGCCTTGCGTGCCGCGTCGCGCTTGACCTCGACCAGCGCATTTGGCTCTTCCGCTCCGGCCGACAGGAAGCCGCGCGGACGGTGATACTTGAACGAACGTCCCACCAGATGCACGCCATTGGCAAGCAGCGCCGAGGCCAGCGTGTCGCCTTCGATGCCGGTGTAAGACTGGCCGTCGAAAGAGAACCGCGCGGTCTTGGCCTGGCTGAGACGGCCGGCGCTCGGAATGCGGAACGCGCCGCTCATTTGGAAGCCATTTCGTTGGAGTTTTTGGGCAGCTTGGACGGTTTCGGCTCGCCGGCTTTGTAAGTCATGACGAACTTGTCGGTGACGGTGTCGCGCGCCGCGTTGAAGAAACGCGCGCAGCCATGGATGTGGCGCCAGCGCTCATAGATGATGCCCTTGGGGTTCGAGCGGATGAAGAAGAACTTTTCGAAGTCGTCGTCGCTCTCGCCCGCCATGTTGGCCGAACGCGCAATATGCGCCTCGCCGGCGTTACGGAACTCGAGCTCCGGGCGCTCTTCCTCGCAATAGGGGCAGCGGATGAGAAGCATTATCGTTCGTTCCTACAATTCGCCGTGGCCGACATGCGCGCCGGCCGGTTGGTTGCAAAGCCTCTGGCCCATCGCCGCAAAAGGCGCGACGAGCCGAATGCGCTCCTCTACACTTGCGGCGGGGCGAAACAGCTCGCGATACGCCATGTTGCCGATCGTGAGCTGAAACGGATCGGTCGTTACGATGACGCTGCGCGCATCGAATGTGTCGTCCTCGCCGAGATCGGAGGGCCTGTTCTCCATGAAGATGACCACCTTCTGGCCACCGCTCCACACGCATGCCAGAATGCCGGCGTCGATCGAAAACGGCCAATTGGCTTCGTTGCCGGCGCGGCTGATCGGCTGCGTCCGCACCTCGTCCGGTGACGGAAAATGGAACAGGTCCTGCTCCCCCGCCAGCACCAGCGGCACCGCTACAGCCAGTTCCACCATCATCAGTGCGCCACCGCCGCCGCTGCTGCCTCGTCGATGAGGCGCCCGGTGCGGAAGCGCTCGATGGTGAAGGGCGCGTTGATCGGATGCGGATCGTCCTTGGCAATCGTGTGGGCAAAGACATGGCCTGAGCCGGGCGTTGCCTTAAAGCCGCCCGTGCCCCAGCCGCAATTGACATAGAGGCCTGATACCGGCGTCTTGGCCAGGATCGGCGAACGGTCGGGCGTCACGTCGACGATGCCGCCCCACGAGCGCAGCATCTTCATGCGGGTGAAGATCGGGAACATCTCGCAGATGGCGTCGAGCGTGTGCTGCAGGATATGCAGGCCGCCGGTCTGCGAATAGGAGACATACTGGTCGGTGCCGGCGCCGATCACCAGCTCGCCCTTGTCGGACTGCGAGATGTAGGCGTGCACCGTGTTCGACATCACCACGCAAGGCACCACCGGCTTGACCGGCTCCGACACCAGCGCCTGCAGCGGATAGCTTTCCAGCGGCATGCGCACGCCCGCCATGTTCATGATCACCGAGGAGTGGCCTGCAGCCACCACGCCGACCTTCTTGGCGCCGATGAAGCCGCGCGTCGTGTCGACGCCCATGACCGCGCCATTGGCCGCCCGCTTGACGCCGGTGACCTCGCAATTCTGGATGATGTGCACGCCGCGCGCCGAAGCGCCGCGCGCATAGCCCCAGGCCACCGCATCGTGACGCGCCGTGCCGCCTCGCCGCTGCAAGGCGGCGCCGACGACGGGATAGCGCGCCTGCCTGGAAATGTTGAGCGGCGGGCAGAATTCCTTCGCCTGCTCAGGCGTCAGCCATTCATTGTCGATGCCATTGAGACGGTTGGCATGGACATGGCGCTTCAGCACCTGGATGTCGTGCACATTGTGCGCCAGCATCATGACGCCGCGCGCCGAATACATGACGTTGTAGTTGAGTTCCTGGGAGAGCCCATCCCACAGCTTCAGCGCATGGTCGTAAATGCCGGCGCTCTCGTCGTAAAGGTAGTTGGAGCGGATGATGGTGGTGTTGCGCCCGGTGTTGCCGCCGCCTAGCCAGCCCTTTTCCAGCACCGCGACATTGGTGATGCCGTGCACGGTGGCGAGATAGTAGGCGGTGGCCAGGCCATGACCGCCGGCGCCGACGATGATGACGTCATATTCCTTCTTCGGCTCCGGCGAGGACCATTGTTCCTCCCAGCCCTTGTGGCCGCGCATGGCCTCGCGGGCGATGGCGAATACCGAATATTTTTTCAACGTTCCAGCCTCGCAAATGGCGATGGGGTATTTTACGCAGCCCCGGCGCGCGAGGTGTATCACTAGCGAAACGGCGCTTCCACCCTTGCGCTGTTTGCGACGGCGCTTGCCGTTTTGCGCCGCGGTGGAAAAGACCTGCCCGGGCTGGCAGGCATGGCTGCGTTCGGACACACTGGCGATCGCGAGACTCTGGAGGACGAATATGGGCAACGCCTGGTGGAATCTGACGTTGCGTTTCCTGCTGGAACTTGCCGCCTTGCTTGGCCTCGGCTTTGCCGGCTGGAGCCTCTCCGGCGGATGGTGGCGCTGGGTCTCGCCATGGCCTTGCCGTTCATTGCAGCTGCGCTGTGGGGAACCTTCGCGGTGCGCGGCGACCCAAGCCGGTCCGGACGCGCGCCGGTTCCTGTACCAGGCGCAGTCAGGCTGGTGCTTGAACTGGCCATCCTGTTTGGCGGTGCAGCCGGATTCTATGCCGCCGGTCACACAACCACGGGCGTTGTCATCACGCTGCTCATCGCCATCAGCTACGCATTTTCGCTCGACCGCCTCGGCTGGCTGCTGAAGCAATAGTCCGGCGCGCCGCGCTTGTGCCGCTGCGAAGCCATTCAGCAAGTCGAGCACGTATCGGGTGGCTAGCACCGTCCCGAACTGCGATCAACATCCCGGTTGCCGGCACAGCCGGCGCGATGAAAGGATGTAAGAAAAATGTTCGTACTCACCAATAAAATAGCGATCGTCACCGGCGCCAGTTCCGGCATCGGCCGCGCCACCGCAAAACTCTTCGCCGAAGAAGGCGCCAGGGTGGTCATCGCCGCCCGCCGCCAGGCCGAACTCGATGCGCTGGTCGTCGAAATCGAGGACGCCGACGGCACGGCAGTCGCGCTTGCCGGCGATGTCCGCGACGAAGCCTATGCAAAAGCCCTCGTCGATCTCGCCGTCGAAAAATTCGGCGGGCTCGATATCGCCTTCAACAATGTCGGCTCCGTCGGAACGATGGGTCCGATTTCGGAACTGTCGCTGGACGGATGGCGCGAGACGCTCGACGCCAATCTGACCAGCGCCTTTCTTGGCGCGAAATACCAGGTGCCGGCGATGGTCGAACGCGGCGGCGGATCGCTGATCTTCACCTCGACCTTCGTCGGTCACACAGTCGGCATGCCGGGCATGACCAGCTATGCCGCGAGCAAGGCCGGACTGATCGGCCTGACGCAGGTACTGGCCGCCGAATACGGCCCCAGGGGCGTGCGGGTCAACGCGCTGATGCCGGGTGGCACCGACACCCCGTCGGCAACATTCAAGACGCCGGAATCACGCGCTTTCGTGGAAAACCTGCATGCCTTGAAACGTGTCGCTGTGCCTGAAGAGATCGCCCGCGCTGCGCTCTTCCTGGCATCGGATGCGTCGAGCTTCACCACAGGATCGGCGCTGTTTGCCGATGGCGGCGTCTCGATCACCCGGACGTGAAGCATTTCGCGGGTCATCGCCCGCGCCGATCAGCCATAGAACCCGAAACCGGACTTGCTTTTTCCACGCGATTTGGCGATTCGGTTTCGGGTGAGGAGGACGGACATGCTGCTGATCAGGACCTATGTCGCCCAGAGCGCAATCGAAGGCGTCGGCGTGTTCGCCGCCGAGCCGATCAGGAAGGGCGCCTCGATCTGGCGGCTCGATCCGGATTTCGACCGGCTGATCCCGATGGACAAATACGAGGCGGCGCCGCCGCACCTCAAGGAATTGCTCGACCGCTATGCCTATCCGAGCCCCGACCGTCCCGGCTTCATGGTCTATGAAGTCGATAATGGCCGCTTCATGAACCACGCCGAGCGGCCGAACACGGATTTTTCGCAATATGGCGGCGCCACCGCCACTCGCGATATATCAGCCGGCGAGGAAATTACCTGCGATTACGGCGAATTCTTCGAGGATTTCGCACGGCTCCATCTGGCCAGCGCCTAGTTGGCGCCCTATCTCGGGGCTGCCGTGGCAAATTGGCGGTTGTCCTTCATTTCCAGTGTGGACAGCGCGGCCTGATTCTGCTATCAGCCGCCACAATTCGTGGTGTAAAGCGCCGCGGAGGCATGTGGCTATGGCCACTTGCCTGTTGATATCAAACCCGAAAGACAGGATTGCCCGTGCAGGTACTCGTCCGCGACAATAACGTTGATCAGGCGCTTCGCGCTCTCAAGAAGAAGATGCAGCGCGAAGGCATTTTCCGCGAAATGAAGATGCGCGGCCATTACGAGAAGCCTTCCGAGAAGCGCGCCCGTGAAAAGGCCGAAGCCGTTCGCCGCGCCCGCAAGCTGGCCCGCAAGCGCGCCCAGCGCGAAGGCCTGCTGCCGATGACGCCGCGCCCGGTTGCTGCCGGCGCCGCCGGTGGTCCTGGTGGTGCTCCGCGTCCGCCGCGGTTCTGACGCCAATTTTTCGTCCTTTTCGAAGGATACTCAGAGGTGGCGCGATGCGGAATCGCCGCCACCTTTTTGTTTTGAGCGCCGCCATTCTGTTGGAGGCCGTTCCCTTGAACGCGCAAACGGCGTTCTAGATTTTGTTACGACAATCTGTGACCCGGCCCGGAGGGGGACCTGGACGGCGCGGCTGAAGTGAGGACAGGGCAGACATGAACGCAATCGGCGTAGAGCGCAGAACCACAATGCGCGGTTTGGCCCTGGCGGCAGCCCTGATGTCCGGCCTGGTGCTTGCCAGTTGCCAGAGCGTTCCGACCGGCGAATTCAACAACATCGACAAGGCGCAAGGCTCGAGCGAGAACATCTCCTCGCTGTCGGCGGTGATCCAGCGCAATCCGCAGGATCCGGAAGGCTACAATGTGCGCGGCTCGGCCTATGGCCGTGGCGGCCAGTATCACGCGGCGCTGAAGGATTTCGACACCGCCATCCAGCTCAACCCGAATTTCTACCAGGCCTATTCGAACCGGGCGCTGATCCAGCGCTTCCTCGGCAACCAGGCGGCCGCCCTTGCCGACTACAACCGCTCGATCCAGATCAATGCAAATTATGACGCCGCCTATATCGGCCGCGGCAACCTCTATCGCAAGGCCGGCCAGACCCAGCAGGCCTTCAACGATTTCCAGAAGGCGATCCAGCTCGACACCACGGATGCCCGTGCCTACCACAATCGCGGCCTGATCTATCAGAGCCAGGGCCAGCACAAGTTTGCCATCGAGGATTTCTCGACCGCCATCTCGCTGGCGCCGGACGCCGCCGAACCCTACAACGGCCGCGGCCTCTCCTATCTCGCCATGAATGACGAGGACAACGCCTTCTCCGACTTCAACATGGCCATCAAGCTCGACGGCAAGAACGCCGAAGCCTGGTCCAACCAGGCGCTGATCTACGAGCGCCGCGGCGACAAGGTCAAGGCCTCGAAGGCCTACCGCGAAGCCGTCCATCTCGACCCGACCTACCAGCCGGCCAAGGACGGCCTGTCGCGCACATCGGGCGCCACGGCCGGCTGAGATGCGGCCGGCGCGCCGCCATCGGCGGCCTTTTATAACAACGTTCCATTCCTGATGCAGTGCGCCGCGTGAGCGGTTTCTCCCAAGGGAAAGCGCAGAGCCCTTCCCCTAGGGATTGCGTATCCAGAAAACCCCACTATCACCCAATCTTAACCACCGGGGGCAAAGCGCTAACCCCTGCCTTGATCGCGCCAAGTTTTCAGCGGAACGCTCCGGGCCATTCAACCGTTGTTGAAGGCATTTTCGAAAGGACTGACCCATGATCAAGAAAATCATCTGTGCCGCGGCACTTGCCACGACGCTGCTTGCCGTTCCCGCCAGCGCCGGCAAGCTTCAGCTCGGCACGCTCGATTGCACCATCGACGGCGGCGTCGGTTACGTCATCACGTCGAACAAGGGCGTCGACTGCACGTTCCGCCCTTATCACCATGGGCCGTCCGAGAAATACACGGGGATGATCTCCAAGCTCGGCGTCGATCTCGGCCAGACGCATCAGGGCCAGCTGGTGTGGGCGGTTCTGGCCGCCACCCGCGGCCATGACGAGGGCGACCTTGCCGGCCATTATTACGGCGTCAACGCCGAGGCGAGCGTGGTGACCGGCGGCGGCGCCAATCTGCTGGTCGGCGGGCTGGACGGCGCCTTTGTGCTGGAGCCGCTCAGCGTCCAGGCGCAGACCGGCGTCAATGTAGCGGTCGCCGTGACCTCCCTGGAGCTGATCCACTCGTTCAAATAAGCATCGGCAAATAAGCATCGACTGATCCCTCTACGCGCGGCGCGGAACAGGTTACTGTTTCGCGCCGCATGCTTTTTGGGGGATCCGCCGTGCTGAAACCAGCCATCGCCGCCGCTATCACCATCATCTGTACCGCCCAGGCCCAAGCGCAAGACCAGGGCATCGAACTCGGCGTGCTCGATTGCGCCATCGGCGGCGGCACCGGCTTCATCTTCGGCTCCAGCAAGGATCTGAGCTGCACCTTCACGCCGGCCGACAAGAGCTTTTCGCCGGAAGCCTATTTCGGCGCCGTCAACAAATACGGGCTCGACATCGGCACCACCAAGCAGACCGTCATGCAATGGCTGGTGCTGACGCCGCTGAGGAACATCTATGCGCCCGGCGCGCTGGCCGGCGACTATGTCGGCGCCAGCGCCGAAGTGACGGCGGCGGTCGGCGCCGGCGCCAATCTCCTGGTCGGCGGCTCCTCGCAGGCCTTCACCCTGCAGCCGCTCAGCCTGCAGACGCAGACCGGCATCAACATTGCGATCGGCGTCAGCCAATTCCAGCTGCGCAGCATTGAGAACTGACCGGCGCATTAAGCGGAGAGGCTTCCGGCCAATCTCGCCCGTCTGCACTTCGATAAAAAGCCACTTGAGCTCAACTGCGCTTGAGGTTTTACAACTCGCCTGACTGAAACAGCGCGCATGGCCCCGCCGGAAAGCCCGACTGGCTTCTGGCGCCATGCGCCGGGATCGAGATATGCAAAGGCAGGGTAAAAGAATGACTGAAATCACCAGCAACAAGGTCGACTGGCGGGCATTGTGGGCAAGCGGCGACCTGGCGCGCTTCTGCTTCATCAGCCTCGGCATCCTGCTGCACGCCACAAACGAGACGATGGTGGCGACGGTCATGCCGGCCATGGTCGGAGACCTCGCCGGTGTGCAGTTCGTCGGCTGGTCGCTGGCCGTCTACGAGCTCGGCGCCATTGTCGCCGGCGCTGCGGCCGGGCGGCTGGTCAGCTATGTCGCTCTACGCTCCAACGTCACGGTCGCCGCCCTGCTCTATGCCGTGGGCGCCCTGATCTGCGCCACCGCGCCGTCCATGCCGGTGTTTCTTGCCGGCCGTCTGGTCGAGGGGCTCGGCGGCGGTGCGCTGGTGTCGCTGGCCTTCGTCTCGGTCGAGCGGCTGTTTAACCGCAGCATCTGGCCACAGCTGTTCGGCATCATGTCGGCGATCTGGGGCGTCGCCGCCTTCAGCGGCCCGATGCTCGGCGCGATCATGGTCGAGCTCCTGTCCTGGCGCTGGGCCTTCGGCGTCTTCGTGCTGGGTGGCATCGCCATGGCATCGGCAAGCTTCATCGTCCTGAACACGCCGGAAGCGACGAAGCCGCAAGCCGCCGCCGGCACCTCGCCGCCCTTCCCCTATGCAGCACTTGGCTGCCTCGCCATCGCCGTCGTGCTGATCGCCACCGCAGGCGTCGACGTCGCCTTGCTTCGATCGTCGCTGCTGCTGGTCCTCGGCCTCGCCGGCCTGGCGCTGTTCGTTTTCGTCGACGCCATGAAGCCGCAATCGCGACTGTTCCCGTCGGGCCTGTTCTCATGGCGCTCGCCGGTCGGCAGCGGCATGAGCATGGTTGCCGCCTTCTCGGTGGCGACAGTCTCTTTTTCCATCTACGGGCCGCTTCTGCTTACCACGCTGCACGGCATCCCGATCCTGACCACAGGCTACATCATCGCCGCCGAATCGATCGCCTGGTCGATCCTGTCGATCGCCGTCGCCAATGCGCCGCTGCAGCGCGAACGGCAGATCCTCGTCATCGGCGCGCTGATGATTGCAGCCGGCCTCGCAGGTTTCGCCTATGCCATCCCCGCCGGCTCGATCCCGCTGATCCTGCTCTGCGCTTTGTTGCAAGGCGGTGGCTTCGGCGTGTCATGGCCCTTCCTGACCCGCATCATCGTCGCCTCGGCCCGCGACGGCGAGCAGACGATCGCCTCGGCCGCCGTGCCGACCATGCAGCGCATAGGCTACGCCGTGGGCGCCGCCATGGCCGGCATCATCGCCAATGCCAGCGGCTTTTCGGACGGGCTGAACCGCGAGGCAGCAGCGCACGTCGCCGGCTGGCTGTACCTGGCCTTCGTGCCACTCGGCATTGTCGGTTGCCTGGCGGCGTTGAAGATGGCTTTGGAGGCACGCCGGCCGCAATTGGCGACAGGCTGAGGGCACGGCGGATGGAGAATTTGGCGACAGCATTCCGCCGGCGCTGTCGGCGTCAAATGCCCTCGACCACAAGGCTGCTTGCAAGACCATGGCCCGTGCCTGATTGCGGAACCGGCGGCCGCTCAGGCTTGCAAACGCTCGGCGATGAGCGCGGCGAGCCGCGCCGCCACCTCGTCCTTGCCCATCTCAGGCCATTCCTCGACACCGTCCTTCGAGACGATGCGCACCTTGTTGCGGTCGCCGCCCATGACGCCGGTGGGGCCGACGCCGCTTTCATGCGAGACATCGTTGGCGACAATGAAATCGGCGCCCTTCTTCTTCAGCTTGGCCTCGGCGTTGGCAATCAGGTCCTGCGTCTCGGCGGCGAAGCCGACAACCAGCCCCGGCCGTTGCCCGTGATGACCAACACTGGCGAGAATGTCGGGGTTTTCGACCATTTGCAGCGCCGGTGGGCCCTGGCCCGCCACCTTCTTGATCTTCTCGCCGGCCGTGCCAGCGGTGCGCCAGTCGGCGACGGCAGCTACGAAGACCGCGGCGTCCGCCGGCAACAACTGTTCGACGGCCGCCTTCATCTCGGCCGCGGTCTCGACATGTGTCGTCACAACGCCGGCCGGATCGGCAATGCTGACCGGACCGGAGATCAGGCGTACATCCGCGCCCAGTCTTGCCAGCGCTGCCGCAATCGCATGGCCCTGCTTGCCCGAAGAGCGGTTGGCGATGTAGCGCACCGGGTCGATCGGCTCATGCGTCGGCCCCGAGGTGACGATGATCCTGCGGCCGGCCAGCGGCTTCGGCCTGCTGTCGAGCAGTGCCTCGATCACTGCCACGATCTCCAGCGGCTCGGCCATGCGGCCCTCGCCCGCCTCGTTGCTTTCCGCCATCTCGCCCTTGGCCGGGCCGACGAAGGCGATGCCATCCTTGGCGAGCGTCGCCCGGTTGCGGCTCGTCGCGGCATGCGACCACATTTTCGGGTTCATCGCCGGCGCCATCAGCACCTTCTTGTCGGTGGCGAGCAGCACCGTCGAGGCCAGATCGTTGGCATGGCCGTTGGCGAGCTTGGCCATCAGATCGGCAGTGGCCGGCGCCACCACCAGAAGGTCGGCCTCGCGCGACAGTCGGATATGGCCGACATCGTGCTCGTCATTGCGGTCGAACAGTTCGGTGAAGACATGGTCGGCCGAAAGCGCGCCGACCGAAAGCGTGGTGACGAACTCCTGCGCCGCCGATGTCATCACGACGCGCACCGCCGCACCGCGCTCGCGCAGCCGGCGGATCAGGTCCAGCGCCTTGTAGGCGGCGATGCCGCCGCCGATGATCAGCAGGATGCGCTTGCCGTCGAGGGTTTTGTGCGTTTTTGTGGATTGACCACGCTGGGGCAGATCGATGTCAAAACCTCCATGAGGCTCAACCAAGCGGCGGATTGTTGCATGGAGGGTTTCGCTCTCGGGCATGCCGGCTTCCGCCGACAGCACGCTTTTGGCAAGCGCATCACGCGCCTCTTCCTCCATCGACACCCCGCGCGCCGCAGCGCGCTCACGCAATTTCTGCTTCACGTCGTCAGCTAGATTGCGGACAGTAATGGTGCCCATGACTTGCTCCGCGACATCAATAGCGCGACTGCAACGCTAGCACCACAATTGCTAGCGTTGCAAGCGATCAGAGCAACTTCCACGCGATATACACCAGCGTCAGCGCGATGACCCACAGCGCCATCCGGCCGGAGCGGGAGTAGTGCGCTTCGGCCTTGCCGATGGCGCGCGATGTCGCTTCGTCGAAGCGCAGGCCGTGTTCGGCCATAAAATCGATCTCGCGCGACAGCCGTTCGGTGCGGGCGGCAAGATCGGGCGCCTGGCGGGCCAGCGCCAGCAGCGCCTTGGCGCCGTCGCGTGCGTCCATCAGCAGGCCGCTCGGCCCGAGATTGCCGGCGATCCACTGGCCGACCACCGGCTCGGCCGTCTTCCACATGTTGAAGGCCGGGTCGAGCGTGCGCGCGACGCCTTCGACCACCACCATGGTCTTCTGCAACAGGATCAGTTCCGACCGCGTGGCCATATCGAACAGTTCGGTGACCTCGAACAGCAGCGTGAGAAGCTTCGCCATCGAGATGGTTTCAGCCGGCTGGCCATGGATCGGCTCGCCGATGGCGCGAATGGCCTGCGCGAAAGCCGCGACATTGTGCTGGCGCGGCACGTAGCCGGCCTCGAAATGCACCTCGGCGACGCGCAGATAGTCGCGCGTGATGAAGCCGTAGAGGATTTCGGCGAGGAACCGGCGCTCCTTCTTGCCGAGCCGTCCGGCAATGCCGAGATCGACGGCGACGATATTGCCATTGGCCTCGACGAACAGATTGCCTGGATGCATGTCGGCATGGAAGAAGCCGTCCCGCAGCGTGTGACGCAGGAACGACTGGATCAGGTTGGTGGCGATCGCCTTCAGATCGTGCCCCGCCGCAGCGAGCCCGGCGATGTCGTTCATCTTGACGCCGTCGACCCATTCCATGGTCAGCACATCGCGCCCGGTGCGCTCCCAGTCGACCGACGGCACGCGGAAGCCCGGATCGTCCTTGGTGTTTTCGCCCAGTTCCGAAAGTGCGGCCGCCTCGAGGCGAAGATCCATCTCGATCTTGGTGGTCTGCGCCAGCGTCTCGGTCACCTCGACCGGCCGCAGCCGGCGCGACGACGGGATGTATTTCTCCTGCAGCCGGGCGGCGAGGAAATAGCTTTCGAGATCCTGGAAGAAGCGGCGGCGCACGCCAGGCCGGATCACCTTCACCGCCACCTTGGTATCGACACCGTCATGCATGGCCTGCGCGGGATGGACCTGGGCGATGGAGGCCGCCGCGACCGGCCCGCCGAACTGCGTATAGAGTTCGCCGATCTTGCGCCCGAGCGAGCCCTCGATCGCCGCCACCGCTTCCGCCTGCGAAAAAGTGTGCATCTTGTCCTGCAGCATGGCGAGGTCGAGCGCCATGTCGTTGCCGACGACATCAGGCCGCGTCGCCAGGAACTGGCCGAGCTTGACGTAGGAGGGTCCGAGCCGGACCACCGCCTTGGCCAGCCGGTCGCTGCGCTCATAAGCGAGTGCGCGGCGGCGGGTGAAGAGCCGGGCCATGCGCCAGCCGAATTTCGGCAGGCCGCCGAGTTCGTCGCCCGGCAGTGCTGCGATCACGCCCTCGCGGACCAGCACCCAGCCGGCCCGCGCGAGCCGAAAGGCGGCGCCGACGCTGCTCATCGCCTACCCTGCTGCTGCAAACTGTGGTGCCTCAAAGCTTCCAGCCCGAATGCAGGGCGGCAATGCCGCCGGAATAGTTGCGGAACGACACGCGCTCGAAGCCCGCGCGGGTGATCATGGCAGCAAAGTTCTGCTGATTGGGAAATTTGCGGATCGATTCGACCAGGTAGGAATAGGGTTCGCCCTCGCCCGTCACCATCTTGCCGATCTGCGGAATGGCGTTGAACGACCAGGCTTCGTAGACCTTGTCCAGCAGCGGCATCTCGACCTCGGAAAACTCCAGGCACAGGAACCGTCCGCCGGGCTTCAGCACGCGAAAGGCTTCCGTCAGCGCGACATCGATGCGCGGCACGTTGCGGATGCCGAATGCGATGGTGTAGGCGTCAAAGGTGCTATCGGTGAAAGGCAGTTCCTCGGCATTGGCCTCGACGAAATCGGTGTTGCCGGACAGGCCCTTTTTCTCCGCGCGGTCACGGCCGACACTGAGCATCGAGCCGTTGATGTCGAGCACCGTGGCATGCGCGTTGCCTTGGCTGGCGTCTACAATGCGCAAGGCGATGTCGCCGGTGCCGCCCGCCACGTCAAGCACTTTCCAGCCCGGACGTTTCGGCGGATTGAGCCATGTCACCATGGCATCCTTCCACAGCCGGTGCAGCCCGGCCGACATCAGGTCATTCATCAGGTCGTAGCGGTTCGCCACCTTGTGGAAAACATCGTTGACCAGAGGCTGCTTGTCGCCTGGCCCTACCTTCTTGAAACCATAGGAGGTTTCCATGCCGCCCGCGGCCGTGGTTCTCTCAACTGACATTATTTTGATCCGTCATAAAACCGGCGGGACCATAGCCGATCGATGGTGCGGGCGCTATTGTTTAAGGCGCGGTGTTCGGCCGCGCTTCCAGGTGGTGGGCTTTACGGCCTGGACTGATGAGACGGGATAACTGCATGCCTTTGAAAGCAGAACTGCACTGCCACATCGAGGGGGCAGCGGCGCCCGAACTCGTCATCCGTCAGGCGCAGAAATACGGCAAGGACACCTCGCCCTATATCCAGAACGGCTCCTTCGTCTGGCATGATTTCACCTCGTTCCTGGCGGCTTATGATTTTTCCGCCGACCTGTTCCGCACCGAGGAGGATTATGCCCGCCTCGCCGACCATTATCTGACCAGCCTTGCCCGCGACGGCGCCATCTATTCCGAGGTCTTCACCTCGCCCGACCATGCCGTCAGGGCCGGCCTGTCGCCCAAGGCCTATACCGATGCGCTCGGCGAAGGCATGCTGCGCGCCAAAGCCAAGACCGGCATCGAGGGCCGCATGATCGTCACCGGCGTACGCCATGTCGGCGTCGAGTCGATCGAGCAGGCGGCGCGCTTTGCGGCGCGCTGCGGAAATCCGCTGGTCACCGGCTTCGGCGTCGCCGGCGACGAGCGCATGGGCGAGATGGAGGATTATGTAAGGGCCTTCGAGATCGCCCGCGAAGCCGGCCTTGGCATCACCATCCATGCCGGCGAGTTGACCGGGTGGGAGACGGTGCAGGCCGCACTCGACCACATCCGCCCCTCGCGCATCGGCCATGGCGTGCGCGCCATCGAAAATCCCGACCTGGTGCGCCGCATCGCCGATGAGGGCATCGTGCTCGAATGCTGCCCCGGCTCCAACATCGCGCTCAAAGTCTACGACAGTTTCGCCGATCACCCTTTGCCTGCCCTGCAGGCGGCCGGCTGCAAGGTGACGCTGAACTCCGACGACCCACCCTATTTCTGGACCTCGCTGAAGCGCGAATACGACATCGCCGCCGAGCATTTCTCCATGAATGAAAAAGCTTTGACCGCCGTCACCAGGACGGCGATCGAAGCGGCTTTCGTCGACAGGAAGACGAAAAGCGCGCTGCTTGCCCGGCTCGATGCGAAGAGGTGACTGGTGATTGGTGATTGGTGATTGGTGATTGGTGATTGGTTTGCCGGCGGTTCGGCCTGTCAACGGCAATGATCGATCCATCGGGACTCGCAAACCTGCTCACTATTCACTATTCACTATTCACCATTCACCATTCACTGGAGCAACCCATGCAGGGCGTCACCGTCGTCGACCACCCGCTTGTCCAGCACAAGCTGACCATCATGCGCAAGAAGGAGACGTCGACCGCCGGCTTCCGGCGACTGCTCCGCGAGATCTCGCTCCTGCTCGGCTACGAGGTCACCCGCAACCTCGAACTGACGACGACGACCATCGAAACGCCGATGGAAACCATGGAAGCGCCGACGCTGGAGGGCAAGAAGCTGGTCTTCGCCTCGGTGCTGCGCGCCGGCAATGGCCTGCTCGAAGGCCTGCTCGACCTGGTCCCGGCGGCCCGCGTCGCGCATGTCGGCCTCTACCGCGATCACGAAACGCTGGAGGCGGTGGAATATTTCTTCAAGGCGCCGAGCGATCTCGCCGACCGGCTGGTGATCGTCGTCGATCCGATGCTGGCGACCGCGAACTCGGCCATCGCGGCCATCGACAAGCTGAAGGAGCGCGGAGCCACCAACATCCGTTTCCTTTGCCTGCTGGCGGCGCCAGAAGGCATCGAGCGCTTCACCAAGGCGCATCCGGATGTCCCGGTCTTTACCGCTTCCATCGACCGCCAGCTCAACGAGAAGGGCTACATCATGCCCGGCCTCGGCGATGCCGGCGACCGCATGTACGGAACCAAATGACGGCGGCTGGCAAGGCCAGCTGGCATCCAGTCGTTTACCGCCCGTTTACGCAAAGCCGCGGTTTCGGGTTGGCGTTAAAGCGGCACACACCATACGTGGGCAAAAATGGGCCTTCACGAAGGTCCATTCATGCTGCGCAAGCTTCTCATTCTGGGCGTGTTCGCCGGAACGTCGGCATCGATCCCGATCGTCTATCAGTCGAACCCGCAGATTCTCGACAACCTGTTGAAGTCGACCGTCGCCGGCAAGCCGCAACCGCAGCCCGAGCTGAGCCTCGCCTCGGTTCCCGACAAGCCGGCCGCACCGCTGCCCACCGGTCGCAAGGTCCTGGTGGCGGCCGACGAGCGCGGCCATTTCACCTCCGCCTTCAAGCTCAACGGCCGCCAGGTCGACGGCATGATCGACACCGGCGCCACTTTGGTCGCCATCAACACCTCGACGGCGCGCCGCATCGGCATCTCGCTCAACCCGTCGGATTTCAGCCATCAGGTCAACACCGCCAATGGCGCGATCAGGGCCGCTGTGGTCAACATCGACCGCCTGCAGATCGGCAAGATCAGCGTCGACAACATCCAGGCCGTGGTCCTCGACGACAAGGCGCTGCGCACCAACCTGATCGGCATGAGCTTTTTGCAGCGGCTGGCAAAATACCAGGTCGAAAACGGCACACTGTTGCTGGTGCAGTAGCGCCTTCCGCTACCCGCGCGGCAGCACGCGCCGGATGACAGTCTTGTCGGCGGCTGGTTTCGACGCCCCGATCGTATAGGCCGAAAGCACGGCGGCTGCGGCCGCTTCGGCCTCCGCTTGCGTGCGGGCGTGGACGAGCGCCAGCGGCTCGCCGGTCCGCACCTCGGCGCCGAGCGGCAGCAGCCTGGTGATGCCGACCGCATGGTCGATCCTGTCGTCCGGCCGCGTACGCCCGCCACCGAGCCCGACCACGGCAAGGCCGATATCGCGGGTGGCAATGCCGGTGGCAAAGCCGTTGCCTGCCGCCTTGACCGCAAACTCCACCGCCGCTTTCGGCAGGTATTTTTCCGGCTTCTCGACGAAATCGGCGGGACCGCCAAGGGCTGCGACCATACGTGCGAAGGCGGCCGCCGCGCGGCCGCCCGCCCGCGGGTCGGGCGCGCGCCGGAGACCGGGCGGATTATGGGTCTTATAAACATATCCCCACCCCCCAGACCGCGGGGGAGGTGGGTTTGCGGCTGGGGGGTGTAAAAAAAAAAT
>NZ_JAMYVE010000015.1:0-188542 GCF_040323695.1 Mesorhizobium sp. M0030 | reverse complement strand
TGGCGCTCCCATGAAGAACCTGGCCCATAGCGCATCCTTTGATTCGGACGAAAAGTATGCGCCATCAAAGCCTGGGATCAAACATCCAGCGCCCGTCATGGGCCGAGAGTACGCTGTCGGCAGCAAGATGCCCGTCCTGACGGAATGCGATGGCCGCTGCCTGTTTTGGTGGGGCTTGGACCGGTGCTTCCTGTGGATCTGAAGAGCGGCCAATACCAAGATCTCGACGGCTCCGCCCAGCGGATCCTTATCGATCGGGAAGAGCCGCGAGGCTGAACCGGTTGGCGGCGCCCAACGACTGTGCGGATGCTGGTCGTCAGTCGACCGAGTCTTTGCTGGATTGCCTCGTCATGATGATATCGGCGCGCGTGCGAAGAACGGATCAGCCACAATACGTTGCCGAACCTTTGGCCAGTAGGGGCACGCGATTGGGAAGCCGACCATTCAGAATGCCTAGACATGCAAACGTTTTCACGGCAATCGACCACTCGACCGTGAACCCGCCGTTGCCGGGTTATCGAGCCTGGTTGATCCAGATCAGCGTTATCTCTTCGTCGGCGTGTTTTCATTGACCAGGCTTCCAACGGAGAACGCATGTCTATCGACGATGGGGAGATGAGCGGCAAACCGTGGGTGATTGCGATGCTTCAAGAGCGCTTCGTATCGCAGATAGCCGCTATGGCGGCACGCTGATGGCCGGCTCTGTCGACACATTCGACATCATTGTCGTCGGAGCTGGGCCGGTCGGACTTGCCTTCGCAGCATCGCTCGCCCTGAGCCGACTCAAGGTGGCAGTGGTTGAACGGCAGTCGCTCGACAGCCTGGCGAATCCGGCTTTCGACGGTCGCGAGATCGCGCTGACGCACGCATCGGTGAGAATCCTTCGCGAGCTCGGCGCCTGGGACGCCATGCCCGCATCTGAGAAATCACCGCTTCATGGCGCGCGCGTGCTCAACGGATCGAGCCCTTTCGCCCTGTGCTTCGATACTCGCAGCGGATCTGGGGAACCACTCGGATTTCTGGTCCCAAATTGTCGGATCCGCGATGCCCTGTTCAAAATTGTCTACTTCCAGGATCATGCCCGGCTGCTGTGCGGCAACTCGGTCGTGAATGCAACAACCAGCGACGACGAGGCGGTCATAACGCTTTCTGATGGCAGGCAATTGGCCGCTCGGCTGCTCGTAGCAGCGGATTCGCGTTTGTCCGCGATGCGCGACCTGCTCGGCATTGGCGCTAACATCCATCCGCTTGGCCACTCCATGCTGATTTGCCGAGTGAGGCACGAGCGCTTCCATCACCAGATCGCGGTCGAATGGTTCGACCACCATCAGACCATAGCGATGTTGCCGCTCATGGAAGGCGTGTCGTCGCTGCTTCTGACTTTGCGCTCAATCGAGGCCGATAGACTGTCTGTTCTCGATGACGAATTGTTCCTCATGGAATTGATGAACCGGTGTCGAGGACGCCTCGGGCAGATGACCCTGGCAAGCACCCGCCATGCCTATCCGCTGGTCACGACCTGGGCGCACAAGTTCTCGGCACCGAGTGCGGCACTTATAGGAGACGCTGCCATCGGCGTGCACCCGGTGACCGCGCATGGCTTCAACATCGGCCTCAGCGGCCAGAAGCAACTCGCTCATAAAATACTGACAGCATGTCGCGCCCGCCGCGACATTGCCGATCCCGACATGCTCGGCAGATACGAAAGCCGGCTGCGGCTGTCGGCGGCGCCGCTCTATCATGCCACCAACATGCTTGTCGGTCTTTACTCAAGCGAGCACCCGGCGGCACGGCTTGCAAGACATGCTGGGCTCCGCTTTGCCCAACATCTTCCCTTTGTCCGCCATGGCATTTCGGCCATGCTCAGGCGGTGAATCGCACAGAGCGCTACCGCTCTGGAGCGCTGTCTCGGCGCGGCTTCTTTATCTTGCTGGCTCGCAGCGTCGCGGGCAAGGCTGCTTCCTGGTGACGTTGCCGATCATGGCATGATTCGGATCAAGGCACGCGCGCGGGCGAAACCTTGATGATTCGGCAATGCTAAGCCAAAGGTGTGACCCGAAGCATGGTGAGCGCACTGGTTACCCTCGCTGGGTAGTTAACCCGTCCTTCAGTGGGCTTGCATAGGTTTGGTCCTCGCGAACAATGACGGAAGCAAGCTGGTCCATTCATGGCACCCCTAAAGAAAGAAGAATCGCTGGAGGCCAAAATCCGTCAGGATCAGCTTGCTGACCTGAGGGCCGGGCTCTTCGTGTCGATGCCGATAAGCGCGATCCTGTCAGGCCTGATTTGCGGGGTGCAGGCCCTTTCTGGCGGCGGCTTTGCCGCTGCAAGCTGGTTCCTGGTCGTCAATGCGCTAAATGCCGCCCGGCTTGCACTCGCCCGTTTTCAGCTAAAGGAAACGGGGCGCAATCAGGATTTGCTTGGCGTTTTGCCGCGCCTTCGCATGTTTGGCGTCCTTGCCCTTCTGGCAGGGTTTGCCTGGTCCTTCCCGGCCGTGCTGACTGTTGGATACACAACACCTCAAGCACCGATGCATCTGGTCATACTGGCGGGCATTTCAGCTGGTGCGGTTACATATGGCAGCTCGTATGCCGCCGCGGCGACCAGCTTCATCACACCTCCACTCCTCATCACGGTGGCGTGCCTTTTGGCGAAAGGCAATTTTGAACGCTACATTCTGGCTTTCACCGTTCTGCTCTTCATGGGCGGCTTGGTCCGAGCTTCGTTTGTTGGGCAGGCGCGCTTCCGCGAAGCAAGCCGCCTGAGACATGAGGCAGAGCGACTTGCGTCGGAAATGGAGCGCAACTCCAGGGAGGACCATTTGACCGCCCTTCTCAACAGGCGGGGCCTTGAACACGCCATCGGTCGGTTCAAGACCGCGGATGGCCCCTTCGTGGCAATGCTGATTGATCTGGACGGCTTTAAATCTGTCAACGACACCTACGGTCACAGGACCGGTGATGAACTGCTTGTCATGATCGCCCGCCGCATAGAGCAGGAAGCACCGGAAGGCTCAACGCTAGCTCGTATTGGCGGCGATGAATTCGTGCTGGTTTTTCCCTCAACGAGAGCTTCGCTTTCTGCCAGTGATCTCGCCTCCAATATCATAGCCAAAATTGCTCGCCCCTATATCGGGGTCGCGTCCGTGCGCGTCGGGGCATCGATAGGGATATACTTGGCGCAGACGTCGAGCCTGACTGAAATGCTGTTGCGGGCCGATATCGCCCTTTATACGGCCAAGCGCCATGGCAGGAACGAATTTTGCCTGTTCGATGCCGAACTCGACCGGGAACTCCAACGCCGCCAGTCCATCGAACGGGACCTTCATTCGGCGATAAAGACGGGAGGATTGCAACCTTGGTTCCAGCCGATCGTGAAACTCGACACCGAGGCCGTGGTCGGTTTTGAAGCCTTGCTGAGATGGTCCCATCCGACACATGGTGCCATCTCTCCACCCGAAATCATCACAGCCGCACGCGAAACCGGAATGCTTCAGCTGCTGACGCAAACCGTATTCGCCGACTGTTGTGCTTTTATCGACGGCTTGGTGAAAGCTGACTGTCGTAACATTCGTGTGGCGATGAATGTTTCCCCGCGCGAACTGGAAGCCGGCGATATCGACGACATGGTTCTGGATGGTCTGGCCGCAAGAGGCCTGCCTGCGACGATGTTCGAAATCGAGATTACCGAAGAATCGCCGGTGGATCCGGACAGAGCGGATGAAAAGCTCGGACGGCTTTCGCATGCCGGTATTTCCATCGCGCTCGACGACTTCGGCACCGGCTTTTCTACCTTGGCTTCTCTCAAGGACCGTCGGATACGCAAGGTGAAAATAGACCAAGGCTTCATTCGCGGCTTGGCCAAGTCCCGAGAGGACCGACTGCTTGTCAAATCCGTCATCGAACTCGGTGACATGCTCGGGATCGAGGTCATGGCCGAGGGCGTCGAAACAGAGGCGGATCGGCAAACCCTGCACAAGCTTGGTTGCCGAACCGCCCAAGGCTTCCTCTTCTCCAAGGCTGTGCCTTTGATGCAAGCACTGGAAATGGCAGTCAAACAGTACGCGAACCAGTTGTGACCGCTCCCGCAGCGCCCGCTGTCGCGGCCGTGCGCTGCCGAATTTGGCTACAGAGACTTGCCTACTCGAAACACGTGGCATTGGGCGCTCTGCATCAGCCGGCGAACAGTTCCTTGTAGCCGGTCGTCACCATCCAGTTCGCACGGTCGATATGGCTGCGAAGAGCTTTGCGGGCGCGGACCGGGTCAATGGATGGGTCGATGCCGAGGATGCGCTCGGCCATCTCCTTTTCGCTGGCATTCTCGGCGCAGGCATCCAGGATCCGCAGGTAGATCGTGAAATGCTCCCTGTCGTAGCTCGTGAGGTTCTCCGACCAGGGGACTTCATCGCTCAAACTTGAGCTTCGAGTCTCATCTGTTCCCATTGGTCCATTCATGCCTGCGAACCTCGCCTGTGAGCACAGGCAGTATATCCCAAAATGGGATAATCCGAAACCGGGATTAGTCGCTGATCCGGTCTTTACCCGACCGGTTCGCCTCCATGCCCAAATCCCTTCGATCGCCCCGCCACCAGCGGTTCCTGGCCCGGCTGGTTTTGCTGCGCAAGGCCAAAGGCCTGACCCAGAAGCAGCTGGCTGACAAGCTTGGTCGTCCCCAATCCTTCGTGGCCAAGTACGAGGGCGCAGAGCGGCGTCTCGATGTCATCGAGTTTCTCGACATAACTGCGGCCCTTGACGCTGATCCGTGCGAGATTCTCTCCAGCCTCCGGTCCTAGCGGGCGCGCCGCATCTATCATGATCACGGACAGGAATATTGAGTGGGACAACGCCTCAATTTGTTGAAAGGCGAGCGCTGGTTTTCGGAGGAAGCCGCGCGCACGGCGCCGATGCCTTTTGGTTCTCGACGTAACTGCGGCGCCTGATCATGTGCGAAAAAACTTGGCGGGCGCCCGCGCGCCTGACGACGCGCACCAGTTGCTCGTGAACCGAGCCCGCTTTTCTTCGGCAAGCTCAGGCGGTCTCGGCCATTCGGCTTCGCCCCTTGGCGTGGGCAGCCCTTCGGGCTGTGACGGCCGCCGCCCTTGCGGGCGGCGCGGTTTGTCTGTTGGCCTTTCCCGGTGGCGCGGGGCGGGCGGCACTCCCTTCTAGACCCGCCGCGGCAGCCCGCAACCCTTCGCGTGCCGCTCAGGGTCCTCCTCTTCGTTCCGGTCCTTCGGATGCGGTCCGCCTACCACGGCGGGCCTTTCCGGTCGCGACTCGCCGCCCACCCCGCTTCCGGGGAAAGGCGCGGCGATTGGCGAGCGGAGGATAACACATGCGTGCAAACAGCAAGCGTACCACCAGCGGAGAGGCTGGCGCAGGCAAGGGCAGGCGCCCAGGCGCAAGCCTCTATCAGGAGATCACCGACCGCATCATTGCCGAGCTGGAGCGCGGCACTGTGCCATGGGTCAAGCCATGGGGCAGCGCAAAAGCAGGCCTCGGCCTGCCGAGGAATGCGTCCACGGGGCGCACCTATTCCGGCATCAATATCCTCATCCTGTGGGGCGCCGTCATCGAGCGCAGCTATCCCAGCCAGAATTGGCTGACCTTCCGGCAGGCGCTTGCCCTGGGCGGCAATGTCAGGAAGGGCGAGCGCGGCACGACGATCGTGCATGCCGACCGCTTTGTCCCAAAGAACGAGAAGGAGCGCGCACGCCACGAGGGCGATGCACCACAGGCCGTGCCTTTTCTGAAGCGCTTTACCGTCTTCAATGTCGCGCAATGCGACAATCTTCCGGAACACCTCCATGCCCCTGCCGAGCCGCTGCCACAGTGCGAGATCGTGCCGCAGGCCGAGACGCTCATTCTCGCCAGCGGTGCGGATTTCAGGGTCGGCGGCGATCGCGCTTTCTACATGCCGTGCAGCGACCACATTCAGGTGCCGCCGCAGCCAGCGTTCCATCAGCAGATCGACTATTACCGGACCTGCTTTCACGAGCTAGGCCACTGGACCGGCCACCCGACGCGGCTTGCTCGCGACCTCTCCGGCTCGTTCGGCTCCAAGGCCTACGCGCGTGAAGAATTGGTCGCCGAAATCACTGCCGCCTTCGTCTGCAGCAATCTCGGCATCGAGCCGACCGTGCGTCACGCCGATTACATCGGCTCATGGCTGAAGGTGCTGCGCGAGGACAACCGCGCTATATTCCGTGCCGCCAGCCTAGCTTCAAAGGCCGCTGATTTCCTGTTTGGCCTTCCGGCCGATGCGGAAGGCGAGGCGCAAGAAGGGATTGCGGCATGACGATGCGCGATCCTCAACTGACCGCGACCGAGCCGACGCCGCAAAGGAGCAGACGCTCATTCCCGGCGTCCAGCCGATCACCACGCGGGCAAACCCTCCTGATGGACGCGCCGATGTGTCCGCGCGCGGCGCAAAGCTGCTCGAGGTCGGTCTCTAATGGGGAGGCGGATCAGAGGAAGGTCCGGTGAACCTTTCTCCCGCCGGACGCAAGAAGTCAACGCGACCCGTTCTGACAAGGAGTCTTTCCATGATCCTGATCACCAATCCACTGCGCGCACGACTGCTCGCCCATGGCGCCGCCGGCGCCGACATCGACCATTTTCCCGTTGTGAAACTGTTTGATCCGACAGGTGCCGCGACCTCGCTTCTGAGCGAACTCGACGCCGATGGCGACACGCTGTTCGGTCTTTGCGATCTCGGCTTCGGCTTCCCCGAACTTGGCAGCGTCAGTCTGGCCGAGCTTGCATCCGTAAAAGGGCCGCTTGGTCTCGGCATAGAGCGCGACCTGCATTTCCAGGCGCGCTTTCCGATCTCCGTCCATGCCGAAGCCGCCCGCATTTTGCGGCCACGTCACCGAGGCCGAGCGACTGCTGCGGCAGGCAGCAGACGCCATATCAAAGCCCCATTCCGAGCTTCCGCCCGACACGGCGGAACAGCAGCGCCGATAGGCGCAAAAACCGTCCCGCCGCGTCGGCCTTCGGCCTCCGCGGCGGGGACAACCCGGCAGGCGGCGCTATTTCGCCGCGAAATCGCTTGCCGACGAGCGCGGTGAAGGCGATCCCTTGACCTGCGCCATCATGGAGGACGGTGACGACGCCGATGCGCTCGAAGCTTCCTGATCGAAAACCTCGCCCGCCTCGATCCTGACGAAGTATGGCAATGGGAGACGTTTCGCGGCTTGTCAGGCAAGGCCGCACCGTTCTCGACATCGCTGTGACCTTCGGCATCACTGATCTCAAGGTCAAACGCATTCTGGCGCTTGGCGACCTCTTGCCCAAAATCCGCGAAGCCTATCGGCGCGAGGAGATCGACACCGAGCCGGTGCGCCATCTCACAATGTCTTCCAAGGCGCAGCAGAAGGACTGGCTGGCACTCTGTGCCGATCCCGATCAATACGCGCCGCGTGGCTATCAATTGAAGCAATGGCTGTTCGGCGGCCAGTCGATTTCCACCAAGGTGGCACTGTTTGCCATCGAGGAGTATCCCGGCCTGATCACCTCGGACCTGTTCGGCGAGGACAGCTATTTCGCCGATGCCGACCTGTTCTGGCAAAAGCAGAACGAAGCGATTGCCACCAAACGCGACACCTATCTCAACGAGGGCTGGAGCGAGGTTGTGCGCTGGAACCGGGCCAGTATTTCCACGCATGGGACCACGAGAAGACCCCGAAGAAGAAGGGCGGCAAGATCATCATCACTGTCTCGCATCGCGGCGAGGTCGAGTGTCACGAGGGCTGGCTGTCACGCAAGGAAGCCCGCCGCGCCCGCGAGGGCGGCGAGCAAGAAGAAACAGCCGCCAAGCTGCCGCGCCCCGAAGTCACCGGCCCGATGCACAACTATATCGATCTGCATCGCCATGCCGCCGTGCGCGCGGCCATGCTCGACCATCCCGCCGTGGCGCTGCGCCTCGTGGTGGCGCACGCCATCACCGGTTCGGGCCTGTGGCAGGTGCGGCCTGAGCCGCAGCGCGCAGCCAACGAGACGGTGACTGCCAGCCTTGCCGGCTGCAAGGCTGAAGCCGCATTCGGCAAAAAGCGGCGCGAGGTATTGGCCCTGCTCGGATCACCGGATGAGGATAGCTTGGTCGCCGGCGGCAATGGCGACGCCGTTGCTATCGCCGGCGTGTTCGCGCGCCTCTTGGCGCTCTGCGACGACGATGTCATGCGCGTTCTCACCCTTGTCATGGCCGAGACGCTTGCAGCCGGCAGCGCCGTCGTCGAGGCGCTCGGCAACCACCTGAACGTCGACATTGGCATATGGTGGCAACCGGACGATGCCTTCTTCGACCTCTTGCGCGACAAGGAAATCGCCAATTCGATGCTGGCCGACGTCGGCGGCAAGCTGGTCGCGGACGGCAATGTCGCCGAGAAGGTCAAGACGCAAAAGAACATCATCCGCGACTTCCTGGCGGGCGAGAATGGCCGCCCCTGGGTCGAGACCTGGCTGCCGCGCTGGATGAAATTGCCGGCCGAAAGCTACACCAGCCGCAGCGGCTCCGCACCGCCGATCAGTGGACACAAGTGCAGCCGCTGTTCGTGCGCGAATAGTCGATCAGGGCCCGAGCGGCGGTTCTCTCGATTACCGCCGCTCAGGTCGCGCGCGCCGCTACGGGCCACGCCGGCTGCCGATTGGGCGTCTTGTCGAGCCAGTGCCGCGCGCGAGAAATTCCGACGCCAGTTCGCCCCATTTCGGCAGCCCCGCACCGCGCCGGGTTGCTTGCTGAGGCGCCAAAGGCCCATGGGGCCAATTGTCCGATCCGGTTGCCGACAGAGCCCGCGCAGCCGGCGCTCTGCATTGCGGCCGGCTTCTTGTGTCACCGATCGCGCCACCTGTCTCCATTGTGTCTCGGGGACCATTCCCTGCGGCTGGCTTGTCGACCTATGGGCGGATCAGGCCCGCCCGAAACCCTCGCCGGCAGCTTTTTTCCCCGCCGCCTGCGGCGGCTTCCTCGCGCCGCTTCGCTTCAAAAAAGCTGCCCGCGCGGGTCCTCCGCTATCGCTGCGGCCGTCCCGGTTCCGGCGGTCCGGACGCGCCCATCACGGTCCGCCATCGCAGGGGAATGGTCCCTTGCGAGCACCAGGAGGAGACTGGAAATGACCGCGATCGGATACGTCACCAAACAGGAAAACGGCGGCTACAAGGGCCAGCTCAAGACGCTCAGCGTCCGCGCCGACATCGATATCGTGCCCAATCAGGCAAAGAGCGCCGACACCCATCCCGACTTCCGGGTGCTGACGCAAGGGGTCGAAGTGGGTGCGGGCTGGATCCGCACCGGCGAGACCTCCGGCAAGGACTATGTGAGCCTGGCGATTGCCGCCCCCGAGTTTGGCCCCCGCAAGCTCTACGCCAATCTCGGCCGCGCCGCCGGCCAGGATGACGACGACACTTACGCCATCATCTGGAACCCGGTCGACTAACCGGCCGATCCGGAAAGCCCCGCGCCGCCACCGGCGCGGGGTCCTCTCTCAGGACCCGTGAGGCCGCCGAAGGGGGCGGCGAAAACTCGCCCCCGACTCTTCGCCCGTCCCCAAAACGATCTCGCTCGCCGATCCTCGCCTTGGCTTGTCCGTAGCGAAACGAGGATCATCATGGACGACGAAAACGAACGCGCAGCCCGCGCCAAGAAGGGCAGTCCGTTTCTCAATACCGCGCAGGCGGCCTTCTATATCGGGCTGTCCCAGCGCACGCTGGAGAAGATGCGCCTCAAAGGCGGCGGCCCGCAATTCCGCAAGCACGGCCGCTATGTCCGCTATCACATCGACGAACTCGACGATTGGTCGAAGGGGCACGCGCAGGAGACCGGGCCCGAGGACGGCGGGCACGATTCCGGCTCGGCCGGCGAGGGAGGCCGCTCATGAGCCGGCGTCCCACCATCCATCTGATCGGCAGCCATCTGCGGCGCATTCGGGCGCGCAAGACGATCGCCATGGCCACGATGGGCCTTGGCCTGATCGGCTTCGCCGCCTTCGGCAAACCATCGCCCTGGCTGGTCTGGAACGCCTCGGCGAGTGCGCCGGTCGGCCTCTATCGCGTCGCGTCCGGATCGCCGGCTCTTGGTGATCTCGTACTCGTCCGCCCGCCAAAACCGGTCGTCGATCTGGCCGCCGAACGCTTCTATCTGCCCAGCAACGTGCCGCTGGTCAAGCACCTTGCCGCGCTGGCTGGCGAGCATGTCTGCGCCTTCGGCGACGCCATCATCATCGGCGGCGAGATTGTCGCGCGCCGGCTTGCAACCGACACGCAGCACCGTCCGCTGCCTTGGTGGAATGCCTGCCGAAAGCTCGCCGCTGCCGAGGTTTTCCTACTCGGCAGCGACGAAAATCGCTCGTTCGACAGCCGCTATTTCGGGCCGGTGCCGACCGAAAATATCATCGGGAGGCTCGTGCCGCTATGGACCGAGTGACCCTCCTGATGCTGGGCATGGTGTCTCTCGCACCATGCTCCTGTTCCGCGGCGACCAACACGAAGCCGGTCGTCATCTCCCATAGTCCGCAGCTTGCAAGATGGCAGCCCTTCGTAGCCGAAGCAAGCCGGCGTTTCAGCATTCCACAGACTTGGATTTATGCCGTCATGGATGCCGAAAGCCGGGGGCAGACAAGGCTCAATGGACGGCCGGTCACGTCGAGCGCCGGTGCCATTGGCCTGATGCAGGTGATGCCAGGCACCTACGAGGAGTTGCGCGCAGAGCTTGGCCTGGGAGCCGCCCCGCACGACCCTCGCGACAACATTCTGGCAGGCACTGCCTATCTGCGCGCCATGTATGACCGCTTCGGATTTCCAGGCCTGTTTGCAGCCTATAACGCCGGGCCGGAGCGCTACGAACAGCATTTGCAGCGTGGGCGGCCACTGCCCAGCGAGACGGTTTCGTATCTGGAAGAGGTCAAGGCGGCGGGCATTTCGGCCGCTGATATGGACGCGCTCACCGACAAATCCCGTTCCAAAAGCGCGCCGGGAATCCCTTCCGGGCAGTCGCTGTTTTTCCTCCGAAACGGTGTTTCCGTGACCGGCCCGAATGGCCAACTCCTGGTGCCGCTCGGATCGGAGCGAGCAAGGTCAGGCCGGCCGGATCGCAGGTGAGGGCAGCGGCTACCGCGGTTCGGGCGGGGGGCAGGGAGGCAGGTCCGCGGAAGGCAAGATAAAGGCATCGCCTCCTGAGGCGGCGAAGTGTTTGTCTGCACATCGTTTTCCCGGGAGGTTGCCTGCGGGTCCAGGAGGGTCTGGCGCGCAAGCCTCTGATTTTGCTGCTGGTTCATCGGAGGCCGTATGCAGGATGACGAATTCACGCCGAGGCTCGGCAAAATTGGCTCGCGCGGCTCGAAGGCGGGCAAACGCTACGCTGGCCAGGTCCAGGCCGCGGTCAACCGAGCAGGCGGCAGGAGCGGACGCGGCAGCCGCTTCATCGGAAGCCGGGTGGGGCGCGGCGGGGCTGCTGCCGCCGTTCTTAGAGCACGCGACCGCCACGCGGCGTTTCGGCAGCGGCGCGCAGTCGTCAAGGCACGCATCGTCAAGCTGGCCGGCAAGGGAGTCGACGGAGCTCGTGCGCACCTCCGCTACCTCCAGCGCGACGGCGTCACCCGGGAAGGCGAGCGTGGCGAGCTCTACGCTGCCGACAAAGACCACGCGGACGGCAGGGCCTTTCTCGATCGCGCGAACGGTGACCGTCATCAGTTCCGCTTCATCGTCGCCCCTGAAGACGGTATCGAGTATGATGACCTGAAGCTGCTCACCCGGCGCCTCATGGCGCAAATGGAAGAAGACCTCGGCACCAGGCTAGACTGGGTGGCCGTCGACCATTTCAACACCGGCCATCCTCACACCCACATCATCGTGCGCGGCAGGGACGATCACGGCGAAAACCTCGTCATCGCGCGGGACTACATCTCCTCTGGCCTGCGCGAGCGCGCAGCCGAACTGGTTAGCCTCGACCTTGGCCCGCGCACCGACCGCGAGATCGAGCAGCGCTTGCGCCAGGAGATGGAGCAGGAACGCTTCACCAGCATCGACCGGCAGCTGATGCGCATGCGCGACGAGGGGCATGTCTCACCAGCCAGCCGAGACACCTTTCGCCAGACGCTGCACCAGGGCCGCCTGCGCAAGCTCGAGCGGATGGGCCTCGCCGAGGAGATGCCTTCGGGTCGCTGGCGCCTGGAGGATGATCTCGAAGCCACGCTACGCCGCATCGGCGAGCGCGGCGACATTGTCAAGACCATCCATCGCGAGCTGACCGGCAAGGGGCTCGTCCGCAGTGCCGCCGACTATCTTATCCACGATCGATCCGACGGGTCGGCCCAAACCGTGGTCGGACGTGTCGTCGGGCGCGGGCTGGCCGACGAAATCACTGACCGCCATTACCTCGTCGTCGACGGCGTGGACGGCAAAAGCCACTATTTTGATATCGGCAAAGGCGAGGCCACCCAACCGACACCAGAAGGCTGCATAGTGCGGATCAGGCCGAGGGACACCGGGCCAAGAAAAGTCGACCGCACAATTGCCGGCATCGCCACGGTCAACGACGGGCGCTACAGCATCGATATCCATCTCAAGCATGACCCCTCGGCCACCGAACGCTTTGCCGAAACGCACGTGCGGCGACTGGAGGCGATCCGCCGTGCGACCGGTGGCGTCGAGCGCGAGCCGGACGGCACATGGACAGTCGCGCCCGACCATCTCAACCGCGTCGCGGATTACGAGCGTCAACGAGCGAGGGCCCAGCCTGTTGTCGTCGACAAGCTCTCATCAATGCCGCTGGAGAGCCAAGTAGGCTTTGACGGCGCCACCTGGATCGACCAGGAGCTGGTATCAGCCCACCCTGAGTCCTTGCGCGACTCTGGCTTCGGTCGAGAAGTACGTCAGGTCCAGGCCCGCCGACAGCAGTGGCTGATCGCGCAAGGTCTTGCCCATGATGCGCAGGATCGGGTCATCTATCGCGCCAACATGCTTTCAATGCTGCGCCAACGAGAGCTGAACCGTGTTGCCAGTCAGCTCTCGGACGAACTCGGGCTCTCGTATTCTGAAGCGCAGCATGGCAATCGAATAGACGGTACGCTGCGCGGCTGCGTCGAGCTCGCCGGCGGAAAATACGCTGTCATCGAGAAATCGCGCGAGTTCACGCTGGTGCCCTGGCGGCCGGTGCTTGAGCATCATATCGGCAAGGAGGTGTCTGGCGTGGCGCGCGCCGAGGGGATTTGCTGGACGATCGGACGGCAGAGGAGCGGGCCTGGCGTTTCGTGAACTGGCTACAATTTATTTGTCCACGTTGAAACAGGTACTCAGCCCAGACGGAGTTCCTCCGCCTGCTGCTTGCTCGCAGCATTCATTTGGCGGAGAGTCAGTGTTCTGCATTTTGTAGTTCGCTCTGTCAAAAAGCGCTGGGAATATGCATCATGTTCTGCGTTGACACGGAAGCCGGGCCGACAGGTGCCGCCCTGTGGTTGCGGGTCGGCTCCCGATGGCTGCCAGCTAGAAAGGTGGGCTGACTCGTGATAGCGCAAGGGGCTATGGCGGCCGCGGTACGGCGAAGCGAGCTCTGGCATCGAGGATGAAGCCGCACTTCCCGATCTTATTCTACTCGCAGGACCGGCAGACGCGGCGGTCGCCCCTGCGGGTGCTGTTGGCCCTGGCGTGAACTGGCAGTCCGTCCCGCGGGGACTTTGTAACGGAGAAAAGTCGCTGCGATGGCCCGGGTGACGATGCGGTCAGCGACCATGCCAGACGAGATCGGCAGCTTTCTGCCGCGCACGGCGCCGGAGCCATCAGGCCGCCGCGACATCGGGTCTGGCGCACCTTCGGATGTTGGCTGGCCGCGGTTTACTTCGAGCAGCGCCGGGTGGGTCATGCGGTGCCGCTACTGGGCACCGAGGCAGCTTTGGGCATGAGACCCGTTCAATCGCGCCGGTCACGTCGGTCATCGCGACATCTGGAGTCGAGGCCAGGTCAGACCGGGAAAAGAACCTGCTCGTCGCGCGGGAGCCCCGGGTTGCGCCGTCGATCCTTCCGCCCAACTCAGCGCCGCGCGACCAGCAATAGCCCCTTGCCCCGAAACTGACGCCAAGCCGACGGACCCGCTCTGCGCATACCGATGCCGTCCGCGCCGCCGTCGGCGGAAACCAGCGAGCCGTGGACCTCACACAATCTGAGCCGCTGGTGACGATGTGCATCGCCTACTTCCATCCGCACTCCTATCGACGAACTCGCCCGCTGCCCGCGGTGATGCGAACCCGTGGATGAATATTTCGCCGAAGCCGCAGTGGGGGCTCAGCCTCGACGATTTTTTTGCCTTGCCCCGGCGGGCGGCGCAACCGAGCATCGAGACAAAAAACGGGAAAGGGAGGGCACCAGCCCGTTAGAGCCGTGGCCATGATGATGTGGGGACGATCTCCTGGAAGAAATGTGGAGATCGACGCTCTCCTGACGCGCTCATCGAAGATTTTAGGCCGCGCCGACGTGGCTGCTTGAGCGATAACACTCACTCCGGAGGCCCCAGTGCGGCTCCTTGGCCAAGCTGCTCGGCACGCCGTGAGTGTGCTTTCTTGTTTGGGGAAGGGAGACTTACGTCTACAACAATCTCGTTTCGATCTACGATGGAGAGTCGGCGAGACAAGTGTTGCTGATGTTCATTGGCTCCGTAGCAACTTCTGCAGTCACAATGCAGCTTATGTTCCTATGCTGGAGAGTTGGCCATTCAACTCGCGTAGCTCGCTTTGTTGCGGTGGAGCTTGGTCAGAGCACACTGCTGCTTTACCTGCTTCAGGGCGCCGTGTTTCGCTTCATGGATCTAATAGGGTTCGGAGAGCTTTGGGATCTCCCGAGCAGAATCGGGTTCGCCACTTTGCTTGGTGCCGCGATCGTTGTCTCCGCTTGACAATTCGCAGGATTGCGCGTGACCACGGATGGTTGTCGCGCGGCTACGCTTAATATGTGACGACGCTTGCGCCTTGTAGGCAATTGTTGCGGCCGCCCACGGCCGACATGAACGTGCTTGGCCGCACGTTTTCTAAGTGAGGCGGAAAGAGGCGCGCGGCCTCCTCTCCCCAGCAACCCGCCTTGCGGATTCCTCCTCCGCCCGCTTCGCAGACGGGGATACCCTCCGCCCCCTTGCTATTCGTTGCCCGCCGCTATGCAAAGGACAGGCGACCTGAATCCGTGCTCAAGCCGATCTGGCGGCAGAGGGGGGCGGGCTGAACATGGGACCCGTGATTGACATAATTGCCGCGCGAATCCTCATGCTCGCCTAACCGGCCGGAACGATTTGCAATCCGGGCAGGCTCGACAAATCAAGGAGTAGCTCGTTCCGTGTCCAAGCCCAGACAAGTCTTGGTTTTCTCACGGGCGCGATACAAAAGGCACAGGCTGGACTTGGCTGCCGGGGGCGGGGCTTGTCGACCGCTCGATTGAAAGTGAGATGCGAGGCGGAGAATCACCCATGTGCAGAGCGGCAAGGCGCTCGCCTACCTCCCTGTCATTCACCGTTAGCCGATGGTTTAGACGAAGATAGTCCGTCCATGTCGGCGTGCGGAATGTCTCGGTCCAAAGCGTCGACTTCTGAAGGTCGCGCTGGAGGGTCCAGTCCCGCGCACCGGCGCGGCTCTGAACGCGCCGCCTTTCGCGCATGCAGCTCAGAAATTCATCGATACTCTCCTCGGGTATCGAGTACTCCACCTTGATCACGATCGGACCGCTCCTGGGCTTCAAAGGGAGGGCCAGTTCTGGTGGCCTGAAGTCGACGGCCGCTTGATCCGATTCCTCCCATAGCCGCACTGGCAATAGCTTTCCCACAGCCGCGACCAGCAACAGTGCCGCTGCAGCACCTTCCAAAGCCCACGTCAGCGAATAGTACTGCGCGACAGCACCCCAGATCCAGCTGCCCGCTGCCATGCCGCCGTAGGTCAGGGCGTAATAGATGGACAGGGTCCGACCAACGACCCACCTTGGGCTTGCCAACTGCACACACACGTCGGTTCCGGTCCAGGTGACAACCCAGCCAGCGCCACCGATTGCAAGCGCGATCGCCGCCACAGCCACCGACGATGTGAGGGCCATCAAAAGGCAACACGTTGCGCAAGCAACGGATGCGAGCGTGATCAATCGGTTCTGGGACGTAATGCGTCTCAAGTAGCTGCTGCCAATGCCGGCTATGAAGGCGCCTGTGCCGAAGCCAGCCAATAGCACCCCGTAAACAATTGGCCCTCCCGCCAGCTGGTCGCGAACCAGGAGGGGGAGCAGAGCAAGGATCGAGATGCTTGACAGCCCGAATAGGGTTGCACGCACAATCGCCACTCTGATCTCGGAGGATATTGCCGTGAATCGCATGCCATCATGAATGGCCGTAGTCATCCGCTCGCGCGGAAGAGGCGAAAAGCGAACTTGCCACTTTGAGCGCAGAACAGCGCTCAACGGGACCAGGTCACTCAGCGCAGCGAGGGCGAAAGCCGTAAGGGGGCCTAGCAAAGCTAAGATTACACCGCCCAGCGCCGGTCCTATGCTCCGAACCACGTTGTAGCCCACCGACATCAGCGTCACTGCGGCGGGTATGTCGCGCTTTTCCAGGATATCGCCTACCGACGCGTGCCATGCTGGATCGTTCAAGGCAAAGCCGCATCCGGCCAAGAAACTCAGTCCCAGGATCAGCCATGGACTAACAAAGCCCAGTCCCACAGCGAGTGCCAGCGCCGTGGATGCCAGTGCGATAAGGCAGTGTCCGGCAAGCATCACGCCGCGGCGGCTGAAGCTGTCTGCAATGGCTCCAGCAAGGATCGACAAGAAGAACGCGGGCAGTGTCGATGCAGCCTGTACGAGCGCAACCATTAGATCGGAGGCTGAAATCGTCGCCATGAGCCAGCTTATAGCCACGCTCTGCACCAGCCAGCCAAGGCTGGATATCTGCGTGGCTGTCCAGATAGAACGAAAGACCGGGTTGTGAAGAGGGATCAGTGTGTTTGCCGCAAAGCGCGGAGGATCTTGACGCCGCATCACTTCTCTCCTCCACTGGGTGTCGTTCGTCCGCTCATTTGCTTACAGCGGTGCGCTCTGTGCACAGACTGCGTCACAACGAAGTTCCGAAATCGCGCTCGCAACAAGGACAATGTGACATCCATGGTGCTGATGCGCCTTGAGGTACCAACCTGGCCGTTAGCTGATGGGTCCCGCAGCCCGCTGGGTGCGGTCAGTTCTGCCCTGCGACTCTTGGCTTTGGACGGTGCTAGCGCCCCGATGGCCGGCTTGTCAAACTGCCGTAGTGCCAGCACATCCATCCCATCTGTTGACCGCGATCTCCGACGAGGTCGAGCAGCAGTAGGTCAACGGCAAATCTGGGTATTTCCGCTATCCGGTCGAGCGCGTGGCCATCGTCCGGAAACCCGAAGACGTTCATCACCCAGGCGACCACCACGCCCGAGACAATGCGACACGGCGGTAGCGGTTCACCAGAGGACGTGCGTTCTACTCAGCAGGAACATTGTTCTGCCGATCGTCGGCTGCGTCAGCCGTCACGTAAAGCGGCGCCAGAGTTCTTGCACCCGTCATTGGACTCCCGCTTTGCAGGTTTCGCCTAGGGCCTGCATCAGGTCATCTATAATGTCCTGAGGATGTTCAAGCCCTACAGAAATTCGCAGCAATCCGCCTGGCGCTTTGGACTTCGCACCTTCAACGGATGCGCGATGCTCTATCAGAGAATGCGTCCCGCCAAGGCTTGTCGCCCGGACCACAATCTTCAGGCGGCCGGCCACGGCCATTGCAGCATCGGCTCCGCCCTCGACGATAAAGGATAGCATCGCTCCGTAATGGCTCATTTGCCGCGTAGCAAGATCGTGTCCCGGATCAGTTTGCAAACCAGGAAAGAGCACTTTTTCGACGCGCGGATGAGACGCCAGGGCCTCGGCCACTTTCTGGGCGCCTTCGCAATGGGCGCGCATGCGGACCGGCAATGTCTGCAGGCCCCGCAACGCCAGCCAACAGTCGAAGGGCGCTGCGACGCTGCCCTTGTGTTTCTGGACCATCCGCAATGGGCGACCGAGGGGTGACGCGTTTGGGACAATGACGACACCGGCCATCAAATCCGAGTGGCCGCCAATGTACTTTGTCGCCGAGTGCATCACCGCGTCTGCCCCGATTTCGAGTGGCAGTTGAAGCACTGGGGTGGCCCACGTATTGTCCACCACCGCCAAGGCGTCTGCCTCGTGCGCGATTGCGCAGATGGCCGCAATGTCGACAACGCGGATCATCGGGTTTGACGGCGTCTCGACCCAGACGAGGCCAGTCCGCTTCGATGTCACCGCGGCGCGCAAAGCGTCCAAATCGCGCATGTCGACGGGGGCAAAGTCGAAGCGAGACCCAATGTCGGTCTCTTCGATCAGCGAACGAATGCCGAAATACATGTCATCCGGCAGAACGATCCGACCCGCCGACGGATGGCTCTCGAAAACTGCAGCGATTGCGGCCATGCCCGAAGCGAAGGCGATGCCCTCTCCCCCTCCCTCAAGCGTCGCCATGGCCGCCTCGAACGCATTGCGTGTCGGATTTCCATCCCTTGTGTATTCGAAGCCGGACGGAAATGACCCGTTGGCGCCTCGTTCGAACGTGGTGCTGGTGTGCAGCGGCATGGATACGGCCCCCGTGGACGCGTCGACACCTCGGCCGCAGTGGATCGCCTTCGTCTCAAAACGCATCGGCTATTTCCTTCCTAACGGGCAGTTGCAATTTCGTGCCGGTCACTATACTGACCGCAATACGCGAGCCGAGGACCCAAGTCAATATAATGACCAATGTTACGGAAGCGTTTGATGCCGAGCAAGCGCTTGGGCAAGCGATAGCAGCCCGGATCCGAGACTTGAGGCGTGACCAAAACCTGACCCTGGATCGCCTGGCTAAACTAAGTGGCCTATCGAAGGGAACCGTGGTCGCGCTGGAGCAGGCTAGGGCGAACCCCAGTATCGGCATACTGTGTCGGCTGGCGGCGGCGTTTTCGCTCTCGGTGGCCGATTTGTTGAACGAGCACCCTTCCACGGTGCGCCTTCCCATCGAGCGGACAGAGACCAGGAGGCTTTGGACGAGCGCCAAGGGAAGCTCTGCGCAACTGCATTCGTCGACCTCGGGACGCACGATGTTCGAACTGTGGAGCTGGGTCATGATGCCGGGCGACGTGTTTTCCGCGGACGCTCATAGTCCGGATACGCGCGAGCTGATCTCGGTCAGTCAGGGTGCCCTGAGCGTTGTGGTAGGTACCCACGTGGAAATTTTAAGCGAAGGCGAGAGTGCGCGGCTTGTCACTGACCAACCTCACTCATATGCGGCGGCATCTGATGTGCCCGCCCACTTCACGATGGCGGTGCTTGAGCGTGGTGGACACCGAAATCCGGGGCACTCGTCGACGGCAGCGAAGATTCAGGGGCACGTTCCGTAAGGCCCCGCCGATTACTAACAACCGCACATTCGCGACAGGAGATAAACCGTTGTACGTTCCGCCTCATTTTGCCGTCCCTGATCAGAACGCCCTGTTCGACCTTATCGAGAGACACCCGCTCGGTATCCTCGTCACCCAAAGCAAAGGCACGCTGGACGCGAACCACCTCCCTTTCGAGCTTGACCGCTCGAAGGGAGACAAGGGCGTTCTCAATTGCCATGTCGCTCGCAAGAACCCAGTCTGGGAGGAAGTCGCCAATGGCGATGAGGTTCTCGTAATCTTCCGTGAGGCCGACGCTTACATCTCGCCGAACTGGTATCCGAGCAAGCATGAATTCCACAAGCAGGTGCCGACCTGGAACTATCTCGTCGTCCATGCCCACGGACGCATCACTGTCCGGGATGATGAGCGGTATGTGCGCCGCAACGTGGCGAAGCTCACTCACATGCAAGAAGCCTCGCAGCCGGTCCCATGGAAGATGGGCGACGCGCCGAAGGACTTCATCGACACGATGGTCAGGGCAATCGTCGCCTTGGAGATCGAGATCACCGGCCTGGTTGGAAAATCAAAACTCAGCCAGAACAAAGAGTTGCGCGACATTCAGAACCCTGGCGAAATGCTGCGTGCCCAAGGGGCCATTGCGATGGGAGAAGCGATGCTCGCGGCTGCGGCGGTCAAATCCCAATAGCATGTGTCTTGTCCCGACAAAGCCGCTGGTGCCGGCTTCCCGACGGGTCACCTAGTCCGCCTTGACGCACGGCAATAGCGTTTGACGGCCTGAAGCGACGCTGTGGTCACCCTTGTGATGCTTTTCCACGCGCCTGGTCAGGCGACAGGATTGCTCCGTCGTGAGGACAGGCGGGAGTTTGCAGGTTGCGGTGGGCGGGTTCGTTTCCGGCGCCTGCGCCCCGTCGTATGTCGCGAGTTGAGGAATGCGATCGAGGGCGATGTGCAGGATGCGCTGCGGGAACGTCGTCGGCTGGCACAGACGGACTTCCGATTTCACCTCGACCACCCGCGCAGCGGTTTTGAATGAGGCGCAAACGCACGCGTGTCGAATTGGGCGATTTCCCTTGGGCGCCGAGCTCGACCATGCGCGATGATGCGCTCGACGCAGCTCCAGCTGGCGGCGCCTTCAACGAACTCCTTGAACCTGCAGACCTTGCCCGAAAGCACTTGCTCTTACGGGAGATGATTGGCTTTGTCGCCGAAGCGACTGATGGAGATGTTGGTGGGCGCCGCCGCGTAGGCGACGACCCCGTAATCACAGCGGGAGCTCGCAGGCGGGGTCGACAAACACCCTTGATTGGCCGAGCTTGAGGTGCATCTCTATCAGGCTGATTGCTTATTGGGCTGGTCCAGCGTTTGATCGGACCCATGATCCATCCGACCAGCTTGTGAGGGATGCAACCGAACCAGGCGCTGCTCCCACAGTCTTCGCAGGCCCTCCATTAGAGCTGCATGCCTGGCCTGATCCGGCTCAATCATATTGAGGTGATCTCGCAACACGGCTTCGCCCTCGATCCGCATCAGTAGATTAAACAAGTCGTTTGAAATTCGCACACTGTCAATGCTGGAGTGGTTCGGAATAATCTCGCAGACAGTCTCCTGATGATCTCGCGCTGTGTAAGCACGGGTTTGATGGAGGGAGACTGAGGGAGGCAATGAAATCGCAAGCGCAGTCCAATCCTGCAGCGTTGCAGCCCGTTTTTTTACCAGGAAGGGCCCGACCACAAGTCCATCCAGCTCTGTCGTCAAAAATGTGGCAATCGCGTCTGCAACCGTATCCACGATCGGTTCAGCATTGTTGTTAAAGGACGTATTGAGCAGAATTGGAGTGCCTGTCCGCTTCTTGAAGGCATTGATGACCTCCCAGTAAGCTGGGTTGGCATCGCGCGATACTGTTTGCAGCCGAGCCGTACCGTCGACGTGCGTAATGGCACCCAACAAGGCGCGCTTTGAGTCACGCACGCGAACGACGAAATTCATGAATGGAAATTCGTGCTTACCGTCCGGGAGGTCGAAAAATTCGCTCGCATCCTCTTCCAGCACAGATGGTGCGAAAGGCCTATAGCCTTCGCGCTTCTTGACCATGGCATTGATCCGGTCCTTGTTCGCAGCGGGCCGAGGGTCGGCAAGAATGCTGCGGTTGCCCAGCGCACGTGGCCCAAACTCCGAACGACCCTGCACCCAGCCGATCACGGCGCCGTTGGCGATCCAGTCGGCTGCACTGATCGCTACGTCATAAGAGCGTTCAACCTCGAGATGTCCGGCCCATGCATTCAGTTCCTGTTCCACGGCGCGGTCGCTCCCGAGATCAGGACCCCAATAGACCTCCTGCAGTCGCTCACGCGGCGCGGGGCGGCCCATCTCGTTAGAGACTATCAGCGCAGCTCCCAATGCGCAGCCAGCGTCGTGAGACGCGGGTTGCACGAAGATGTCTTCGAAAAGCCCTGAATACAGCAGCTTGCCGTTCATCGTGCAGTTGTGGGCTACCCCTCCCGCCAGACACAACCGCTTCATGCCGGTGGACTCACGGTGGTGCCGGAGAATGTGGAACACGATCCGCTCAAGCGCTTCCTGCAGTGACGCACTCACATCTCGATGCTGCTGGGTGAAAGGCATTCCCTTTCGCCTGATCTCGATGTTGCGGAGCAACGCCGGACCGATGCGGTCGAGGTGAACACGGTAGCCACCGTTGGCGGAGAGCTCGTAGAACTGCTCGAAGAGCTCGCGATAGGGAGCGGGGTCGCCATAGGGCGCGAGTCCCATTACCTTATACTCGTCGAACATGCCGTAGCCGAGACAGCGGATCGTCTCGAGATAAAACAGCCCAAGAGAATTGTCCTCCGGGAAAGCCTCGATTTGCGTAATTTCTGTGCCAGACCCTACCGCCACAAGGCCCGACAGGAAATCACCACAGCCATCAATCGCTAGAATGAGACTTTGTTCGAAGCCCGACATTGCAAAGGCGCTCACGGCGTGCGCCTGATGATGACCTACGAATGAAATACGCGAACTGTCCAACTTAGTGCCGAACTCACGCGCTAACAGGTTCTGCACCAACATTTTAGCATCCAACGGAGTGGAGAGAATGTCCGGTTGGGAAGCGGACATACCTTCAAGCATGGCGTTGGCATAGGGCTCGCTGGCGTAGACCGCGACACGATCAATGTCGCTGAGCTGAACCCCGGCCGTCGAGAGACAGTATTGAATCGAACCACTTGGCAGCTTGTTCGAGTGCTTGATTCGATTGAGGCGTTCCTCTTCTACGGCGGCTATCACCTTTCCGTCTCGGACGAGCACCGCGGCGCCATCGTGCATAAAGGCGTTCGGACGCTCGAATCGGTTTTCATGGACTTGGTCAAGTCCGCCGCTGATTCCTAGGCACAGCATTTCTTTCTCCAAATAGTAACGGGAAGCCAAGTTGGCTTACCTCGACTGTTTCCAACTAAATAGGCGTGTTGTCGCCTGCAGCTGCGACCGCCCGTCAGGCATCAGCGGCATCGAAGAAAGCCTCATAAACGATCAATGAGATGCTTCGACTGTGACGCCTACAGTGCCATCACGCCGAGAGCTTGGCTGGATCATCCAATCCTGAGCGGCTGCTGACATGTATCCGGCGATGTCGTTTTCATCGGCAGAACCAACTTGCGATGCCGCCTGTTCTTGGGAAGGGCGGCCGTCGACGAATAACAGTACCGCCCCCGTGAACTGGCCCGATTTCATTCTCCGAAGCGACCATGGTCGCACCGCCCGACATTGTCGGCCAGTTGCAACTCACTTTCTCGGCACGACCTCCACTGCACGTCAGGGCGCATGGAAGATTTTCTCCTTTGGATTATTCCTAAGGCAGCTTTCGTCACGCGATAGAGCAGCGTGTGATTGGTGCGTGAGGCTCTTTTTTGTCCATGCACGATTCCGGAAGGGTGATGAAATCGATTGTTTTGATCAAAGTCATCCACGCTATGAATAACAGCCGCAGCACATGCGTTTTCAAAGCGCTTCAGGCTTCCCGGATGGCTACTCCGATGTGAAGCGCATGGCATTCCAAGCGCTCTGTCAACCAAAACGATGAGTATCGGCGTCGACCCACATTGCCTTCGTCTTCGCGACTCCGTGACAGCGGCTGGCATTGTGTTTGTAGAGCATTGGGCGAAGATCATGTCGATCGGCCATCTCGCCTGCCTATCGGCAAACCCTTGAACAATGATCCACGCACCAGCGCGATTGTGATCACGAGCGCCTCTGAGCTCGGGAGGTTCGGTTTTCTGAGGGCCTGGGTCTCCGAAGCGATGGAGGTAGCTAGCCTTCCTGGTGCTATACGGTTGTGCTCTTCATGGAGTGGACGCATTTGCGTCTCGAAAGCGGTTCTTCAGTGGAACCGGCGCCAAGGCCCGTCTGTGGTCGTTCAGAACACGGGGTGCCGTCTCCAAACCGGATATTGGAGCGGGCAGCCGCCGGAATTTGACCCATGGAGATGAGCGCCTGTCAGGAGGCGTTTCGAAAACGGCGCGATCTTCATCGCGGCTGTTTCATGGTGTCATTCCTGACATGTTCTTTATAATCGGCAGCTTGCGGATAGTCTTGCCCGTCGCCGCCCGTAGCGCGTTGGCGACGGCCGGGCCGATAGGCGGCACACCTGGCTCACCAACTCCCGTGGGCGGCTCCTCGGACGGCACAATGTGCACCTCGACTCGCGGCATCTGCTCGATCCTGAGCGGTGTATAGGTATCGTAGTTCTCTTGGTCTACGACACCGCCATTCAGGGTCAGCTCCTCCTGGAGGATCGCGCCTAGCCCGAAGCCGATACCGCCCTCCATCTGAGCGCGAATCTGGTCAGGATTTATCGCGGTGCCGCAATCTACCGCGCAGACGACGCGGTCGACCTTGAAACCATTTTCATCGTTGAGGGTGATCTCCACCACATCGGCGACATAGGTCGAGAGGCTTTCATGCAGGGCCACGCCGCGGAAACGGCCTTCCGGCAGAGGCTTGTCCCAGCCTGCCTTCTCAGCAGCCACTTTAAGCACGGCGGCATTCCGTGGATGGTGACCGAGCATTGACAAGCGGAAGTCGACCGGATCACGGTTCGCAGCGGCGGCGAGCTCATCAATCAGGGTTTCCACCGCGTAAGCGGTGTGGGTGGAGCCTACCGAACGCCACCACAGCACCGGGATGTTCACGTCCGTGGTGGTCAGCTCGACCTTCAGGTTCGGGATCGCATAGGGCAGGTTGGTGGCGCCCTCTACGGAGGTTGGATCGATGCCGTTCTTGATCATCGCCGCAGAGGTCGAACCGCCCAAGACCGATTGGCCCACGATGTGGTCATGGAGAGCGACGACATTGCCTTTCTTGTCGAGCCCCGCCTTGACTGCATGCACATAGGCCGGCCGGTACCGCCCACCCCGCATGTCATTCTCGCGGGTCCACTGCACCTTCACTGGCTTGCCGCGTCCCAGTGCACGCGCTGTGGAAACAGCTTCGATAATGACATCTGCATCAAAGACCGCGCGGCGGCCGAAACTGCCGCCGGTCTTCATCACGTGCAGCCTCACCTTGTCCGGCGTGGTGCCGCCTACCTGAGCGGCAGCCGCCTGATAAAGGTCGGGCATCTGGTGTCCGCCCCAGACGTCGATGGTGCCGTCTTCGTTGATTCGGGCGGCCGCGTTGAGTGGCTCGATCGAAGCATGGACAAGATAGGGGAATTCGTAGTGCCCCTCGATGATTTTCTCAGCACTGGCGAACGCTGCGGGAGTGTTACCGTCGTCGCGCGCGGTGGCCGCGCCCAGATCGTCTGCTGCCTTGTTGTATTCGGCCATGATCTCGGCCGTGCCGCGCCCTTCGGCCTTCTCCTCGTTCCAGGTCACCTCCACGAGTTCGCGGCCCTTGAGCGCCGTCCAGGTGTCCCTGCCAACCACGGCAATGCCTCGCGGCGTCTGGACGACATCGACAATGCCGTCGAGTGCCTTCGCCTTGGTTGCGTCGAAGCTCTCGATCTCGGCGCCGAACTTCGGCGGATGGATCATAACGGCCGTCTGGAGTCCCTCCATCATGAGGTCGATCGTGTAGGTCTGCGCGCCGTTGGTCTTGCCGGCGGAATCGTAGCGCTTGAGGCTGTCCGATCCGATCTGGGCCCACTTGTCGCGCGGCTTTAGCGGCACGTCGTCGGGAACCGGCATTCCCGCTGCGGCTTCAGCCAGGTCACCGTAGCGCGCCTGCATCCCTGAGGCGTGCGACACGACCCCGGAAGCGACTTTGATCTCGCCGGCTGGCACATCCCACCGCTGCGCCGCGGCCGCCACCAGCAAGGCCCGTGCGGCAGCACCCGCCTTGCGGTAGCGTTCCCACGACGAACTCATCGACGTGGAGCCACCGGTTGCCTGTGCGGCCCCGCCCCAGGCGAGATTGCCGTAGAGCGCGGTATTGCCATATCCGCCGACCACGTCCACCTGCGCCCAGTCGCCGTCGAGCTCTTCCATAACCAGGGTGGCGATGCCGAAATAGGAGCCTTGTCCCATCTCGAACTGCGAGGAGTAGATGATGATTCGGTTCTCCTTTGTGATCTCGACATAGGTCTGGAAGGGGTTCGCCTGAACCTTTGCAGTAGTCGTTTGTGCGATGTCGGACGCCGCCAGCACTAGCCGGTAGCCTACGGCGAGGCCAGCGGTGGTGACGCCCGCGCCGACGAGGAACCGGCGGCGCGTGGGCCGCACGGAGTTATGCTTCGAGAGAAACTGCGACATGCCTCAAGTCTCCAGCCGGTTGGCGGTCTCGTGGATGGCCGCGCGGATGCGATGATAGGTGGCGCAGCGGCAGAGATTGCCGCTCATCGCCGAATCAATATCATCGTCCGACGGCTTAGGCGTTTCTGTAAGGAGGGCCACGGCCGACATGATCTGGCCAGACTGGCAATAGCCGCATTGAGGTACGTCGAACTCGGCCCACACGGCCTGGACCGTTTCGCCTATCTTGCCCGACACACCCTCAATGGTGGTGATCGAGGCTCCTTCGATGTCGCCGACTGCGGTCTGGCACGAGCGCGTCGGCATGCCGTTAACGTGAACCGTGCAAGCGCCGCACTGGGCAAGCCCGCAACCGAATTTCGTTCCCGTGAGTCCGATGACGTCACGGACCGCCCAGAGCAGCGGCATCTCTGGATCGACGTCGAGTGTTCGCGCCTCGCCATTGAGGGTAAAAGCGACCATTGCTTGCTCTCCTTGTCCTGAGCTGGCTATCTCGTTGAGCCTCCGCCCGCCTGGCAACCGAGCTCTTGTTGCTGGGCCTAGCGACCACACCGTAGGAACGCGCAGCTCAAGCAACAAGCCGCTAGTTTGGCGAGTTACGAGATCGTGAAGTGGGTCGTGTCGAAAGGCTGGAGGCAACTGAATGTCATTTTTTGGGCGGACAGGCCGCTTAGGCTGGGTTACACGAGACTGGACATTCGGGTCGTCGCGAACATCGACCGCTGGTCGGCCGCGTCCGGCAGGGCCCTGATTGGCTACACGAAATGAAATGGGACGACTATCGATGGGGGCCTACCTCGACCCGCAACCTCCACGACTGGACCCTCAGGTTTCCGACTATCGTCCCGGGCGGTGGCCGAGCTCGGCGCCTCGGACGCTATAATAGACGGTGAGGCGTTCGTCGTTGACCAGAAGGCTTGTCGCGCATTCCCAGTCTTCAGCGGGCTCTTGGCCGCGGCGGGAGACGTCAGGACCATGCTTGCCGGCTTCGACCTGCTCAAATCGACGGCGCGGGTCTTCGCGATCGGCCACTCGTTGATCGACGCAAAGCGCTAGTTAACCTGCTGAAACGCCGCCAAACGGCATCGTTCTGAGCGACGAGATCAGCGGCGGCAGCGACATTCTCGCGCAAGTCTGCCAGTTCGGCCTCGAGGGCACCGTCTCCAAGCTTCGTGTCAGTCCATATCCATCCGGCCGGCGCTAAGAATGGGTGAGACAAAATGCGTGCTGAGTGGTGAGTTCATCGTCATCGGCTGCGAACCCGGCAACAGTTACGGCGGTCGGGAAGCGTGCTCTGGCGAATGTCGAGGACGGAAGTATGGTGTTCGCCGGCGGCATTGGCACTGGCTTCAATGCGCGCACCGGGCCGGAAAGTAAAGCGCCGGCTCGATGCCATCCCAATGGATAAACCACCGATTCCTAGTTTGAAGGGGAACGGTGCGGCATGGGCGGAGTGCCTGCGCAGTCTGTACCTCCGCAGTCGATTGTCGAGTTCGAAGGGGGGTGTTATTGGCGTCGAGACCGCTCAAGCCATGGCTATCAGCACGCCGAGTGCGTTGTTTTCGATCAGTTCTCGAAATGAGCGGGTAAATACATGACACTTCCTTTCACTTGCCGAACGAGGTTTGCTGTTCACCGGCTGGCATCCGATGGCAAACCTTTCAACGCGGCGGCGATCTGGCGCTTCGCTGCTGGGGGCAGAGGCAGGATGGGACGCGGGGGGTCGGCACAAATGTCGAGCAATTCAGCGAGTGCATAGACGACGCGAAGGCTCGAGAACTCCTTGAAGAGGCTCCAGATCGGGACCAGCGCGGCATTGATCCGTCGCGCTTCGGCCGCATCCCCCTGTTGCGCCGCTGTGACGATCGTCATGCAGACCTCGGGCAGGATGCCCGCGAGGACGCTGTACCATGTGTCGGCCCCGGCGATCATGGCCTCGGCGGCGTTCCAGTCGCCGCTGTAGCCAATCGAGAACCCTTCCGGCAGTGTGCGCCTCTGGGCGGTCAGGTGGTTCTTGATCGCATCGCTTTTGTCTGTCGGATTCTTGATGGCGACAATCCCAGCCACCTTTGCCAGGCGGCTGACAAGGGGTGGACTGAAATGGAAATGCGTCGTTCCTGGATTGTCGTAGACGACGATCGGCAGGCCACTTTCGCGCGCCACAGTGGAGAAATGTTCTAGCACCTCGTCATCAGTAAGCGGGGTGTAGGATGCGGCGGCAAGCAAACCCGCAGCTGCTCCAAGGGCCTTGGCGTCTTGCGCGAGCCCCACGGCTTCATCGGTGCGCAGCGCGCCCACACCCACCACGACCGGCATTTGCCCCGCCGTTTGGTCCAAGGTCTCGGAGAGCGCCCGCCGCCGTTGCTCGCGCGACAGATAGATGTATGTGCCGGTGCTGCCGAGAAGACCGATGGAATCGACCTGAGCGATGCCAAGCCGAGCAATCAGCCTGCGCAGGGCAACGCTATCGACGCGGCCGTCACGATTGGTTGGGGTGATGGGGAACGCGGAAAGACCGCTCAGGAATGCCATGGCAAGGCTCCAGATCTATGTGTGAGCGCAGAGGTGACCGCATGCCAGGTCATTACAAGACGTCCAAAGCCCGCCGCAGATCGGCGATCAGATCATCAGCGTCTTCAAGCCCCACCGAGAGACGCATGAGGTCCTCGCCCACTCCATCGGCCAAATGGGCATCCTTGCGGATCGGCTGCCGAGCACGGGTGAGGCTTGCTGGATGATAGATGAGGCTGTCGGCATCGCCGAGGCTGACGGCGCGAATGATCAGGTTGAGCCGGTCCATCATCCGGCGCGCGCCTTCGTATCCAGCGTGGAGGCCAAAGGCCAACATGCCCGATCCGTTGGACATCTGTTTTCGCGCCGTCACCTGATCAGGGTGCGAGTCCAGGAACGGATAACTCACAAATGCCACCGCCGGGTGCGCTTCCAGCGCCCGAGCCACCGCAAGGGCCGTGGCGCTGTGCCGTTCCATACGCAGCGTCAGCGTCTTGAGACCGCGCAGGATCAGGAAAGCTGACATCGGCGAGAGCGCTGCGCCGGTGATGTAGCGCAGGCCCGTTTCATGTAGCGTACGGAGCGTTTGGGCGTCGCCGAGAAGCGCCCCACCAAGGGCATCGCCATGACCATTGATGTACTTGGTCAGCGAATGGAGCACGATGTCCGCCCCGTGCTCAAGCGGTCGCTGGAGCGCGGGCGAGGCGAAGGTGCTGTCGACTGCAACCCTTACACCGCGCGCGTGAGCGCGCTCGGCAATTGCCGCTATGTCGAGGATGCGGCTCAGCGGATTCACCGGCGTCTCGAAGAAAACCAGCCGCGTCCGCTCGGTGATCGCAGCATCGAGATTTTGGGGATTTGACAGATCGACCGCGACGACCTTGATGCCGAAGCGGGGGACCGCCTGTTCGACCATGGCAAGCGTGTTCGCATAAAGCGTCTTGTGGACGATGAGTTCATCGCCCTGGGACAGCAGCGACAGGATCAGAGTGCCGAAGGCCGCCATCCCTGAGGCAACAACCAGCCCCGCCTCGGCTCCTTCCAGAATCGCGAGCCGCTGCTCGAGGATCTCGGTCGTGGGATTGTATTCGCGCGCATAGAGCCGTCCACCAAGGGCGGCGGCGGCATCGTTTGCTGCCACGCTTTCGAACCCATAGGTTGACGTCAGGAACACTGGCGGCTGGACGGCATTGGAAAAGCCGGCCGGATCGTAGCCATGATGGATCGCCCGGGTGGCAAATCCGGGGCTGGTGCGGTTGAGCGACCCCGTGGGAGTATCGGTTTCGGATTGAAGGGAGCTGGTCATTCGGCCTCTGCGATCTTTCTTGGGGTTCCGAAAGATTGACGGCAACCTGGCCAATGTGAAATATCCAGTTGGCGATGAAAGAGATGGTCCAGTCTTCAAGTGCCGGGTCTGCAGCGCGCTCGCATGCGATGGGTGCACGCCAGATCTACGAAGCCCTTCGCGAGCAAATCCTCGGCGGCGTCTACGAAACCGGCAGTCAGTTGCCATCCTCCCGGGCCCTGGCAAATGACCTCGGCGTTTCGCGAACCACGGTGACGGTCGCCTATGAGCAACTGGCTGCGGAGGGTTTCATCGAAGCCCGTCAAGGCGCGCGACCTCGCGTTGCGTCTTCGTTGATCGGCCATGAGACGGGCCGCACTCACGCGAAACGGGTCGGCCCAATCCACCTGTCCGCATATGGCGAGCGGCTGCGCGCGACGTCACCCTGGCCAGATTATCTGCCGACTGGGCTGAAGGTCGAGTTCCGCTATGGGGACCTGGCACCGTCGGATTTCCCATCATTGGTCTGGAAACGCGCGATGAACGAGGCGATGGGGCAGCGCCCGCTGCGTCTTGCCTATGACGATCCTCGCGGCTCGCGCCGGCTCCGCCAGGCGCTTCAGGGATATCTCTGGCGCGCCCGGACCCTGAGCTGCGACCTCGACCAGATCGTCATCGTCAGCGGTTCGCAGCAGGGCCTTGATCTGTGCGCGCGCCTGCTTCTCGATCCCGCCGACCGCTTCGTCATCGAGGACCCGTGCTACAGGATGGCGCGTCAGGTCTTTGCCAGTACGGGTGCTTCACCCATCCCGGTCATCGTCGACGAAGACGGGATGAGGACCGAGTTGCTGGCGGGGATCGGAGCACGACTGGCTTATGTGACGCCGTCGCATCAGTTTCCGCTGGGCGGCGTCATGCCGATCGCGCGCCGCCATCAGCTTCTGGAATGGGCGCGGCACAACAACGCCTATGTGATCGAGGACGACTACGACAGCGAATATCGCTACGACATCAATCCGGTCCCTCCGCTGCACAGTCTCGAGGACCACGGGGCTGTCATCTATCTCGGCACGATCTCCAAAACGCTCTCGCCGATGCTGCGCATCGGCTACCTCGTCCTCCCGCCCGAATTGCAGGAGGTCTTCGCAACCGCCAAACAATTCGCAGACCGGCATTCGCCGGTCGCTGAACAGGAAGCGCTGGCATCGTTGATCGAGAGCGGCGGCTACGAAAGCCATGTGCGTCGTGTGCGCAGGCTGAACGGCGAGCGTCGGGAAACGTTGTTGGGTGCCTTGCAGCACAGCTTCGGGGATCGCATCACTGTCCAGGGAGCTGATGCGGGACTGCACGTCGCGGTTTGGTTCAATGACCTGCCACGATCGCGGGAAACGGCCTTGGTCGAATCCGCCCGCGACGCTGGCCTGGGGCTACACTTGATCTCGCCGCTCTACAAACGGCCATCGGACGAAGGCCGCACCGATCGCGTCGGACTTGTCATGGGCTATGCCGCCTTGAGCATTCGGCAGATCGGGAAGGGCGTTGAGGTCCTGCGAGAGGTTGTCAAGCAGGTGCAAGACGCGATGCCGGCGCGGAACAACTGAGCCGGGGCGACGTCGAAAGCTGGCGCTGAAAACGGTCCGAGGGCCCCCCGTATTTCTTTCCAAACAGCCAACTGGACCGGGAAAATGCCATGCAACTGGCGCTGTTGATCAGGCCAGTTTTGCAGCAGGTTTCCACGGACGAATTTCCGAGAGCGATGATGACCTGGCGAGGAAAGCTGCTTCACGTCCATATCGCGCCTGCCGCCTCCTATGAAATGGAGGAGCTGGCGCAGGCGCAGCTTATTGCCGGCCAAGGCATTGTCGGAGACCGCTACTACCTGGGGACGGGGACCTATTCCGCGCGTCCTGACGTTCGCGAAGTGACGCTGATCGAAGCTGAAGTCTGGACGCCATCGCGCAGGGCGAACCCAGAATTCCGGGCTTCAAGGCCAAGCTCGCACCCGAGGATCACCGGCGCAATCTGACGACACGAGGCGTTCCGCTTAGCCATCTTGTCGGCAAACGCTTCCGGGTCGGGGAAACGATTCTCAGGGCCGCCCGGATGAATGTGCCGTGCAAGTATATCGAGGAGTTGCTCGGGCTTTCGGGTCTCTACGAGGGGCTTCTGAACCGCTCCGGCCTGAACTGCACAATCGACGTCGGGGGCGTGATCCGCCCTGGTGATCTGATCTTGCCCATCGACGAGTGAAACGCCATGGCCTCGCCGCGTATTATCATGAAGCTGACCGTGACCGCCGTCCGCAAGGAGCCGGGCGACGTGCTGGTCATCGACCTGAAACACCCACGCAAACCTGTGCTGCCGGCGTTCGAAGCGGGTTCTCACGTCGACGTCCATCTGCCTGAAGGGAAGGTGCGTCAGTATTCACTTTGCGGCGACCCGACCGAGCTGGGCCGCTACACCATCGCGGTGAAGCGCGAGAATGACGGCCGTGGCGGCTCGGCGTGGATCCACGAAACCATTGCCGTCGGCTCCACACTGCCTGTCTCCGCGCCACGCAACCATTTTGCGCTCAAGCCAGGCGAGGGGCCGACTTTGCTGCTGGCAGGGGGAATCGGGATCACCCCGATTCTGGCCATGGCGCGCGCGCTCACCCGGCAGGCCAAGCCCTTCGAGTTGCACTATTTCACCCGCAGCCGGGCGCTCACGCCACTCTTGGCGGCGATCGGGAGCGATCTTCCTGGCGGCAATGTGCGGATCCATTTCGACGACGAGCCTCAGACCCGGCAGGACATCGCCGCGCTGCTGGCGAACCGTTCGGCCGAGGCTCAGGTTTACTATTGCGGGCCGCCTGGCTTCATGGCGGTTGTGGGGCGCGCGGCCGAACACTGGCCCGAGGGTACTGTTCATTTCGAAACTTTCCAGCCTCCCGAGTTTGATGGCGCGCCACCGGAACCATTCGTCATAGAACTGGGTGAGGGCAGGATGGTCGAGGTTTCGGCGCAGACCACGGCGCTCGCGGCCCTGCGCGCGGCCGGTGTGCCGTTGATGGCCTCGTGTGAGAATGGGGTGTGCGGGACCTGCGAATGCGCAATGCTGGCGGGACAGCCGATCCATCGGGATGCCGTCCTGTCCAAGGAGGCACGCGGCCACCGCTTCATCCCCTGCGTGTCGCGCGCGACAGGTGTGTTGAAACTCGATCTTTGACCATTTGGGCGGGGGTTCCTGTGAGACCGGCAGCTGATTTGCGGGAAACTGAATGACGAGGAAACTGGAATATCTGAACGAGATCGAGCGCTGCGTCTCCTGGCTCGCAGCCTGGACGATCCACCACGCCAACCACGTCCGCGAGGGCGATGAGATCAAGGTCGGGGGGCATCAGGCCTCGTCCGCGTCGCTGAGCACCATCATGACCGCGCTCTACGGTTCGGTCCTACGCCCGCAGGATCGGGTGGCGGTCAAACCCCATGCGGCGCCGATCTTCCATGCACTTCAGTATCTGGCGGGCAACCAGACTCACGAAAAGCTCATGAACTTCCGCGGCTACAAGGGCGCGCAGAGCTACCCTTCGCGGACGAAGGATGTCGACGATGTCGACTTCTCGACCGGGTCGGTGGGTCTCGGCGTTGCTCAGACGCTGTTCTCGTCGCTGGTGCAGGACTACGTCTCGGGTCACGGCTGGATGAAGGAGCGTGCCGAGGGCCGAATGGTCAGCCTGATCGGCGACGCCGAGATGGATGAGGGCAACATCTACGAGGCCCTGATCGAAGGCTGGAAGCACGGGCTCAGGAACTGCTGGTGGGTGGTCGACTACAACCGCCAGTCGCTCGACGCCGTGATCCGGGAGGGCCTCTGGCAGCGGTTCGAACAGATTTTTCGCAATTTCGGCTGGGACGTGATGGTCCTGCGCCACGGCGCTCTGCAAGAGGCTGCCTTTGCCGAGCCGGGGGGCGAGAAGCTGCTCGAGTGGATAGAGCGCTGTCCGAACCAGCTCTATTCGGCGCTGACCTTCCAAGGGGGTGCTGCCTGGCGCAAGCGGCTGCTCGACGAGATCGGAGACCAAGGGCGGGTAACCACTCTGATAGAACGCCGCTCCGACGACGAGTTGCAGGCGTTGATGACGAACCTTGGCGGGCATGACATGCCGAGCCTCCTCAAAGCCTTCGAGGCGGCGTCCAGGCATGACCGTCCCGTCTGCTTCATCTGTTACACCATCAAGGGCTACGGTCTGCCGCTTGCCGGACACAAGGACAACCACGCGGGGCAGATGACGCCCACGCAGATGGAAGACTACCGCCTGCAGATGGGCGTAAAGCGGGGTGAGGAGTGGGACAAATGGGCGGCCGCCACCTTGCCGGAAGCGGAACTTGACGCCTTCTTCGCAAAGGCGCCGTTCTTCAGTGAGGGGCGTAGGAGGCTGTCTGCGCCGTCGGTGCCGGTGCCCGAAACCCTTCCGTCACCGGGGCAGCCCGGCAAGCCGCTCTCGACCCAGATGGGCTTCGGCCAGATCCTGAACGAGATCGCACGCGAGCGCAGTCTGCTTGCCGACCGCATTGTCACCACCTCGCCCGATGTGACGGTCTCGACCAATCTCGGTGGCTGGGTCAACCGGCGCGGCCTTTTCGCCCGGGAGACCATGGCGGACACCTTCAAGGCCGAACGCATTCCGTCGACCTTTACCTGGGAATTTGGACCGAAGGGGCAGCACCTCGAGCTCGGGATCGCCGAGTCGAACCTGATGATCATGCTCGGGGCGCTCGGTCTCTCGCACTCGATCAATGGCGTGCGCCTACTGCCGATCGGGACAGTCTATGATCCCTTCATCTACCGATCGGCCGACCAGCTAAACTACGCCTGCTATCAGGATGCGCGCTTCATGCTGGTCGCAACGCCCTCGGGCGTGACGCTGGCGCCCGAGGGCGGGGCACACCAGTCAATCGGCACCCCATTGATCGGCATGGCGCAGGATGGGCTTTGCGCCTTCGAACCGGCCTTCGTCGACGAACTGTCCGTGATCATGCGCTTTGCCTTCGATTACATGCAACGTAATGGCGAGGGGAATCCAGATGAGACGACGTGGCTGCGTGATCAGACCGGAGGATCGGTCTATCTTCGCCTGTCAACCCGGCCGCTCGAGCAGCCGCTGCGCGACATGAACCCGGCGCTCGCGCGGGACATCGTCAATGGCGCCTATTGGCTGCGTCCGCCCGGGCCGAACGCGAGTGTCGTCATTGTTTATCAAGGCGTTGTCGCACCGGAGGCGATTGCCGCGACGGGTCTTCTGGCGGAGGACCGGCGCGATGTCGGGCTGCTCGCGATCACCTCCGCGGACCGGCTTAATGCGGGCTGGCAGGCGGCGGAACGAGCCCGGCAGCGTGGCGCGATTGGCGCCCTGAGTCATCTCGAGCGGCTGCTCGCGCCGCTATCGCGTGACTGCGGCATCGTCACCGTGATCGACGGCCACCCGGCGACGCTCGCGTGGCTCGGTGGGGTTAACGGGCATCGCGTGAAGGCGCTCGGGGTCGAGCATTTTGGCCAGACGGGGACTATTGCGGACCTCTACCGTCACCACGGCCTGGACACCAACGCCATCGTACATGCGGCACAGGCGGTGAGTGCGGGACCGGCTGTTCGCTACCGGAAGGCGCTGCCTTGACCATGAGCTACCGGACGCTTCGGGCCGGTACGGATCGGCTCACGTCCACCGCCCCGCCATTTCCACGGGCGTTCCGGTTCGCTTCAAAGCGGACAGGGCCAGGGACACTGTGGACGTTCTGATCGCGCTAGAGTAGCTCGTGCGACCCCCAGGGTCACCTGGAATAGGCAGGGAGGCGGCTTTTATTTAGCCTTGCGTCCAATTACGAATTCGATTCAATCCAGCCCGGAGCAAAAGCTCCGCGTCCTCCCGATTTTCGGCTTCGACGTAGCACCGCATTTCCGGGGCATTTCCGGATGGACGCAAATGCAAGACACGCTTATCCGTGAGAGTGATACGAAGCCCGTCAACATCGCTAACCTTGCTTACCACTCCAATCGACCCGACGAAGGCGGCGATGTTAGTTTCCGCTGTACGAAGGTATGTCATGAGGCGAGTGCTGCTTTCGACGGAAAAATTTTCCAAGCGATCCGCCACCGCCGCTGGCAATTGAAAGGAACTGCCAATCTCCGACAGTGGCTGCCCACTTGTATTAACAAGGGAAAGTGCCGCAAGGATGGGGAGAAAACTGTCGCGTGTGGGTAGCGCTCGCAGTTTAGTTCCGTTCGGGTCAAAGTCCGTGCCGGTCAACAAACCACCGTTTGCTTCGAAACCAACCACGCGCTCGTGACCCGACGCAACCAAATCGAGCATGGCAGCAATAACAAATGGCGATCCAACCTTGGTACGTACAACTTTGAAAGAACCTGCGGTCTCGATACCAGAGTTTGATGTGACCGGCGTGACGACCGCCTTCGCTTGCAGGAAGTTCGCCGTAACCAAGCCTAACAAATCACCACGAAGGGGGTCTCCGTGGTCGTCAGCTACCAGTGGGCGGTCACCATCGCCATCTGCCGAGACGATCGCATCAAGTCGATGCTCTTTGGCCCAGAGCTTGAACTGTTGAGCAGTCTCGTCAGGGACCGCTTCAGTGTCGACAGGAATGAAACCTTCCGAACGTCCCAGGGTTACGACCGTCGCACAGTGACATGAGAGAATGTCAACCAAGAGATCGCGCGCGACTGTGCTGTGCTGATATACGCCCACCGTTAAGCCCTTTAGAGCATTAATCTCCATAAGCTTTCGATTGCGCGCCATGAAAAAGGCCTTGCATTCGGCCTCCCGGTGCTGCCGACGTGCAACAGCACCTTCAAGGACGTATCCGCGCTTCTCCAACTGCAAGGCGATGCGCGTTATCTCCCGCTCATCACCCTTGTCGATCTCACCGTCGGGTCGATAGAATTTTATTCCATTACGGTCGGCCGGAATGTGCGAGCCTGTGATCATCAAACAACCACTCTTACGCGCCTGAGCATACAGTGCCAGGGCAGGGGTGGGGACGGCGCCGCAATCGACTACGATGAAGCCGAGCGCAGACAGTGCCGCCGCACAGACGGCGGCGATGGCCGGACTCGAGGCGCGAAAGTCGCGCCCTATGAGTATCTCGTCGCCAATTCTGGCCAGGCCGGATTCCAGCAGGAATGTCGCGAATGCCGTTGCATATAGGGCAGAGGCGGCTCCTGCCAATTCTGTCGCCAGGCCCCGTAATCCACTTGTTCCGAATTTCATACCAAATCCGACGTTGCTAACCGGGTTTTGAGGGTAACATGCTCAAACTTTGGCTCGTCCGGAATGCCCATCGACAGATCCCTCGGACGAGAACAAGAAGTACATTCGGTTACCGTAGACGCGCTCGGTTATCGAGGGTTACCCTTGTGAGGATTGACGCAGTCGGCGTCGGCGTGGGCAGCGCACCGTGACCTTCACGGCGACGAGTTGGAGCGGATGGGGTCCGGGCCCGGCAGGGCTCCTCGCGGCTGGCTCACATGAGCGCTATCGCCATCGAGTGATTGTCTCAGTCTACATTAGCTCTGGGTCCCGAAAGCGCGTACAGCAAATCCTCTTATCTATCGCCGTTCGGTGTAGCTCCCGTTCAGAAATGCATGATAGACACTCTCGATGCCTTCCATGAGAGTGATCTTTGCTGCCCATCCCAAAGTGCGCAGCTTGTCGACGCTCATCAGCTTTCGCGGTGTACCGTCAGGTCTAGAGTGATCATGCGCGATCTCCCCAGTAAATCCGACTACACGGCAGATCATTCTGGTCAGCTCTAGGATCGTGATGTCCTGTCCGCAGCCGAGATTGACGTGATCATGGTCAGAGTAGTTCTTCAGAAGGAAGACTAATGCGTCGGCGCAGTCGTCGACGTGCATGAATTCCCGACGTGGTGTGCCCGTGCCCCAGATGGTGATTCGCTTATCATTTATGAGCTTAGCTTCATGCGCTTTCCGGATCAGCGCTGGGATGACGTGGCTTGACTGCAAGTCATAATTGTCGCCTGGCCCGTAGAGATTCGTCGGCATAGCGGAGATGTAGTCGCGGCCATATTGCTGGCGATAGGCTTGAGCCATTTTGATGCCGGTGATCTTGGCGACGGCGTAGCATTCGTTGGTGCGCTCTAGTGGCCCGGTCAAAAGCGCGCTTTCAGGAATGGGCTGTGGTGCCATCTTCGGATAGATGCAAGACGAGCCGAGGAAGAGGACGCGGTCGACATTGTTTTCGTGGGCTGCCGCGAAGATATTGGCCTCGATCATCAGATTGTCGTAAAGAAAGTCGACCGGATAGGTGGCGTTCGCGAGAATACCACCTACCTTTGCCGCCGCCATAATGATAGCGTCCGGTTTCATCACTGCCACGAAGTTTTCAACCTCGGTCTGTCGCTTGAGATCTAGCTCTCCGCGAGGGGCGGCCACAACTTTGCAGTCTTCAGACGCGAGTCGGCGTACAACAGCGCTGCCCACCATACCTTTGTGGCCAGCGACCCACACGGTTTTTCCGTTCAGATCATACATTACGCTTCCTTCATGACTACAGATGTCTGCATGACCTTCAGGTCTTCGCGGACCATTTCCGCAGCAAGGTCGCGCACGGATATCTCATGCACCCAGCCGAGCTTCTCCTTCGCCTTGGTAGCGTCACCCAGGAGAAGATCGACTTCCGTGGGGCGGAAGTAGCGTGGGTCCACTTGGACTAGGCATCTGCCGCTCGCTAGATCATAGCCCTTTTCGTCGACACCCTTGCCCCGCCATTCGATCTCGACGCCGACATCTTCGAAAGCCCACTCGACGAATTGGCGGACAGGAGTCGTTTTGCCCGTAGCCAGCACGTAATCATCCGGTTGATCCTGCTGCATCATCATCCACATACCTCGCACGTACTCACGCGCATGGCCCCAATCGCGTTGAGCATCGAGATTGCCGAGATAAAGCTTGTCCTGCTTGCCCAGGTAAATAGCAGCGGCAGCGCGGGTGATCTTGCGCGTCACAAAAGTTTCGCCACGGAGGGGGCTTTCGTGATTAAAAAGAATGCCGTTGGAAGCGTGCATACCATAGCCCTCACGATAATTGACGACCATCCAGTAGGCGTAGAGCTTGGCGGCGGCGTAAGGGCTGCGCGGATAAAAAGGCGTCGTTTCGTTCTGCGGTACTGACTGCACGAGGCCGTATAGCTCTGACGTCGAGGCTTGATAGAAGCGGGTCTTGTCCGTCAGACCGAGGAGGCGAATCGCCTCAAGAAGTCGCAATGTACCGATACCGTCCGCGTTTGCTGTGTACTCAGGTGTTTCGAACGACACCTGGACATGGCTCTGAGCAGCCAAGTTGTAAATTTCATCTGGCTGAGATTCCTGAACCACGCGGATGAGGTTAGTCGAATCAGTGAGATCACCGTAATGCAAGATTAAGCGCGGATCGGATTCGTGCGGGTCTTGGTAGAGGTCTTCGATACGACCGGTGTTGAAGGAAGAGGAACGTCGCTTAATCCCATGAACGATGTAGTCTTTTTTGAGAAGAAGACGGGCAAGATAGGCACCATCCTGTCCAGTTATGCCCGTAATAAGAGCAACTTTCCTGCTATCACCCATTCTATTCCTGCTCAATTAAAGTTTAAAGTTTCGGCTCCGGCTCGCCACGCCGACACAATGTGCGGCCCGCCCCGTGCCCCATGGAGCACTTCGACAGATGCGGCGCGAAGATCGTCATTGACTGTCCGCCAGCCGAGCACACCTGCTCTGCTTAGAGTCACGAGCAAAAATAGAGTCGCGCCGCTAACCTGTCGGACTCGTACATGCGGTCTGAGTGCCGCTCAGCTCACGCCCTGAGCGACATGTACTCCCAGCACCTTGCAGCTGATTTGCTCTTCTATCAGCGAGTGAGGACGCCTTTCTTTCTTGCTTCAGCGTCTTCTAATGGGAATTGTTTGGATCCGTGAAATCGATTGTTTGGATAAAGTGCATCCACAGAATGGATGGTCTGAGCGAGCAGCGGGGGCGCATCGCCGGCCCGGAGTCGTAGCGCGAGCTTCCGTTCGGGGCGAGGACAAAGTTCGTGGCCGCGAGCGTCACCACAGCATCCGGCACAGGTCGTGCAGAACTTTGGGAGCCGACTGCGGATTCTGTCGATCAGCTGGTTCCAGGCGCGTCGAGCCGTCGACCTCATCTCGCCCGGTACCGGTTGCTGTATGCAGCCTTGCACCCTTGGCGTACGGCGTCGACGGAATGATTTGCTTCGGCAGGCAGTGTCGTAGCGTTTCCGGCTGTTTCGGCTCTATTGACCGGGCCCGCGTCAGCCGAGCCCCTTCATCATGGCATCCAACACATGGATGGCCGGCATCCACTCAATAGATTTTACATATGCGGCGGAGGCCCAGTAGAGAAGGCTGAACCGGAAGCGAGGGCAACCCTAAGCGAGGGCATCGGCTTCAAGCTTTGCGAGCGTCACGGGATTAGTGGGCAGTGCTGAGTGAGCTCTTCTGCCCTATGGCCCGGCCTCTGCCAAGGGCCCGGCGTCAGGGTCTACTAGTGTCGACTAAGGATTCCAAACCGGATGCAACCTCCTCTCCGAAACGAGATTTCCGAAAATGCATGTTAGTGGATTGGAAAAGCGCCGGTTCGTCGTCTCTCGGAGGCGTACGGGGTTCGGTGATTGTCTGTGGTCGTTGGCGGCCGCTTGGCGCTACGCGCAGCGGTCGGGACGAACTCTAGCCATCGACTGGCGGGGGGCCTGCTACCTCGACCAACCCTTCACAAATGCGTTTCCGGTGTTCTTCCAGCCGATCAATGACATCGCTGGGGTGCCGGCTATTTCCGACGACCGGATCAACGACGTTTCCTTCCCTGGTCCATTCTTCCCAGAGTGGTGGAACAGGCCGGCGATCGAGTGCCTTTACCGGCCAGATGAGCAGATTTTCCAAGAGCGCGATGAGTTGGGCGAGCTCTTTCAGGCCGAACACGATGTCGAAGCGAACACAGTAGTGTGTGACGCTTGTCTGATGTGGCGGTGCGATGAGGAAGCAGAGCGGCAGGTGTTCCAGAGTGTCAAGCCTCGGCCAGAAATTCAAGCCCGCATAGATGCCATTTATCAGGAATGTTTTGAGGGGCACAGCATCATCGGGATTCATGTTCGGCACGGCAACGGTGAAGACATCATGGAGCATGCGCCCTACTGGGCCGATCCGGAGCTCGCCGTTCGGCAAGTGTGCGCTGCAATTGAGAAGGCTAAGGCGTTACCGCACCCTAGGCCTGTGCGGCTGTTCTTATGCACGGACAGCGCGCGGATACTGGATCTTCTGTCGGCCAGGTTTCCCGATCTGCTCACTGTCCCGAAGCACTTCGGATCCAATCAAGGTGGCCCCTTACACACTGCAGCACTCGGGATTGACGGCGGAATTTCCGCCCTCGTTGAGATGTATCTTCTCGGGCGCTGCGATACCGTAATTCGGTTTCCCCCGACGAGCGCCTTTACACGATATGCACGTCTATTCGCACCACGGGTAATTGAATTCGATCTGAAGGAGCCAAGTCGTTTGACTTTGATAGAAGACAGCCAAGTCTCTGATCTCAGTTAAGACCCGCGACCTGCGCAATTCGGCAGAGGCAACCAACAGGCTTAGTTGAATGCGCATTTCTCATCGACGCCAGTGGAGGCGTCGTACATTACCGATAGGGTCGTCATCTGGCGCCGCCCGCAACGCGCCAGAACTTCGCTGTTACGCGGGGGGCCGCAGACAAGCCAGAGCGACGGCGATCGTGACGCTGACGCTCGAAAGAACGCGGGCGATCACTCCAGAGACGAAATCGAGGTTAGTTATGAAAGTGATTCCCGTGATCATCAGCGGCGGAGCCGGATCGCGGCTATGGCCCGCCTCAAGGCAATCGCACCCCAAACCTTTCCTCAAAGTAGCGGATGGATATTCTCTCATTCAGCACACTGTGCTGCGCGCCGCTTCGATAGAAGGTGTCGTGGAACTCGTCGCTGTGACATCCGGGGAACACCTCTTCCTGACCAAGGACGAATTTGACGAACTGGATTCCGTGGTCCTGCCACGCACCTTTCTGCTCGAGCCCGAAGCTCGGGATACGGCCGCCGCCGTGGCTGCAGCCGCGATCCATGCGAGGGTAACGCAAGGCCCTGACGCGATCCTGTGCGTTTTCCCGGCCGATCACCTGATTAGCAACCTGCCTGCGTTTCTAGACGTCATGGGCCTGGCCATGGAACATGCGAAGCTCGGGCGGATCGCCACATTGGGCATCACCCCAACCAGACCGGACACGGCATTCGGCTACATCGAAGCAGATGGTGAGAACGTCGTCCGTTTCGTTGAAAAACCGGATCTGGATACAGCCAAAGCCTATGTCGCGTCTCAACGCTTCTTCTGGAACGCCGGCATCTTCTGCTTCAGTGCGCAAACCATGCTCGACGAGATGGTTTTGCATTGTCCCGAGGTGCTCCAGGCCGTCGCCGACAGCTACGAGAACGGCCGCGCCAGTCAATGCCAAGGCTTTGCCAAAATCGAACTCGCGCTTGAGCATTTCGGTTCCGCGCCGCGGATCTCGCTCGACCACGCTGTCATGGAGAAAACTAACAAACTTGCCGTGATTCCCTGCGACATGGATTGGAGCGACATCGGATCTTGGAACGCAATGGCCGATTTGATCGCCCCCGACGAAAGCGGGAACAGGATACACGGCGATGTGCACATGGTCGACACGACCGGCACCTATGTGAGCTCCGACAAGCGCGTCATCGGCACGGTGGGCGTAAGCGATCTGGTGATCGTGGATTCCCCGGACGCTTTGCTTGTCACATCCCGCGACCGCGTTCAGGACGTTAAGAAGCTCTTCGAGTGCCTCAAGGCTTCGGGACATGAAGCTCATCTGGTCCATAGCACGGTACACCGGCCCTGGGGTTCCTATACGGTTCTGGAGGAAGGCGAGCGCTTCAAGATCAAACGCATCGAGGTGAAGCCCGGTCGCCAGTTGAGCCTGCAGATGCACTATCATCGTTCGGAGCACTGGGTCGTGGTCAGCGGCTCCGCCAAGATCGTCAATGGCGAGCAGGAGTTGTTCCTGGGGACAAACGAATCTACTTACATCCCCTGCGGCCATAAGCATCGGCTCGAGAACCCAGGCAGAATTGACCTGGTGATCATCGAAGTGCAGAGCGGCGATTATCTCGCCGAGGATGATATCGTTCGCTTCGACGACGAATATGGTCGAACGTAGATAACAGTACAAAAAAGTTAAACGACGAGGCGTCGCTCAAGGATCTCTGTCGTGGGTTCTGGGCCTGACATTGGCAAGCAGCGGGCCGAGCGTGTCATAGTATCCGCCCCGCGCTCTCCAGGCACTCGATCGTGGTCGAAAACGTCGGTGAGCGCTTGACAGCGCGCCGTCCGCGGTAACGAAGACTTCAGATCTTTCTCAGGCGGACCAGTTGCTCAGCTGTTCAACGGCACAGCCGTATTTCAGCCTGTAGGCGGCAACGAAATCCTCATCGCTGCAGATGCAGCGGCCGCTGGAATCTTTGGCTTTCGGATCATGGAGGTGAGAACCAAGGGGGCGCAGTAGATTCACGCGAGTGCTGGTCGTCGGACTCATCGGAAAACCCGCACTATGCTTGACCAGGTCTGCGGCAAGCATGATCCCGGCAAGCGCTGATTGAAAGGCCATCGGAACCACGGTTCGAAGGAGACGACTTCCATCGCTAAGCTGGAACACCAGGCCGCCGCAGATAACCTGCTGATAAAAGGAACGGAGGGGCTGGCCAACAAACGCGGCGAGCGGCTCAAACGGCACAGCCATCGCCGTAGCCACCCGAGCTACGAACTCATTGGGGACTCCGGTATTGGTCTGCAGGAGCGTTTTTACCTCCTCGTGTGCTTCCGGCATTCCGAGTTCCTCCGCGACCAGTTGGTGTTCGTCCTTGGATTTCCCGGTCGGCATGTACATGCAGCAAAGGCAAGCCTGGCCGTCATCGAAACCATGCCGCGAGATGCCTAGATCTTGCTCCTGAGTCCAGGCGTTCGCGATCCATCGGGGCAGAGCACCTTGGACAGCTAGACGGTCGGCGGCGGTGTCAAGCGCCACACCCACTCGGTCGAATACCCAATCGCCCCGGCGCGCAACATATTCTGCCCACTTCATAGGGTGCGCCTCCACTTCAAGGGCGGTGGACCGAAGGGCGTGGGTTGCTAGGGCCGCCTTAGAGAGGCCGACCTCCGCCTGACCTGCCAACACGTAGCGCTGCAGGTTTGAGAGTTCGATAGCTTCGTGATCAACTACATGCAGGCGCCCCGACAGACCGGATTGCCTCGCCAGCGCCCAGAGCGAGCCATGGCCTATCGCGCCGAGCCCAACGAGGTGCGTTTCGCCAAGGTCGACAGGGAAATTTAAGGGGCTGGAATCGCCGGCGTTGCTCTTGTTGTAGGTGCATAAAGAGAGGTCGATGTTCTCGTCCAGCTCGGCGCCGGTCAACTGGGAAGCAAAGACGGTTCGAAAGACGTTGGCGGCGGCAAAGCAGCTTGCGGCGCCGGCTCCATAGGGCAGCAAGCTCGAGCCAGAGCCCACCGGGTCCGTACGCGACAGCTTTGCCGCCCAACCCTGCGATCCCATGAAAAACGTTGGGCACCGAAGTGATGGGTGCACCGCGCCTGCAGCTACACAGACCGTCGCATACTTGCCGGAACGCCGGATGCTGATTTTTGGATTGATCGACTTTGCCAAGCGCTCGAGCGCTTGGGCTTGAGAGCTCGCGGCCATGTCCAGGGGGAGTATGGCCAGAACCGGATAAAGTCTGGCAAGCAACCTGACCGTAAGGTCAAGCGTCGCCTGGCCCTCGGCACACGAAGCGGCTTGGCTGTCGAAGGCCACAGCCACGACCTGCTTTTCGAGGGCTGCTTTGAAGTCGCATAGATGAAAGTCGGCCAGCACCTGAGAAGCTGCCGTGGCGGCGCGGTCGATGAAGTTAGCGAGTGCCATCGTTCAACCCGTTATCGTGATCATCCGCCTGAGTGCCGCGGATGGGACCTCATTCCAGTTCGCCTTCGCGTCAAGTCGATAGGCGGCGACCCGAGCAAGATCGAAAGGCTCGCGGGCGAAATTGGGCACCACCAGCGACAGACACCCAACCGTCGTAGCGACCGCGTAGGCGTCGTCGGTCGTCGAATGGTAGGCTCGGCCCGGATGGCTATGGATCTGGGCGAAGAGTTTAAGGCTGCTCTTGTAGAGCCAGACATTGAGCCGGTGTAGTTCTTCGGCCGGAACTATCACGCAAACGCCGTCGCCCGTCCGAATGTGACGCTGTGCCGGTATAACGGTCTCTGTTACGCCAAAGTGCTGGTCCTGCTGAACGCCGACCCAGAGCGCCATCCCCTCATGGCCCTGTCGCCCAACTGAGCGCAGGTGCGCCTGGACACTTGAAAGACAGTCTCGGGGAAGAGCGACTGTCCCGACATCCTTGAGCTCGGTCATTCTGGAATGGCGGGTAGGGGTGCTATCATGGCTCCCACTGAGATTTGGAACTGATACTGAAGCTGCTCCACGGGACCGGTCCCGTACTTGATGATCTTGTCCAGGATGAAGGCCAAACAGCCTTCGCCAGAACCCCGGTGGAGAAGCCATGAATCACCTGAATGGGCTGGATTGTCGTGGTATTCCCGGACGCCTGACATGCACAGGAATGGCGTGTGTTCCGCACTGTTGGCCTGGATGAAGTCCGACAGCGACAGAGCGTTCTGCTGCATGAGGACCAAAATCATATCCGGTGGGGTTCCGGGTAGATGCGGTCGTCTCAGCATCCTGAGCAGCAAATCCTTCCGGGCAATCGGCCGGCGTATAAAGGGGTCTACGAAGACCACCGACGGAGGTCGGAGGTCGTAATTGGAGAAGTCGATCTCGACAGCTGCACCGATGATCTGTGGCTTTATCTTCGGCGGTACGAAGATGAAGAAGGCCGTCGGGAAGCTCGCCTCGATTAGGAAACAACCCTGAGCCCGGTAAATACCTGCTTGTGTTTGGAACCAGCCGATCTGCCGACCGAACTTCGCTCGGGACACCTCCGGGTCCACAGTTTGGAGTTCAGGCACCTGCGACGCCCGCCTTCAGGCTGAGGAACAGGGTCACAGTGGTCGCGAAACCGAAATCGCCAACTTTTTTGTCGACGTCGAGCAAGGTGCCGGCCTCGTCCTTGAATTCCCAATTCTCGGCCGGTTGGGCGACGTTCTGCGTATTTTCAAGCGCTTTGGTGCGGACGACGTGAAGCGGCTGGTTGGGATTGGCTTCGACCTGTGTGGGCTGGCCGTTCACCACCACCGTGATCTCGATCTTCCCGGGGCCGCCGCCGTGATTTTCGCCCTTGCCCGAATCCTTCGACATTGTCCTACTCCTGTGGCTTACCAACGGGCCCCAAGCCGCCAGTGCAGACCTGCTAGTGAGCGGGCTGGCGGTCCTCAATCGTCCACTCGGCGCCACGGACCGCGAGTACGCGAAAGACAAGGGATAACATCGAATCGATGCTGTCTCCTTTTATGGGGACTTGTGCGGCAAGTAAACGGCCGAAACTGCTCTTCACAACTATAATCGATTTGAGCATTGGCAAAATACCGGCCCCCACCTATTCATAAACCCGCCGCCGCTTGCTCATTCCACTGGCCGCGTGCAACTCGGGCACTCAGTGATTCAGTTGGCAACATGCAAAATGGACCCACGCCCCAATATCCAACGTCGAAGTCGGCAATACCCCCGCAAGTTGTCCCTGCTCGTTTGGAATAACGCGCCTGGGTTGGGCCCGCTCTCGCCCTCTCCTGACAACGTCGCCCAGGCCCTCGCTCGCGAGATCGGCTCGCGGGTGCAGATCGCGGGCGCTCGCGCTGCGAGCGTGCTTGGCCTCTGACGCAAGTTCCGGCCAGGAGCACTTACCTGGCCGATGGCCTTCTCGTCGCGTTGTTGTGGATCTGCGTCACGCCTCCCCGAAGCATCTGATCGCCCCGGGCAGCGCCGCTGGCACCGTCGTGCACGCTCTGCGTCACCTGGATCCAATGCTTGCGCACGACGTTGCCCAGGTGGCCGCGCGCCAGCTATCGGTGAGCGACAAGAAAGCACTTGTCGCTGGCGCCACTCGGGCACCTGCATGGATGCGGCCGACGCTCGTCGCCATCGCCAACAACGCAAGTGGTGCCCTTGGTGGATAAGGTTGCCCTCTTGCCGTCCGAAATGCGACTGCGGACCTGCGCTCCGACTACCGTGGCATGCCGCCGTATGTTCGATGAAAAGCCACTGTCGTGCGACGAAGTCGTTTCGCGTCACCGGAAATTTAAAGAAACCACCAATGCCTCGTCGCCCGTTCTGCAGAAGCCGGACGAGTAATTCAAGTCTGAGCAGCGTACGGCCGAATACAGGGCCCGTTCCAATTGGGGCAATCGGCCGGCACTGGCGGTGGCGTGATGGCGACAGGAACAGTTCTCGATCTTTTTACTTCGCCAACCACTGCTTTGCGCCCCCGTCTCGGCCGTCCAGGGCCTCGTAGCCGCCGCCTGAAAGCGGACGTCCCCGACAGCGAAATTCAGTTCGAGTGTGTGCTTGAGCGGACAAGTTTGTCTTCGGATCGCTCTATCTTAGCAGGGGCGCCACGAACCCACGGTCGATCGATTTGGTTGCGCCGCCGCCAGATCTCGGCCAGAGGAGGTCTCGTGGCGCATGAGAGAGCGCTCTATGGCGCGGATGATCGCGATCAGCAGCAGATTGATCACGAGGTAGAGCACGCCGGCAATGGCGAAGATCTCGAAAATCGCGAAGGTCTGGCTCATCAGCCGCTTGGCGAGGTGAAGCCGTCGAGAACTGGCGCGGCGTCGCTGCTGAAGCCGGCATCGGCAAGGCCGAAGTCAACCGCATGGCGTCGGCGTTCGAACACGACGACCTGTCCCAGGCGCTTGCGTAGAAGTGTACATCCCTGAAACGCAGGCGCTTCTCGGGCTGACAGCGTAACGCCGGTGGAACGCCTGGTCGGCACAGGAAGCGCCCGAGCCGGCCCGGGCCGATGGACGGAGGCGGGATCATGCGCAGCCGGTTCTTGAGACCGCGAACGCCACATTTGTTCGGGCATCTGGCCATTGTCACCCGTTGCTAGTATGCCCGGGAACGACCATCTCGACATTTACCATTTTCGTGCGTGCCTGCCGTCGGATCTTGTCCAAACTCTGGATGTCAACATTTCGATTGGCATCGATCAACTCGCACAGGCGCCGAACTACAGTATCAAAGTCGCCCGCACGATCAGCAAGCATCAAGTATTCGATCAGGTCCGCAGGTATCCGTGAGCGCCGTAGCGTCGACGTGATCTGGCCGAAGAACCCCTGGCGCCCGGGGTCGTATCGATCTGATGAAACCTCCTGCCCTACCACCTGTTGCCAAGTTTGGGGCAAGCAGGCGTTGAGCAAATAGGCGAACGGCACGATCCACTCAGGCTGCCTGACGGAACAGTACTGTCGCGCGAAACACTGAATTCGGCTGCGGTCACCCCAGGTCGCGATCGCGCTCAAAAGGGTTGTCGCCTCAGCGATGACGTCGCGCTCCTTGAGTATCTGCCTTGGAACCTCCGCCATCGAGCCGCGCTCGATAGCGTCTCTATGCTCGGTTGCAAGAGCGCGGAATTTGTCGGAGGCTCCGCGTCCGCGCGAACCGCTGCCGCCCGCCCAGTGGACGAGAATGGCATATTCGGCAAATGAGATTCCGCCCAGTATGCGATCCTTTTCCGCCTTTGCCCAGATCGTCAGTGCAGTGCCTTGGGTTTCGAAACCGACCTGCAGCAGGAATCGTAGCGAGCATTCCCGCATACGGCCCTGGCCGGAAGCGCCGGCGAGCGAATCGCCGAGGCGCCATTCGATGTGGGCGAAAAGCGTGGGGTCGTAGAGTCCTGCGGTGATCAACGACTGCGTCAGCGCATGCCAGTTGTCGTTGCCGCGGCTGCTGTACAGCGAATCGATCAACGCAGGATAGCGTTGGGTCCAATACGCTGGCGGGCGTTCGCCGGCAAGCGAGAGCTGGGCTACGTAGAATGCGAATTGGGTGAGATCGAACTGGGCCGAGGGGATCACCAGAGCGGCCGGGTCGAGGCGCGACCAGAATCCGCATTTGATCTGGATTGCCTGCCAAGCACTCTGCTGTCCAACATCGTCGGACGAGGCCGGCCTGTCGCGCTCGGCCAGAAGCTGTACACGCGGCTCGATCCTGCGGTCGTTTATGCCGCGCAGACCGCTGCCGGTGCGACCGAGATGCTCCCACAAGAGATCATCCGGGAGCTGACTCATATGGTCGAATTCGAGTGATCGTTTGCCAAACTTCGCTTGAATCAGATTCCAGGCTGGAGAACCGGTTTCGAAATCCTGGATGTCGACCACGAACTCGGGGAGGTAACCGTGAAGGCTCCGATCCGAGTAGATTTCCTCTTTGTCGCCCCGCAGCAGGACATAGTATACGTGCTCGACGGGGTCCCGGTCGGCGTAGTAAACAATCAGCGCCTCGACTACCCGGTTGAACCTCTCCGGATCGCGGCGGCGCATCAGCGGGAGCGTGCGCGCCCTGAGTTCCCTGCGGTGACGAATGCTGTCACCGCCGGGCTGTCCTTCGACGAGCCATGTCTCCCGGGACAAGAGATCAAAAGCCACCTCAGCTTCCGACGCATCAAGTCCGCAGACCGGCGCCAGCACCTCCCGCGCCATGTGGCGCGTGACGTTGCGCGCAACCAGCCCGGGCCATGCAAGCTTGCGGGCGCGTTCGTCGCGGACATGGTCCAGGATGCGCCGCTCATAGAGTGCGGCGACGAACTTGTCGTCGGCGCTTTCGCCCAGCCGGACGATGTCGTCGACGACGGTCGCTCGCATGTCGGGCTTCGTGTCGCGCACCATCTCGACCGCTACTCGCAGGCTGAGCGGCTCCCGGCGGCTGTCGGGGTCCTTCTTGCGCCCCGCAATCCGCCGCGACCAGCTTTCAACCCATTCATTGGGGAGCAGGTCTTTGCCCAACTGCTCGACCATGCCCCGCGCGTCGTCTACTGAGAGCGGTTGTAGCTTCAGCGGGGTGACCTCAAACGCATCGCCGACCGAAAGCTGGTCGACACCAGACCTTCCCGCGGCAACAACGCAGAATTCGAGAAATGGATCCTCGGAATCGGCGCCCAGGGTACGCAGCAAGATGACGACGCCCTCCGTCGCTGCCAGGTCGGACTCCACTATCTCCAGCGTGTCGAGCACCAGCAGGAACGTCGCGGCGCCATTCAACCTGAGCGCAGTTCTGATGATGCTGCGAAACGTCTTGCACCATTGCCTGAGGTCGCCGGTCGCCCGGCCCATGAGCGACTGCCGCATTTGTTCGCTCAATTGATGGAGAGCCTGCTCAGCGTTCGGATACTGGAAGGACAGTTGACGGCAGATTTCCAGCAGCATCAAGCCGGGGCCGCGAGGCTGGACATCCGAGCGATCGAAGTCGAGATACGCGAACGGAAATTGCTGCCGGGAAAGCGTCGCATGATCGTAGAGGAACTTCGCCACCAGCGCCGTCTTGCCTAGGCCGCCGCGCGCGACAAGAGAAAGCAGCCTCGGCTTGCTGCGGATTACGCGATGAAAGCCGCGGCTGGCCGATTCCAGGACGGAGTGCGAAGCCAGCTCATCGACAACGCTGCGCAAAATGAGCAGTTCCTCGGCCCGCCCGACGAACCGGTCTCCCACGCTCTTTGGCGCTTTGGCCGGATCTACTCCGATCAGAATGCCGAGCGGGATCAGGATTTCCGCCAGGCCGGCACGTCGCCGGCATTCCGCCAGCGAGGGGACGGAGGGCGAGATGTTCATGACGCCCTCGAGTTCTTCGCGGGCGGCCGTGATCGCACGGCGGTGATTGGCCAAGAGCGCATCCGAGACGCTGCGTCCGCGGAGGAATTCGCGCAGATACGTGTCGGCGAGTTTCTCGAGCTCGGCGTTCGGGGTCGACAGCATGGCGCGGTCGTCGGCCTCGTACTCACCAAGCAAGCTAGGCAGCGCGAGTGTCGCGTCGACCGAATTCAGCAATCGCTGTCGCTCGGCATTCAAAAGACGCAGGTGTTTGGCGCCCGAAGCAGAAACAAGAACCGACTGGCGAAGCAGCCATGCTCGCGTCCTGACGTCAGGGTTTAGTGCGTCGAGGTGGTAATTGTAGCTGATGGCCGCGCGCAGCAACGCCCCAGAAATATCAAGCGGGGGTGTCGCGGCATCGGCAGGCGTGGACAGGCCCGCTGCCTCAAGCGCCGGCAAGTCGGGACCGCCTTTCTGCGCTCCGAACTCCGACACGTCCGAGCCTGGTCGTGCCGGCTCGAACGATGGTAGGTTGGGGCCCGTCCACGCCGCGTCGAACCGAACGATCGTCTCCAGAGCAGTCTTTCCGACCGCTTTCTCCAACTGGTCGCGAATGTCCGACCTTGCGAGGAGATTGGTCAGATAGTCGGCGGAGAGGCTTTTCATAGCTTGTGCCCGCTGCTCTGGTAGGCGCCGGCAATGAGATTTGCCAGAATCTGCTGACAAACGCTCAACGGCGTGTGGTCAAGATTGCCCTTTGCGTGTTCGCCCTGCAGAACGCCGGGCACCAGCAGCAGTACGCCCGATGCAAGGGCGAGCGGATCCTGCAGGATGCCGGCCTCGTCAAAAGCTGCCTGAAATGTGGCCGAGATATGCTGGACTTGCACGTCGGCCGGAGAAAACGTCTCGACGGACATGTCTTGCGAGGTCAGGAACTCTGGAACGGCTCCTAGGAATAACCACTGCAGCTCGGCGCGCACGTCCGTCACCGCACCCTCATCAATGTCGGCGCCGATAAGGCCGGCTGTGAACTTGCGGACCTGAGATGACAGCGGACGCTGGTCGAGGTCGTCCAACAGTATCCAAGTTTTCGCCCATTTCACGGACGACACCATCACCGGCGGATTCGCATTTGCGATGGCGAGATCCTCTTGTGTGTTGGGACGCCCGAGCGCGATGTTGTCCTGAACAATTCGTTTCAAGACTTCGGTCGTGTTGACCGTGGTCGTGCGGTGCGCGGCGAGCCGCTTGGAAAACCACTCCGGCATCTCCTGGGATTCCCAGCGATCGACCTTGTCCCCGTCCTTGGCGTCTTTTGGCAAGTCAACGCTGGGCCTTGGTGGGAAGGCGCCAAGGTCTTCCTTCGACATCCCGAATCCGGCTGCGAGCGCGAGCACGAAGTCCTCCAGAGTTTCGGGAATGAGCTCGGTGTCGCCGCCCAACACGATAATATTCTGCGTTCCATCGGCCGCCAGAAAGGTCCTCACGATGTCCGCCGTGAACGACTTTCCGGCACCCTTCTGTGGCGCATCGGCGACATAAACCCTGTTGCTGCGGCTCCTTGTCTGGGGCGATGGACTTGTCGCGTTGTCGAGCCACGTCTGAAGCTTATCCCTGCCCAGCACCGGGACCAAGGCACTTCCGGGCCGTGTCACGCGCCAGATCGATTTTGCCGCTCGCTGCACGGAGTTGATCGGAAGATGTGTGAGGACTTTCGGATGGATTGCATCGATGCGGACGGCCAGATTTCCCTTGAGTACCCCTGCAGGCCTGTATGCAGCGCTGTGGATGCCGATCAGTTCCATCCGGCTGTTGAGACAGGGGGCGCCAGAAGAGCCCTCGTCAGTTTCCAACTCGTAGATCACACGGGTGTTGGGATCCCAGTTGCCGAGTATCCTGCCGAATGCGTGCTGCATTGACATGCCTTGCGGATGCTGCGGCATGACGACCTGGCTCTCGACTGCGTAGGCCGGCGGCGCAGGCATGTCCACGGCGAACCAGCCACGTCGCGCCCTGAAGCCGCCGCTGACGGGAAGGTTTCCAACAGCTTCGTCCAGCCTGATAAGCCCGAAATCAAGATCGGTTGCCAGCTGCGCGAGCTCTTCGTCGTTCAGCGCCGCCACGGTGCCCGCCCATGGAACGGGCGAGCTTTGTGCAACCAACCAGTTGGTTGGGTGCAATCCAACCACGCGCACGCCATGGAGATTGGCGAGGTCGGCCGTGCCCTGAATCGGATCACCCGCCCAATAGTCGAAAACGACCTTAAACGATTGAGGCACCTGGGCGGACCGACCTGATGAAAGCAGTGGGTCGAAGGTGTGTAGAGCCGTCAAGATCAGGTCGGGACCCACGAGAAAGGCGGTCCCGCTTGTCGAGACAGCTTGACCTTGGGCGTTGAGGAATGTTCCCACCACAATGGCCACCCGTGGGCGGACCTTGGTAAACAGCTCTGAAAGTCCTCGGTCGGTGATGAAATGGCTGCGCTTTTTCAGCAGCGCCTGGAGGGCGTTTGGCGGCGCGGCCGGCATTCGAACCGATCGCGCCAATGCCGCTATCCTTTCCTGGTGATCCCCCGACCATGAGATTTCGAAGAAGAGCCTCTCGGCGAGATCGCACGCAAGTCCCCTTTCGTTGAATTCATGAAGGAGCGCCCGAAACAGGGCAAGCACGGGGTCAGCCTGCCCGGCGGACTTCTCCTTCACGAACGCCTCGTAGTCGGGAACAATCTCGAAGGCGCGCACTTCCCGTTCAAGACGGCTCGGCGCGACGTCACGCGCGCACGCAGTGGCAAAGACGTCCAGTTCTGCTGGCGTCAGCTTCATGTTCGCAGTCTCGGGGCAAGACGCTGGCTTTTCATGGCCGCGGCAGCAGATTGCCCAGTTCGGGGTGGTTCACGATATCATCCGCCGGGATGGCGCGGTTGCCGGACTTGGAGTCTCCCCAGTAGTGCAGCGCGCGGACGTCCGGCGCGGCAAAGCCGACGACGGCGGCCCCCGAATAGCCGCCGACCGTGGAGGCGTCGTGGACGATGTGCGTCTGTTCCGGGGCTACCGGGTCCATCAACTCGCCGAAACTCACGCGCTTACGCTCGTCCGGGCGGCCGAATACCGCCATGATGTCGTCGGGCACGCTCTCCAGATAGCCGGGGTGGCCGACGATATATAGTCGGTCGATGTCGAACACATCGGCGCGTGATACGGCAAGGGGAGACGGGCCGGCGCCATGCACACATTCGACGCGCAGCAGCGCGGCGTCGACAGGATCGGAATCGGAGGCCACAAACGGCACGTCCATTATCCGGTAGAGGATCTGCCTTGCCGCACCGTTGTCGAAGGCGAAGTCGAGCAGCACCTCGTAGTCACCCTTCATGCGGGCCTTGTTCGTGCCAGGGAAACGCCGCGCGATGCGTACGCCACCGTCAGGCGGGAACAGGACGTGGCGGTTGGTCAGTGCCAGATCAGGGCCGATCAGGAATGCCGTTCCCTGGACCCAGGGAGGCCGGTTGGCAATGAGCCGGTCGGTGACCCGCACTGCAGCGGTTGCCGACGTGACCGTCCAAAGGTTCTTGAAGTGCTCATCGGCGAGCAGTTTCCACAGACCGGCCTCCGGGTAGACGCCAATGTCCTCCAACCCCTCCGACAGCACCCTGACCGCAGGGCGGCCGCGCACATGGACCACCGCCTCCAGAGCGATCGCCTCGGCTTGGTTGAGTGCTCCGTTGGACGCTACGTCGAGTTTCAGAAGCGCCCGGTTGGCGCTGGCGACGATGGTACGGGCGATCCCTTCCGCCTCCGCGGGGCCGATAGGTCGGCCTTCCTGGACACGCGAGGCCATCAGTCGCCTGGCGATGGCTAGGACGTCGCGGTCAGCGGGACCGCCGCTGGACGCGCCACCCGACTCCGCGCCAGTGCTTTCGAGACTACCCATCGGTTTCGCCACACCGCCTGCCTCAAGCTGGCCCGGGGCGCGCCCAAGGATCTTGTGTACGCGGCTCGCTGTATGCTCAAGCCGCAGCGTGTCGATATCGCTCATGGCCGCCCTCCCGTGGCGGTGGTGCGTGTCAGAGACGGCCCCAATTGTGTCCGCAAGCCCCTGGAGATCCGCGCCGGTGGCATGGCTTCCAGACTGCCCTCGCGGGCACGCGCCATGCGGGCACGGTCGAGCCCCATGCAGGCAAGCTCCAGCAAGCCCTGATTGTCGCTAAACAGCGGGGCCACCGCCTCGAGCTGGCTGAAGGCTCCGGTCTCCGCCAGCAGATCCCGCACCTGATCCGTCGTCGAGCGAGCACCGGCCGCTTCGGGTGCCCCCGCGAAGTCGGGCGCGCGGCGCAGCAGCGCTTCGGCGTTGACGATCCCTGCCCCATACTCGTCCGTGTCGAAGCCGGGTGGTACGTGGGCGCTTCGTTGCACTGTCGCCTTGAACACAGACTGCAACTTCGTTCCGGGCCTGAGGTTCTGAACAAGCTGGTTGCGCCCATGGTGGGCAAGCCAGCACGCGGCGACGCCAGCCAGGTGAGCGACCGCGTACGATGTTCCCTCGCCGCCGCCCACCTTGCCGGCATTGGTCGGATCGCGCGCGTCAGCGCGCAGCACAAGTTCTGCTGGGCCGGAGATATCCACGGCCTGGCCGTGGCTCGAGCCTTTCCAGGGCAGCATCTTCTCATTGATGCCGCCAACCGCCACGACCTCGTCATAGCGCGCCGGCCAGACGACCGTCCCGACGCAGTTGCCGGCTGCTGCGAGGACGATGATGTTGGCGTCCACCGCCTTACGGACCGCGGCTTGCAATGCCGAACCAAAAAGCCCGCCCAGGCTCATGGTGATCACATGCGCGCCCTGCAGCCTGGCATGGTTGATCGCCTGGGCCACGCGGCTCTGGTCGATAACGACGACGGAGGTGATGGCGCGGATCGGTATCAGGGTGGCCTCCGGCGCGCTGCCGCTCATCGCGCCAGCCTCGGGACTGGCAACCACGCTGCCAGTCGAGGTGCCGTGGCCAATGTTGCCAGAGCCCTTCATCGGATCGACGGGCGGTTTGCCGGGCTCGATGAAATTGGCCGAGCGCTTGTCCTTGTCGACTTTCGTGGGCATTTCCGTGTGGGTTGGCACCACACCGGTGTCCGGCTGGAACACGAGGATGCCCTTGCCGCCGCGCGGGCGCCCCTGCGCCTGCGAGAATGCCCAGGCCTGGCGAACATTGGTCTTGTTGATTGCCCAGTCCGGGTCCAGCGGAGCGTCGTCCTTCTCGTCCACCCAACACCAGAAGGCAAAATTCGCGCTCTCGGCGGTGCCGTCCGCCGGCGGCGCCGCGCCGACGGCGAAATAGTTGGTCGACAGGTCCGGCTCCACCGTTTCGCTGCCGAGCAGATGGTTGAGGTGGCGAGCGACGTCGAACAGGTCCGAGCGATCAGTGGCGACCACGCCTGGGATGGTGATGAGACGGAAACGGTCGAGCTGAGGATCGGCATCGAACAGCGGCCCGACCTCGACATCGAGGTTGAGCGCTCGGCTGACCTCAGCGCGAATAGTGCTGTCGGTCATCGGGGTCGACAGGGTGACGACGAGCCGAATATCGTCGGCGGAGGGCTTTTGGCTTTTCTGCACGTCGCCCCAGAAGGCCACAATATCGGCGATGTCGGCGCCGGCCGGCGGAGGCGGCGCGGCCGGACCTTCGCCGGCCGCCAGCCCGGCGGCGACCCCGGCCGACGCCATGATGCCGGCGCCCTCGGCGGTGGTGAACTGGTCCGCATCACGGATCTTGCGGGCGAAATCGACCCCTGCGAGTTGCTCGATTTCGGCGATCGGGCGCATGTACTTGACCCACTTGTCGGGCACCACCAACTCGGTGTCGACGCCCGACAGGTCCTGTTCCAGTGTGAAGCCGTAGCTCTGCAGCCGGCCCTCGGTGCTGGCGACAATCAGCTTCCAGAACTTTCGAGGGATCTTGATCGCGATCTCGCCCTCCGTGTCGACGCCGCGAAAGATCGGATCGTCCCCGGCGAGAACAGGTCCGCCGAAGACGGCCAGGTTCTCGGTTCGCGCGCTCTTCAGCACCAGGTTCTCAAGCGCGCCCCAATTGTCGGCCTCCTCGTCGGGCCGATTGAAACGGGCTGTCTGCGGGGAGCAGTTGGTGACATGAAACGTGTCGCCATTGGCGTTCTGCATCTCGGCGTAGGTGTCGCCCCAGGCGACGTCCTCCCGCCGCACGATATGACCCTTGTCGAAGGCCTTGCGGTCCTTGTTGTAGAACTTGTCCGGCAATTGCTCGGTGTCGAGGATTCGCCCATCGCCGAACCATTTCTCGCTATCGTCCTTGCCCATGCCGCCGAGGCCCTTGCGGCCATAGTCCGCTTGTGGCCGATTGCCCGGCCTCTTCCTGGCGGGATCGGCGCTGACATTTGCCGCCGCGAAAAGGGCCAGCCGTCGCGCCTTGTGCATAACCACTGAGAAGTGATGGTAGGAGATTTCGTGGCTGCCATCCGCCATGCGGACCAGTTCGTTCGGGCGTCGCGGCTTCGGCATGGGGACGGAGACCCCAAGGAATGTCGGATTATAGCCTTTGCGTGTCGAATAGTCGGTCTCGTGCACCGGCTCGACGGCGCGCTCGACGATAACCGTCGCGGTAGCGTTGGATTGTTGCGTGGTCACGGACGCGGCACCGAGTTGCGCCTGGCCGAGGCGGACCGTGATTTCGAGCGGTATGGTGATGCGCGTTTCTTCGCCATTCGCGGCCATTGCACGTCCTCCTGAGCCAGATGATGGGGATGCGTCCGCGGCGATAGGCCCAGTCGTGATGTCGACGGGCTCGGGCCGAGCCGAGCCGGTGGACACTTGGCGCCAGGCGTCGTCCCATGCGGTCGCCCTGCGCGTGACCGGGCCTGCGAAGGTCACGCCCGTGTCGATGACGCGCCCGTCGGCGGCCAGGGCGCCCGCGGGAACGCAATAGTTTGCGACGGCGTAACGCCCACCGAAGTGGAGACCGAGCACATCGCCGGTCTCAAGATCGAGCACGCACGACCCCGAATTGCCGCCGAGCGTGGAACTGTCATGGAGGGCAGCGTCGACGACGCGGTTGTAGTAGGTGTCGACGGCTGCGATCTCGCGTATCTTTCCGGGTTGAAGGCGCTTGATGCCGTAGACCCCCGCGAACACATCGTTCTGGATGTCGGCGGGGTTGCGAATGTCGAAGGTCGGATAGCCGATCACGGCGACTTCCTTGCCCGTCATCGCGCCGGGATCGAGGGTTGAGAGACGCAGATGCTGGCGGATCGCGGGTAGACCTTCGACCTCAAGGAGGGCCATGTCCCAATGGGGGTGGATCATAGCAACCCGCAACACCTGCAGATAGGCCGTCGCTGGGAGACCGCGCTCCTTCAGGAAATCGATGCCTGCTTCGAGCCCCTGAATGAAATTCAGACCCGACGTCCCGAGGCCCTCCGCGAATGTCTCCGCGACATGCCGGTTGGTCATGAGCAGTCGGGGTCCGACCACGAAGCCGGTGCCGCCATAAGGCAGCGTGGGGTGATTTGGCAGTTCAATCCGGCCGATGCCGGGGAACTTCGCCTTCAGTCGGTCGCGGAGTTCCGGCTTGTTCAGATGCAGCCAATCGGGGTGTCGTGTGCTGAAGTCGCCGCCCACAATGTCAATGGCGGGTCGCTTCGCCGGCAAGATGACCGCTTCAAGATGGTAGCGTTCACGGGGATCGAGCATTTCGCCACGGTCCAGCTTCTGAAGTGTGGTGCGGGTCAGAGTTTCAGCCGCCCCCGCGCTTTCCGGCCCAGAAGCACCGGGCATCATTTCTTCGATCGTTTTGGACGCCGTCGTCTTCGTGAGGAATTCGCGCAGCTGATTTTGCGATGCAAAGGAAGTCATGACCGATTCGATGCCTCTTGCGTCAATTTCCAGTGCAGAACTATCTGAGTTCAGAATATGGGTGGTTTGCCGACGGTTTGGGTCTGCACTGGCGAAACCCGCTCCGCTGTCGCGAATCTCAAGCCCCGGGCAATGGCGCGACAACGGTCCGCGTTGCCGCAAGCGCCAGCGCGCTTTCGGTGGCCGCGCCGCTCGCATGAAATGGCTTTACAATTCTGATCGGTGTCCCATTGATCTCCGTCAACAGGCCGTTCCACACCATCTGATAAAGGCGCTTGAGATCGAATGTGTCCTGGGAGGTTAGCTTACTGTCGTTGCCGTAATTCATTATGCTGAATTTCTTATGCTCCCCGAAAATCTCGGCAGGCCAGTCGGTTTCGCTGATCAATGCAAAAAAATGTCTCAAGCCAAATATGTGGCCGATCTCATGGATAAGCGTTTCGACCTGTTCTTCCGAAGGCTGTTCGAACATACGCGGATAAAGCGTTAGCTTGTGACGCCCTGCGTCTGGGAAAAACGCACTGGCCAGGACGCACCCATTGTCATCGCAATCGTCCGTCGATCTCATGACGACTTCGAAGTCCCAGGAATCGTCGCGCTTGGCAAATTTGACGGGAGCCGAGTCGCCCCACTTTAAGATGGCTTGGCCGAGCAGTTCTTCTACAGCCGCTTTCGCCGCGGCCTGATTTTCAAACACTGCGAAGGAATTGTCACGGAAACGCCAGCGCAGTGTGGTGCCCTTGGCCCACAGCGGAATAAAGCCCTCGGACGCATCGACCACAATTTCTAGCGGCGTGCGTCCGTGTGGCGTTGTGTGCCCCCTCTTTTCCGTGTCGCAACGCACACCCTCTCTAATAATGTGGGCGTCTTTGACTTGCGCCTTTTTCGTTCTCGTCAGTTTGAACGGATTGGCGTTACCAGCTTGTTTGGACGCCGTAGTCTTCGCGTGTGAACGTGCCATCGACCTATCCTCCAATACGTTCGGTGCATGCGCATTGTTTGCGCTGACGTCAGTTTTACGCATCTTACACATTACGGCAGTTAGAAATTATAATATATGTCATACTTGTTTGTATGATACAACAGTATATTATGATAAAAACAGTATCTATGCGACTCAACACAAGACCTTTGGCAGTTCGATCAAGCTGATCTGTGCTGCCAGAAATAACTTACGTGTGTCGCGGTGACGAGAAACACCTGCCGCTGCAGGCGACCTTCTTGTTTGCCTATCCAGCTTTCACCGAGACGTGTATGTGGGACGAGTCCTCAAAGAAAACCCAGTCGCAACCCGCATCCACCGCCAGGCGAGCTAGCCTGCCGAGCTTTGCACCGTCGACCGGATTGGTCGTGAGGTCGGCGGCCCTGCCTTCGTAATGGAGCGAGGCGTCGGCATGTTCATTGTCCTCATCCCAAGCCTCCGTAACCCGCAGCTTGGCGCCGGGCCATTCCGACGCAACCACATTGGCAAGGGAATCCAGTTTGCTCTTGAGGCGGGGCGTCATCATGCGATCCGCGCCGGTGTTTTCCTCGTCCTTGAATACGATCTTGGCGTTTGTATTCGTGACAAGACCGGCGAATTCGGGATCGGTGCGTGTAATTTTTTTAGTGATCGGACCGCAGGTCACCACTTCCGATGCGTTGGGGACCTTTTGACCCTGCGATAGGTCGCCAGTGGCAAATGTCGCAGGACCGCCGCCTACCCGTCTATCGGATGAAGGCCTGATGCCGAAATATGCGTACGCCGCTGATACTGCCAGGCCAAGCCAGGTGGAGCCGATATCGGAAAGGGTCGAACTGGCCTTTGGGTAGAGCATGACGCCGACAACGAGTGCGGCCAAGCCAGTTGCGATCCATGCCAGAAGGTAGAGCACAACAACGGTATTGGTCGCGTAGACGGCGGCTTTGGATTCCGGCGCGAAGGAACCAACGGTGGGCGCATTTCCTGGTTCGGTAACCGTCAGGTGGGCAATGACCAATGCAGAGACCAAGCCGCCTACGGTGGTGACGACATACTTGAAGCCGTCTCCAAATAACGGAGATGCCGGCTCGCATACCGGCATGGACCGACAATTTTCGACGACCAACGAAATCACATAAAACGTCGAAAACGAAAACAGGCATAGAAGAAGTACTGCGATAACACTGCCGAAGAATGCAGTCATCGGAGAGTTCATACCCTTAGCTCCAGGTTACATCGTAAGTGTTTCTGCGATTGGCGGTGAGACGCTGACGACACACCTGCCGCTTTTCATTTGCTGTCAGCTCACGGTACTCGGCGGCTAGGCCCCGCAGCCGCATCTAGTTGATCGCCTCGATCCGAGTTCGTAGTTCTCGCTGCCGCTCAGAGGGGAACGTCAATGCTGGAGAAGCCGCGCTGATCTGAAGGGGGATCCTCCTCCTCGACTTCCGCACAACGGTCTCCATCGTCACTGATAATCTGGAGCGCGCGTCCGTCCTGGAGCACCATGGCAACTTCCGGATCAAGACCGGAGAGATTCGGTTGTGTCTCCCAAGCCACCGCTTTGTGCTCGGGCTCCCCATCCCACCAGTAGAGCGCGTAATCGACGGCTGCCGCGTCACTGGCCTTGCCAGCAACGATCAAATAGCGATCCCCAACCCGTTCCAGGCTGCGAATGCCGCGCCCATCCAGGTCGAGCATCGCCGTATCGCCGAATTCAGCCAGACTGTCTTTCGCGGCGAGCACCAGGTCGGCGTTCTTCAGCTTCACAACCGCCGCCTTGCCGTCGACGAGATTACGAAACCCGAACAGCAAGCCTCCATCGGGTGCGGCGGCGAGACCCTCGATGTTGATGCGACCGTCGGATGATCCTGAAAGCTTCACCAGCTGCGGCTTCAGATCCTCGCGCAAGACCCCCGTCGGTTCGAGCGTCGTGCCGCCGTTGCCCTGCACAATCCGGGTCGCGAAGATCACCTTTCTCTTTTTGTCGCTACCGCCCGAGCTATTGGACTGGGAGGCAGTCCAATAGACCGTGTCGCCTCTCGCAGTGGCGCCCTCGAGATCAGACTTCTCGTACCCGGTGAATGTCGTAAGATCCACGGAAGCAGAGATGGTGGGTGATCCGCGCTCATAAATCCGGATCACATTCGACTCGTCGCTTGCGACGGCGAACCTTGATGGGCCGATAAACGCTCCGCCGGAGGGCTCGCAAATCCCACTGTATCGCTGCAGGTCGGCCGTCGATCCGGCCGCTGCGGCTCCGCAAAAGAAAACGATAGCGATGCCGACGCTCCTGTTCATAGCTGCCTCCTTGCTGCCGTCTGTCGAACCCGCCGGCTAGACAATCCCGATTTCAATCAAAAGCGCGCAGGCATCGCCGTACCATTTTGCCGCCCGGTCGAGATGATCGCCATAAGTGCGCAGACCCCACGGACTATGCGCGCTGCTGTAAAGTCCGCCGGCGTTGAACGCGGCTGCCACGAAGATCGGATCAATGCCGCTCTTGTCGAGCCGGATCCGTATTTCTGCAGCGCCAAGATCAAGATTGGTCGCAAAGTCATACAGCGGATGACTGTCCGGTTTGGGGTGGGGTTTGGCCGGATACACCGGTGCGACCGCAAAAGGATCGTAGTTGAGGCCGAACGCCGTGCCTTTCGAGCGGATGACCCAGCGCGCCGTCGTGCCGAGCGATTGCACGGGGCCCGCCGAATAGTCCCCAAGCGTCGGCGGATTGACGTCATCGTTCTCGACATGCGCCTCCCAGCGAAATGTCTTCGGGCCTGTGAACTTGTCGGCTTTGTAGATGTGCGTCTCGGTCGCCACCGTCATCAAGAGCAGCGCCGGCGGTATGCCGTGTTTGGCGCTCGCGGCAAGCAGCTCCGAGCCCATGTATTGCATGATCTTCCTTATCGTATCGAGACTTTGCTCCGAACGCTGTTGCTCGACGGTGCCGTTCTCGCGGGTGGCAAGGCCACGCGCGTCGTACCGCCATTCCCTTGTTCCGTTGCCGAAAGGATGCCAATCCTTCTCATCCATTGGCGGGACGGCCGTCGGCGCGAAAGCAATCGAGGGCGCGCTGACAGTCTGCATGCGGTCCGATCTTGCAACATTGAGGGCAGTCGTGGCGTGATCGGCATCGAGCCGCACGGCAGATACAGCGAGGTCAAGAAGAAGCTGGCTTGGATTGCGCAGCCGGCTCGGGCGGGGGTTGGCCTTCGGCCAGGAATAGTTTTTGGTCGTGCCGCTCGAATAAGTTTCAAAATGCAGCATGTTCAATCGGCCGACAGTGCCGATCCGCTGCCCGGCGTTCACCCGGTCGCCGACGCTCAGGCCGAGCGATGCGAGCGAGTTGGGCGAGACTTCGCCGTAGTTGACCACATATCCATCGTGCTGCACCAGGAGCGCGTTGGTGTTTTCATAGAAGGGGTAGAAATTTGCGATTCTGCCGTCTTCAACGGCGACGATCGCGTCTCCTTCGGAACAATAGAGATCGATCGCGCAGTGATAGCGGGCGCCGCCGCTTCGATCGGCAAGGAAGCGACGTGAGGCGTTGGCACCCGAAGCGCCTCCGCCGACCAGTCGCGTGTTGACTTCCAAGGCGCGCGGATGGCGCGTCACAACAGGCCAATAGACTGTGCTTGCTGTGGACGCGGCGAACGCAATCGGGTCCCCAGTCGGGATCGGCAGGGCCTGCTCGGCAGCGGTGCCGGCGTCGGCATGCGCTGCAAAGTGATGATCGATGGACCTGAGCGCGTCGTCCATGGCCTCTGGAGCTAGCTTGCTCGCGGCTCCCGCCTTTGCCGCTGCGACAAAGGTGACGTCGGGCATTGCGCGCCTGCGCGATCCCCTGCTGTAGAAGGCGACGCGGTCGAGGAACGTTTGCCAGCCATCTGGCCGCCCGCGCAGGACGCTGGGGCAGTTTTTGCCGGTCCAGTCATGATGCTGGCGCAGGCCCTCGGGCACGGTGATGCCGAGCTGCATGCCCAGAAACACGCAAAGCCGTGCCGCCCGGTCGTATGCGGCTGCTTCATTCATGCCGCGATGCATGCAGATCTCGATGCCAATGCTGGATGCATTGGCGGCAGCATGGGCGTGCCAGCCCATCTCGTTGACCGGGAGATGCTGGTAGATCTCGTTGTCGTCCACCGTGAAGTGCCACGATACCTTGCGCGCGACTGCGTCGCTGCCGCGAATGTATCGATTGTGCGCGTCGGCATCGGCGCCCGGACCGGGGTTGTCGGTGTTGTGAATGGTAATAGTGGTCGGCCGTATCCGTGTGCCAGGCCGCGTCGGGAAACCCGGTGGCAAGAGGTCGACAATGATGCCCAGCGGATCGGCGGATGCCGCGCTGGTTGCCCGGTGCGAGCCGGTATTCGATCTGACCTTTGTTTTCGGTGCCTGGGTATCCAACGCATCCTCCTTCGATGGGCAATTCAATCGTTCGAACGATCTCACCAAATCGGCTTTGCAAAATTGTTCGTTCGAGATGCTCGCAATCCTAGATCAGGAAAAAAATCGCGGGCGTGAAAACACCGTGAAATACATCGATGCGAGCTTAAGGGGTGAATGGAGCCGCTATTGTGCGTGTGTCAGCTCACGCTTACCCAGCAACTCTTGCCGAACGGACTTCGCTCCCTTCAGCAGCAGGATTTTGCTTTTCCCCACGAGGATCAGCAAGGACGCATGAACATTTGCTTCTTCTAATGGATAGCGGGACGCAGAAAATTGCAGTAAGTAAATATGGGCACAGAATACTTCTGCAGGGCGGACATGCTAAAGCTAAATGCTCTCGGCAGGCTTACCCTCACCGATGAGGGGGGGCGTGATTTCGCGCCACAAGGTAGCAAGGCGCGCGGCGCGATTGCTCTTTTGGCCGTCGCGCCTGGTCACACCCGCACGCGGGCATGGCTGCAGCAGCGCCTGTGGAGCGACCGGGCCGCGGAACAAGCGGCAGGCAGTTTGCGGGCGGCCCTTAGTGAGATACGCCGCGCGTTGGGGCCGCACGGCCAACTGCTGGTGGCCTCGCGCCATGCCGTGACTCTAGACCCAGCGAGCTTCAAGGTCGTGTATGAAGCGTCTGCCGACATGAGGCGGGCAGGCACGGTCGAGGCCTTTGAAGACGTCGACGTGCACGACCATGAATTCGAACATGTTATCCGCGACGTGCGCAGCCATGTCCTCGAGAGATGGATGCAGCAGCGTAGGGCAGCGCCGCGCCGAAGACGCATCGTGCTGGTGCGTAGCGATGCACGAGGAGCGCCAGCGGCCGATGTCGGCGCACGATTGTTGCAGAATCGGATTCTGAGCGCATTGCGGCAGATGGACGATTTGGAGATCATGAGTGCGGACGGGGACGGCGGCGCGGATGATCTCGATGCACCCGCAGGCCAACCGCAGGCGATGCTCTTGATCCGGGTGCTTTCCGTTGCGGTTGGTGGTGACGTTTTCCTGTCCTGCGAAATTCAGAATGGAAGACGGCTGTGGTCCGACAATGCAAGCGTACCTGGCGCCATCGGCGCGATGCACGAGTCGGTCGACTTGGACAGGCTTGCGCTCAACACAGTCGAACGGGTTTGCGAAGCTTTTGCCGAATCGGCATCGATTGATGGAGCGGATGCTTGCGCATCTGTCCTGGCGCACCAGGCGCGGAACCTGTTTTTTCGTCTTGACAAGAAAAGCCTCGTTGCTGCTGACAGCCTGTTCAAGCGCGCCTTTGAGATAGAGCCGCGCGGCCGGTACCTGGTGTGGCGGGGCTTCTTGCGCAATGCCGCATTCTTTCAACATCGAACGATGTCATTCCTGGACAACGTTGCGCCGGTCACCGAGCTCGCTGCGGAGGCGCTCCGCCACTCGCCCGACGATGCCGTTGTCCAGACAATCAGTTCGCAGATTGAATATATTCACCAAGGCAATCTGCGGACCCCGCTCGTGATGGCGCAGCGCGGCGTCGAGCGCGATCCGACGGACCCGTTGGGATGGGCGCTGCTCTCCAACGCCCTGAGCACAAACGGCAAGTTGGAAGAAGGATACCAGACAGCCCGGCGTGCTCTGGAACTTACAAAGCACAGTCCCTATCAGTTCTATTTCGAGCATTTCGCTTGCATGGCCGCAACCGCTCTGGCTGACTACGATCAGGCGCTGCTGCACGCCAGAACGGCGCTTCGCTTCCGCCCGGATTTTGTCTCGACACGGCGTTATGAGGTGGCCTTGCAGCTGCGCCGCGTTGAAGTGCCCCAGCTTCGCCAAGCTGTTAAGGCTCTGCGAGAGCAGGAGCCCGACTTTGCTCCAGCGGCGCTGCTTGATCCGGCCTATCCGGTCAACACGCTGCGGCGGCTGCCGATCATGGCAGCAATAGAAAAGAAGGCTGCGGGCCGGGCCGATGACTGGCTGGAAGCGTAGCTGGCCCATCCGCTAGCGACGCGGTCTGGCGTCCTACCGCCGTTGCGTGAAATCGTCGTGAATTCGTCCCCGACGGCCTGAAGAGCCCCAGCGCCCACTATCCTTTTTTTCCTGAAGCGCATTTACTCGAAGAAAGCTTCAATCGCGTTCAGCTAGGAGGCCTTGTTGCCTGGGTGGACAAACAAACTGCCCGAACGTCGCGATCGCCTCGGGCGTGAAGAAATCGACGCATGTCGCGCACGACAACCCGCGACCAGAAAGGACAGCCTGTGACCGCACCTGAGCGACGCAGATTTGACAGTGCCGAGCGGCAACTGCTTGACGCCGCGTTGGCAGGGCAGGAACTATGGCCCTATACCAGCAGCGGCGATCCAAAGCGGAATTTCTGGAACGAGGCCCGTGAGGCTTTGGAAAACTACTATAGCGACACGAGCGGCGAGCGTCTCCGCGCCGTCCCGGCGGGATCTGGCACCGCCGCCATCCACGTCGCGCTTGGCGGCCTCCAAATTCCCGCCGGAACGGAGGTTATCGTTCCACCAATCACCGACATGGGAACTGTCATGCCGGTGATCTTTCAGAACGCGATTCCCGTGTTCGCCGATCTTGATCCGAATACCGGATTGCTGACGGCCGAAACGATCGCGCGCGTCGCTACCAGTCGCACTTCGGCGGTCATTGTCGTGCACCTGGGGGGCTCGCCTGCAGATATGGATCCGATTCTTGATTTCTGTCGGCAACACAATATCAAAGTGATCGAAGATGCTGCGCAGGCTCAGGGGGCCAGCTATAAAGGACGTCCCGCGGGAACGCGAGGCGATGCTGGCTGCTTCAGCCTCAACTCCCAAAAACACATCACGTGTGGCGAGGGCGGCTTTGTCCTCGTAAGGAGCGAGGATGATTTCCTGCGGTGCCTCAACTTCTCCGACAAGCACCGCAACCGGACCGGCGTCACGGATCCCAATAGCGAGCACTACATATACAACGGGTCAGGTGTGAATTACCGGATGAGCGACCTGGAGTTCGCCATGCTCCTGGCGCAGCTTCCCAAATTGGCTAAAGTAGCGGCTCGCTTTACAGCCGTTGGCCAACGGCTTGATGAGAGGCTGTCAAAGATCCCCGGTGTGCGGCCGCAGCAACACCACGGCAAAGCGATCTCCAGCTATTTCTTTCAAATGTTTCGCTTGGAGCCGGATCTTGTAGCGCGCCGGGAAGATGTGCTGAAGGCAATGCGCGCCGCTGCGACTTCGGTCGGCATGGGCGTCGGTAAATCCTACGGCGATGAGACCCTTTATCGGACTGGGGTGTTCAGGAACCGAAACTTTTTCGACACTTTCGGACAACCCAACAACGAAACTCCAATCTGGCCGGCCGAGCTGGTTGCCCGACAAATCTTTCCGGATATCCCCGAGACTGTCTTTGACTATAAGCAGACACACTGCCCGGAAGCTGAAAGGTGGATCGAAAGCTCGTTGCAGATAGTGTTCCACGACGGCCATGAACCACATCACGCCGACATCGTTGCTGATGCAATTGAGACCGTACTGTCTATCTAACACGGATCGCCCAGAAAATGGACAGTGGGACGGGGTATCGTCGAAGGCGAGAGCGATCCCCTGAGGTAGAACACCGTCGCCCGAAGCAACGGGTTGCCAGACCTTATGCCTGACGACACTGAGGGACCTTGCGGTATTAAAATAACGATCACTGCAGGTATAACATAATCTGGCAGACCGGTGACTACACCAATGGGGGACGCGGATGCGTGTCTGTGCAAATGCTATAACGCTGATTTGGATGTTGCTCGGCATCTTTGCTATTGCGCCTCGGCCGGCTCACGCCGCCTGCGACGTTGCGGAGAACGCCTCGCTCGATACGGCGGCGAGTATCCTCTTCAAGTGCTCAAGCACTATGGCTCTTTCTGGTCTGCCTGCCGGGGAGAAGGAGTTCGTTGCCAATTTTTCCTTTCCGAAGACCCTCCCAGCCGTGGAGACTCCATGGCGTGGGATCGACTTTCGAGTACAGCCTGAGCGTTACCTTCGCACTCTTCTTGCCTATGGGCTGAAGGATAATGTCTCTATTGACTGGAGGATCGAGAAAGGATCGCAAAGTTGGTGCCACGCGCCGTGGTTTCAGGATATTCGCGAGCGCATTCACGGTATGACCCGCGAGCGAGGATCGCGCCTCTTCGAACTCTCGGAGCATCAACGCTCTCGCGCCGAAAACTGGGCAATTGGGTTCTACAACGGGGTTGGATGCTATGGGCTCGGTCAGGTTTGGGGGGACCCCGCGCGACCGAAGACCAAGGCCATGGTGTTCCCGCCCAACACATTTGCAATCAAGCTGCTCTTCACCACCGCGCCGGTTTCGCGGGTGCCATATCTAACCGGGTCGAAAATATGGAACGCCGCCATTGGCGAAGGCGGCTCCGTGCAGGAAATGCGCCTTTTGCAGGTGGATGTTGCGGTGAAGGATCCAGCGGCTGGCGCCCTGACAGGTTGGGTTTTTGGCACGTTCATGTACGACGCCTATGCACCTGGTGACGATGTCTGGTCAAAGCTCGTTCCCGTGGGACTGTTGTGGGGAAACGACCCTGAACTGACTGCCAAGAAGTATCAGGAAGATGGAGGCACCGTGCAGGAGAGCTGGGTCAATCCCACGGTAGCTGCCCGGTTTTTCTCGCTGCCTCGGCACCATCTTGGACTGTTTGGGCGCCTCAATGGACCCGTCGACAACTTCAAGTCTGCATGCCTTGCCTGCCATGCGCGTGCCCTCGATTGGGGTCGGGGAATTCCGCCTGAAGGCCCTGTTTTTGATGAAATGAATGGCCTTTTGCCGTTCACCATCAATCCTTACGATGAACAGGCGCTGAGACATTATTTCAAGAATCGCGCACCCACAGAACCATTCGTCGCCGAGACCCAGTCGCTCGACTATTCACTCCAGCTTGCGGGTGGCATTTTCAATTTTCGCCGTTGGGTGGATCTAAAGTTTTCATCCCAGGCCGCGGAAACGCGCGATGTTGCCCCTTACATTTTTGAAGCAGAAAAGAGCGGCAACGCCGAAGCAGCACTGTCCAGGATACTGCCGCCGACACAAGACAGGTCCCACGTGGGTCCTTCGCCGTTTTCCCGCGACGAACCATGAAGAACGCTTACCCAACTTGCCGGTGTGAGGTCTCCCACCGCAGGGTGAGCACCTAGTGGAGGAACGACGTTGATGCGTGCAATTGTGACTTTCGCTTGGCTTTGTGCGTGGACGGGCTGTTGTCTTTGCACAGTCGACCACAATTGTATCCTGGAACATAGGTCGTGGGTTGGAGGAGTCCATGCTTGGCCGGCAAGCTGACTTCGCGGGCCTGGATGCTGAATTGTCACCCGATGTGGTCGTAATGGTCGAGGTGATCGGGCGAACTGGCGCCGAAATCGTTGCCAATCACTTAGGGTGGTCAAACTATCACGTGGCGGTATCCGACCTATCGGTTCCAAATACAGCAGCCCACGAGGGCCTGGAGGTCGCGGTTATCTCCAAGATTCCGATGATCCGCGTCACAGAGTACGATGTGAAACTCGACGGGCGGACGCATGAGGTCTTTGGAAGCTTCGGCGGACTGCAAGTGGCGGAAGAACTTCTAACTTCGAGCGGTCTTTCGCAGGTCCAGCCAACAGGAGGCAACGACCGCGGTACCCTGCGCGTGGATCTGGCGAACGGCCTTACGATCTTTCCTGTGCATCTGAAGAGCAATATCAACAATGCATGCTCCGACGCGACGGACGCAAACCGGGCATTGGAAAATATGGCCATCGATGTTCCAGCCAAGCTCATCACAGCGATAGCACAAGGCTTTGCCCGTCAAGTAGATGCCGATAAACGCAACGCGGCCGAGCGAGAACGCGTGATCGCCGCGGTGAAGGTCGTCGCCGACAAAGCGACCGCAGAAGGCCGCACAACGATCATCGCCGGCGACTTCAATACGAGTCTTGAACAGGGCAAAGCAGGGTCCGCTTTCGCGGACTGCAATCTCCAGCCGTTTGAATGCAAGAAAGCGCCCTTTCCCGCCGCAGCCTGCGTCGCCGGCGACGGGTTCGACGATACTTTCGCAATCCTGACGACACCCCTCATCGGTGCAAGCGCGTTTGCGTTGCTTACACAGGGGCTGGGTCGCACTTACAAGGACACCGCTTTTGCCGACGCTGCAATCGATCACATGGCTGTGCCGGCTGGCGATCAAGCCGATTTCAAAGCGCCGACGCTTGGTTGCAACGCCGGCGTCGACCTGGCGCAGACCGATTGGGCGGCGAAAGCTTGTCAGTTGCACGGGTCCGATCACTTCGCAGTCGTGACCACCTACGACCCATAAACGGTTTTGGCGGATCCTGAGCAATCACTCATCGAAAAGGCGCGCAGCCACCCGCCAAAACGCAGCGTGTTGCACCTGCTAACTTAAAGGAGAGGGAACCGTGACACTTCAAGCTGCAGATTTCTCAGAAGACCGCTGCATGGCATGCCGGCTCAAAATCGAACACGGCGCCGAAAAGTGTCCTCACTGTGGCACATCTCAAAAGAAGAGCTGGTGGGGCAATCTTGGGAACGCGTCAACGGTCTTGGCTATAATCACCGGTTTGGCGTCAATCGCCACATTTCTGGTCGTCGGACTTCCGGCACTAACCAAACAAGTGACGGAAAATCGTGCCATTGTGGCTGCCAGCTTTGTGGGCGGAGGGTCCAGCCCGGGGGAGGCCGGGTATGTTGAAATCTTGTTCGTGAACTACGGGCTCAGGTCGGCGATCGTTTTCAAGCGGTACCCGTGTTATTCCTATACCGAAGATGACAAGCAGGTAGTGGACAGCTCGGGTCAATCATATCCAGAGATATTTATTACGACCGCAGACAATACGACCGTCGACGGCCAATCCACGAAGATCATCCGCTTTGACTCCCAGGGCGGGCTTCCTCTCCCGGAAGGCTCCCAGCAGAATGTCAAAATCACCTATCAGCTCTGCGATTTACAATTCGTCGACATATCCGATGTCCCAAAACCGGGCGCAGAGCCACGCATTCAACGCTTGCAAGTGAAGGTGCCGGTATAATGTCAGTGCTGATTTCGCAGACGTTGCGCAAGAATATGCTGACGAGGAAGGACGTCCCGGTGTTGCCGAGATATTCAGCTGCTGCCCGTCGTTCTGCAGGCGGCTCATTTCTCACCTAAGTGTCAGTGCCTCGACGCGCAAGAGCGCACGGTCTGGAGTGTCGGGTTTGCTCTGAGACGTCGAGAAGGATCAGCGCTAAGATATGCCAAGCATCATCACAAGCGGGTTCGCTTCTTCTCGACGGTCGAGCTGGTCAATGCGCTGGAACAGCAGAAGGCACAGGGACGATCGGGCCAGATCGCCAATAGCCCAGCGAGTGGGCCAGTGTCTTCGGCGATGCCAAGATGACAACCGCGCTACTCGACGGGCTGACCCATCATTGCCACATCCGCGAAACCGGAAACGACAGCTTCCGATTCAAAAACAGCTCTGCCCACGAGCCTAAAAAAGCGAAGGAGAAAGCCAGAACCTTGACCCTCAATCCCGAACCGAAACATACATGAAAGGCGGGTCAAATCTCGGTGGAAACGCCGGGTCAGTTCTCAGTGAAAATCAACACCATAGTCATACGGAGGCAGGCACCGAAGCGCCCCCGACCATCGAAAGACTGGGGCAGCTTGTCGAACGCGCCAAGGCAATTATCACCAAAGCAAAATCTGATAAGTGGAAGGACTAGAGATTTTGATGCAGTACACTCAGCAGTCAAGGTCGCCTTCTCATGCGTTCTCCACGACGTGAATGGCAGCTTTGCGCCCAATTTCGGCCGTTCAGGTCTGTAGCGTCGTCTCCTGAAAGCCGACTTCGTTCATGAAGACATCGGAGACTTCGTTGAGGATCAAATCGGGCGTCCATCCAATCGCTTCCGTGCTTCGTGAGCGGACCTCCCTGTAGGTGCCCGCGCGGTATCTTCGCGCTAAGGGATGGGACGCAGCTGTCGGCACTGCCGCCTAAGACGAGGTCGCCCGTCGCGCCGCGCGTCGGCGGGCGGCCCGGTTGCGGCGAGGCAGCCGCTGGCGTTGCGGAGCCTGGTTTCTGAACCTGTTGTCGATCTGCTCAAGCGTTTCCTTGACCGTGTAAGCCTGGATTTCGACCAGCTGCTCGAAAAGCTCCAGCCCTACCTCGCGGGTATCATCGCCAATGCGGTGAAGCGTAATCGCAAGGTCAACCAGCTCGGAAGCGGAGCCCGCTATCCCTGTCTGGATGTCCCCGAGTTCGTCACGCCAGGTCTCGATCAGTCTCCTGGCGATCTTCGCCACGAGGAGAGCGCAATGGGGGAGAAGTGTCTGGAGGCGATCCACGACGAACGTCGCGTTGATTTTCGGAGCGCCTTCAAGGTTGGCCTCAATGGCAGTGAGCAACGCGACCCAGCTCGGATCGGGCGTGATCTCGTCTACGAGCCGGAACACGTCGAAAAGGTTGTTCCAGGCAACGCCGCTTATCTGGGGGATTACGCGAACGAGTAGCTCAGACGCGCGCTCCCGACACTCAAGATCCGGAAACAGGTTGACGGCGGCATTGATGGCTCCAAGCCGTGTCGAGTCCGTACCCGGTCCAAAGACGACCTGCTCCAGCAATGGCTTCGTCCAGGGCAGCTTCGGTTGCAGGAACGCAATCAAGGGCGTCAGCTCACCTGCAAGCTGCTCGAAATACTCGTCGCCGGAGGCGGCCCACTTCTCCAGGTAAGAACGCACGAAACCGGCATGCCTCCAGTGAAGGTAGGCGAACAGAATGGCAAGCTCGGTAGTCCTCAGCAGAGCCGGGTAGCGTTTGAAGACGGTGTCCAGGAGCCCCTCAAGCTCTTCCCTATTGGTCGGCTTAAGGTAGCGTAACCAATGAAGGATGGCCCTCCATACCCGATCGTCTTCTCCGCGCTCGCTGGCGCGTGTCAGTACGGCCAGGACGCGGTCGTGCTGCCCTGCCAGCAGCAGGGCATGGACTAGAACATCCAGCTTGGGAAAGCTTCCAGCGGGAAGTGTAAAGGCGGAGCCCATTCCCCAGAGGATGCTTTGCTCCCGCCTTCCTGCGTCCTTCTCGCTGGCCTTCTCCTCTCCCGTGTCGAGGAGTTCTTGATCCTGATCGTCGCTCCGATCTTCCTTAGGCTGCGCTGTAGCGGTGTCTGGAGCGGCAGGCTCATTGAGCCACTTCTCAATGATGTCGAGGGTTTCCGGTGAGACCGCAATCTCCCGGCGGACCAATCGGCTGACGGCCTCGGACGCCGAGTTCTGAAACTCATCGCCGGTGAATCCACGCCCGTCGAGTTCGGCCATGAGATTCATCACAAGCTGAGGATCACCCGCTTCGGCGATGGCCTCCAGCGCGTAGCCTGCTGCGCGGGTCCCAAAGCTCGGCTCGAACTTGCGTATGAGCGTAGCGGCCCGCTGGGGGTCGGTCTTTGCAAACTCCGCGAAGGCCCGCGACAGCTGTATGTTGCCGCCCTCCATCATGCGGTTGGGATGGTCCCACTCATACTTGTCCGGCAACTGGCGGAAAGCGTTGAGAACTTCGTCGTTCTGCGCCTTTGCGAGCTGCTCCGCCGAAATGGGCGAACCTATCCACGACGGCCCATAATGCCGTATTCCCTCGTCCGAACCGGGGAAGCGGCGGCGTTCTTCCATCACAAGGCGGCGGGTCGCTCCCGGCAAGCGTTCGGAAGGCAGTGCCGATAAGAGGCCCAGCTTTATGCGACGAACCCTGTCGCTGAAAAGTTTGCGGCCTTTGACGTCCAGATCGGGATAAGCTGTCGGTGCGTAAGCGTTGACGGCGGCGATAAAGGCTTCGACATCCGCGTCGGACCAGTGAAGGCTCGCCTCCGCGATGAGGCGCTTTGTTGTCCCAGAAGGGTCTTCGTGGTTTCCGAGCCTAAATCGTCTCGGATCGCCCTGAAGGAAACGATACGCGACTTGCGCATACTGATCCGGGTAGAGCGATAGTACATGCGCGAACAGCCGCTGGGCAGGATTGAATTCATCTCCTTCATGCTCTGACAGCCATTGAAGAAAGTTCTTTTCGTCGTTGAGGGCAAGGGTCTCCAACGCAACGCGAATGGCGCTGAGTATGGGGGGGTCAGAACGCCCTTGACTCCGCTCTTCCTCTTCGAATTTGAAATCGAGCGTGTGCTGCAGCGGATAGGAGAGGCTGTGTTCCTCGCTGTCAAGATCGCGAAGCGCGACCATCGCTTCGGTCAGCCAAGGCCACAGGGCTCCAAGGAACAGCGCGGGATTTTCCTTTCCAAGTGCCTCCAGGGTGTCCCAGGCTTTCGCCTGCTCGACGACACTTTTGATCGGCTCTCTGGGAGACGAGGATATGCGCGAAGTCCAGGAGCCGTCGCCGTCCTCTTTGGGAGCGGACGCTATCCTTCTGGCCGACTCCTGTTTTGCCGACTGAAGCTCCTGGTCGAGCTTTGCGAGCAGAAGCTGAACCGCAACCTCCGGCTGGCTTACGCCGATTGTGGAGATAATAAATTCGAGGCTATGCGCGTGCATTGCGGTACGCGCAATCAGCGCCCTCGCCATCTCGACCATGCCCGGCGTCCACACCCGCGCCTGACCCAGGGCAGCCCAGGTGAAGCCATCCCAGCCCGGCAACGCCGACCAGTTCTCGGCGATCAGCCTCTCGACCTCGCGGGCAGCAAATACCCAAGCGCGATTGAGAACGCCCAGAGCCAGGGTGGCTTCCTTGTCGTCGTTCATCGCACGGACAATCTCAGTGTGTTTGTACCGCTCAAACCATCCGTGACTTCCTGCCATTGCCATGAAAGCCGTTGGTCGCCTGTCCGACGCAAGCGCTTCGTCGAACAGGCGTGCCTCCACGCCGTCCGGCGTCGGCTGCTGACCGAGGAATTCAACGAGAAGTGTCCGGAGATGAAGCCGCAAATCCTGGGTATGGAAGAGCGATTGCATCTCCACGCCGTAGGCAGTCGGATCAACCTCCCTAAGATAGGTCAGGGCGGACCACAATTTCGGCCGCACGAACAGCGAAGTCTGCCGGGCGATTGTGAACTCCGATAGCCGTCCTTGGCTGCGGGTGAAGGATCGTGCGAGGGCATGTTCGAACATGGTCTGGTGGGAAAAGCCTATCTTGCTTCCGGCCTGGCCCAGGTCTGAGAGCATTCCCGCCCTCACGAGATAGGTTATGTCCTCCGAGTCCTGGTCAAATCGCGCGGCGGGGAGCCACAGGATTTCCTTCTCCGCCATCTGGTCTGCGATGTCGGTGACGAGCTTCGCAAGCCGCGACCCGCTGGGCTGCCTCGTTATCGTCTCCGCCCACATCTGGTCCAGCATGAGCTGGTACTTGCGGAAGGGCTCGCTGCTCCTCTCCTCCAGCTTCAGGAACGTTTTCAGCGCCTGGGGCGACCGTAGAACTTCCTGCGCGTCGGCAGGCCAGCCTGCGGGTTCGAATCCATGGCGCTCCAGCACAGGAACGACCTCGGACCAGGGCGGCAGGTCCAAGTGAATTGTTTCGGCCGTGATGGTCTTGAGACGGACGTCGTGCTCGTACTCGAACTCGCGAGCCGACAGGACAACGTGCACGTTTGTCAGGCCGCTGACGCGCCGGACCAGGCCCAGCAGTACACTCAGCCGCCCAGTCTTTATGTCCGTGTAGCCTGCGAGCGCATCGAGCTGGTCGATCATAAGAACGACCGGTCGCAACTGACTTATCCGCCAGAGCATCGCGCTGGGACGAATGGTAAGTCCAAGCCACTCGGCGAGATCGTCTTCGGTTTCGATTGCCGAGTCGAGCAGGTCGGCCTTGATGGCCAGAACCCTGATGCCATCCTTTATGAGCGCGTTGGCTACTTCGGCGAGCAGCGCTGACTTGCCGGAACCCGGAAGCCCAAGGACGGCCTGCGTCGTGGTCTCCTGCCCCGCGATAGTCTCGAGAATCTGGTCCTTCTCCGGGCGGCTGAAGTGGGTACCGTCCGGAAGTGTCTGCGACCACTCGAGCAGGTCGCGCGGGACACGGCCTAGTTCGTCGTCCCTCATCTGCACTTGCCGGAAGGACTGCTCGTCTACAACACTTGTTAGAACAGCGTTGTGCTCCTGGAGCAGCAACGCCTTTGTTTCGGGTGTGTCGATCTTTGCCTTGTCGTCGCTAGTCGCGCGAATGAGCATCAGGAAAGAACCGCGCTCGGTCGAGACAAGTTCGATCCCGGCATTGCCGGTTATGTGCCTGAGAGATTCGATGATCGCGTCCACCTTCTGAACGTGGAAGTCGTCCGCATCGCCTTCGAAATTCAGAACAATGACGCGCGTCTGAACCTTCTTCACCTTTGGAAGGGCGAGTGCTTCACCCGGCTCAGCGGTCGATACCTCGCTCTCGCGTTTTCGAATGGCGCGCTCGGCATTTCTTCTCTCAACCTCCGGCTCCCAGTTCGCCTTGTTGTACCTCAGCATCTCCGGCGTGATCGAAAGCGTGAGCTGTGTGGGCGAACGATGCGCTTGGTCGTGGCAGGTCGGGCAGAGGACAATCAGATTGTCGTAGCTGTTGTCCTGTGAGGTCGAATATTCCTCGATGTGATGAACGATGAAGGACTGACCTTTGTCGCCCTTGCAGCAGTTGCAGAGGTAGTTGCTGTTTTCGAGAAGCGAGAGCAGTAACGCCTCATCAATTGGCTGACGTACTACGGCGGCCTTGAGTGCCTTGGCTTCCTCCCCCGTGAAGCCTTTGTCTTTGATGTCCTTCTGACTGGCTGTCCTGACTTTCGTGATCGTAAGCCCAGCCGTCACCGCGCGTTGTCCCAGCTCCTGTGACACGCCGTATTGCAGAAACTTGACTAGATTCGTCTCAAGCCTTGGGGCCACAAAACCTCTCAGCGGGGTGCGCCAGATACGCTCTGCAAGTGGGCAAAAAACAGGGATTGCAGCTTATGTAACAGACCTAGGTGCGGGAATACGGTGAGAGCCAATGTATCGGAGTTATCCCGCGAATTGTGTAGTGCCGGGGAGTGCAGATCGGCAACGCTGCACCGCCCAATCGTTGATAGGCGCTATGCAGCGGGGCTAATCTCATAAGCTACTTGCATTTCTGATCGATCTGAGACCCGCCGCGAGCAAAACTTGAATGTCTGCTATTCGTTAAATCGTCGCCCGAACCTACCGGTCTGCAAGCGGCCCAAAGGCTGCCGGACCGCAATGCGCCTTCACTTCGGCCATTCGATCTCATCCGCCTGCGTCTTGAAAGCTGACCTCAGCTTCTTAAATGGTTGGGACTGGTGACGATTGGTAAGTCACTCTATGACAGGTGTGCGTTGGATGCATTGCCGAAAGTTGATCTACGAATACCAGTACTTCGACTTGCAGAAGGACGGCGGCGACAACTGCGTGCAGCAGATCGACGGGCTCCGGCGGCTCGACCTGCCCGAATTGCGCGCCATCTTCCCGCGGTTGAGGAGGACACGGGCATGGGCGCGAAGAACCTGACGACGGCGGAGATGCAGGCGATCCTGACATCACTGCTCGTCCATGAGCAGAAACTGAAGGAAACGGCAGGGCGAGCTGGCAGGAGCCAGGCCGACCCGAATGCCGTCTACGACGTGGTCGACAATCAAGCGGACCAACTTGAGGTGGTCCGAGCGCTCTACGACCGGATCGACGCCGCCGATGACCTGATTATCGTTGAGGGCGACGACTAGCCTCAGAAGAGCATCAGATCGTTCGCGGGCTGCAGATCCGCGTCCTGTGTGACGGTCGACCTGAAGGCTTCCTCGATCCGCATACGCTTCTGGTCCGGCCAGCCAGCAACGTGCGACGGTCGCACGAAGAAGTTCTCGGTCGCGTCCAAAATCATGGTCGAGAGGGCGAGGAGCTGGTTCTCACCGCACGATTGAAGGATCGGCTGGATACGCTCCCTGCAGGAATCGGCGTGGGTTCTGGGGTAACTGAAGATGACTGTCGTCTCCTCTTGGCTGGACGGGATCACGTTTAGGACGAGGCGGGGAAGGTCACGTTCCAGACGCCGGTCGTCGACGGCGAAGAATGATGACGAGGCGAGCACGGGCTGCCGCTCTTTAATTGGGACCACCGAATGCAGGATGTCGCCAAACCGCCCGGACGCGAACACTCGGTCATAGTATTCGGTCCGGTAGCAGTGGGTCACGTAGGCTCTCATCAAAGCGCGGGTCGCCCAGAGTAGCGGCGGCGAGTCCTCATCCGGCGAGACGCGTCCGTCCTCGACTGCGGTGCGCAGGGCATTCTGCAGATTATCGGCGCCTGCCATGGTGGCGTGGACTTCGCGCGTCACCGAGCGCCAGGCAATCAGGAACATCTGCGCTGGATTGTTGAAGTCCAGCGGTTGGGTGTCGATGCTGCGGAACACGGTGGCGTCGTGTTCGGCGCAAAGTCCCGTGAAGGTGGACGCCTGCCGCAATCCTCTACTCTCGAACCGGGACCGAAGCTGACCTTCGACTATCTTCGACCGCAATTCCATGACTTTCCGCTTCTCCGCGATGAGCGCAAGCGCCGTCGCCCGCTGCACGGAGTGCGCGTTGATCGCCTTGTTTGGGCACTTCATGGTTGGCCAGAGACATCTGCTGTAGCCGCGTTTGGCTCTGGCGTAGAACTGTTCGGTGAGCGCGTCGCCCTTGACCATCGATCTGTCCGCCGCTGTGGGGCGCGGCTTCTACAGCCTTCTACCTTCACTGTAAAGCCGTGCAGGCGCCGGCGTTGTGCGGCTGCATGCATCTACGCTGGCTCATCCGCAGCGCCCTGATTTTGCGCCTGAAAGAACGCGTGCCTGAGGTGCAGGAGTGCGTCTGCGTCCTGCTGATCCGCTCCGGCAAGGACGAGATCTGATCCGCCCCTTTCTCGTACCCCGCTCCGACTCCGATGACGTGTCGACTGACCGCTCGAATGGACTGCGAAATCGTGACTACCGCCTGTTCGTGATCATCGCCGCAGACGCGGTCGACGACCTGGAAGACGCGCTCGGGCGCCTTCCAGGAGTGCACCGCGTCCTATGACGACGAGGTGAGCGCCTACCTGCGGCAGCAAAGACAGGTCTTAAAGGGGAGCCGGCCACCTACGACGCGGGATCCGCACCGGCGATCCGGATCTCGTCGTCCTGGGTAAGGCGAACGATAGGCGGGCTGCTCCTGCTGGCACTCTTCGTCGGCTTCGCCATTGTCATGCCGAGAACAGGACCGCCCCCATCCGCTTGCTGGAACCGTCGTTCTGGACCAACCCAGTCACGTCCACTTCACAGCACAGAGCTACACGAACGAGACCGAGTCCTTGACCAGCGCTTGGTCAACGGAGCCGCTGTCTGACGCTAACCCCCGCCAAGTCGACGTCGAACGAGGATGCGAGTTCAGACCCCCGACGGCGCTCGGATGTGGCGGACGGTCGTCATCAGCCGCGGAACTCCGGTCGAGTACGCTCCGCTCACGAAGAGCATGTCGAAAAAGCTCCTGTTCAACATCTGATCTAGGTGGGGGGCTCATTCAAATGCAGGCGGTGACTGTGGAAACGAGTGCGAGTCTTCAGGTAACACCGGAAACCTGCTCAACGGCTGAATGGGGCGCGCGAAGCGGTCGTTCACGCAACGCCCTAGGAGCGACTGGAAAGGGTCACTTGCAGAAGTCTTGTCAGCCCACTGCAACGTCCGCTTTGCATTTTTGAGCATCGTAAGTTGTCAGTCCGCTTCCGGCCCAAAACAAGTCATTCGCTCGTCGCCTTCGCGATGACACTTCTTGGCGCCCAATCTTCCAAGCCTGCAACGTTCACTGCATCGCACGGGCGCGTATATTGGGTATCTTCGATTTTCTGAAACGTCACGTCATGCTGCTTCCATCTACTACCAAACAGTGGAGGCTGTGCCCGTGACACCGACGAAGCTCCTTGTCGGCCAGATCGTAGTTGTGTTCGCCATCGTCATCGTTGGCGTATGGGCGGCAACGCAATGGTGCGCCCACATGCTGGACTATCAGCCGCAGCTTGGCGCGCCATGGTTTGCCGCGGCGGCCCGGCCGATCTACAAGCCGTGGAAACTGTTCGAATGGTGGTTTCACTTCGACGCCTATGCGCCTGAGGTCTTCGACAAGGCCGGCATGCTTGCCGGAGCCAGCGGATTCTTGGGGTGTGCGGCCGCAATAGCTGGCTCCCTCTGGCGCGCGCGGCAGAGGGGGTTGGTCACCACCTACGGTTCCTCACGATGGGCCGCGGCTCGGGAAATCGAGAAGGCAGGCCTGTTTGAGCCGGCCGGCGTTTTCCTTGGCAAACTGAAGGATCACTATCTGCGACATGACGGGCCGGAACATGTCATGGCCTTTGCGCCGACACGTTCGGGCAAGGGCGTGGGATTGGTCGTTCCAACGCTTCTTTCCTGGACCGGCTCGGCCGTCATTCACGACATCAAAGGCGAGAACTGGCAGCTGACTTCCGGCTGGCGGTCGAAGTTCTCTTTCTGCCTCCTGTTCAATCCGACCGACTCGAGATCGGCGCGCTATAACCCGCTGCTGGAAGTGCGCAGGGGTTCAGATGAGGTCCGCGACGTTCAGAACATCGCGGACATTCTCGTCGATCCGGAAGGCGCGCTGGAGCGGCGGAATCATTGGGAGAAGACTAGTCATTCACTCTTGGTCGGGGCCATCTTGCACGTGCTCTACGCGGAAGAAGAAAAGACGCTCGCGCGCGTCGCCACTTTCCTGTCGGATCCGCAACGCTCGTTTGCCGCGACACTGCTGCGGATGATGACCACCAACCACCTCGGCACGGCGGACACACCTCGGGTCCATCCCGTCGTGGCCTCGGCGGCTCGCGAGGTGCTGAACAAGTCAGAGAACGAGCGTTCTGGCGTTCTCTCGACCGCAATGTCGTTTCTCGGGCTCTATCGTGATCCGACGGTTGCCTCGGCAACATCGGCCTGCGACTGGCGCATTGCCGACCTCATGGATGCGGAACGACCGATGTCGCTCTATCTAGTGGTGCCGCCATCGGATATTTCGCGCACCAAGCCACTGGTGCGACTGGTGCTCAATCAGATCGGCAGGCGACTGACGGAGCGGCTGGAAGGTGACCCGAAGAAAAGCCGCAAGTACCAACTGCTCATGATGCTGGACGAATTTCCGGCTCTTGGTCGCCTCGACTTCTTCGAGACCGCGCTCGCCTTCATGGCGGGTTACGGCATCCGCGCCTATCTGATCGCGCAATCCTTGAACCAGATCTCCAAAGCCTATGGCGAGAACAACGCCATTCTCGACAATTGCCATGTGCGCATTGCCTTTTCCTCCAACGACGAGCGCACGGCCAAACGCATATCGGATGCGCTCGGTACGGCGACGGAACTCAGGTCCATGCGCAACTACGCCGGCCACCGGCTGGCGCCCTGGCTTTCGCACGTCATGGTCAGTCGCCAGGAGACCGCTCGCCCGCTGCTGACGCCTGGCGAAGTGATGCAGTTGCCGCAAGCTGACGAATTAATCCTTGTTTCCGGGTTGCCGCCGATCCGCGCCCAGAAGTTGCGCTATTACCAGGATCCGAATTTCACCGAACGGGTGCTGCCGGCGCCGGTGTTGCGCGACGGTCTGTACGCGGACTGTCCTGCGTCGCGCCCCGACGATTGGAGCGGACAAGTCCGCAGTGTTGACCGCCGTCTCGCTGCCGATGACGAACACGCCGGCGCGGCAATCGAAGAAGGGAGCGGCGTGCAACAGCAGCGTCATCCCGGCCTGCCTGAAGACCACGTCGTCGTCTCTCGGGAGCCTGATCAGGATGACCTCTTCAATCTGTCGGACGATGACGCCGAGGCACTCGCAGACAAGCGCGTCATGGACCGGGTTTCTACCGCGGCGAGCGCCTACGGCCTCAACGAGGGAAGGGGCGACGACAAGGACATCATCCCCGGCTTCTGAACGCTTTCCGCAACTGAGGCGTATCTCGGCGTAGATAACGCCCATAAGCGATTTTGCGGATCTCGGCGATGTTCGTTCGCACCGGCGCATCAGCGCCGGCCAGTCGGAACGAGACGTATGAAGCCCCGTCGCATTCGCCACCAGTTTCTGCTCGAACCCGAATTGAGCGAGAAGCTGGAAACCCTCAGCCGCAACCCGTCGACCACGAAATCGGCAATCGTCGCGAAAGCGGTCGAGGCCTTCATCGAACGGCGTGGTGAAAACGAGCTCGACCAGCGCTACGGCAAGCGGCTGGACCGTCTTTCCCGCGATCTCGACCATGTCAGGCGCGACGCCGAAATAACTCTGGAGAGCCTCGCGCTCTTAATCCGCTTTTCAATCACGCTTCATGCGCACACGCCAATTCCGGATCGGGCGACACAGGCGATCGCCCAAGAGCGCTTTGACAAATTCGTCGAGCAGGTCGGTCGCCAGATAGCCTCCGGGAAGCGCTCGCTTGGTTACGGCAATGGCAACGGAGGCGAAGGATGAACTCTCATCCCGCAGCGGACCACCGCCGCCGAGCCATGCTGCGCACAGCCATGGGCGCCGCGATCACCGAGGCCCTTGCCGATCCGACCGTCATCGAGGTGATGGTCAACCCCGACGGCGCGCTGAGGCTCGACCGGTTGGGAGAAGGCCGGGTCGATACAGGCGTGCATATGCATCCTGCCGAGGCGGAACGCATCATCCGGCTCGTCGCCTCCCATGTACGCGCCGAGGCGCATGCAGATAGTCCGATTGTCAGTGCCGAATTGCCATCAGGCGAGCGCTTCGAGGGTCTGCTACCGCCGGTCGTGCTGGCGCCATGCTTCGCCATCCGCAAACCGGCGGCAAAACTCTACACGCTGGCCAACTACGTCGCCGATCGCGTCATGCTCCCGCTGCAGGCTGATGCCCTGAGGAAGGCAGTGCGCGAGCGGCGCAACATCCTGGTCGCCGGCGGCACATCGTCGGGCAAAACGACACTTACCAATGCTCTACTGGCAGAAGTCGCCGAATGCGATGAGCGGGTGATCCTGATTGAGGACACCCGCGAGCTGCAATGCGCGGCCAAGGACTGCGTTGCCATGAGGACGAGGCGGGGCTCCATCACACTCGCCGATCTCGTACGCTCGACCTTACGGCTGAGGCCCGACCGCATCATCGTCGGCGAAGTCAGAGGCGCGGAAGCGCTCGATATGCTGAAGGCATGGAACACCGGACATCCCGGCGGCATTGCCACGGTTCACGCCAATTCGGCACGCTCCGCACTCTATCGTATTGAGCAGCTCGCCCAGGAAGCGGTTGTCACCGTTCCCCGCCGGCTGATCGCCGATGCCGTCGACTTGGTCATCTTTATTGCCGGAAGAGGACCCGCGCGCCGGGTTGACGCGATCGCCGAGGTCACGGGTCTCGACGGCAGCGGCGATTACGCCGTCACCCCGCTCACACTTCCGCAACTCCAGCAGCTCTGAAAGGTCACCTCATGCGCAAGAAGCTTCGCTTTCTTTCGTTCGCCGCCGTCGCGCTTCTTCTCACGGCCCAGGCCCACGCTGCCGGCTCCGGCATGCCGTGGGAACAGCCGCTGCAGCAGATTCTGGAATCGGTGCAGGGGCCGGTCGCCAAGATCCTCGCGGTGATCATCATCATCACCACCGGTCTGACCCTTGCCTTCGGCGACACGGCGGGCGGTTTCCGCCGGCTGATCCAGATCGTCTTCGGCCTGTCGATCGCCTTCGCGGCCTCGAGCTTCTTTCTTTCCTTCTTCTCCTTTGGCGGCGGGGCAGTCGTCTGATGAGCACCGGAGAGCAGCATATCGAAGGCTTCGAGGTTCTGATCAATCGGGCGCTCACCGAGCCGATCCTGCTCGGCGGCGCGCCGCGGGCGGTGGCGATCCTCAATGGCACGGTGGCCGCGGCCATCGGCCTAGGCCTGCAGCAGTGGATTGGCGGTCTAGTGCTCTGGATCGCCGGCCACACGCTCGCGGTCTTTGCCGCACGGCGTGATCCGGATTTTGCCAGCGTGCTTGTCCGTCATCTTCGTCAAAAGGGCTGGCTTGCATGCTGAAGCTTTCCGAATACCGCGGCAAAGCCGACCGGCTTGCCGACCATCTGCCCTGGGCAGCACTCGTCGCGCCCGGCATCGTGCTCAATAAGGATGGCAGCTTCCAACGGACATTGCGGTTTCGTGGCCCCGACCTTGAAAGCGCGACGGAGGCCGAACTCATCGGCATATGCGCGCGGGCAAACAATGCGCTGAGAAGGCTCGGCTCTGGCTGGGCATTATTCTTCGAGGCCGAGCGCATCGAAGCGCTGGGCTATGCGAGCTCGGCCCTTCCCGATGCTGCCTCATGGCTGATCGATGAGGAACGGCGCGCGGCCTTCGAGGGCAAGGTCGCGCATTTCGAGAGCATCTATCATCTGACCTTGGTCTTCATGCCTGGGCCCGATGGCCAAGCGCGCGCGGAAAGTGCTCTCGTCGACTCGCATGACTTGGGAGGGGAAAGAGACTGGCGCCAGGAGCTTGCCCGGTTCCGAGACGAGACTGACCGCGTTCTCGATCTTCTTTCGGGCTTCGTGCCCGAGGTGCGCGCGCTCGACGATGCCGAGACCCTGACGTACCTGCACGGCACGATCTCGACACGCCGTCATCCGGTCGCCGTGCCGGAAACGCCAATGTATCTCGACGGCGTCCTGGTTGACGCGCCGCTGACCGGCGGCCTAGAGCCGATGCTGGGCGAGCAGCATCTGCGCACGCTCACAGTTCTCGGCTTTCCGAACGTCACCCGGCCAGGAATCCTTGACGCGCTCAATAACCAGGATTTCGCCTATCGCTGGGTGACGCGCTTCATTCCACTCGACAAGGCGGAAGCCACGAAGACGCTGACTCGGCTCCGGCGGCAGTGGTTTGCCAAGCGCAAATCGATCGCGGCTATTCTGCGCGAGGTGGTGACCAACGAACCGGTGCCTCTCGTCGACAGCGACGCCGACAACAAGGCGCTCGATGCCGATGCAGCACTGCAGGCATTGGGCGGCGATCATGTCGGCTTCGGCTATCTCACCACAACGGTGACGGTGTGGGATCAGAACCGTAAAGCCGCCGCGGAAAAGCTTCGCGCCGTCGAGCGGATCGTCAACGGGCTCGGCTTCACCACCATTCGCGAAAGCATCAATGCCGTCGAAGCGTGGCTTGGTTCATTGCCGGGTCATGTCTACGCCAACGTTCGCCAGCCGCTCGTTCACACGCTTAACCTTGCCCATCTCGTGCCGCTGTCGTCCGTGTGGGCAGGTCCAGCGGAGAACGAGCACCTTGCCGAGGTCACCGGCGATTACGCTCCGCCGCTTCTTTTCGCCGAAACCAGCGGCTCGACGCCGTTTCGGCTTTCGACCCATATCGGCGATGTCGGCCACATGCTGATTGTCGGGCCGACCGGTGCCGGCAAGTCGGTTCTGCTTGCCCTGATCGCTTTGCAGTTCCGGCGCTACGCTGGCGCGCAAATCTATGTCTTCGACAAAGGCAATTCGGCCCGCGCCGCCGCGCTTGCCATGGGCGGCGACCACCATGCGTTGGGTGCGAATGGTGCGCTTGGTTTCCAGCCGCTGCGCCACATCGACGACCCGGCCACACAGAGCTGGGCGGCCGAATGGATCGCCGGCCTCATTGCCCACGAGAATGTCACCGTCACCCCGGAGGTGAAGGAGGCAATCTGGTCGGCGCTCACCAGCCTCGCCACCGCGCCGGCGCAGGAACGCACGCTGACTGGCCTGTCGGTCCTGCTTCAGTCCAATGCGCTCAAATCGGCATTGATGCCCTACACGCTCGACGGACCATTCGGCCGGCTGCTCGATGCCGATGACGACCGGCTGGCCATCTCGGATGTGCAGTGTTTCGAAACCCAGGAGCTGATGCACAGCCAAGGCGCTGTGCTGCCTGTGCTCACCTATCTGTTCCATCGTCTTGAGGACCGGTTTGACGGGCGGCCGACGCTGCTCATGCTCGACGAGGCCTGGGTCTATCTCGACAACCCGCTCTTTGCCGCCCGCATCCGCGAATGGCTTAAGGTGCTGCGTAAGAAAAACGTCTCCGTCATCTTCGCGACGCAGTCGCTTGCCGACATCGCCGGCTCTTCTATCGCACCCGCAATCATCGAGAGCTGCCCGCAGCGCATTTTTCTCCCCAATGATCGTGCGGTGGAGCCGCAGGCACGGGCAGCCTATGAGCGCTTCGGTCTTAATGAGCGACAGATCGAATTGGTCGCCCGCGCCACGCCGAAGCGCCACTGCTATCTGCAGTCGCGCCGCGGCAATCGCCTCTTCGAGCTCGGGCTAGGCCCGATCGCTCTTGCGCTTTGCGGCGCCTCCGACCCGGCCGCGCAGACCCTGATCGACAATATTCTTTCCGAAGAAGGGCAGGGCAGCTTTGCCGCCCGTTTCTTCAGTGCGCGCGGCCTGGATTGGGCTGCCGAGCTTCTCCAGCAATTTCCTCAACCTAACAAGGAGCAATCGTCATGATCGGACGCCGCCTTTTTACTAGCCTGGTCACCGTTTCCCTGATTGCCAAACCGATGGCTGACTACGTCCAGCCGGCCTATGCGCTCATCGTGTTTGACCCGTCCAACTATACGCAGAATGTGCTGTCGGCAGCACGCGCATTGGAGCAGATCAACAACCAAATCCAGTCGCTTCAGAACCAGGCGACCATGCTGCAGAACATGGCGCGCAACCTTCAGCGCCTGGATTTCTCTTCCGTGGGCCAGCTTACCGGCTCGCTCCAACGGATTGACGGTCTGATGACCCAGGCGAGCGGCCTGAGCTTCGATCTCGACAAGCTGCAGGACCAGTGGCGCCAGCAATATCCGGAAAGCTACGACGCCACCATCAAGGTCAGCGATGTGGCGAGCGCCGCGCGCGAGCGCTGGCAGAGCGCCATGCAGGCGTTCCGCCAGACCATGAGCGCGCAGTCGCAGATAGTCGAGAACGTGCAGGCCGATGGCGACCTGCTTACCGACCTCGTCAATCGCAGTCAGGGCGCGGCAGGTGCCCTCGAGGCAAGCCAGGCCACCAATCAGCTGATCGCGCTTTCGACCAAGCAGCAGATGCAGATCCAGACGCTGCTTGCGACCCAGTTCCGGGCCGAGGCCGAGGATGCGGCGCGCAAGGCGCAGTCTGAGGAAGCCGCTCGCGAGACGACGAAGCGTTTCCTGGGCACCGGCACGGCTTATCCCGGCAACTGAGCGGCAGTTCTTCAAGACAACGAGGAAGGCGGCGACATGAACGACCTCGGAGTCATCGATCGCTTCATGGAGACCTTTACCCGCTACATTGACAGTGGGTTCGGTCTGCTTTCGGGCGACGTCGCCTTTCTCACCACCATTCTGATCGGCATTGACATCACGCTCGCGGGCTTGGTCTGGGCGTTCGGCGGCGAGCCCAACATACTTGGCCGGCTTGTTCGCAAAGTGCTCTATGTCGGCGCCTTCGCCTTCGTCCTGAACAATTTCAAGAACCTCGCCGACATAATTTACCGCTCCTTTGCCGGTCTCGGCATCAACGCATCGCCCGGCAACCTGTCCGCCGACAGTCTCCTGCGGCCAGGCCGCATTGCCGCGGCCGGCTTCCAGGGCGCCTGGCCGCTCCTCAATCAAGCGAGCCAGCTAGTAGGCTTCCCCGAGATCTTCGGTAACGCGCTCACCATCTTCGTGCTGCTTCTGGCCTGGTTCCTGGTCCTCATCGCCTTCTTCATTCTTTCCATCCAGCTCTTCATCACCATCCTCGAGTTCAAGCTCACCACGCTGGCCGGCTTCGTCCTGGTGCCCTTCGCGCTCTGGAACCGCTCGGCGTTTCTGGCCGAGCGCGTGCTCGGCAATGTGATTTCGTCGGGCATCAAGGTGATGGTGCTTGCCGTCATCGTCGGCATCGGCTCCACGCTCTTTGGCGAGTTCGCTTCCGCCCTGCAGGGCCAGGAGCCGGACCTGGCGGCGGCCATGTCTCAGGTACTGGGTGCGCTGGCGCTGCTTGGGCTCGGCATTTTCGGCCCCGGGATTGCCTCGGGTCTTGTTTCCGGCGCGCCGCAGCTTGGCGCCGGCGCGGCACTTGGAACAACGGCGGCCGCAGCTGGATCAACGCTCGTTGCCGGAGGCGCTGCGTTTGCCGGCGCGCGCATGGCAACAGGCGGCGGCCTCGCCGCAGTCCGTGCCGGCACCGCCATGGGGTCCGCTGCCATCGTCGCTTGGCAGACGGGGCGCGCGACATCGCCCGAGTCCGGGCTGTCCGGGGTAGCTGCTGGGCTGCAGGGGGTTGCGAGTGCCGCTAGCGGCGCCGCGATGCGGGGAATGCGATCCGCAGCAGAACCATTCCGCCGTAGTGCCGACGCCGGTCGCAATGCCGGCTGGACCGCGACCGGCGGCATGCCGACCAGCTCGATGAGCGGAAGCTCTCCAGTTATAGCTCCCGCAGCCGCGCCTGCCTGGGCAAGGCGTCTGCGTTCCGAACAGACCGCACGCGCCCATCGCCATGCTGCCACGCAGGCGGTGCGCGATGGAGATCGGGGCGGAAGCGGCGCCAATCCCTCCCTCAATGACAAGGAAGACTAGATGCTCTTCAAGCGACCCGTTCACCGTTATGGAAAGACGCCCGAACCCGTAACACCCTACCAGAAGGCCAGCCAACTCTGGGATGAGCGCATCGGCGCGGCGCGCGTCCAGGCCAAGAACTGGCGCTTCATGGCCTTTGGCTGCCTGGCTCTGACGACGGGGCTTTCCGGTGGGCTTCTGTGGCAGTCGATGCAGGGCCGCGTCGTGCCTTATGTCGTCGAAGTCGACCGCTTTGGCGAGGCGCACGCGGTCGCGCCGGCAGTCCAAAACTACCATCCCGACGATGCCCAGATCGCCTGGCATCTCAGCCGCTTCATCCAGAATGTCCGTTCGGTTTCCACCGATGCGGTTCTGGTGCGGCAGAATTGGCTGTCGGCCTACGACTTTGCCACCGACCGAGCGGCGCTCTTCCTCAACGAATATGCCAAGGCGAACGACCCTTTCGGCCAAATCGGCACGCGCAGCGTGTCAGTGCAGGTGACCAGCGTGGTCAGGGCTTCCGACAGCTCGTTCCAGGTCAAATGGACCGAGCAGGTGTTCGAGCGCGGCAGCCTCGCCAGCACGACGCGCTGGATCGGGATCCTCACCATCCTCATCCGCGCGCCTAGGACAACCGAGCAGCTGCGCAAGAACCCGCTCGGCGTCTTCATCAACGCCATCGACTGGTCGCGCGAGCTCGACAGCGCCGCGCCAACCCCCGTTTCCCCTAAGGAGCCCGCCAATGACAAATAGAGCCCCATTGCTTCGTGCTGCCTTGATCCTGTCGGCGTCTGCTGCGGTTCTTTCGGCCTGTGCCTCGAAACCAGTGCCGCCGCCTCAGATTTCCTATGACCACGAGGACTTCAAACCAGCCGCGATCGAGAAGGCGCCGGAGAAGCCGGTCAAGGTCGTGGAAGTGCCGAAACCGTTACCGTTGCCTGGTCAGTTGATGCCCGCACCCGGCAAGCCCGCCCCAGATAAGCGCTCGCCGGAAGAACAGGTCGCCGATGCCAACAAGGCGGCGACGCAACAACCCACCAAGTTTGGCTATGTCAATGCGGTGCAGGTTTACCCCTTTGCCGACGGCGCGCTCTACCAGCTCTACGCCGCGCCGGAGCGCGTCACCGATATCTCATTGCAGCGGGGCGAGAAGCTGAACTCGGTCTCAGCCGGCGATACGGTCCGTTGGGTGATCGGTGACACCGTTAGTGGCTCAGGCGATGACCAGCGCACTCATGTGCTGGTGAAGCCATTCGCGCCGGGGCTTGCCACCAATCTGGTCATCACGACGGACAGGCGATCCTATCACCTGCAGCTTCAAAGCACTGAGAAAACTGCCATGGCGGCGCTCTCCTGGATTTACAGCGAAGACCAACTCGTGGCGCTTCGGCGGCGCAACGCTCAGGCAGAGGCTGAAATGCCCGCGGCCTCGAACGTAGCACTCGAAAACATCCGCTTCCGCTATTCGATCACCGGCGACACGCCGCCGTGGAGACCGACGCGCGCCTTCGATGATGGCAGCAAGGTCTACATAGAGTTCCCGAAGCGCATCGATCAGGGCGAGGCGCCACCGCTCTTCATCGTCGGAGCCGACGGCGATAACCAACTCGTGAACTACCGGATGCGCGGCAACTACTACGTCGTCGATCGCCTCTTTGCTGCCGCCGAGCTAAGGCTGGGCACCAAACAGCAGCAGGTGGTGCGCATCACGAGAACCGACGGTCGGCAACCGCCGCGGCGGGTTTCGCTGTTTTCGCGCTTTGGCAGGTAAGGGGAGGCTCATGACCGATACTTCCCACCCGAATGCTCCGCCGAAGCTCAATCCCGAACAGTTGCAGCTGCGAGCCTCACCCCGCCGAGCGGTGCGGTTCAGGCGCGGCATAATCGTCGCGATCGCAGCTGTTGGCTCCGGCACCATCTTTGGCGTCACGATGATGGCGCTGCAGGGGCCGGCACTGCGCCTGAAGCAGCAGGCTGAAGAGCTTTACAGCACGGACCGCAAGCCGACCGCCGAGGGACTTGAATCGCTGCCCAAGGACTATTCCGGGAGCAAGCCGAAGGCTCCGGTGCTTGGACCGCCGCTGCCCGGCGATCTCGGCCGCCCTATTCTCGAGCACCAGCGCCAGCTTGGCATCGCGCCCGGGCAAGACGTTTCCGCCGAGGCGCAGCGGCTTGCACAACAAGCGATTGAAGCGCGCGAGTCGCAAGTCCTGTTCCGCATCGAAACCCGACTCCAGCAAACGGAAGCTTTTGGCAATGGGCAGGGCGGACGTTCGCCTTTCGAGACGGCGTCTCCGCAGCCAGATACCGAAGGCCAGCGAGCTTCCGTCGCGCCGGCCGAGGGCGACCAGAACAATCAACAGCGCAAGCTCGATTTCATCGATCAACGGAACACCGGCGGGATCTACAACCCGCATGCACTGCAGACGCCGGCTTCGCCCTATCAGATCATGGCCGGTAGCGTGATCGCTGCAAGCCTGATCACCGGCATCAATTCCGATCTGCCCGGCCTTGTCGTCGCCCAGATCACCGAGAATGTGCACGACAGCGTCACCGGCAGCATCCTGCTCATCCCGCAGGGCTCACGGCTGATCGGCACCTACGACAGCGTTGTAGCCTTTGGGCAAAGGCGCGCTCTGTTGGTGTGGCAACGCATCGTGATGCCGGACGGCTCCTCTACCGAAATCGACAATCTGCCCGTGACCGACGCGGCCGGCTATGCCGGGCTCGAGGACAAGGTGGATTTCCATACTTGGCAGTTGATCAAGGGCGTCGCGGTAGCCACATTGCTGGGGGTTGGTACCGAGTTGAGCTTTGGGGAAAATGAAAGCGACTTGGTCAAGGCAATTCGTGAATCCACCCAGCAGAACGTCAGTCAAGCGGGCCAACGGATCACTGAAAAGAACCTGAACGTCCAACCCACGATCACCGTGCGCCCTGGTTGGCCGTTGCGCGTCATCGTGCACAAGGACCTCGTGTTGCGGCCATACACGGGGTGAACAGGAGGACTTCATGGCGAACCTGAAACTCGGAAAACTTCCGGATCGGACACCTTCGAAGATCACCATCACCGTTGGCGCCGCGTTGAGCCAAGCACTCAACGACTATGCCGCTCTTTACCGTCGGACCTATGGCGAGTCCGAAACCGTGGCTGACCTGATCCCCTTTATGCTGGTCGGGTTTCTGGAAGGTGACCGGGCATTTGCCAAGGCCAGAAAGGAAGGTTTGCCGGGCGCCGGCGCGTCGGAGAAACCGCGAAGGCAATCATCTTCCACACCGGACAACGCGTAACGCTTGGTGTCGCACCGCTAGGTTCTTGATGCTGACCGCGTTGCCACCGATCCCAGCAAGCGCTTCGCAAAATTTGATATCAGGCGTTCGCTTTACGCTTTGAGATAGGTTTCTTGGCCGGAGCAGCCTTCCCTCCCCCAAACCTAACGATTTTGCCAGCGCTGATCGGGCGGCCGAATAGTTCGGGGCGACCATGGGATAGTCCTTTGCCAGTCCCCACCTCGCCCGGTATTCATCGGGCGTCATCCGTGCCGGGTTGCCAGATGGCGCTTGAGTGACTTGTATTTCTGCTCCATCTTCAAGACTGATTATGTAGTCTGGGAGGACGGACCTTTTAGGATGACGGCTTCGGAGCCGTTTCTTCAGTTGGCGCCCTGTCCGATCTTAGTCAATGCCGAATTTAGACTAGCGATCAAATCGGGCAATCCAGAGACCGGAACCGCGTTCCTCTGGATAGGCCGAAAAGATATCCGCAGTAAGTGCGAATAGATTACTGCCGGCTTCTTCAGACATCATCACGCTCCTAGTCCTCTGATTGCAAATGAAGCGGCCGCCTGAATCTAGTCTCTGCTAGTCTCGGTTGAGCGTGAGATTCAATACCAATTCTTGGCGGAGAATTTGCGATAGAGTTGCGTCAGGAGGTCACGCTGGCAGTTCCAACTCTGGTTTTAACCCAAAACGTCAATGAACTTTGGAAATTGGTTTTTTCCAGTGAGCTTGACCTTTATGTCGAGCTTGCTCGCCACGGCATTACTCCCGGGCCAGCCGAGCGAATAACGATCGATGACTTCCTGGCTTGGCGCCCTCGCGGTCCCTCCATAAGCAAGCGCTCAAAGCGCTGGTGGCTTGGCTCTGGCACTAGTTCGCAAATGCCGCCAGCACCTCCAATGGTGGGGTCTTGCGAAGGATACGTCGATCTCTTCCGTTCGATGGGAAGCGCTTCCACCGCATCACGGGCTGCGGCCAGCTCCCGCACGGGTTGCGCCGAGAAATCGCCGGTATGGTCAGTCTTTTCCCGGCCCACAGCGGTCAGTGTAAGGTTCTGCAAACAGGGGTCAGATTTTTCTCGGCTCTACGGAAGGATGTTTCGCGCCGCGCGCCGGCCGGCCCAGCTCATTTCCTATTTCCTACGTTTCGACCTGCCAGGCCAAGGCAGCTCGCCGTCAAGCTCGCGGAGGCCGTAGGTCTCCTCCTCCCATCGCTTCCGTTCAGCCGCCGGGGGCGGGAGATCTTCATCATCGAACCAGAGCAGCGTCAGGGTCTGATCCCAGGCGGCGAGGTGGCGGACGTCTTCGTAGAGAGAACCTTCACGCTCCCAGCCCTCGAACCACTGATCCGGCTCGGCTTCCTCGGGGCCTGCCGCCGCTGCCCCCGCCCGCACCCGGGCGCTGTAGGAGTCGCTTGGCAAATCCATTCCGAGGCGCACCCAAGCCTTGGCGCCTCGCAGGGATGTGGAACGCGAGCAGTAACGAACCTTGCCGCCCTCGGAGAGCACGAAGGCGCACAGTTCGCGCGAGAAGGTGGCGAAACGTGAGCCCGTCGACATCAAGGAAGCGTCGAATTCGTCGGCCAGGTCGCTGACTGCGGCGAAATTCATGTCAGCCGCATCGACTCTCGGCTTGAACAGCTTGAATGGAAGCAATAGCTCGGCCGCGAACACGTCGCAGGCGATCTCGCCGGGCGGCCTACGCGTGAAACTCCAGCTCGGCGACCTATGATCCGCCGCTATGCCGAGGGCCTCGTGAGCCACTTCGTGACAGATGCTAAAGCGCTGCCGACGGCTGTTGTGGGCGCAGTTCACGCAAATGCGGTACTTGCCGTTCGACAACCGCACCGACCATGCGTCCTCATGTTCCTGAAGCACTTCCTGCTTCACGGTACCTCCGACTTGCGCCGCGTAGGCGTTTACTGAGACCGGAAGCGCCAATGGACCGCTCTTGGCGATGAAGTCGCGTGCCTTCATCGCGACGGAGAGTTCATCCATCTTCGTCCTCGCTCATGAACCGGCGGATGCGGGCAAGGGAGGTCGCGTAGTCGGGGCGGGCGCCACGGTTCACGACGGTGGTAAGCATATGGAACTCTTCGAATGAAACTCGATCATCGGCCCTCGCGAACTCGGCAAGATCGGGGTCGACATTGGGGTGACTTGATAGAAACCGCAGGATCTTGACTTCCCGCTCGGACGGCGCCAGACCGCTGAGCAGCTTGTTCACCACCTCGTCGGACGGCGCTTCCTTCGCACCCGTCTCGAGGCGGTAGATGTAGGCGTGATCGACTTCGCTCCGCTGAGCCAACTCTCGCAGGCTAAGATCGCCGCGAAGCCCCTTCAGCCAAATTCCTAACGCAGACTCCGGCATCCGCCCTCCTTGACATTCGCCACAATATCTCCCATTCTGTTGTCCAGACAGACAACGCGCTCTGGGTTGGTCTCGTGCCGAACAGGGCGTTTTTGAGAGCCTAAGTGTTGTCTGTCCGGACAGCAAGATGCCATCCGGCAGAGCGAAACGCAAGCACCGCGAAGCGGAGAAAGTAGTAAAAATGTCAGTCAATGTCGCTGCGCACCTGGTGCGTATCCATGTCGACCGGGAGATTTTCGAGTCGCCCGACCCCACAACGGGCAAAGCGCTCTACGCGCTGGCCGAGATCCCGAACCACCGTGAGTTGTTCCGGGAGGTGCCGGGTGATCACGAGGACAAACTCGTACCGCGCGACGACACTGTGATCGACCTGAAGAAGGATGATCACTTCTACAGCCAGAAGGCTGTGACAGTTGGCATCAATGGCGAGCCCTTCGAAACCACTGAAACTCGTCTCTCGTTCGAGGAACTGGTGAAGATCGCGTTCCCCGTCCTGCCGACGGGAACGTGCATCGAATTCACAGTGACCTACCGTGATGGCCCCCCGTCGAACCCCAAAGGCACGCTCACGGCTGGCCACTCCGTGAAGATCAAAAACAGGATGAAGTTCGATGTCACGGCGACCGATCGATCGTAGCCCGCCGCTGAAGCGGCTTCGAGACGAGGGCTACAGCGTCGACGTGGTCACGGGATATCTCGTGATCCGTGACGTACCCTATGTTGACAGCAACCGGCACGTAAAGCGCGGCGTGTTGTTCGCCCCATTGGAGGTGACCAACGACGTTGCGAAGCCGCCCAAGGATCACCAGACCAAGTGGTCCGGCGATCACCCTTGCAACGAGGACGGCAGCAAGATCCAGGGGCTTGGCGACAGCGACTTGGGTGACGGCCTGAAGATCGACGGGATGCCGGTGCGCTGGAACTTTTCCTGTAAGCCCAAGCCCGCCGACCGCTACGATGATTTCCATCAAAAGATGGCGCACTACGTGGCGAAAATCTCGGGCCCGGCACAGGTGATCGAGCCGGGTGTGACGGCGCAATCCTTCAAGCCTTACGCGCCCGACGAGGACGACAGCGTCTTTCTTTACGAGGACACGGCCAGTAGTCGCGCCGACATCGTGGCAATCGCGCTAAAGCTCAAGCCGCTGAAGGTTGGCATCGTCGGCCTGGGCGGCACGGGCTCCTACGTCCTGGATTATCTCGCCAAGACCCACGTCCGCGAAATCCACCTCTTCGACAACGACGGGTTCAACCAGCACAACGCCTTTCGGGCGCCGGGCGCGCCTTCAGGCGAAGAACTGGAGGAGGAGCTCTCCAAGGTCGAGTTTCACGCGCGTACCTACAGCAAAATGCGCCGCGGCATCGTCCCGCACAAGGTCAAGCTTACCCCTGAGAACCTTCACCTGCTGGAAGGCCTTGACTTCGTGTTCCTGTGCATGGAGGGGACCGGGAAGCGGCCGATCGTCCAAAAACTGGAGGCAATAAACATCCCGTTCGTAGATGTGGGCATGGGCCTGACGGTGCACAACGAGAGCCTGCGGGGCCAGATACGTACAACGACCAGCACGCCTACCAAGCGCGAGCACGTCCACAACGGGAAACGCATCGCGTTCATGACGACAGAAGAGGTCAACGAGTACGACAAAAACATTCAGGTGGTGGAACTCAACGCTCTGAATGCTGCCTTTGCAGTCATCAAGTTCAAGAAGCTTTTCGGTTTCTACGATGACGACACCCACGAACATTTCAGCATCTTCGTGCTCGCGGGCGCCGAGACGATCAACGAGGACAGCGAATGAAGAGACCCTACAAGATCCGACACGAGTTCGTGGAGTTCGTCCCGAGGGTCCGCGAGGCCGGTGTCCTCTATGTTTCGATCCCGTATGCAACCGCAGTCCATGATTGCTTCTGCGGTTGTGGCACCAAGGTGGTGACACCGATTAGCCCGGTAGGCTGGCAACTCACCTTTGACGGCGAGAGCGTCAGTCTCTCGCCGTCAGTCGGGAACTGGTCATTCGCCTGCCGGTCCCACTATTTCATCCGTATGGACACAGTGGTCTGGGCAGGCGACATGTCGGAGGACGAGATTGCGTGGGGCAGGATGCGCGACAAGGCGGCGCGCGAAGGTCACTTCGGTGGCCATGTCGAGCCGCTCGCTTCGCCGAAGGCCGAGGTCGCGAAAACCAAATCTAGAGGTTTCTGGTCGTGGCTGACCGGCGGTCGTTAACACGTGCCGCGCTTCGGGCCCGCGCAGATGCGAGTCTCATAGGCCTACGTCTGGGCCGGGACCTTGAGGCCGCTCTCATAGGTCGCGCTTTCCGTAGAGCATCCAACTCGGCTGACCTTTCAGAGTGGCACCTAGGCCCGAATCGCGTCAGGCGGAGGCCGTTTCCCAAGAGTGCACTGCGGTCTCCGGTGAAATTTCGAATTTTGGCAGAATAAAAAGGCCAGCAAGCGAGTTGATAGTCGGCCTCGTGCTGCTTACATCGTGCACTGCGAAGTAAGGGGGGTGGCGTGGTTTATTTCAACAAAATTGCCGGATGGATGGGTTTTCCTCACCTGAGTGTGTCTCTCGGGCTGACGTATTCGTTTACAATTGCCTATAAACTGAAAGACAGGACTGACGAGAAGTGGACCGCCTGGTTTATTCGATTCAAAGACAAGAATAATAAAGCCGAGTGGGGTGCGGCGACGGTTCTATACGATGCTGCTCCGACTCTCATCAAGCACTTAGGTATTGATCCCAAACGCGCCTCATTTATCCCCGCGCTTTCGTCCAAGGAAACGAAAGCCGACCCAAGCCGCTCAATACCGTGGATTACCAAGGAATGCGCAAAAACTGTGGGGGCGCAATATTCCGACAGCATCCTATCCAAGAATGTCCATCAGAAGATTCATACGATTTATTCCGCTGAGGGTCGCTCCGCTGAGCTGGATAAGGCTAAGTATCAGTCGGCAAAAATAGATGCGGACCATGTCTTCGTTTTCGATGACTTCATCACGCGAGGTGATACGCTGTCTCGCATCGCGCTAGCGGTGCTTGCCGCTAATCCGAAATGCAAGGTGTATGGGATTGCGCTCGCGAAAGCGGAGAGTGTTGCTTACTGCCCGAATCCCGAGAACGATCATGTTCCTGCTAGGTGGGATACGCTATGGGGGCAGGGCGAACGGGAGCACGACGCGAAGTTCAAGAAGGATTAGAGCAATGGCTTCATCGCCCGTGTCATCGACATCAGTAGCGCTAGTCGCTTTGATGAAGCTCAAAGGTCTCGGCCGGCGGGGGGCCTTGCGCATCGTTAATGGGCCTGTGCCTGACCGTGATGCGAAAGACGTTGTGGTGGACAGGGCGGCGCGGGCGAAGGTATCGGAAAGCGCACTGTTAGAGGCATGGGATCGAGCTCAGGACGAGTTGGAGAAAACGCTAAATAGCGATACGAAGTTTTTCTCATTCCATGACGAAGGGTACCCTCAGCGCCTTCGTAATATCCCAGATCCTCCTGCCGTCTTGTATGTAAGGGGAGCCGTGGCAGGACTCCACGCGACGAAGTGCCTTGCCGTCGTGGGGACGCGTGAGCCAACTCCTTATGGTGAAGCTGTTGCTAGGAAGTCGGCAGCGGCGGCAGCAAGCGAGGGCTTCACTATCGTGAGTGGCTTAGCACATGGCTGCGATACTCTTGGTCACGAAGGCTGCTTGGATGCCCACGGTGTGGGGGTCGCAGTGATGGCCCACGGCTTGGACAAAGTTTATCCCGCCGCCAATCGGGGACTGGCAACTCGCTTAATTGAAAACGGCGGCTGTTTGGTCAGCGAATATCCTCTTGGTGTCACTCCTATGCGGACAGCTTTTGCCGAGCGAGATCGCATCCAAAGTGGTCTCTCCGACGCAGTGCTAGTGGTGGAGACGGATGTGAAGGGTGGGACCATGCACACGGTGCGGTTCTGCCGAGAGCAGAAGCGTGCGCTGGCGTGCATTGATCATCCCGATAAGTGGAAGCACGAGGACAAGACGAAGGGCAATCAGATGATGATTGCTCAGCACTGGGCCCGCGCCATATCCGATGGGGTCGCCTTGACGCAGTTCTTGCTGCACGTCCAGCAGGTCGAACGCTCTCCAGCAAAAAGACCGGAGCGCGCATTGGACATCGATCCTCAAACTCGGTTGGGTTTCTGAGATGATTATTTTCGACTTCGATCAAACTCTCGTGGACACCTCCACAGTTGAGCACCTTCGCGCCGCTCGGGACTGGAAGGCGGTTATGGCCCAAGCCCCGAAGCTGGCCGTCTACGGCGGAATTACCGAGTTGCTCATCGAGCTACATGCGGCTGGTCACACATTGGCTATCGTTACAAAAAGCCCCGACATGGTGCCGAAGGCCTTCATAAAGGCACATGCCTGGCCGATAGATATTGTGGTCGGCTATCATCACGTGAAAAACCGAAAGCCGCACCCGGAGGGTCTTTTGCTTGCGATGTCAAAAGCGGGAGGAAAACCTCACAATACTTATCATGTCGGCGATCAGCCTCAGGATACCGAGGCTTCGCGTGGAGCCAACGTCGCCGCGTTGGGCTCGGCATGGGGCTGCCTCGACGTGGCAGGTTTGGAAGCCTCGAAACCAGACGCTATTTTCTCGTCTGTCGGCGAACTGCGCGACTACCTCAAAAAGAAGCTCGACCTGAAATAACCCGCTCAGTCGAAGGTGTCCCCGGAGTCGGTGACAGGGCTCTCCTGCATGACCGTGATCGACGATCCGTCGCTTCCACCGTTCGCGTGATGTCGCGCGGTCTACTTCGGGCAGACGTCGCGGCGCTGCCAATCCGGCTCCTCCATCGACGTTCAGGGGGGCATCTCGAAGGCCGGCGACGAGGACGTGCGGCGGGCGCTCTGCGAGACGGCGTTGGGCCAGAGACGCGCTTCAACCGCTCCGACAAGGTCAAAAGCTGGGGCCAGGGATCGCCGAACGCTCATTTCACTGCAAGGCCTGCGTCAAGTTGACCGTGATCATGCACGCAGTCTATGGACCGGCCGCGCGGTGCAAGGGAATTCGAAACGGGTGGTCGAGTACGGTCCGCGCCAATCTATCCTTCCTCTCACTGGAGCCTATGCTCCGGGCGATCATGGTAATCCGCTCACACCCGATCTTCCTATTTGGCAGTCGCAAAACTCGAAACGGTCACGCTAGAGACTTTGTACGACGGGCGCGAAAGCGGCTGGTCCTCTGACGAGTTTGCCTATCTCAATATAGGTTAATATATGAGGATCACCCATATAGGAACCTATATGGGGTAAGGTTTGATATAGTGGCATATATTGACACCCGTCATATAGGAGCCTATATCAGGCTAGCTCATACAGAGATCGTATACGCCATGAAGATCAGAACAGCTCGGGACATTGGTATCCTGATCAAGGAGGCCCGCACCCGTCGCGGTCTGTCCCAGGCTGCCTTGGCCAAGATAATCAACACCACGCAGACGTGGGTGTCGTGGATCGAGAACGGCAAGCCCAGCGCCGAGATCGGTAACGTGCTGCTGGCGCTGACTACGCTTGGTGTGGAGCTGGACTTTCAAATCCCGCCGGCGCCGACGTCAGCTGCTGATCATCATCATAATGCCGATGAACGGCATGTCGACGATGACGACGACGAGATTCCCTACAAGCTCTAGGTGACGATGATCATGGTGAACCCGATCGACACCCTCGACGTCCATATCGCTGGCAGACCGGTTGGGTGGCTCCACCACCTGCAGGGCGGCAAGCTTTCGTTCTCCTATCAAGAGGCATGGATGGAGGGCCGGGTGGCGATCCCGCTTTCCCTGTCCATGCCGACGATCACCAGGACCTACGAGGGCAAGGTCGTCGAGGCATTCCTCTGGGGTCTGCTGCCGGATAATGAGCAGACCCTCGCCAGATGGGCGCAGAGGTTCCAGGTCTCCGCCCGAAACCCGTTTGCCCTGCTCAAGAATGTCGGCCGCGACTGCGCCGGCGCCGTCCAGTTCCTTCCGCGTGGCCACCAGGTTTCCCGCGGCGAGAACGTGGAGTTGCTCACGGAGGCGCAGATTGGCGACCGCCTGCGCGACCTCCGCAAGGATGGTGCGGCGACCCGGCGAATCGGCGATCCTGGTCAGTTCAGTCTCGCTGGTGCGCAGGCAAAGACGGCGTTCCATTTCGACAAGGGCAGCAATCGCTGGGGGATCCCTCTAGGCGACACGCCCACGACACACATCTTCAAGCCGCCTTTGCCGCACTTGCACGGGCATACCGAGAACGAGCATTTCTGCCTGCAGCTTGCATGCAAGCTCGGCATGGACGCTGCACACAGCCAGGTTCTCGACTTCGCAGGCGAAAAGGCGATCGTTCTCGAGCGCTACGACCGCCGCAACATCGACGGCAAGACCATCCGCATCCATCAGGAGGACATGTGCCAGGCCCTATCGGTGATGCCGACGCTAAAGTACGAGAACCAGGGTGGGCCAGGTATCACGGCGATCTCCAAAAAGGTGCTGGCGGCCTCCATGGAACCCGTCCAAGACCGTCAGACCTTCATGGCCGCGAACGTCTTCAACTGGATCATCGCCGGCACGGACGCGCATGCAAAGAACTATTCGATGCTGCTGGGTGCCCAGGGCGAGGCCCGCCTAGCTCCGCTCTACGACATCTCCTCCATTCTGCCGCACCTCGGCGAGGGAGAGATCCAGGCTGAGATGCGCGACCTTAAACTGGCGATGAAGATCGACAGAGCCTACCCGATCGAGGAGATCATGCCGCGCCACTGGCGTCGCTGTGCGTCCTCAGCAAAGGTTGGCGGCGAGTACACAATGCGGACGATCCGCCATCAGCTCGCGGTGATACCGGACATGTCATCGGAATGCGCGCAAGAGCTTCGCCAGGAGGGGATCATCCATGAGATCGTTGGTCGCCTCGTCGACGCGATCACGACGCGCATCCAGGGCTTGTCCCGGATCTATGGAGAGGAAGCCGCCGCGGAGCCCGTGTAGGTTGTGGAGGTGAAAGTCGGGCGGGGATAGCGGATCCACGGACTAATGTCGGCGAAACGGACGGACCGCACACTGCCCATGGCATTCTCGCTCTGATAGGCCCGGGCCGGGTAGGTGCCCGGTTTCGGAACCGGCCATCGGCATCTTGAATGACGGGAATGGGGTCGGTTGCAGAACGGCAGCTTCCCGCCGAATGTGGTCAACTTTCTCTCCAGGAAATCTGACAATGCGGGCCTACGATTTGGCGTCGAGTTGTGGCTTTTTTTAACGGTCAGTATGATTTCCGGCGGTTGGAGATCTGTTTCGGCGTTTGATCAACGGCCGCTGTTGGGTTCAAAGTGGATGGTCGCGTTGGTGTGTGGACAGCAGGCTTGCGGCGTCCCTCGATTGAGATCACCCGCAGGTTTTTGCTCTTGAGTTCATCCAGGTAATCGGCCCACCACTGCATCATCTTGACGCGCTCCTCCCAGTGCTCTGCCCGGGCGTAGGCGCGCCGAACGTCGTTGTTCTCAATGTGGGCCAGCTGCCGCTCTATGGCGTCCGGATGCCACTTGCCGCATTCGTTCAGCAGAGTTGATGCGGTTGCTCGAAAACCATGCGCGGTAGCTTCATCCTTGCTGTAACCCATACGACGCAGTGAGGCGTTAAGCGTATTGTCGGAAATCGGACGCGAAGCCGACCGAACACTAGGAAACAGCAGCGATCCATCACCAGAGATTTCTCTCAGTGAAGTCAGGACGCTGATCGCTTGCTTTGATAGGGGTACGCGGTGCGGCCGTCGCATTTTCATGCGTGCTTCAGGGATCGTCCACACCGAGCTTTCAAAATCGAACTCTTCCCATTCAGCGGCGCGAAGCTCGCCGGGGCGGGGAAACAGCAGCGCTATCAGCTTTAGACCGGCTCGGGTTGTAGGCTGTCCATCAAATGCATCGATCCCCCTCAGCAAACCGCCCAAGGCCTTCGGATCGGTAATCGCGGCGCGAGACGTTACCTTCGGACTGATGAGTGCGCCTCTGAGGGCGAAGGTCGGATCTGTCTCGGCGCGTGCGGTCGCGATTGCGTATCGAAACACGCTGCCGACGGTGGAGCGCAGTCGCCTGGCCGACTCGTATCGACCGCGAACCTCGACTCGACGGAGGGCGGTAAGGATGATAGCCGGATCGATCTTCCGAATGCACTTATCGCCGATTATCGGATAGGCAAAGTCGAGCAGCCATTTCACCTTGCTGATCGTCCGGACGGCACGTCCCTCCTTCTTCAGCTTGTCAACATATTCGTCCGCGATTGAGCGAAAGGAGTCCTTTGCCGAATCGGCCTTCCGCAAGCTGCGTTCCTTTCCAGGGTCGACGCCAGCTAGCAGGAGCCTTTTAGCATCATCGCGCGCCTCCCGTGCCTCAGCGAGAGAGATAAGCGGATAGCTCCCCAGCGCGAGCAGTTTCTGCTTGCCGTCAAAGCGGTAGGCGAGCCGCCAGAGGCGAGAGCCCGTGGGCTGTACCCATAGCTGCAGCCCGCCCCCGTCAGACAATTTCACGAGTTTGGAAGCAGGGCGGGCGTTTCGACATTTCACGTCGGATAGGGCCATTCGTCAGGTCTCCCTTGGCTGTTTCGATACCATCAGGATGTCGAATACCAACGGAAATACCATCCCCCCGCCTCGTTGGACCAAATGCGCCCGAAGCGCTCTCTGTCCCGCTTAATTGCGCAATGCGACGGAAAAAGATCAACAATCCCAGTGGCTTGCAGAAGCGGCAGCGTAGAAGGTTCGGCTTAACGGAGTGTCGGGAGAAGAGGGGATGGTGCCCAGAGGCGGATTCGAACCACCGACACGCGGATTTTCAGTCCGCTGCTCTACCAACTGAGCTATCTGGGCCTCGCCGGCAAACGAGACATCGCCTGACCGGATTTCAGGAAAGCGCCGTGGGGCACCCCTTGAAAGCGCGTGGGTTATAGCACGGGAATCCGGCCTGTCCAGCGCCTAAGCGCTGATTTTCCGGGGCAATTGTCGCAGACAATACCGACGCCGGCAAAGCAGCAATTGCGTAAGGTCGGCGAAGTGGAATTGCGCGGCCGGCACCTCCCAAACCCTACTTCGGCTCGTCGCTCTCGTCCTCGTCATCCCGCGCGGTGATGACATAGGCGCCCTTCAGCCAGCGGTTGAGGTCGATGTCCTTGCAGCGCTTCGAGCAGAACGGATAGGTCTCGCGCGCCGACGGCTTGCCGCATTCGGGGCAGGGGCGCTTCGGGCGCAGTGGTGTGACCTTATCGTCCAGGCTCATGGCCGCGCGGTATGCCAGCTGGTGTGGACCTTGAAGCCTTCGCCCGAAAGCAGCGCCACCGTCTCGTAGAGCGGCAGGCCGACAATGTTGGTGTAGGAGCCGACCAGCTTGACGACGAACGAACCGGCGAGACCCTGGACGGCATAGCCGCCGGCCTTGCCGCGCCATTCGCCGGAGGCGACATAGGCGTCGATCTCCTCGCGTGGAAGCCGCTTGAAGCGTACCCTGGATTCAACCAGCCTTTGGCGCAGCTTGCCGCCCGGCGTAATCAGGCAGATGCCGGAATAGACCCGGTGCGAACGGCCCGAAAGCAGTCCAAGGCAATTGGCGGCGTCGTCCAGCGTCTCGGCCTTGGGCAGGATGCGGCGTCCGACCGCGACCACCGTATCGGCGGCCAGCACGAAACTTGGCGCATAGTCTTCCTCGCTTTTCAGCGAGGCCAGCGCCTTCTCGGCCTTTTCCTTCGACAGCCGCTTGGCCAGCGAGCGCGGATGTTCGGCGCGCAGCGGCGTTTCGTCGACATCGGCTGGCAGCACGCGGTCCGGCTCGATGCCGGCCTGTTGCAACAGTTCGATCCGGCGCGGCGAACCAGAGGCAAGCACGAGCTTCTGCAGGATGCTCATCGCGGTTCGCGCCGGACTGTTACTTGAAACGGTAGGTGATGCGGCCCTTGGTCAGGTCATAGGGCGTCATCTCGACCAGGACCTTGTCGCCGGTCAGCACACGGATGCGGTTCTTGCGCATGCGGCCAGCCGTATGGGCGATGATCTCGTGTTCGTTTTCGAGCTTCACCCGGAACATCGCGTTGGGCAACAATTCCGTCACGACACCCGGAAACTCGAGGACTTCTTCCTTCGGCATTCGATACCTTTGCTTGGATTGCAGTTCCTGCGCCCTGGAGCGCCCAGGCCGGAATTTCGGCGGAACCTATATGATAATCGTGCGCTTGTGAACACGCTTAGATCGCGTCATATGCGACGCGCTCCAAGCTTTCGTTTTATGCATGTCGTTGTCTCAAAACCGGGACCGCTTTTGAGCGACATGCATCAATCCGCCGCGTTTTTTACCTCCGGAAGCAGAAAACGTCGGCTGATGCGCGCTTTCAGCCGTTCTCTCACGTCGCGATAGCTGGCCATGATCTGCTCGCGCCTGCCGCCGACATCGGTCGGATCCGGCATCGGCCAGTATTCGACGTCGACGGCAAGCGAGCGGGTGAGTTCGAGCGCGGCGTGGTGGGCTTCCGGCGCCAGGGTGACGATCAGGTCGAAATAATCGTCCTCGAGATCGTCCATCGAGCGCGGCTGGCGCTCGCCCAGCGTCAGGCCCTCTTCGGCCAGCACCGCGTCGACGAACGGATCGCGCTCGCCCCTGTGCACGCCGGCAGAGGCGACGAAAGTGGCCGGCGGCAGCATGCGCCGCGCCAGCTGCTCGGCCATCGGCGAGCGCACGGCGTTCATGCCGCACAAGAACAGGATCGAGCGGGGCGCCCCAGTCAGGTCTAACCCCGCCAGTGCAGCACGCAGACCAGCGTGAACAGCCGCCGCGCCGTGTCGAAGTCGATGTCGATCTTGCCGGCCAGCCGGTCCATCAACGTCTGCGAGCCTTCATTGTGCAGGCCGCGCCGGCCCATGTCGATCGCCTCGATATGGCTCGGCGTCGAGGATCGGATGGCGTCGTAGTAGCTTTCGCAGATCAGGTAATAGTCCTTGACGATGCGCCTGAGCGGCGTCAGCGACAGGATATGGGTGACGACATCAGCACCATCCTCTCGGGCGACCGCAAACACCAGCCGGGATTCGGCCAGCGACAGCTTCAGCCGATAAGGCCCGGCGCCGTCATCATTGACCGGCTGAAAGCTGTTCTCCTCGATCAGGTCGAAGATCGCCACCGCGCGCTCATGTTCGACATCGGGCGTCGAACGGCCGATCGACTCGTCGAGCTCGACATCGATCAGCCTTGCGCGGGTTTGATCGCCGTCCGCCATCGCCGCCTACATGTTCAGCCGGATGGCGACGGAGCGGCCATGCGCGTCGAGGCCTTCCGCCTTGGCCAGCGCAATCGCCGCCGGCGCAAGTGCTCTCAGCTGCTCCGGCCCGAGCTTCAGGATCGAGGTGCGCTTGACGAAATCGAGCACCGACAGGCCCGAAGAGAAGCGCGCCGAACGCGCCGTCGGCAGCACGTGGTTGGAGCCGCCGACATAGTCGCCGATGACTTCGGGCGTATGGCGTCCCAGAAACACAGCACCCGCATTGCGCATCCTGGCCAGGAAGCCCTCGGCATCGTCGATGGCGAGTTCCACATGTTCGGCGGCGATGCGGTCGACCAGCGGCAGCGCGGCTTCGATGGTCTCCACCAGGATCACCGCGCCGAAATCGCGCCAGCTGGCAGCCGCCGTCTCGGCGCGCGGCATGCTCTGCAGCTGGCGCTCGACCGCCTGTTCGACTGCTTTTCCGAACGCAGGATCGTTGGTGATCAGGATCGATTGCGCCGACACGTCGTGCTCGGCCTGCGCCAGAAGATCGGCGGCGATCCAGTCGGGATCGTTGCTGCCGTCGGCCACCACCAGCACTTCAGACGGTCCGGCAATCATGTCGATGCCGACCGTGCCGAACACCTGGCGCTTGGCGGCGGCGACATAGGCATTGCCGGGCCCGACGATCTTGGCGACCGGCCGGATCGTTTCGGTGCCATAGGCAAGGGCGGCAATCGCCTGCGCGCCGCCGACGCGGTAAATCTCTGAAACGCCTGATATATCGGCGGCCACCAGCACCAGCGGATTGATGATGCCGCCCGGCGCCGGCACGACGATGACGATGCGCTCGACGCCCGCCACCCTGGCCGGCACGGCGTTCATCAGCACCGAGCTTGGATAGCTTGCCGTGCCGCCCGGCACATAGAGCCCGACCGCCTCGATCGCCGTCCAGCGCGAACCCAACTCGACCCCGGCGGCATCGGTATAGCGATCGTCCTTGGGCATTTGTCGCTCGTGATGGGATCGGATGCGGTCACGGGCAAATTTCAGCGCCTCGACCGTCTGCGGATCGGCGTCTTTGTAGGCCTGCGCGATGTCGTCCTTCGACACGGCGATGCCGAGGCTATTGAGGTCGGCCTTGTCGAATTTCAGCGTGTAGTCGACCAGGGCAGCGTCGCCCTCGGCACGAACCCGCGCAATGATGGCGCGCACGGCAGTGTCGACGTCCTCCGATACCTCCCGCTTGGTGGTCAGGAAGGCGGCGAAACGCTGCGCGAAACCGGCATCGGACTGGATAAGCGTAATGGCCATCGGCTGCGTCTAGATCGTGATGAGACTTGGTTGAAATCTCATCACGATCTAACCCTTTGTTGGAGCAAGATCTCTGGACAGACGATTCCCGTTTTGTCCAACAAAAACCGGCACCCACTTTTTGGGATCATGCTCTAGACCCTGTGCACCGGACGCGAGGTGGCTTCCCAGGCGCCGCCTATGTCGGCAAGCCGCGCCTCGATGCATTCGACGTCGAGCATGATCGCGCCGCCGCCGGAAAAGACCAATTCGACGATGCCGGCCGGCTTGCTGATTTCGATAAAGCTGATTGCCAGGAGCGACAGCACCTCGGCCGGCCGATCGCGGGCAATGCCGCTGGTCTTGGCGCCGAGCACGCGGTCGAAATGCAACACCGCCTGGCGCCGCTCATTGTGCGGGCTGAACAATCCGGATTTCGCCTCCCAGACGAAGCGGTTCATGGTCAATATGAAACGCTTGGCCGAAGGCAGGTATTCGAGATCCGAGACCTTCATCACGGCGTCCTGGACGTGAGCCGAGACGATGCTCAGATCCTGATCGTCGAGCGCAATGAGTTTGAGGGCTGCCATGCCGAATGCACACCTGAAAGTTGGTTCAGCCTTCTGTTAGGCGGTCTTTCCGGTCCGTGCAACCGCGACACAAATTCAACCCGAGGCTAGCGCCTCGGGTTTGAAGTGTTGGCGGTGAATGAAGGCAGCACCAGACGCCTGTCTGTCTGAAGCAACTGCCGTGCGGTCAAGCCGAAATCCGCTCGATCACCGCGCCGCAATTGGAGAGCTTTTCTTCCAGCCGCTCAAAACCGCGGTCGAGGTGGTAGACGCGGTTGACCGTCGTTTCGCCTTCGGCCGCCAGACCGGCGATGACCAGCGACACCGAGGCGCGCAGATCGGTCGCCATCACGGGCGCGCCCTTCAGCTTGGAGACGCCGTCGACGATCGCCGTTTGGCCGGACAGCGTGATGTGGGCGCCGAGCCGGGCCAGTTCCTGCACATGCATGAAGCGGTTTTCAAAGATGGTCTCGGTGATGCGCGACTTGCCCTTGGCCATGGTCATCAGGCCCATGAACTGCGCCTGCAGATCGGTCGGGAAGGCCGGAAAGGGCGCCGTCATGACGTCGACCGGCGAAATGCCGGCGCCGTTGCGCCGGACGCGAATGCCGGAATTGGTCGGCGTGATCTCGGTACCGGTCTGGGCAATCACATCCAACGCGGTCTGCAGCAGCTCGGGGCGGGCGCCTTCGAGCACGACATCACCGCCGGTCATGGCCACCGCCATGGCATAGGTGCCGGTCTCGATGCGGTCGGGGATGACGCGCACGCGCGCGCCAGACAGCGATTCGACGCCATCGATGGTGATGGTTGGAGTGCCGGCGCCGGAAATTTTTGCGCCCATGGCGTTGAGGCATTCGGCGAGGTTGACGATTTCGGGCTCGCAGGCGGCGTTTTCCAGCACCGTCTCGCCCTTGGCGAGCGCTGCCGCCATCATCAGCACATGGGTGGCGCCGACGGAGACCTTCGGGAACACATAGCGATTGCCGACGAGGCGGCCATTCCTGGTCTTTGCCAGCACATAGCCGGTGTCGACATCGATGTCGGCGCCCAGCGCCTGCAGACCTTCAAGGAACAGATCGACCGGCCGCGTGCCGATGGCGCAACCGCCGGGGAGCGACACTTTCGCCTCGCCCATGCGGGCCAGCAGCGGGCCGATCACCCAGAACGACGCCCGCATCTTCGACACCAGCTCGTAAGGCGCGGTCGTATCGACGATGTTTCGGGCCGAGAAGTTGATGGTGCGCGAATAGCCCTCATTCTGCTTCTCGCGGCGGCCGTTGACCGAATAGTCGACGCCGTGATTGCCAAGAATGCGGATCAGCTGCTCTACATCGGCCAGATGCGGCACGTTTTCCAGCGTCAGCGTGTCGTCGGTGAGCAGCGAGGCGATCATCAGCGGCAAAGCGGCGTTTTTCGCGCCCGAAATCGGAATGCTTCCGGCGAGCTTGTTGCCGCCGACAATTCTGATGCGATCCATGAGAGAATGTCCCCTCGGCCCGATAGGCCGGTTTTCGTCAGTTTGAGTATCGGCCCGTCTAGACCATTGGCCGGCTTGGTTCAAGAAATAGGATTTCTGAGCCCCTTTGGCCAAGGTGACCGGCCAGTGTGGCTGATATCGGTCAGTCCTTGTGCATTTTTTCAGCAGCCGGCAGTCCTTCGGGCCGCTGGTCAGGATCACCGGTGCGCCGCGAGCGCGCTTGCGTCTTGCGCTTCATGAGATTGGCGCGCAGCTGCTCGGCCAGACGGTCCTTGCGGTCAGTCCCGTCCTTTTTTTCCGGATCAGCCTTTTTCGGTGGAATTGTCTTCTCGTCCATCGTTCCGTCCCGCCCGCAACTGGCAGGGCCTGCCGTTCAAGGGATAGTTAGCATTGTGGCGCCGCCATGTCAGCGAAACTTGTCTGGCAAAGCCTTTCACAGACGCCTTGCGCTTGCCGGTTCTATATGGCAGAAGCCCCGCCATCAGCGGCTGCGGTAGCTCAGTGGTAGAGCACTCCCTTGGTAAGGGAGAGGTCGAGAGTTCAATCCTCTCTCGCAGCACCAGTTCATTCCTTTGATTTAAAAAGATGCAGTCGCGAAGTCCGGGTCTCGTTGCGGACCAAAAAAGCCGGCTGACGCAAAAGTGCCAATCCCGCGCATCCAACCGTGGCGCCTCGCCCGGAAACATTGAGAGAAAGAGGCTCTACGGGGCCGGACGACTGCTCAACAAGTCCGGACCTGTCAACTCACGAACAGGCCGGTCTGGCCGTATCCGGCATGCTGAACACTACCGCTCGCACGCTGAAAGCCAGCCTCCTCGTACGCATATCCACGACAAGAACACAGCTCGCCCAAGGACTTGCCATCGGCCGGCCATCATGATGCCATCTCGCCTGCGGAAGATAGCGTCGGGTTTTGGGGTAGAGAATGCTCTTTGGGCGAACGGCAGGTGCGACAGGGCGCATGTGCGCGGCAATTGCCGCAGCACTGGTGTGCCTATGCGCGTTTGGCCCCGCTTTGGCTGAAGAGCCGAAGGCGCTGAAAGGCGTCGCGCTCATCATCGGTCAGTCCGACTACCAGCATGTCGGCAAACTGCCCAATCCGGAAAACGACGCCCGCGCCATCGAGGAGATGTTCGACAGGCTCGGCTTCGAGACCAATGTCGCCACCAACCGCGACGCGCGCAAATTGCGGCGCGATCTCGAAGGCTTCGTCGACGATGCCGAGGGCGCCGATGTCGCCATCATCTACTATTCCGGCCACGGCATCGAAGCCGGCGGCGAGAATTATCTGGTCCCTGTCGATGCCGATATCTCGGCGCTCGACAATGCCGGCGAAAAGCTGGTGCCGCTGTCGTCCATCGTCGCCGAACTGAAGGCCAAGGTGCCGGTCACCATCGTTCTGCTGGACGCCTGCCGCAACGATCCGTTCCCGCCGGGCACGCTCCTGAAGCTGGCGCCGGGCGACCAAGGCAAGCCGATCGGCGCCGGCGGTCTCGGGGAAACGCGCGGCGTGGTTTCCCTGAAGGGCGGCGCCGACGCCAAGGGCTCGGTCGACGGCAGCCTCGGCCAGGTCATCGCCTTTGCCGCCGAGCCCGGCAAGGTTGCGCTGGACGGTCCGGCCGATGGCAACAGCCCCTATGCGGCAGCGATCCTGCGCCACATCGACACGATGGGCGGCGAGGAATTCGGCACCGTTCTGCGCATGATCGGCGAGGAGGTCTATCTCAAGACCAACGGCCAGCAGCGGCCCTGGGTCAATGAGAGCCTGCGCCGGCTGCTCTATTTCGGTACCCCCGCCGAGGCACCGAAAGGCGATGAGGGCGAAATCCTCAGGGAGCGGCGCCAGCTCCTGCTGACCATCTCGACGCTACCCGATCCGGAGCGCCGCCAGATCGAAACCATATCGCGTGACGGCAAGGTGCCGATGGATGGGCTTTACGCCATGCTGAAGGCGCTCGGGGTCGACATACCCAAGGATCCGGCTGAGCTCGACAAGCTGCTGCGTGGCCAGACCGAACGGCTGAAACACGTGTTGGCCGAACGCGAGACTTTGAAAAACCCGGACCCCGAAATTGCCAGGCTATCGAAACTCGCCGAACAGGCGGTTCAGGAAGGCGCGCTCGAAGCGGCGCAGAAATTCAACGAGCAGGCCAAGGCCCGCATCGGCGAACTTTCGTCTACGGTCGACCAGGCCGAGGCCGAGCTGAAGGCAAAGCGGCTCGAATTCGCAAAGGTTTTCGCCAGCAGCGCCAGAACCTACGAGATTTCCTTCAACTTCAAGGAGGCGGCTCAGGACTACGCCAAGGCCTATGAGCAGGCCGCGAAATGGAGCGACGAAGATGCGTTCTACTACAAGGCGGCAGAGGCCAACGCTCTGTCGGAACAAGGGGACTTCTCCGGCGACAATGCGTATCTCGCCCAGGCCCTGACAGCCTATGAACAGGCATTGACCTATGTCACCCGCGAAAAGTTGCCGCTGCTTTGGGCGGCCACCCAGAACAATATGGGCGCCACGCTTGCTACTTTGGGCGAACGGGAAGCCGGCCGCGACAACCTCGACAAGGCAGCTGCCGCCTATGAGCAGGCGCTGACCGTCTATACGCATGACGCCTACCCTGACGACTGGGCATCGACCTATGGCAATCTGGGCACGGTCTACTGGCGGCTCGGCCAGCGCGAGAACGGGACGGCACTGCTTGAGCGGGCAGTCGCGGCCTTCCGCTCGGCGCTCGAGGTACAGTCGTCGAAAAAACTGCCGCTTGAATGGGCGGCGACGCAGAACAATCTCGGCATCGTGCTGTCCGAGATCGGCGAACGCCAGACCACATCGGACAGTTTTCGCGCAGCGATATCGGCGCATCGCGCCGCGCTGACAGAATATCGCCGGGATCGCGTACCGCTCGACTGGGCATTGAGCCAGATCAATCTGGGTGTCGTTCTGGCGAGCCTCGGCGCGCGCGAAAAGGATGTACCGACGCTTGAGCAATCGGTCGCGGCCTTCCAGGCGGCGGCTGAGGAGATGACCAGGGAACGCGCGCCGGCGCAATGGGCGACGATCCAGAACAATTTGAGCACCGCATTCGAGTCGATCGGCGAGATCAACGGCGATATCGCCGCGTTGCAGCGCGCGCGGGAGGCGGCGGAGGCAGCGCTTTCGGTTCGGACGCGCGAGCACGCCGCGGCGAGCTGGGCGAACGGCCAGCTGACGCTGGGCAACGCCTTGCAGCGCCTCGGCGCCAAGCAGAAGAACAAGGAACTGCTGCTGCAGGCAGCCACCGCGTACCAGGCCGCTCTGTCCGAATATCCGCGTGAGAAACTGCCGCTTGACTGGGCTTCGCTGCAGCAGAATCTGGGATCGGTCAACGACACGCTCGGCGATCTCGATACGGGAACCGATTACTACATTCAGGCGGTGACCGCGTATCATCAGGCATGGGAGGTCTATACCGCAACCGCCGCGCCGGGCGAGTTCGCTTCGATTGGTTACAGCCTTGCAGGCACGCTATCGAACTGGGGCGAACGCGCGGGGGACATCTCGACCCTGCGGCAGGCGATCGATGTCTACGGTCAGGTGCTCAGGGTTCGCACCCGCGACAAGGACCCAGCCAATTGGGCCAAGACGGAATTCCGCCTCGGCTGCGCGTTGATGATGTCAGGCAAGCTGGCCTCTGACGATCAACTGCTGCAGCAATCGGTCGACGCGCTGCGGGCGGCGCTCGACGGGCAGACGAAAGGCGGTGATGTCACGGAGATCGGCCAGACGCGGCGCGTGCTCGGCCAGACCCTGTCGATCCTGGGCGACGATACATCCAACCTGGACTTGCTGGCGCAAGCAGCCGACATGCTGGAAGCCGCGCTCCCCGCCTACTCCAAGGACGCCGACCCGGAGGAGTGGGCCAATATCAATTACGACCTCGGCTTTGCCGTCTACAGCCAGGGCCGGATTGGTGGCGACGCCACGTTCTACGCCAAGGCCGTGCAGAGCTTCGAGACGGCAGCGCGGATCTACGACGGTTTTCCCAACCGCATGCAATGGGCGCGCACCAAGGGCGATATCGGCAATGCCTTGCTGATGGCCGCGGACGGCAAGGACGTCGAGTTGCTCACCCGCGCGATTGCCGCCTATGACGCAGCGCTCAGCGTGGTAACGCGCGAGAATGCGCTGGCTGTCTGGGAGAACAATCAGAACAATCTCGCCGGCGGGCTGTCGAGTCTTGGTTACTGGGCGAACGATGTCGGCAAGCTGAAACGAGCCGCTCAGATCTACCGCGACCTCGCCACGGTGCGAACGATCGCCCGCGATCCCGATCTCTGGATCACCAACCAGACCAGTCTCGCGCAGACGCTGAGCATGATCGCGGCCCGCGAGCCTTCGGCTGAATTGTACGAGGAGGCGATTGTCGTCAACCGGGCGCTTGCCGAGCAGCTCGGTCGCGACCGCGATCCCGAACGTTGGGCCAATGCGCGCAACGAGATGGGCTATGCCTTGACCATGGCCGGCCGCGCCGAAAACAATGTCGCGCATTTCGAGGAGGCGGTGTTGGTCCTGCGCGAGGCGATCGTGGTGCAAAAGAAGATCAATTCGGTGCCGGCTGTCGCCTTCACGCAGGACAGCCTGTGCGACGTGCTGGTCGATCTGGGCGCCGCCCACAAGGACAAGGCGATGGCACAGGAAGCGATCGCCGCATGCCAGGACGCGCTCGTCATCTTCCGTGACAAGAAGATGGACGATCTCGCCGCCGGTTCCGAAAAGAACCTCGCCGAGGCACAGGCGTTGCTGGCCGAGTTGCATTAATCCGAGCCCGCGCTCCCGGATGCGGGCGAATGGTGGGCACGCCAGCGTTCACGCTGTTGCGCAAGCAGATGTCACCGGCTCGCCATGGCATGACAGAGATGCGATGTGGCAGTATCGGCTTGTGCGCCGGTCGCCACCCGTCATTCAGGACGACAGGTAATCATATTCCGTTGGAGCGCCAGATGACCCTATTCACCCGCCGCGGGCTTCTGAAAACGGCTGCGGTTGCCGGCGGTGGCGGCGTCGGGCTGGCAGCAATGACCAGGCTCAGCGGTTGGGCAGCTGTCACACCTGAGCCGGTGGTGCTCAAGACGGCAAAGATCCAGGCCAGGTTCATGGATGCGGGCGAGACCCGGGATGTCCTGACGTATGGTGAATCAGGCATGCCGCCTGTACTGCGGATGAAAAAAGGCGAGCCCTTTGCCGCGCGTCTCGTCAACGCCATCGACGACCCGACGACCATCCATTGGCACGGCATTCGCGTTCCAAACAAGATGGACGGCGTCCCTTTCCTGGTTCAGCCTTACGTCTATACCGGCGATCATTTCGACTACGCCTTCACCCCGCCCGACGCCGGCACGTTCTGGTATCACCCGCATTGCAACACGCTGGAGCAGATGGGCCATGGCCTCACCGGCGTGATCGTGGTCGAGAACCCCAACGATCCAAAATTCGACGCCGAAGCCGTCGTCAACCTGCGCGACTGGCGCCTCGGCGACGACGCGCAGTTCATCCAGCAATTTCGGCCGCGCGATGCCGCAAAAACCGGAACCTATGGCACGGTGCGCACCGCCAACTGGCTCGACCAGCCGCAATTCGACGCGCCGGCCGGCGGGTTGGTGCGGCTGCGGGTCGCCATCACCGATGTCACCCGCATCTACGCCTTTCGCGTCGAGCGTGGGGAGGCCGCGGTCATCGCGCTGGACGGCAATCCGGTGCCGCAGCGTTTTGCGCCCGATGCTTTGCTGCTCGGACCGGGGCAGCGCATGGAGCTCGCCATTCGCATGCCTGACCAGGAGGGCGCGATCGTCAGCCTGGGCGACATCAGAGGCACCAAACCCAAGGTCCTCGCCACCTTGCGCGCCACCGGCAGCTCGCTCAAGCGCGATTTGCGCGACCTCGCACCGCTGGAAGCCAACCCGGTGCCGGAGGTGGATCTCGCCAGCGCGAAACACATCGCGCTCTCGCTCAGCGCCACGGCGGAAAACGTGCCGAGCGACAGCATATGCGGCACGCTAGGCTACTCCTTCTGGGCCATCAACAAGGTACCGTGGCCGGGCGACACGCCGGACCCGACCGCGCCTTTGGCCGAGCTGAAGCTCGGCAAAAGCTATGTCATCGACATGGAGAATTTGACGCCGCAATCGCATCCGATGCATCTGCACGGCATGAGCTTCAAGGTGCTGTCGTCGTCGACACGCCAGGTTCAGCCGGTCATCTCCGACACCTATCTCATGCAGCCCAACGAGAAGGTTCAGCTCGGTTTCGTCGCGGACAATCCCGGCGACTGGCTGCTGCACTGCCACATCATCGAACATCAGAAAACCGGCATGACGAGCTATATCAGGGTGGTTTGACGCCGAGGCGGGTCAATCAGCCTCTACCGGGGTTGGCCTCACCTGCCGGGCCTGTTGCCGGAGAAATTGCCGCCGTCCGCTGGTTTCGTTGGCAAAGCGGGGCCGTTCCCTGCTATTCCCGCCTGCAAATCAAGAAGCCGTGGACACGCTTGCATGACCAATGTCGCCCTGACTGGACTGGCCCGCGATCTCGCCAGGCGCGCCGCCGAGGGACGCCCGGTGCGCATCGGCGTCATCGGCTCCGGCGAAATGGGGACCGACCTGGTCACGCAAGGCATGCTGATGCCCGGCATCTCGGTCGCGGCCATCTCGACGCGGCGTCCGCACACGGCGCGTGACGCCATCCGCATCGCCTATGGCGACGAGGCGATGGCGGTCGAGGCGGACAGGGGCTCGAAAGTCACCGCGGCGATCGAGGCGGGCAAAATCGCCATTACCACGAACGAGATGCTGGTCACCAATCCGCTGATCGACGTCGTCATCGACGCCACCGGCAAGCCTGGTGTCGCCGCCGATTTCGACTTGAAGGCGATGGAGCACGGCAAGCACCTGGTGATGATGAATGTCGAGGCCGACGTCACGATCGGCTGCTACCTCAAGCAGCAGGCAGACCGGCTCGGCGTCGTCTATTCGGTCGGCGCCGGCGACGAGCCGTCGAGCTGCATGGAGCTGATCGAATTTGCGTCGGCGCTCGGCTACACCATCGTCTCGGCTGGCAAGGGCAAGAACAACCCGCTCAACCACGATGCCGTTCCGGACGACTATCGCGAGGAAGCTATCCGCCGCAACATGAACCCGCGCATGCTGGTCGAGTTCGTCGACGGTTCCAAAACCATGGTCGAGATGTGCGCCATCGCCAACGCCACCGGGCTGGTCCCAGACGTTCCCGGCATGCACGGCCCAAAGGCCGACCGCGATCAGCTGGACAAGGTGCTCATCCCGAAGGCGGATGGCGGCATCCTGTCGAAGAAGGGCGTTGTCGACTACACCATCGGCAAGGGCGTGGCGCCCGGCGTGTTCGTCATCGTCGAGGCGACGCATCCGCGCATCGTCGAGCGCATGGACGACCTGCACATAGGCCACGGCCCCTACTACAGCTTCTTCCGGCCGTATCATCTGACCTCGCTGGAAGTGCCGCTGACGGCGGCCCGTATCATGCTCTACGGCCGCCCCGACATGGTGCCGCTGCCGAAGCCGGTGGCCGAGGTCTGCGCGGTGGCCAAGCGCGATCTCGCCACGGGCGAGACCTTCGATGCCATCGGCGAGACTTGCTACCGCTCCTGGACCATGACCGTCGAAGAGGCGCGCGCCAATCTGGCAGTGCCGGTCGGCCTGCTCGAAGGCGGCAAGGTGCTGAAGCCGGTCAGGAAGGGCGAGCTCATCACCACCGACAACGCCACACCCGACCGCACGACCGGGCTGTTCGCTTTGCGCAAGCTGCAGGATGAGATGCTGTACGGGAGCTGAGATTGGATGACAGGCCAGTCGGGCTGGCCTTGTCATGACAACTCCCTATGTTGTAGTGGCACCGAACGGAGGCTTCCAGGATGAATCTCCAGATCAGAGACCCGCGCGCCCGTGACCTCGCCCGGCAGCTTGCCGAAAAGCGAAAGATTTCAATGACCGAGGCGGTGATCGAGGCGCTTGAATCCGAGCTTCAGCGCGAACGTGAAAGAGTTCCGCTGGCTGAGCGGCGGCTGGCCGCCATATCGAACGATCTGAAGGCCAAGGCGGGAAGCGGCGGCAGGGATTTGACTAAGGATGAGATCGACGAGATGTGGGGACATTCCTGATGTTCATCGACACCTCGGTGGTGATCGCTGTCCTCGCCGGAGAGGAAGACGCCGCCGATTGGAGCCGCCGGATCGGGCAGGCCTCGATACGGATAACATCTCCGCTGGTCGTGCTCGAAGCGGCGATGCGGCTTTCGTCGAAGTTGGTGGTGGAGCCGCTCTCGCCGAAAGGGCAATAGGAGACTTCCTGCGCGAAGCCGCGATCGAGGTGGTTCCGATCGAAAGAGGTGATGCCAAGCTCGCGATCCAGGCTTTTTCGAACTATGGCAAAGGTCGCGGCCACCCGGCTCAGCTCAATCTCGCTGACTGCCTGTCATATGCCTCGGCAAAAAGCCGTGGGATGCCCTTGCTCTACAAAGGGAAAGACTTTTCCCACACCGATCTGGCCTGATCCTACTGCCCCAGTTCCACGATTCGGCCAGCAGCTTCGTCAGCCGCTCCCGCCCAGCAGGCCAAATGCTGCCGCGCTCGCGCCATGGGCTGTTGACCTGCTCGCGCAACACGCCTGATCATTGCGCTCGTGCTGACGACGCAGACCATCGGCTGCCATTGTATGATCCATTCATACAGTCTGTCTCTTTGATCCGGGTTTTTCAAACGATGCCGAGATGCCAATCTCGATCAGCTGAACCCCCATTGAGGATTGAAATCGTGCAAACCATTTGGACAAGACGCGAGGCGATGAAAACCCTTCTGGCAACGGGCATGGTTGCCATGCTTCAGCCTCTGGCTTTTGCAGCCAGGGCCGCCGCCAAGCTGGAATGGACCCATTTTCAGGCTGACGAGAATGGTTTCCGCCGCACGCCGGTGCTGCTGACCGGGGAAAAAGAAGCCATCCTCCTCGACGGCGGATTTACCCTGTCCGATGGCCGTGCGGTCGCGGATGCGATCAAGGCGACGGGCAAGACCCTGACGACGATCTATGTCAGTTGCAGCGACCCTGACTATTATTTTGGCCTCCGTCCCGTCGCGGATGCTTTCCCCGGCGCCAAGATCATCGCGGCCGGCGCAACGGTTGCGGCCATCAAAGCCAATGTGCAAGCCAAGCTGGATGTCTGGAGCCCGCAGCTCAAGGACAATGGACCGAAGGTCCTGGCGGATGTCGTCATTCCCGAGGCTTCCGATATCACCTCACTTGAAATCGAAGGAAACAAGATCGAGATCGTCACCGTCGCCGATCTGAAAGACCGGCGGTATCTCTGGGTGCCCAGCCTTGAAGCGGTGTTCGGCGGCGTGCTGATCTCGTCCGGCGTACATGTCTGGGTTGCCGACGAGCCAACCGTAGACGACCGCAAGAAATGGATTGCCGCGCTCAACGAAATCGCGTCCCGCAAACCAAACATCGTGGTGCCGTCCCATCAGGTAGCCGGTGCACCGGACGGTCTGGCGGCCGTGGAATTCACCCGCGCCTACCTCGAAGCTTTCAATAAGGAAGCCGAAAAAGCGAAATCCAGCGTCGAGCTGATTGCAGCGATGAAGCGGCGCTATCCCGATCTTCTTGACGTCTCGTCCCTGGAACTGGGCGCAAAGGTCGCCAAGGGTGAGATGAAGTGGGGCTGATACGGCCCCGCGAGCGCCTCGGCTACTTCCCCAATTCCACCGACCGCAGCCGCGCGGCTTCCACCGCCTCGGTCAGCAGCTTCGTCAGCCGGTCTTCGCCCATCAGCACGGCAAGGGCGGCTGCCGTGGTTCCGTTGGGGCTGGTCACCTGCTGGCGCAGGACGCCGGGCTTCTCGCCGCTTTCGGCAGCGAGTGCAGCAGCGCCATAGACGGTCTGCATGGCCAGCAGCCTGGCGGTCTCGACCGGCAGCCCGGCCTTCTCGGCTGCAACCGTAAGCGCCTCGATGAAATGGAAGATGTAGGCCGGACCGGACCCCGAAACCGCCGTCACCGCGTCCATCAGGCCTTCGTCGTCGATCGTCGTCACCACACCGCTCGCCGACAGCAGCTCGGCAACGAAACGCCTGATGTCGTCGGTCACCAGCGGGTTGGAATAGACCACCATCATGCCCTTGCCGATCGCGGCCGGCGTGTTGGGCATGCAGCGGATAACAGGCGCGAGATGGCCGAGTATGTGCTCGAAGGTGGCGACCGGCGTGCCCGCGGCGATGCTGACGAAGGTGGTCCTGCCGTCGCCGAAGCGCTTGTAGGCGGCGGCGACGTCGCGGATCACCTGCGGCTTGACGGCGATGACGACGAGGTCGGGCTCTGCGTCGGCGGGGATCCCGTTCGCGTCCGCGGCGACACTGCAACCGAGGTGCTCGGCGCGCTTGCGCAATTCGGCATTGGGCTCGACCACGAACACGGCTTGCGGGGCAAGCTTGCCGGATTTCAGCCAGCCCGCAAGCATGGCGTAACCCATATTGCCGCAACCGGCGAGAACAAGCCTGATCGTCATTGAGAGCCCTCCGAGACAAGGGTTCTCCTTAGACGCTAGCGGGCAGACGGGAAAGCCCCTCAAGGGGTGCTCAGGCCAGCCGGTCAAGGTCGCCGGCGCACCGCGATCGGCCGCAGCGACACTTGCCGCAAGCCAAGCACGCCGAGCACGAAGAACAGCCACACCGGGTCGCCGCGATGGAAGAAGAAGCTTTCCAGGAACGCGTTCAGCGCCGTGAACAGCACCACCATCATGAAGAAGTCACCGAGATAGATGTTCTCCTTGCGCGGCGGGATGCGCATGTAGTCGCGCAGCGGCGCGATCACGAAAGTGTAGACGGCAACGCACAGCGCCGGGATGCCCATCAGCACCGCAATGTCGAGATAGCCGTCATGGCCATGCACGATGGTCCGGATGTCCCAGGCCCGGTCGAAGGGCTGGTCCTGACTGAGCAGCAGCGGCGTGCCCCAGAAACTTTCATAGCCGTAGCCGGTCCAGGGCTTCTTCGCCAGCATCTCGCCGGAGAACTCCCACAGCGTCGTGCGTCCGGTATAGGTGAGGTCGGGGAAATAGGTGGCCGCCAGCTCTTTCACCGGGGGGATGAAGACGATGCCTAAGGTACCGATGGCCGTCGCAATGATCGCCAGTGCAAACAGGATCGGCGTGCCGAACCGCATGCCGATCAGGCCCGGCAGCACGACGATCAGGATCGAGAACGGCACCAGGCCGGCCGTCGTCTTGGAGCCGGTGTGCAGCATGAAGATCATCGCCGCGCCGAAGATCGCCACGCCCCAGAACTTCTGGCCGCGCCGGAAGAGATAGAGGCCGGCGAAGCTGAAGCAGGCCATGATTGGTCCGGCAATGTTCTTGTGGGCGAACACACCACGCCACAGGCCGGCATGTTCGGGCTCCTGCGAATCGGCCGTATGCAGGGCCTCATGCGGAAAGACGATGAGGCCGATATAGGACAGGCCGATAACGACGATCGCGCAGAATATGATGACTTTCGAAAAACTGTCGGCGTCGCGCGGCAGCACCAGGACCGTCGCTATCGTCAGAACGCCAAGCAGCGTGAAGAAGGCCGCGCGCATGGCCGAGGACGGGTCGGTCGCGTTGATGACCGAAAGCATGAAAAAGCCGAGCATCAGGATCCAGGACGGGCTGAGCAGCGAGCGCACCATCTTGGGGTCGGCGAACGTCAGCAGTGAGAAGGTCGAAATGGCGCCGAGCGAACTGAAGCCGAGCTGGTTGACGATGTCGCCGCCGTCGCCGGTCAGTTCCGCGCCTGCCGGCTGAAACGGCCGGAACGACACGATGACGACGGCAAACAACAGCGCGGCAATCGCCGTCGCCACGCCGTCGCGGGTGACGATGCCGCCCAGCAGCAGCTCGTCAGTTCTTCTCAGGCTGCCTGTATTGCTCATTGGCGTATCCGAATTCGGCAAGCACGCGGCCGAGCGAGACATAGACGGGGTAAAGCGCCGTCGACAGCGATCCTGTCCGCGCCAATTTGATTGCGCCGCGCACGGGCGAGGCTATCAGCAGCGCCAGGCTTTTTGCAAACACCTTGGCGCCGGCGAATGGCGTGCCGGCGCGCTTCTTCTTTTCGACCAGCGTCGAGATTACACCGTTGCGTAAGGATCGGGCGCGGATCCAGTCAGCCTCGACGCGCCGGGCCGGAACGCCTTCGCGCACCTTTGCCTCGGCGCACCAGCCAAGCACGAAACCTTTCTGCGCCGAGCGGCTGAGGAAGTCGGAATCGCCGCCGCCCATGAAGTTGAACCGCAGGTCGAGGAAGGGTGGCCCCATGATGGTGAGCACATTGCGCCCGACCAGAAGGTTGCCCGAGGAATAGAGTGCGGCCACGCGCCCGGTCTGGCGATAGGGCGGCGCAAACACCGGGTGCTCGGCCCATTTGGCGTGAGCAGGATCGGTAAACACCGGCACTTGCGGGCCACCGACAATGTCGGCGCCAAGCGTCTCCGCCGTCCTGCACATGCGCTCCAGCCAGTCCGCGTCGGCGATCTCGTCATCGTCGATGACCAGCAGGTGGCGGAAATCCGGAAAATGCAGGATCGCCGTCTGCCAGCCAGCATTGTAGGCACTGCAATTGCCCCGCTCATGCGCGATGATGACCATGCCCTTCATATCGTCGCGTTCGAACAGCGGCACGGCCGCCTGGGCGCCCTCACGCGCCTCGGCCTCGTTTTCGATGACGATGACGGCGAAGCGCCGGCTGGTTTGCTGTGCCTTGAGCGACGCCAGCGTTTCGAGCAGCAGTTGCGGCCGCTTGAAGGTCGGCAGCGTGACGACGGCTTCCATCGTCTCTGCGGCGAGCCCCGGAGAGCGTCCCGCAATCGAAACCGAACCGTCCGATGGCAAAGGGATCATCCGCTCCAGCCGCATGTTTTGAATCTGGCTTTCGATAACACCGCGACGATAACGTTTCGTTAATACCTTTCGCAGCGGCGCCTGCCGGTCCGCGCCTTTCAGCCGTTGCGTTGCGTGATTTAATCAAGGGTTCACCCAGCTTTGCTAGTGGCTGACGCCTGGATAGGTGAGATGCATCTGCTGTTCGCCACATCGATCGTGCCCGACGGCGCTCTCGCTTCGGGCTATGAGATCGCCAATGCTGCGATCATCGCCGCCTTGCGGCGCGCCGGCGTGCGCGTCACCGTCATCGGCTTCATCTGGCCGGGCAAGGCGCCCAGCGACCCCGAAAACACCATCGTGCTCGGCGCCGTCGACGTGCGCACGGAAAGCGCCTCGGCGCGGCAGAAGCTCGCCTGGCTTGGCAAGGCGGTGCTGTCAGGGCTCACCTTCGCTTCCGTGAAGCTGCGCGCGGTTTCCGACAGCGAAGTCCGTGCCGCGATCGAGCGCGCCGGTCCCTTCGACGGCTATGTCCTGAATTCGGTGCAGTTCGCCGGCGCCTTTGAAAAACTGTTCGCCGACCGTCCCTCGATTTTCGTCGCCCACAATGTCGAACATGGTTCGGCCAAAGAGAATGCGGCAGCAGCAAACAGTCGCTTCCAGCGCCTGCTGTTTGCCCGCGAGGCCAGGCTGCTCAAGACCATGGAGGAGCGGCTCTGCCGCCGGGCTCGCTTCGTCTTCACGCTGGCCGAGGAAGACCGCGCCGCACTCGGCGTTGCCAGCGACGACCGCTCGGCGGTGCTGCCGCTGGTGACCACTGCCACGGCGCCAAAGCCGGTCAAGCCGCGCCGCATCGATTGCGACGCGGCGCTGATCGGCACTTGGACCTGGCAGCCGAACCGCATCGGCCTCGACTGGTTCCTGGAAAAAGTCGTGCCGCATCTTCGCCGGAGTTTTCGCATCAGGGTCGCCGGCAACATGCCGTCGGATATCACCTCTGCCCATCCCGGTGTCGAATTTGTCGGCCGCGTGCCCGACGCCCAGGATTTCGTGCGCGGCGCCGCCGTCATTCCACTGATCAGCACCGCAGGCAGCGGCGTTCAGCTCAAGACCATCGAAACCTTCGAACTCGGCCTGCCGTCGGTCGCCACCAGCCGTTCGCTGCGCGGCATCGATCATCGCCCGGCAAATTGTTTCATCACCGACGATCCGGCCGCCTTCGCCGGCGCGCTGGAGGCAGCTGCGGCCGATGTCAGGGATGTCGATGGCACCGCCTTCCATCGCCGGCAGATTAAGGCACTGGATGCCGCCATCAGGCTCGGCCTGGAAAAGCTTGGGCCGGTGGGGAAGGAGGTGTTTGCATGAACATGCACACCGCCCGCGCCGCCTTCGGGCTCGATACGCTGAAGACGATCCTTGGCATTTCGGTCCTTGCCATCGGCTGGGATGACGCGATCGCGCTGCTCACTCGTCTGATCGCCGAGCGGCGCTTCACCAAGGTCAGTTTTCTCAACGCTCACAACGCCAACATCGCCTCTACCGATCCGGTCTTTGCCGAGGCGCTCGACGATTTCCTCATCCTGCCTGACGGCGTTGGCGTCGATCTGGCGGCAAAGCTGCTCTACGGTGCGCCGTTCCCGGACAATCTCAACGGCACTGATCTCATTCCGGCCTTTCTGCAGGCATCGGCGAGGCCGCTGACCGTCGGGTTGCTTGGTGCCACCCGCGCCAACGCCGAGGCGGCGTCGGTCAGGCTGGCCGCGCTGGCGGTGCAGCACGAATTCGTCGTCATCCATGACGGCTATTTCTCCCCCGCCGAAGAGCAGGCGATCGTCGATCGCATCGAGGCATTGCGGCCCGACGTGCTGCTTGTGGCCATGGGCGTGCCGCGCCAGGAATTGTGGATCGCCCGTCATATCGATGCCCGCCACTGCACGCTGCCGATCGCCGTCGGCGCGCTGCTCGATTTTCTCTCCGGCACGGTGCCGCGGGCGCCTCTGTGGATGCGCCAGCTGAGGCTCGAATGGTTGTTCCGTCTGTGCATCGAGCCCGGCCGGCTGTGGCGCCGCTACGTCCTCGGCAATCCGGTGTTCCTGCTGCGTGTCGTCAGGCAGAAATTCTCGCATCGAGCCCGCCGGAGAGTTGCGGTGAACAGCCGCTTCGTGCCGAGCCCTGCAGCCGAGACCGGTGCCCTGCCGCAAACGCCGACGGCGGCGGTGGTGACCGCCAGCTATGCGCCGGATTTCGAACGCTGCCGCCTGTTGTGCGAGACTCTCGACCGCCATGTCTCCGGCGTGGCGCATCATTACATTCTGGTCGAGCACCGCGACGTGGCGCTGTTTCGCCAGTTGGAAAACGACCGCCGCAGCGTTGTCGACGAGCGCGACCTGCTGCCGCGCTGGCTGCGTGTGTTCGACGATCCGATGAGCCTCTTTCGCCGTCGCATCTGGCTCAGTTTCAAGACCCAGCCGCTGCGCGGCTGGCATGTGCAGCAGCTGCGCCGCATCGCCATCGCTGCGCATGCTGGAGAAGACGTGCTGGTCTTCTGCGATTCCGACGTCGCCTTCCTCAAGCCATTCGATCTGAGCGCCTTCTGGCGCGACGGCAAGGTGCGGCTGTTCCGGCGCGACGGCGTGCTGTCGAGCGACGGTCACGACGAGCATCGCATCTGGTCGCGCAATGCGGCCTCGGCGATTGGTATCGATGCATCCGAGGTTTCGAACCACGACTATATTTCGACGCTGATCGCCTGGCGCCGTCAGACCGTGACGGCGATGTGCGCCGAGATCGAGAAGGTGCACGCGCGCGGCTGGGTCGAGGTGATCGCTTCAGTGCGCCGGTTCTCCGAATGCATGATCTATGGCCGCTATGTCGACGATGTGCTGGGGGGCGCCGGCCATTTCCACGGCTCGGAGGAATTCTGCCGCGTGCATTGGACCGGGGAGGCGCTGTCGGATGACGAATTCCGCAGCTTCGTCGCCGCTATGGCACCGGGGCAGGTGGCGATCGGCATGCAATCCTTCATCGGCACCGATATCGGCCGCATCCGCCGCCTGATCGGATTGGCTTAGATTGCCTTGGCGGGCTTGCGCAGCGCCGAATAGGTCAGCAGCGCCGAGGCGAGATAGAGCAGCAGGAAGACGACATTGAGCGATACGACAAGCCTGGGCGTGTCGGCAATCGTGGTCAGCACATAGGTCAACAGCACCGCCTTCAGCCCCGCCAGCAGGCCGAGGTTGAGCGCCCTGAGCGCGGTCTGGCCGCGCGCGAACAGCAGCTCGGCCTGGTATTCGACCAGGTTGCGCAGTCCCGGCACGCCGATTGCCAATGCCACCAAGGGCGCCGCCTCGGCGACATTCCGGCCAAGTGCATTGGGGAAGAAATGCAGCACGATGCCGAGTGCGGCCAGCGCCAATGTCGATACCAGGAACACGCCGGCTTCGATACCGCTCTTGACCCGCAGTCGCGACAACAGCTCCGGCGACCGCATCATCTTCTGCACCAGCATCATCGAGAAGGTGCGGATCGGTATTGCCGTCAGGTCGACCAGCCGCATGATGATGGCATAGATGCCGGCCAGATGCGGCCCGCCGATCGCCAGGACGAGCAGCTTGTCGAATTCCGACTGCAGGTAGAACAGCACTTCGGCGCCGGCAACATAGATCGAATCGGCAAGCCGCCTGAGATAGAGCTCGGTGCGCAGCCTCAGCCGCTGGCGTGGATAATAGAAGCCGAAGGCCAGCAGCAGCGAGGCGGCGTTGGCGCCGATGTAGAACAATGACCAGATCCAGACGCTGTGCTGCCCCGACAGCATGAACAGCACGGCGCCCAGCGCACGGAACGCCGTGGTCACGATCGACAGCACCGCGGCGCGGCCGAATTTGCCGAGCCCGTTGTTGACGATCAGCACCACCTCGACCGGCCGCCACAAAAGCGCTTCGGCAAAGACGATTGCGGCAAAGACGGCCAGAGGCACGGTGCTGGCGAAGAAGATCAGGTAGACGCCCCAGGAGGCCGCCGCCAGCAGTGGTAAGGACACGGCGCCAAGCAAAAGGAAGCCGGCGGTGAAGGTGCCGATCAGATTGGGGCGGATGGTGGCTGTGCGGTAAAGCGCCGAGATGAAGCCGAAAGCGAGGATGCGCGACAGCATGACGCCGGCCGCCGAGGCGGTGGCGAACATGCCGAACTCGGCAATCGACAGCGTGTTGGCAAGTGCGATGAAATAGGCAAGCGAGAACACCAGCCGCCCGCCGGCGCCGCTGATGGCTGAAAGATAGTCGCGAACCAGCCCCCGTCTTTCGGCAAGGAAGGTGCCGATGCGGGCGAGTGTCCGCCTTTGCGGTATGTCGCTGGCCTGCGTCATATCGAGGAAAGCCGTAAGCCGGAAAGCTTAACGTGCGGTTCTGACCCCATTTTACAGATCCCGGCAATGCGTGGCGAAGCGAGAAACTTTCACTTGCAGACTTCGGAAATTAACCTTTTGTTTCCCATGCCTGTTTAGCGTGACTTAACGATTGGCCGACCGCCGCTCCCGCGCCGTCGAAGGTAAAGTTTCGAGACAATGGTCGACAGGGAAAACCGTGAAGACTGGAGGCGCGAGCGCTCCCTCCTGGCGCTCGGCAAAGCTGTGCGCGGCGATGAGGCGGCGGATGCGTCGGCGGTCTCGATCGGTGACCGGGTGGATCCGTCATGGCGCGAGGATGCCGCCACGCGTCACCGCATAGCCCGATCGCAACGCGAGGCGCGGTCGAATCCGGCGCCAACGTCACCGCCCGAGCCGCCGCAGTTCCAGGCCGACGGCGAACCCGTTTCGGCCGCCAGCGCGCGTGAGGAGCCTGTTTCCGGCCGGCGTCAGCAGCACGCCGCCTATGAGCCCCGCTCTTTCCACGAGCAGCGACCGGACCGCGACGACGATGACGGACAGGAATGGAAGCCGCTGATCGATCCGCTCCAGGTCGTCCGCGGCATTAGTCGTTCCAAGTTGCTGATCGTCTCGACGACGATATTGGGGACGGTGCTCGGCGTCGCCGTCGCCGTTTCGACACCGAAGAAATACGAAGCCACCACACAGATGGTCATCGAGCCAGGCGACCTGAAGCTTTCCGACAACGATCTCACCCAACCGGTCGGGCAGCCCGATGCGGCGCTGGCTGTTGTCGAAACCCGCATCAAGATGGTGACATCCGGCAGGGTCCTCGACAAGGTCGTGGCCGATCTCAATCTCGTCGACGATCCGGAATTCAACGGACAGGGCTCTGGCGGCCTTGGCGTCCTGTCGCTCATTCGCTCGATACTGTCGCGCCAGGATGGCCCTGGCGGCGGCGGTGAAGTGCGCCGCCAGGCGCTGGCGGTCGGCAATCTGGCCAAGAGCCTGTCGGTTGAGCGCAGCGGCAAGAGCTTTGTCGTTTCCATCAGCGCCACCACTCAAAGCGCCGACAAATCGGCAAAGATAGCCAATACGACCAGGGACGTTTTCCAGCAGGAGGCGGCCCAATACCAGTTCGGGATGGCCGGGCGCGCGACGGACCAGCTGACGGCCAAGCTCGATGACCTGCGCAAGAATGTCGAGACAGCGGAGCGCAAGGTCGAGGATTTCAGGGCCACGCATGATCTCGTCGACGCGCAGGGCCATCTGATCAGCGACGACCAGATGCTGAAGCTCAACGAGCAGCTCTCAGTCACCCGGGCCCGTACGCTGGAACTCAATGCCCGGGCCGCGTCGGCGCGTTCGCTGGACGTCAATTCGGTCATCAACGGCACCTTGCCGGAAGAAATCAATTCCAACACGATGAGCGAACTGCGCGCGCAATATGCAGCTTTGAAGCAGGAGGCCGACCGCGCCGCCGTGCGTCTGGGACCGCGTCATCCCGAATACCAGGCGCTCAACGCCCAGCTCGGCGGCTCGCGCGAGCGCATCGCAGGCGAACTGCGCCGCATCGCCTCGTCGCTGCAGGTCGACTTGAAGCGCTCGGTCCAGCTTGAGCAGGATCTCGCTTCCCGCCTGGCTCAGGCAAAGGTCCAGAGCGGCGACGTCAACAGCGATCTGGTCAGCCTGCGCGAACTGGAGCGTGATGCCACGGCCAAACGCTCCGTCTACGAACAGTACCTTCTGCGCGCCAAGGAGACCGGCGAACAGCAAAACATCAACACCACCAACATCAATCTGATGACCCCCGCGCAACCGCCGCTCGAACCCAACGGACCGTCGCGGGCTGTAATAGCGATGGCCTGCCTGCTGCTCGGGCTTGCTTCGGGCATCGGTGTCGGCGCCATGCGCGGCGCCTTTGCCAGCCTGCGCGGCGCTGCCAATTCGCGTTCGCGCGGCAGAATGGACGAGCGCCGCCCTCCGGTCGAGGACAAGGTCTATCGCGCGCCGCTGCCTGTGGCGCCGCCACCGGCAGCACCTCCGGTGTTGCCGACCGCGGCCGCTCCCGCCCGGAGCCCAGGTCTGTTCGACGGACTGTTCTCGGCGATGCGCAAAGCCGCGCCGGGTAGCGGGACGTCAGGCGAACCCGTCGAGACCTACCGCGCCCAACCAGCCGCCGAATATACAAGGCCGGTGCAGGAGCCTGTGGGCTATCGCCAGCCGGACTTCCGGAACGAGGTTCCGCACGCCAATTCCCCTGCGCAGCAGCTTGGCTACGCGCAGCCTCGTCAGCCGGCTGACTATGCCTATTCGCAGGCTCAGCCGATGCCCGCGGCGTCCGGGCCGTGGTCTTCTCCGCAGCCCGCTGGGGCGGCGCCGGAAGACCAGCAGGCGCAAATCGACGATATCCGCGCCAGCCTGCGCGAATTTCGCGAAGCGGTGCGCGAACTCACCGAAAGCCGTTCGCACCGCCGCTATTTCTGAGCAATTCCAGGAAAAGTGTGAAACGGTTTTCCCGGGAAAAGCGCGTAGCGCGCTTTCCCTTGGGAATTGCGTCAAAACAAGAAATAGAGCGGTTCAGCCTTTCCGTGAAAGGATGAGTCGCTCTGAGCCCGTCAGCACAGAATAAAAGCTGCCGGTTTCGAGTTTACGGCATGTGACGGCGCTTTGACGGGATTGCTTAGGCCAAATTTCGTGACAATGCCGCGCAGCATGGCGCCCGAAAAGCGCTGCCGTCGGGCTTTCCCCGAATGGGCGGAACGTTTGGAACAACGACATGCACGAAGCAACGTTCAAGGCGCGCGCCGCGCCTTGGCTGGAATGATGTCGAGGATGGTTCATGGCCGAAGTGATTGACGGAAAGATCGTCGCCGCAGACGTGGTTCAGAAGGTCAAGGCCTTGACCGAGGACCTGGTCGCCAAGGGAAAGGCCCAGCCCGGCTTAGCGGTGGTCATCGTCGGCGAGGATCCGGCAAGCCAGGTCTATGTCGCGTCGAAGTCGCGCACCGCCAAGGAATGCGGCTTTCATTCGCTGCAGCACACACTGCCGGCCGACACGTCCGAAGCGGCACTGCTGAAGATCATCGGCGAACTCAACGCCGATCCGGCCATCAACGGCATTCTGGTGCAGCTGCCGCTTCCCGCCCATATCGATGCCGGCAAGATCATCCAGGCCATCGCACCGCAAAAGGATGTCGACGGCTTTCATTTCATCAATGTCGGCAAGCTCGGCACCGGCGAACTCGAAACAGCCTTCGTGCCCTGCACGCCGGCCGGCTCCATGCTTTTGATCGAACGCGTGCGCGGCAAGGATCTTTCCGGCCTCAACGCGGTCGTCGTCGGCCGCTCCAACATCGTCGGCAAGCCGATGGCAAATCTGTTGCTTGCCGCCAACTGCACCGTCACCATCGCCCACAGCCGCACCAAGGATCTGCCGGCGCTGGCCCGCACAGCCGACATTCTGATTGCCGCCGTCGGCCGGCCCGAAATGATCAAGGGCGACTGGGTCAAGCCGGGCGCCACCGTGATCGATGTCGGGATCAACCGCATTGCCGCACCCGAGAAGGGCGAAGGCAAAACCCGCCTCGTGGGCGATGTAGCCTATGCCGAAGCGGCCAAGGCCGCCGGCGCCATCACCCCCGTGCCCGGCGGTGTCGGACCGATGACCATTGCCATGCTGATGGCCAATACGTTAGCCTCAGCCTACCTTGCGGCCGGCTTGAAGCGGCCTTCCTTCTGACCCAGAAAGCAGCTTCTTTGCCGAACCTTACTATACCCTCTGAACGGCCGGATGATCCCGTTCAAGGGGGCCGGCAATTCGCGTTCCTGCTGGTCGACAAGTTTTCGATGTTTTCGTTGGCAGCGGCGATCGATACCTTCCGCTCGGCCAACCGCCTGCTCGGCCGCGATTTCTATGGCTGGACGACGGTCTCGGCCGACGGCGATCCCGTCATGGCCTCCAATGGCCTGCCGCTCAAGATCGACTATGCCGTCGCCGATTTGCCGCCGGTCGATATCCTATTCGTGTCGGTGGGCCTGTCGGTCGAGTTCCCCGGCAAGAGCAAGGTGCTGGCGGCGCTGCGCAGCTGGGGCCGGCGCGGCAATGCGCTCGGCGCGCTGTCGGTGGGCTCTTATCTCCTCGCCGAAGCCGGTCAGCTCGAAGGCTATCGCTGCACCATCCATTGGGAAAACCGCGCCGGCTTCGTCGAGCGCTTTCCCGACATCAATTGCACCGGCAACGTCTTCGAGATCGACCGCAAGCGCTACACCTGCGCCGGCGGCACCACCTCGATCGACCTGATGCTGGAGATCGTGCGTGGCGACTTCGGCTCGAACCTCGCCAACGGCGTTGCCAACCAGTTCCAGCATGAGCGCATCCGCTCCGCCGGCGACCGCCAGCGCGTCGGGCCGGAGCGCGACCTGACCGGCAAGTCGGAGAAGCTAAGGCGCATCGTCGAACTGATGGCCGACCATCTCGACGAGCCGCTATCAGCCGTGCAGCTTGCTAAATCGGCGGGCCTGTCGGTGCGCCAGGTCGAGCGCTTGTTCCTGCGCCATTTGAGCGTCACGCCCGGTCGTTACTACATGCGGCTCAGGCTTGAGCGGGCGCGCGAACTGCTGCGCCAGACCAACATGCCGATCCTCGACGTGGCCATTGCCACCGGCTTTACCTCGCACTCCTATTTCGCGCAGAGCTATCGGCTGCAGTTCGGCCGTCCGCCTTCCGAAGAGCGGCGCACCACCTACTGATTTCGTGCTACCAGCTCTGCCGGTGCCGATCCTGTTACACTGCAACCGTTAGAAGCATGATCCCAAAAAGTGGGTGCCGGTTTTTGGAAAAGATCGTGCTCCAACAAAGGGTTAGATCATGATGAGATTTCATCCAAATCTCATCATGATCTAGTAACCCGCTCCAGGCTTGTGTCCGGACGCGCTGTCAAATAGCTTCCGGCGCGGATCAGAGGGCGGCCTCAAGGAGATTTCGATGGCGGGACTTTTGCGGAGCGTCGCTGCGGCGCTGCTCCTTTTGTCGATGACTTCGCTCGGCTTTGCCGCCAATAGGGTTATCATCATTCTTGACGCTTCAGGCTCGATGTGGGCCCAGATCGACGGCAAGCCGAAGCTCGAGATCGCGCGCGAATCGCTGAGGACCGTACTGCAGTCGGTCCCGGGCGACGACGAGATCGGCTTAATGGCCTATGGCCACCGCGAAAAGGGCAGCTGCGACGACATCGAGCTGATCGTGCCGCCGCAAGCCGGCTCGGCTAGCGCCATTTCGGCCGCTGCCGACAGCCTGAAATTCCTCGGCAAGACGCCGCTGACCGCAGCCGTCAAGCAGGCGGCCGAAGCTCTGAAATACACCGAGGACAAGGCGACCGTGGTTCTCATCACCGATGGGCTTGAAACCTGCGAAGGTGACCCGTGCGCGCTGGGCAAGGAACTGGAGGCCTCAGGCGTCGATTTCACCGTCGACGTCGTCGGCTTCGGCCTGACCGCTGACGAGGGCAAGCAGATCGCCTGCCTTGCCGACAACACCGGCGGCAAATATATCCAGGCCTCGGACGAGAAGGCGCTGCAGGAAGCACTGGTCGAAACCGTCGCCGCGCCGGCTCCGGCGCCGGCACCCGAACCCGCTCCGGCGCCTGCCCCTGAACCGGCAAAGCCCGAATTCAATTTCATCCCGACCGTGGTCATGGCGGAAGGCGGCGATCCGATCACCGACGGCAATGCCTGGGAGGTCTACAAGGCCAAGCCTGATGGCACGCGTGGCTACAACGTCACCACCGAATACGGCGCCTACAAGGGCAATCTGGAGCCGGGCGACTACATCATCGTCGCGCGCGACGGGGAGGCCAAGACCGAACAAAAGCTCAAGGTCGAGGCAAGCCAGATCTACAAGCCGCTCTTCACCCTGAATGCCGGCACGCTCATCATTCATCCGCGACCAAGCGTGGGGGCGGATGTTGTCGATGGCGCGGCTGTCGTGATCGACTATCCGGGCGCCGATAACCCCGCGACCTACTATGGCACCACCAAGGTGGTGTTGCCGGCCGGCGACGAGAAAGTGACTGTCACCATCGGCCAGGGCGTGGCTACCGAGACGATTCCGCTCGCTGCCGGCAAGACGGTCGAAAAGGACATCATCGTCGGCGTCGGGCATGTCGTGGCCAACGCCTACTATGTCGCCGGCGGCGACAAGGCCGATGGTTCAGGCATCGGCTTCAAGGTCTTCAAGGCGAAAAAGAAGATCGACGGGACCAGGGAAGAGGTGACCTACTCCTATGGCCCTGACAGCAAGTTCGATCTGCCGGCCGATGACTATGTGTTGATTGCGACGGTCGACCTCGCGGTCGTCGAGCGGCCGTTCACCGTCAAGGTCGGCGAATTCCAGGATGTGAAGGTCGCCATGAACGCCGGCGTGCTGGCAATCACCGCGCCCGGCGCTTCAAAGATCGAGATTTTCGAGGCTAAGAAAGACATCAACGGCAATCGCAAGTCGCTTGGCTACGCTTACGACCAGAAGTATCAGGCGGCGATAGCGACTGGCGATTATGTGGTCGTTTCGGAGAAGTCGGACAACAGCTCGAAGGAAGGCACCGTAACGGTCAAGGCCGGCGAGCGAGCCGAGCTCACGGTGCAATAGGATCGTATGGACGAACGCAAAAAAGGGCGGCCACGAGTCGCCCTTTTTCATGGATAAGGCAATCTGGTCAGGCCGTGCCGAAAGCACTGGCGCCGTGGTCGGCGCGGCCGACCAACTGGCGGAAACCAGCGAACAGCTCGCGGCCGAAACCGAACTCGTTGCCGATGAGATCGATGTCGGCCGTGCGGCGCAGCGCGAGCTCGGGCCCCGGCACCAGCACTTCCAGCGTGCCGGCATCGGCGTCGAGCCGGATGATGTCGCCGTCATGGATCCTGGCGATCGGCCCTTCCTCGACCGCTTCCGGCGTTACATGGATCGCCGCCGGCACCTTGCCGGAAGCGCCAGACATGCGCCCGTCCGTGACCAGCGCGACGCGCTGGCCACGATCCTGCAGGATGCCGAGCACGGTGGTCAGCTTGTGCAGTTCCGGCATGCCGTTTGCCTTCGGGCCCTGGAAGCGGATGACGGCGATGAAGTCGCCGGTCAGCGTGCCGGCCTTGAAGGCTTCGTTCAGTCCCTGCTGGCTGTCGAACACCTTGGCCGGCGCCTCGATGACGCGGCGTTCCGGCTTCACGGCGGACGTCTTGATGACGGCGTGGCCGAGATTGCCGGCGAGCACCTTCAGGCCGCCGGTCGGCTGGAAGGCCTTCTTGAACGGCGCCAGCACCTTCTCGTCGCCGCTCTGCAGCGGCGAGGCTTCACGCACGACGCCGCCATCTTCGCCGAGCCGGGCCTCGACCGCATAGGGCCTCAGGCCTTCGCCCCATACCGTCTGCACATCCTCATGCAGGATGCCTTCGTCGAGCAATTCGCGGATCAGGAAGCCAAGCCCGCCGGCGGCGTGGAAATGGTTCACGTCGGCAAGCCCGTTCGGATAGACGCGCGCGAGAAGCGGCACCGCTTCCGACAGGTCGGAAATGTCCTGCCAGGTCAGCGTGATGCCGGCCGCCGCGGCCATGGCGATGAGATGGATGGTGTGGTTGGTAGAGCCGCCGGTGGCGTGCAGGCCGACGACGCCATTGACGAAAGAGCGCTCGTCGATCATGCGGCCGACCGGCGTGTAGGCGTTGCCGAGCGCGGTGATCTCCAGGGCTCGCCTGGTCGCCTCGCGCGTCAGCGCGTCGCGCAGCGGCGTGCCTGGATTGACGAAGGACGCGCCGGGCGTATGCAGGCCCATGATCTCCATCAGCATCTGGTTGGAATTGGCGGTGCCATAGAAGGTGCAGGTGCCCGGCCCGTGATAGGATTTAGACTCCGCTTCGAGCAGTTCTGCGCGTCCGGCCTTGCCCTCGGCATAGAGCTGGCGAACCTTGGCCTTCTCGTCGTTGGGCAGGCCCGTCGTCATCGGCCCGGCCGGCACGAACACCGCCGGCAGATGGCCGAAGGTGAGAGCCGCGATCACAAGCCCCGGTACGATCTTGTCGCAGACGCCGAGATAGACGGCGGCGTCGAACATGTTGTGCGACAGGCCGATCGCCGCGGACATGGCGATCACGTCGCGCGAAAACAGCGAGAGCTCCATGCCGGGCTGTCCCTGGGTCACGCCATCGCACATGGCGGGCACGCCGCCGGCCACTTGCGCGATGCCGCCAACTTCCTTCGCGGCTTCCTTGATCAGCGCCGGGAAGGTTTCGAAGGGCTGATGCGCCGACAGCATGTCATTGTAGGAGGTAATGATGCCGAGGTTCGGCACCTTGTCGGCGCCGAGCGCAAGCTTTTCAGACGGGCTGCAGACGGCAAAGCCATGCGCGAGGTTGCCGCAAGACAGAACCCCCCGGTTGGCGGCGCGGCTGGAGGTCTCGGCGATGCGGCCGAGATAGCGCTCGCGGCCGGCTTTCGAGCGTTGGCGGATGCGTTCCGTGATGGCTTCGATGTCGCGTCTGGCTGTCATGGTCGGTCCTTTCGAGCCCCGGAAGAACGTCCTCCACCGTCTGCCGGGACTGCTTTGCGTGAAATCAGGGTGCCCAGAACACCTCTACCGGGGTGGGTGCCGCTTCGAGCACTTTGCGGATGGGCTTTTTCGCACCCGGTCCCATCGCACCGTCGAAGGCGGTGCGCTTGTCCTCGCCTTCTATATGCAGCGCGATGAAGCCGGCGTCGACGATCCGCGCCAGCGGCAGCGTCAACCGGGGTTCGCCGGCGCTTGCCGCGTGAACCGGCAGCACGATCCTTGATGAGGCCGGGTCGAGCAAATCGCCGAGATTCTCGGCGTCGGGAAAGAACGAGGCGGTGTGGCCGTCGCCGCCCATGCCGAGCACGACGACATCGAGGGGCCAGGGCAGAGCCTTCAGCGCCGCATCGTCGGCCGCCGCGGCGGTCTCGATGCTTGCCGCCTCATGGTAGAGCGGCACGAAGTGCGCGGCAGCCGCCTTGTTCTGCAGCAGGTTGGCCGCGACCAGCCCCGCATTCGAGCGCGGCGAGGAGGCCGGCACGAACCGTTCGTCGACCAGCGTCACCGTCACCTTGTTCCAGGCGATCGGAATGGCCGAAAGTGCTGCAAAGAACTTTGCCGGCGTGGTGCCGCCGGAAACGGCAAGCAGGGCCGTGCCGCGCTCGTCGATGGCCTTGGTCAGGCGCGCCGCGACATTGCCGGCAAGGGCTGCCGCCAGATCCTGGCGCCCGGCAAAGCCGTTCCAGTTATAGACGGGCTCGCTCAATTGCTTTCGTGCCATGTCCGCCCGTCGCGTTCGATCAGCGCAATCGAGGCCGAGGGACCCCATGTGCCGGCCGTATAGCCTTGCGCCTCCTGCCTGGCGCTTTCCCAGGCGTTCTGGATCGGGTCGATCCACTTCCATGCCGCCTCGACTTCGTCGCGGCGCATGAACAGCGTCTGGTTGCCGCGGATAACATCCATGATCAGCCGTTCATAGGCGTCCGGCGCGCGACCGTCGAAAGATGTTGCAAAGCTCATGTCGAGCGGGATCTGGCGCAGCCGCATGCCGCCCGGGCCTGGATCCTTGATCATGATGAACTGCTTGACGCCTTCGTCGGGCTGCAGCCGGATCACCAGTTGGTTGGCTGAGATCGGCCCGGCGCTGTCGCCGAAGATCGAATGCGGGATCGGCTTGAACTCGATGACGATTTCCGAAACGCGGGTCGCCAGCCTTTTGCCGGTCCGGAGATAGAACGGCACGCCGGCCCAGCGCCAATTGCCGATCTCGGCCTTGATGGCGACGAAGGTCTCGGTGGAGCTGTCTTTGCCGAGTTCCTCGACATAGCCTTTCACCGCGCCGCCTGCAGAGGCGCCGGCGCGGTACTGCCCGCGCACGGTGTGCTTGGGTGCCTCATTGCCGTTGATGCGCTTCAGCGCCCGCAGCACCTTCAGCTTCTCGTCGCGCACGGCATCGGCATCCATCGACGATGGCGCCTCCATGGCAACCAGGCAGAGCAGCTGCAGCATGTGGTTCTGCACCATGTCGCGCAGCGCGCCGGCCTTGTCGTAGTAGGTGACGCGGTCTTCAAGACCGACGGTCTCGGCCACCGTGATCTGCACATGGTCGATATGGGCAGAATTCCAAAGCGGCTCATAGAGCGCGTTGGCAAAGCGCAGCGCCATCAGATTCTGCACCGTCTCCTTTCCGAGATAGTGGTCGATGCGGAAGATCTGGCTTTCGTGGAAGTCGTCTCCAACCACGTCGTTGAGCTTGCGCGCCGAATCGAGGTCGCGGCCGATCGGCTTCTCCAGCACGATGCGCGAATTCGGCGTGATGAGATTGTGGGCTTTCAGCTGGTGCGAGATGTCGCCGAACAGCGCCGGCGCAACCGCCAGATAGAAAGCGCGAATGCGGTCGCTTTCGCCGATCGCCTTTTTCAGCTTGTCGAAGCCGGCACCCGTCGTCGCGTCGGCCGATACGTAGGACAGCCGGGCAAGAAATGTCTTGAGTTCCTCGGCGTCGATGTCGGCCGGCTTAACATGCTGGGAAATCGCCTGCTTGGCGAAAGCCTGGAATTCCTCGTCGCTCATCTTGGAGCGCGAGGTGCCGATGATGCGGGTCGGCTCGGAAAACTGGTGGTCGCGCTGGCGGTGGTAGAGCGAGGGCAGCAGCTTGCGTTCCGACAGGTCGCCGGTGCCACCGAAAATGATGAAGTCGAAAGGCTCGACGGGAATGATCTGGCTGGTCATGGTCTGTCCGCTTTGACGCCGCTCGCTGTGACGCGGCTGGATATAATCTAATCGATTTAAATTATCCAGTGCCATGGTGTCACATAAGGACAAATCACTGCATATTGATTCGGTCCAAATGTGCCTTGACACTGGCTTGCACCCGGAGGCCTTTCGTCAAGCGATGGTCCCGGGGCTTTCGCGCCTGCAACATAAAGCGGGAATGTGACGAAAGCTAATGCGTGTCGCCCAGAAGTGCGAAGCGGTTCTGGGAGACAGACACGCATCAAACAAAAAGGAAAATGCGCTTGCGAGGTGGGTCTTCAATGAGCGGAAAAAGCATGCGTCTGGAAAACAAGGTTGCCGTCATCACGGGTGCTGCGTCAGGTTTCGGCGAAGGCATGGCCAGGCGCTTTGCCGAAGAGGGCGCCAAGGTCGTCGTCGCCGACCTCAACGCCAAGGGCGCGAAGCGCGTTGCAGCAGAGATCGGCCAGGCCGCGATCTGGACCCAGACCGACGTTTCGCAGCGTTCCGAATTCGACGAGATGGTCCATGCCGCAGAAAGCGCCTTCGGCCGCATCGATATCATGGTCAACAATGCCGGCTACACCCATCGCAATGGCGACATGCTCGAGGTCGACGAGGCGACCTTCGACCTGATCACTTCAGTCAACATGAAGGCGATCTATCACGCCGCACTTGCCGTGGTGCCGATCATGGAGCGGCAGGGCGGCGGCGTCATCCTGACCACGGCTTCGACCGCCGGTTTGCGGCCGCGTCCGGGGCTCACCTGGTACAATGCCTCGAAGGGCTGGGCGATCACCGCGACCAAGTCGATGGCGGTCGAACTCGCGCCCAAGAACATCCGCGTGAACTGCCTTTGCCCGGTCGCCGGCGAGACCGGCATGCTGGAGAAATTCATGGGCACTGACACGCCCGAGATCCGCGAGAAATTCCGTGCCTCGATACCGCTCGGCCGTCTGTCGACGCCGCTCGATATCGCCAACGCTGCGCTTTGGCTTGCGTCGGACGAAGCCGCCTTCATCACCGGTGTGGCGCTGGAGGTCGACGGCGGCCGCTGCATTTGAGCAATTCGGGAAGTACCTCGCTGTTCGCAATGCATGGCAGGCAGAGCCACATCGGCAAGAGTTCGCATCGGTGCGCCGGCCAGCCGAGGAACGAACAGTTGACGTCGTCACGCCGGACCCCCGTTTGACTTCTCGATCCCCCAAAAGGCATAACGGGATCGTGGATAGTGTTGGCGGGTGATGAAGATCAGGCAGCAGAAAAGTCGCTACGATCTGGGATGGCGGCTGCGGCTTTACCTGGCCACGCGTGCGCGGGCACAAAGCAAGGCGATTTTCATCGGCATTACCGGAAGCTCCGGCAAGACCACGGCGGGAAGCCTGCTTGGACACATCCTGGCCGGTCATGGTTCGGTCCACACACAGGTTCTGGCCAACACTATGAAACTGTTGGTCTCGACCCTATCCAGGCGAATGGGAAAGGGCGGCAAAACCGACTACGTCGTCTTCGAGGCTGCTGCATTCGGCCCGGATACAATGAAGCCCATGGCCGAGTTGCTTCGCCCCGACGTGGCTGTTGTCACAATGGTCCGGCTGGAGCATCGGGCCAGTTTCAAGACTGTGGAAAACGTCGCTCGAGAAAAGAGCGCCCTAGTCGCGGCGCTGGAGCCGGGCGGCTTCGCGATGCTCAATGCCGATGACCCTCTTGTGATGGGCATGGCCTCGGCGAGCTATTGCCGTTCCGTCACATTCGGCACATCGGAGCAGGCGGATTATCGCGTCAGCGATATCGAGGCAGCCTATCCCAAGCCGTTGCGGTTCTCGCTCCACTGGCGCGGCGGTGTGCTCGATATCGAGACGTCGTTCCCCGGCCAGCATTTCTGGCTGCCGACGTCAGCGGCGGTTGCAACCGCTCTTGAACTGGGCGTGCCTGCGCAGATGGTCAAGGACAGAACCGCGACGTTCCAGCCTCTGGAAAATCGCGGCCAGGTGCTCGTCCCCGCGGGCGGCCCCCACTTCATCGTGGATGCCGCAAAGGCGCCCTGGCATTCGCTGAGCCTTGCCTTCGACATGGTAGCCGGATCGACATTCGGGCGAAAACGTATCGTTCTTGGCCAGCTATCGGATTTTTCCGGCTCGAATAACAGATATGCCCAAGCCTACAGCAGCGCGCGCGAGATTGCAGACCAGGTGATTTATGCCGGCGATCATGCCCATCGCTCCAAGGCGAACCAGGCAGATCGCGACAGCGGCCGCTTCATCGAATTGCGCACGGCCAGGGAAGTGTCGGACTACATCGCCCAAACCGCGCAGCGTGACGAGTTGATCCTGCTCAAGAGCTCGTCCAATCTGCACCTCGAGCGTGTCGCTCTTGCCTGGACCCACGACGTCCAGTGCTGGGTTTCGGTATGCGGCAAGACCGAGGGATGCGAGCAATGCGGCCTCTATGAAGTGCCGTTTGAGCAGCACCGTGAGTTTGTGGCGCAGAGAAAATCGAAGCGCCGCAAGCACAGACTGCTGCGGCTCCTCGGCCGCTAGAATCTTTGGCTGAAGCACGCCAGCGCCCGTTTGACTCTGGAACTTGGCACGACGCATATTAGGCTGGGCTAAAAGCTGGCGGGGTGTGAAACTGGAATTGCTGAAAATTCGCAAGGACTTGGGCTGGGCGCTGCGACGGCTGCAGGCGCGCTGGGTGCGGGCGCGTAACAAGGGGACGTTCATCGGCATCACCGGCAGCTCCGGCAAATCCACATCCACCAGCCTGCTTGCACACATACTGGCCGCCCAAGGCAAGGTGCATCTACAGGCCCAGGCCAATACAATGCCTGCGCTCATCCGAACGCTTTACAAGCGCCTGAGGAAGGCCGGCAAAGTCGATTACGTCGTTTTCGAAGCCGGCGCTTCCGACTTCGGCACGATCAGCGCCATGGCGCAGATGCTGAAGCCGAGTGTGGCGGTGGTTACGATGATCCGTCTGGAGCATTTCGGCAAGTTCAAGACTCTGGAAGCTGTGGCGGGAGAGAAGCGGGCGCTGGTCGGGGCACTCCAACCTGATGGACTTGCGGTTCTCAATTGCGATGACCCACTGGTGATCGGCATGGCGTCTGGCGCGAAATGCCGGATTGCGACCTTCGGCCAGTCCGGCGAGGCAGACTACCGCGTGAGTGACGTGCATGCCGCGTATCCGGAATTGCTGCGGTTCACCCTTCATTGGCGCGATGGCAGCCTGAATATTCAAGCGCCTTTTCCCGGCGAGCAATTCTGGCTGCCGACTGCAGCGGCTGTTGCCGCCGCCTTGGAACTTGGCGTCCCGCCAGAGCAAGTCGTAGCGAGAACGGCATCGTTTGCACCACTGCCCAACCGCTCTACGGTGCAAGAGGTATCCGCGGGTCCGAAATTCCTGGTCGATACGGCCAAAGCGCCCTGGCATTCGCTCAACATTGCTCTGGAGATGATTGCAAAGGCCAAGGGTGCTCGCAAGCGCATTGTGCTGGGGCAGATATCCGACTACGCCGGCTCGTCGAGGAAATACGGCGCCGCCTACAACATCGCGCGCGAAATCGCCGATGAGGTCATTTATACCGGCGACAATGCGCATCGCTCGCGCGCCAGCCAGGCCGACCGCGACAGCGGCCGTTTCATTGAGCTTCGCACTGCCAAGGAAGTTTCGGATCATATCAAACGGACGGCAGTCCCAGGAGAACTGATTCTGCTGAAAAGTTCGTCCAACCTTCATCTGGAAAGGATCGCGCTCGCCTGGACACACGACGTCAAATGCTGGGTCCCGATATGCCGCAAGTCGGAAAGCTGCCAAATGTGCGGCCTCTACGAAGTGCCGTTCGAGGAACAGCGGGATTTCCTGGCGAAGCGCAAACTTGCTCGCAGAAGACACCGTTTCAGATGGCTGCTCGGCGGCTGACCAGAATTTGGCGGCTTCGTCTTGGGCAGGCTCGACGACGTCGTTGTCTCAATCCCCGGTCTTGATGTAGCTCTTGTAGATCCAGCCGCGCTTGCCGTTGTAGACGATCTGGCACCATTTCTTGCAACTCATCACCTGCACCGACGACTTGGCGGGCACGGTCCCCATGGCGGCGGCGTTTTTCTGCGGACCGCTGCGCATTGTCACCGCCCTGAGGATGCGTCCGGTGCCGGCGGCAGCAGCCACCTTCTGTGGCTTGGCCTTGGCCTGGGTATCGTCCGTTGCGGCGGAAGATTGCTCGTCTGGAAGTTGCGGTTTTGGCGTCGGTATGGCGGCGGTCTCGGCGTCGTCGTCATTGGCGGGAGCAGCGACCTTTGACAGCTGCGTCGTGGCGTCGCTCTGCGTCGCCGGTTCTTCGAATGCCGCAGCATCGGACGGTTTGGCGGCAGCCTGCTCGGCAGGAGCCTGATCGGATGGCGTCGCGGCAGGGTCGCTGTTGGATTGCGCCGCAGTCCAGCGCGGATCGTTGGCCGACAGCGGCGGCATGGCAGCCCCACCCACAGCGACCGTCGTTGAAACCGCGTCGCCCTTGGGCGCGGCTTGTGGCGCCGCTACCGCGGTAGCCGTCGCCGCGACCGGGGCAATCTTGGTCGTCTTGACCGGAAAAGTCGGAACGTTCTGCTGTGTGCTGGCGATCGCTTGCCGGTCGTTGGCCGGCAATGCCAGCCAAAGCGCTATGCCCGCCACGCCAAGCAGCGCTGCGGTGCCGACCGCGGCGATCACCAGATGCGAATTCGTGCGCACCCCCTGCCAGAAGGAGGGCCGCATGTCATAACCGAATTGCATGGCGAAGCGCCGACGTTCCGGCGCGCCGAAACTGAAGGGCTCGTTCACTCTTGCCACCTCCAAAAGATGAGCCGGTGTTCTTTCGATCGGCGCCGGCAGCCCGGCATTCGATCGGCATCGGTCCCAACAACAAAGCGGGCAGGCCCGCAGAAATCCCCGTTCAATCGCCCAGAACCGGCATCCTTTGCCCTTGATTGTGGCATCAGTGCGCCCTCAGGGGAATTGTGCGCTCTTGCTAAGGATTCTGCAACGTCTCGCTGCGGCAACCAACAGCTCAATAGAATCAGCTCAGTACCAGCCACGGCTGATATGAGATACTTTCCCTATATTCGGTCCCTCAGGGCAAACCAGTTCAGTGCCAAGAACAATAATGGCGTTCTAAATCGCCGGCCGCCGGGAAAAGCCGGGATGTTCAGGTCCTCGATCAGCTTCAGTCTGTCGCGGTTGCCGGCGACGGTCTGGGCATAGAGCTTGCCGAAGAAGTTCGACAGCATCACGCCGTGGCCGGAATAGCCTCCGGCCGAGATCACATTGGGCATCACCTCGCGCACGAACGGTTTCCTGGGCATGGTGATGCCGACATAGCCGCCCCAGCCATGGGTGATCTCGACATCGCTCAGTTCCGGATAAAGCTCGGCTATCTGCCGGCGGATATGGACATGGATGTCCTTCGGATCGTTGACGCCATAGACCTCGCGCCCGCCGAACAGCAGCCTTCCATCCGTGGATTTGCGGAAATAACGCACGACGAAACGCGAATCGTCGACCGCCTCGCCGCCCGGCAGCACTTTCGAATCGACGCCCAGCGGCACCGTCGCGCCGATGAAGGAACCGATGGGCATGATGTGCGCGGCACTCACCGGCTCGAGCGTGCCGCCATAGGCATTTACACCGATCAGGCATTTCTGGGCGGTGATGGTTCCTCTCGAAGTCGTCACCCTGACCTTGCCGCCGCTGGAGGTAACACCGGTCGATAGTGTCTGCTCGAACAGGTGCGCGCCGGCCGCTGCCGCCACCTTTGCCGTGCCGATCACCAGCTTCATCGGGTGGATGTGTCCGGTGCCGGTGTCGCGGGTGCCGCCGAAGTAGCGTGTGGAGCCCAGCCGTTCGGCCGTTTCCCTGGCATCCATGAAGGCGATGTGCGGATAATTGAAGCGGCCCGCCATGATCTCGGCATGCGCCTTGTAGTCGTCGAGATAACGCGGCTTGTGCGCCACGGACAACTGGCCGGGCATATAGTCGATGTCGATCTGGTTGACGGCGGCGAATTCGAGCAGGTGCGCTTTCGCCTCCTCGGCAAGGTCGAACAGCGCCTTGGCGCGGGAGAAGCCGTATTCGGCCTCCATCTCTTCGGCCCAGGCGCGCTGGCCCGTGCCGAGCTGGCCGCCATTGCGCCCTGAAGCGCCGTCGCCGAAGCGATGCGCCTCGATCAGAACGACGTGGGCTCCCGCCTTCGCCAAATGAGCGGCCGCCGACAGCCCGGTGAAGCCACCGCCGACGACGACGACGTCGCAGCTGCGGTCGCCGTCCAGGGCAGGGTACTCAGGGCGTGGTCCGGCTGTGTCTTCGTACCAGGAGCGACCGGGGGAGATAGGTGATTGGTAAGGCATGGGGACACCAGCCAATGGTGAATGGTGAATGGTGAATGGCTGCGAGACGCACGACGTCTGCGCTCATCCATCCAATATGAAACTACTCACCATTCACTATTCACCATTCACACGACGAAGTCGCCGCTCACACGTTGAGCAACAGATACTCCCGCTCCCACGGGCTGATCACTTCCATGAAGGTCTCGAACTCCGCCCGCTTGATCGCTGCATATGTTGCGGCGAAGGACTTGCCCAGAAGAGCGCATAGTTCCTCGTCGCCTTCGAAAAGATCGACGGCTTCGAGCAGGCCGCGTGGCAGGTCGATCTCATCGGCGTTTGCGGTGGTCAGCACCGGAGGCTCGGCCTTGATCTTGTTGGTGATGCCGATCAGCCCGCAGGCAAGTGAGGCCGCCAGCGCCAGATAGGGGTTGGCGTCGGAAGACGGGATGCGGTTTTCGACACGCCGCGCCGCCGGATCCGAGCGCGGCACGCGGAACGCCGTGGTGCGGTTGTCATAGCCCCATTTGTTGTTGACCGGCGCCGAGGCCGACTGCGTCAGCCGGCGGTAGGAATTGACGTAAGGGGCAAACATCACCAGCGCGTTCGGCACATGCTTCTGCATGCCGCCGATGAAATGGAAGAAGTCGTCGGTTTCCGAGCCGTCCTTCGCTGAAAAGATATTCAGCCCGGTCTTCTTGTCGATGATCGACTGGTGGATGTGCATGGCAGAACCTGGCTGGCCCTGGATCGGCTTGGCCATGAAGGTGGCATAGATCTCATGCTTCAGCGCTGCCTCGCGGATGGTGCGTTTGAACATGAACACCTGGTCGGCGAGCTCGACCGGATCGCCGTGACGCAGATTGATCTCGAGCTGGCCGGCGCCTTCCTCGTGGATCAGCGTGTCGATCTCCAGGCCCTGGCTTTCGGAGAAATGGTAGATGTCGTCGATCAGTTCGTCGAACTCGTTGACGCCGGCGATCGAATAGCCGGCGCCGCCGCCGATTGCCCGTCCGGAACGCCCGACGGGTGGGGTCAACGGATAATCCGGGTCGGGGTTCTTGCGCACCAGATAGAATTCGATCTCGGGCGCCACCACCGGCTTCAGCCCGCGCTTGTCGTAGGCTGCTACCACGCGCTTCAGGACGTTGCGCGGCGTGAACTCGACCGAACGGCCATCCTGATGGACGAGGTCGCAGATGACGGCGGCCGTCGGGTCTTCTTCCCACGGCACCACGGTCAACGTCGACAGATCCGGCATCAGCTTCAGGTCGCCATCATCCTCCGGATAGTGGAAACCGTTGCCGTCCTCGGGATAGCCGCCCGAAATCGTCGTCATGAACACTGCCGACGGCAGCGCCAGCGAGGTGTTGGAAGTGAATTTCTTCGACGGCATCATCTTGCCGCGCGCGACGCCAGCCTGATCAGGCGTGATGCATTCTATGTCTTCGATGCCGCGCCATTCCAGCCAGGCGCTGACTTCCTTCCAGTTCTTCACGCCGCGTTGATTTTTCACGAAGGCAGGCGTTCGGACGCGTCCTCCGCGGGTCGACGGACGGACTTCCTTTTTCGCAGGCGGCATCATTCACCAGTTTGGGTTGCAATTATCACAGTATAGCTGTTGCCGGTGATGGAAGGGAAGGGGAGCTGCCTGTCTTCGCCTTCCTGGTTGAAAATCGCGCCACGCAGATTAGGGTCAAACTCCCGCAGATCGAGCAGCAGAAGACACCGTATGCCAGGCAAATTGACCACTATCGGCTTCGACGCCGACGATACCCTATGGCAGAACGAACAGTTCTTCCGCCTGACCGAGAAGCATTTTGCAACCCTGCTCGCCGACCATGGCGAGGCCGAGCACATCTCGGCACGGCTGCTCGAGGCCGAGAAGCGCAACCTTGCCGTCTACGGCTTCGGCATCAAGGGCTTTACCTTGTCGATGATCGAGACGGCCATCGAAGTGACCGAGGGCCGCGTGCCGGCCTCGACGATCGCCGAAATCCTTGCCGCCGGCCGCGACATGCTCGGCCATCCTGTCGAGGCGCTGCCGCATGCGCGCGAGACAGTCGAAAAGCTCGCCGGCGCCTACCATCTGGTGCTGATCACCAAGGGCGATCTGTTCGACCAGGAGCGCAAGCTGGCGGCGTCCGGCCTTGGCGACCTGTTCGATGCCGTCGAGATCGTCAGCGACAAGAGCGCCGCCACCTATGCCAGGATCTTTGGCCGCCACGGCAGCCCGCAGGACAGCATGATGGTCGGCAATTCGCTCAAGTCGGACGTGGTGCCGGCCATCGAGGCCGGGAGCTGGGGTGTGTACGTCCCGCACGAACTGACCTGGGTGCTCGAACATGTCGAACCGCCGGTGGCAGCACCGCGCTTCCGCCAGATTGTCGATCTTGGCGAACTGCCGGCTTTGATCGAGAGCATCGGCAAGGAAGGCTGACCGCCCCGCACGCGTTCGGGCAGATTGCGATCAGCCGCGCCCGAGACTGATCAGCCGGTCGACCACCGGCTGCAGCCTTTCGGTGGTGATCGGCTTGGTTACCACCACATCGACCACGCTCGACAGGCCCAGGCTGTCGGGCGTGCCGGTCTTGGTTGAAAGCAGGATCACCTTGGGGAGCGACCGCCCAGATGTCCGCCGCAAGGCGTCGATGGCCGCCATCAGCGCGCGGCAGTCCTCGTTGTCGGGGCCGCCATCGAGAACGACGGCGCCCGGAATGAGGGTTCGCAATGTCTTGGCCGCCATTTCGGGCGACTCGGAGATCGGCTTCAGTCCGGACTTCTCGACGATCTTCGACACCACCACCCGGTTGATCGGCGATTTTCCAACGACCAGCACGTGGGAGAAATCCGTTGATATCTCGGAGTTCGCGTCCCTGCTTGACGAATTCAGATGTTTGGCGGTGTCGGTCTCGCGGTTCACAGGGCACATGGGCGGGCACTCGGCGCTGCTTCAATGCAGGGTTGAAATCCGAGAGCCAATTGGCGTGAGATCGCCCGCCATGTCAAGCTGAAATGACGGACTGCGAAATATAGCCGGAAATATTAAACCCCGGAGACAAGGTCTGTTTCCGAACTGTAGTTAAGTTTACGCTCAAAAGCAAAAGTCACCCGCGCTGAAAACCCGCGGGTGACGTTGAAATCGGCCAGTGAGCGGCGGGGTCCATAGGTTCCACAAGCACAAAGCTTCCGTTAGGGAAGATCAGCCGTGACTCTTCTGCGTGACGATCACCGGGATCAGCAGGTCGCCCCAATTGCCGTCGCCGCCATGATGCCGGGCCGAGCGCACCAGTTCCACCGAGACGCCGGCCTCCACTGCCTTCATCACCGATTGATTGAGCCGGTGCAGGTCGTTGGCCAGCATGCGGATGGTCGCCTGTTGGTCGACACTCATCGTGGTGGACTGCTCTTCTGCACGTTCCTTGACGCGGCTTATCGATGCCATTTTCTTCTCCCTTGCCCTTCGGGCGTTTCCTCTGTTGGTTATGTCGATCGGTTCATTCCGCTGCCGGCTTGAACTGGGCGTGCTCGGTCGATTCATGCATGGCGGCGGTCGAGGACTGGCCGCCGCTGATCGCCATTGAGACGGCGTCGAAATAGCCGGTGCCGACCTCGCGCTGGTGCTTGGTCGCGGTGTAGCCGTGGACTTCGGCCGCGAACTCGGCTTCCTGCAGCTCGGAATAGGCGGCCATCTGCCGCGCCTTGTAGCCGCGGGCCAGCTCGAACATGCCGAAATTGAGCTGGTGGAACCCGGCCAACGTGATGAACTGGAACTTGTAGCCCATGGCGCCGAGCTCGCGCTGGAACTTGGCGATCGTCGCGTCGTCGAGGTTCTTCTTCCAGTTGAACGACGGCGAGCAATTATAGGCGAGCAGCTTGCCCGGATGATGCCTGCGCACGCCTTCGGCGAATTTCTTGGCCTGCGCCAGATCGGGCCTGGATGTTTCGCACCAGATCAGGTCGGCATGCGGCGCATAGGCAACGGCGCGCGCGATGCACGGTTCGATGCCGTTCCTGACCTGGTAGAAGCCTTCAACCGTGCGGCCGGCATCGTAGTCGACGAAAGGCTGGTCGCGCTCGTCAATGTCGGAGGTCAGAAGCTTTGCCGCTTCCGCATCGGTGCGTGCCACGACTAGCGTCGGCGTGCCCATCACGTCGGCCGCCAGACGCGCCGCGTTGAGGTTGCGGATATGCGCGGCGGTCGGGATCAGCACTTTGCCGCCGAGATGGCCGCACTTCTTCTCAGAGGCCAGCTGGTCCTCATAGTGGACGCCGGCAGCGCCCGCCTCGATGAACGCCTTCATGATCTCGAAGGCGTTGAGCGGTCCGCCGAAGCCGGCCTCGGCATCGGCGACGATCGGCGCGAACCAGGTGTCGACCGACCGGCCGTTGCCTTCCGAGGTCTCGATCTGATCGGCGCGCTGCAGCGTGCGGTTGATGCGCTTGACCAGTTCGGGCGCCGCATTGGCGGGATAGAGCGACTGGTCCGGATACATGGCCGACGCGGTGTTGGCGTCGGCGGCGACCTGCCAGCCCGAGAGATAGATTGCCTTCAGCCCGGCACGCACCTGCTGCATCGCCTGGTTGCCCGACATGGCGCCGAGTGCATTGACGAAGTCTTCCTCGTGGATGAGCTTCCACAGCCGGTTGGCGCCCATTTCGGCAAGACTCTGGCGTATCTGGACCGACCCGCGCAGCCGCTTCACATCGTCCGGCGAATAGGCTCGTTCGATGCCGTCGAAGCGGCCTTCGGGCGCGGATGGGACAAGATTGTAAAAATCAGTCATTGGTCACTCCAGATCAATCGATGCCAGTGTCTTGAAACGCCGCGCCCTGGGATAGTGTGCGTCGTCTGTGTGTGACATCATTTACATTGCGCCGCGACGAGAGCGAGGGAAACCGCTATTTCCGGTAGAAAATAAGAGAAAACCTGTGTTGTGTTTGACTGCTTGCCGCTGTAAATCTGTCATGATTGTAAAAAGATGGTGCGCCGTTCATCGCTCGCAAGTCGTGTAAATTCCTGTCAAGGAAAGCCGATGGCCGACCAGAAGATATTCGCCGGGCCGCGCATCCGCCGCATCCGCATCGCCAAAGGCCTGACCCAGACGGCGATGGCCGAGGGGCTCGGCATCTCGCCGTCCTATCTCAACCTGATCGAGCGCAACCAGCGGCCGCTGACGGTGCAGCTGATCCTGAAGCTGGCCTCCGTCTACAAGGTCGACCCGCATGAATTGCAGGATGAGGCGAGAGGGTCGATCTCGGCCTTGAAGGAAGTGTTCGGCGACCCGCTGCTTGCCGGTGAGCTGCCGGGCGACCAGGAACTGATCGAACTGGCCGAGGCCGCCCCCAACGCATCGGCTGCGATGATAAAACTGTTTCGCGCTTACCGCGAGCAGGCCGAGCGGCTGTCCGATCTCAACGAGCTTCTGGCGCGCGAGGGCCGCGCCACGGCGCTGTCCGGTGCGCGGCTGCCGATCGACGAAGTGCACGAGATTTTCGAGCGCCGGCCGAACCATTTTGCAGCACTGGAGGAAGAGGCCGAGGCCTTCACCTCGGTGCTCGACCCCGGCGACGATCTGTTCGGCGCGCTGAAGGCGTGGCTGAAGCGCGAGTATGGCATCGTCGTCAAGGTGCTGCCGGTGGCCACCATGCCGAACTGGCGCCGCCGTTATGACCGTCATTCGCAGCGTCTTTTTCTATCGGAGCGGCTGTCGCCGTTCGACCAGTTGCGCGAAGTCGCCATGGAGGCCTGCCTGATCCGCATGACGGTCGCTGTCGCCGGCGAAATTCGGGCGCTGAAGCTCGGTACGGACGAAGCCCGCCGGCTCGCCCGCTTCGAGTTCGGCCGCTACGCCGCCAATGCCTTGATGATGCCCTATCAGGCCTTTCATGCCGCCGCCGTGCGGGCTCGTTACGACATCGATGTGCTGCGCTCGCGTTTCGGCGTCTCCTTCGAACAGGCGGCGAACCGCCTGACCATGCTGCAGCGTCCTGGCTTGTCCGGGGTCCCGTTCTTCATGCTCGAGGTCGACAATGCCGGCAACCGCTTCCGCAAGGCCGGCGGCCGGGGCTTTCCGCAAAGCCGCTTTGGCGGCGGCTGCCCGAAACTGCCGGTCCATGCCGCTTTCGCTTCGCCTGGCCAGATACTGGTCGAGGCGGTGGAAATGCCCGACGGCGCCGAGTTCCTCTGCATCGCACGCACGCTCGAGGGGCCGCAGGGTTCGTTCTCCGAGCGCCCGCGCCGCACCGCGCTGCTGTTGGGCTGCGATATCGGCTTTCGCGACGAGATCGTCTATGGCGCCGGGCTGCCGGCAAAGGCCGGACAGGGCGCCGCCACGCCGGTCGGTCCCGCTTGCCGGCTGTGCGAACGCATCGGCTGCCTCGCCCGCGCCGAGCCGCCGGTGACCCGTCCGCTGGGCCTCGACGAGATGGTGACGGGCCTGAGCGCCTTCGATTTCCAGTGATGCTTCTCGGGCTGGAGGTCGCGGAAGACTGCAGCTGTTTGCGCTAAGCAATACAGCGCGGCCCGAACCATCGCCGAACCGAATATTGATTAAGCATCGGCGCTGCGCTATCGAAAGTGAGCTGCAGGGCAGCCAAGGGGGGACGGCTTATGAACAGGAAAGCTTTGTGGCTTGGCGTGGCGCTTGCCCTTTTGGCGGGGCCTGTTCTGGCAGAAAAATCCTCGGAATTCTTCAAGGACTATCAACAGTATAGTGACGACGGCAAGGCATTCCTGGACAAAATCGATCCAAAGACCGGCGCGGTCGACCTTCCCGAAGGCATCCATCTCGATCTCAAGGACAAGTTCTATTTTCTGGGCAAGAAGGACGCGACGTCCGTCCTGACCGAGGCCTGGGGCAATCCGCCTGATACCGCGTCCGAAGCAATCGGCATGATCTTCCCGGCCAAGTACGAGCCCATCGCCGGCAACGGTTGGGGCATCGAATTGCGCTATGAAAAGATCGGCCATGTCGATGACGCCGACGCCGCATCCATCGACTACACCGAACTGCTGAGCAGCATGCAGGCGGACACATTGTCGGCCAACGATCAGCGGGTAAAGGACGGCTTTCCCCCGATCAAGCTGATCGGCTGGGCCTCGCCGCCGGTCTATGATTTCGTCCACAAGCGGCTGCACTGGGCCAAGGAACTGCAGTTCGGAGACGATACCGTCCACACGCTCAATTACGACGTCCGTTTCCTCGGCCGGGAAGGCGTCTTCGTGATGAGCTACATCGCTACGGTTGAACAATTACCGGAGATCAAGCAGAGCCTGGACGAAGTGCTGGGCGTGGCGGACTTCAACACCGGCAAGAAATACACCGATTTTCTGCCCGGCACCGACACGGTCGCCGCAGTTGGCATTGGCGGCCTCATCGCCGGAAAACTCGCGGCAAAGGCCGGCCTGATTGCGGTCGCGGTCATCGCCCTGAAAAAGTTCGGCATTCTGCTGCTGGTACCGTTGGCCGGTCTTTGGCGCTTTATCCGCGGCAACAAGAGCACGTCCTAGAAACGGCGGTGTTCGCCCGTATGGCTGCCGGTTGGCGGTGCGCCAAAGGGAATGCCGGGCTGGATCACGTCCGGGGGTAGCCTATGCGCTAGGCGAATACGGCACGTTTCTGTCGTCCATTGTGCATCATGCCGCCCCGAGATAGCCGACAGTCGCACCCCATGACCGATACCGCATCTTCTCCAATCGCCGCACCGCCGATCGTCTCGCCGCGCGAAGAGCGGGTCGGCTTGCTGCTGGTGTTCCTGTCGGCGCTGATGTGGAGCTTTGGCGGCACCATCGCCCGCTTCATCGACACCGCTGACAGTTGGACGGTGGTGTTCTGGCGATCGCTGTGGGCGGCTGTGTTCCTGATTTGCTTCATGGCCTGGCGCGACGGCTGGCGCGGCATGTTGCGGCTGTTTCGCGACATGGGCCTGCCCGGCCTTGCCGTGGCCGTCTGTTTCGCCACGGCGTCGACGTGCTTCGTTGTCGCGCTCGCCTACACCACCGTTGCCAATATCCTGTTGATGCAGGCCGGTGTGCCGCTGCTGGCGGCATTGCTTGCCTGGGTGCTATTTCGTGAAAGCGTCGCCGTCGCGACCTGGGTGGCGATCGCCGCCGTCATCGCCGGCGTCGCCATCATGGTGTCGGAATCGCTCGACGGCGCCGTATCGCCCATCGGCGACGGGCTGTCGCTGCTGATCGCCGTCATGTTCTCGATTGCCACCGTCATCACCCGGCGCTTCGCCCATGTGCGAATGACTCCGGCGACGTGCCTCGGCACGATGCTGGCAGCGGCTTTCGCCGCATCGCAAGCCACGCAGTTTGCCACGTCGGCCCACGACGTGGCTTTCCTGTTTGCCTTCGGCGTCATCAATCTCGGCCTCGGCCTTGCCTTCTTCGCCACCGGCGCGAGGCTGGTTCCGGCGGCGATCGCAGCACTCCTCGGCACGTTCGAGCCGATCCTCGGACCGATCTGGGTCTGGCTCGTTCATGGCGAGGTGCCCTCGGTGCGCACCATCATCGGCGGCGCGGTGGTGGTCGCCGCGCTGCTCGTCCATATCGGGCTTGAATTCAAGCGCCAGGCGAGGCCTGCACGGCCGGGGACCACCGGCCTGCCATCCCCTAATTGACCCGCCTTTCCCTTGGTTGAGAACGTCTTTCCCTATTAGGCTCGTCTTTCCTAATTAACGAAGCCGCACGCCCTATCGACCGAGCTTCCCCGCGCGGGCCATTGACAACCTTGCTGCGGCACGGGCAGGCTGGGGGCACGGCAACAACAAGACAGGCTTATCTTGCCAAGTGTCCCCGCCGGTCGGACCAAGACCGGACCACAGCGTCGTATCCCTGCCCGCGCCACGGCGAAAGCCTCTGACTGCGTCAGCGCGCCCGCCATGCGGGCACACAGAGCCATCATCTGCCGCTCGCCGAACCGCCCGGACGGCGCTGGCAGTTCATGCTTGTGGCTGCCCGGAAAGCTCAATACTCTGAAGCAAATGCCCAATCGCGCTCGAACGGCGACGACTTGGCGAAGGAACACTCATCAAAGGAGAACAGCATGATCCGCAAAGCGCTCTGGCTTTCGGCAACCTCGGCATTTCTGACGCTTTTCGCCGTCGGCGGCCATGCCGAGGATCGCGTCGTCAACGTCTTCAACTGGTCGGATTACATCGACAGTTCGATCATTGACGACTTCACCAAGGAGACCGGCATCAAGGTCGTCTACGACACCTTCGATTCCAATGAAATCCTCGAAACCAAGCTGCTTGCCGGCGGCAGCGGCTATGACGTCGTCGTGCCCAGCGGCAACTTCCTGGCCCGCCAGATCCAGGCCGGCGTGTTCCAGAAGCTCGACAAGTCGAAGCTGCCCAACATGTCCAACATGTGGGACACGGTTTCGGAGCGCACCGCCAAATACGATCCGGGCAATGAATACTCGATCAATTACATGTGGGGCACCGTCGGCATCGGCTACAACATCAAGAAGGTGCAGGCTGCACTCGGCACCGACAAGATCGACAGCTGGGATGTGTTCTTCAATCCCAACAGCCTGGCCAAGCTGAAGGACTGCGGCGTCTATGTGCTGGACTCGCCGGCCGACATCATCCCGGCGGCGCTCAAATATCTCGGCCTCGATCCGAACAGCACCTCACCTGACGACATCGCAAAGGCCGAGGAGACGTTGCTGAAGGTGCGGCCGTATATCCGCAAATTCCATTCGTCCGAATACATCAACGCGCTCGCCAACGGCGACATCTGCCTGGCGGTCGGCTGGTCGGGTGACGTCTTCCAGGCACGCAACCGCGCGGTCGAGGCCAAGCAAGGCGTCGAGATCGGCTATTCCGTGCCCAAGGAAGGCGCCCAGATGTGGTTCGACCAGATGGCGATTCCCGCCGATGCGCCGCATGCCGCCGAGGCACTCGAATTTCTCAACTACATGATGAAGCCGGAAGTGATCGCCAAGTCGTCCAACTATGTGCTGTATGCCAACGGCAACAAGGCTTCGCAGCAGTTCGTCGACAAGGCGCTGCTGGATGATCCGGCGGTCTATCCGGACGCCGAGACCTTGAAAAAGCTCTATACGGTCCAGCCCTACGATCCCAAGACCCAGCGCCTGATCACGCGCAGCTGGACCAAGATCGTCACCGGCCAGTAAGCAATGCGACATGGTCCCGGCAGCCACCTGCCGGGACCATTCTTCTCTGGGGCGAGAAGCAAAAAAATAGGACGGAGTGGGACATGAAATCGCTTGGCAGCATCCGCAGGGATTTCGCGCCATGGAACGACCCGAACGCCAAGCCATATATCCAATTCGAGAACGTCACCAAGAAGTTCGGTGACTTCACCGCCGTCAACAATCTGTCGCTGACCATTTTCGAGCGCGAGTTCTTCGCCCTGCTCGGCGCGTCGGGCTGCGGAAAGTCGACGTTGCTGCGGATGCTTGCCGGCTTCGAGGAGCCGACCGCCGGCCGTATCCTTCTCGACGGCCAGGATTTGCGCGGCATCCCGCCCTATCGCCGCCCGGTCAACATGATGTTCCAGTCCTATGCGCTGTTCCCGCATATGAGCGTGGAAAAGAACATTGCCTTCGGCCTCAAGCAGGAAGGCATGCCGGGACCGGATATCGAAAAGCGCGTCGCCGAGATGCTGAAGCTGGTGAAGCTAGAGCAGTTCGCCAAGCGCAAGCCGCACCAATTGTCGGGCGGCCAGCGCCAGCGCGTCGCGCTCGCCCGCTCGGTTGCCAAGCGGCCAAAAGTCTTGCTGCTCGATGAGCCGCTCGGCGCGCTTGACAAGAAGCTGCGCGAGGAAACTCAGTTCGAGCTGATGGACCTGCAGCAAAATCTCGGCCTTACCTTCGTCGTCGTTACCCACGACCAGGAAGAGGCGATGACCATGGCCGACCGCATCGCCATCATCGACAAGGGCGAGGTGATGCAGGTGGCGACGCCGGCGGAAGTCTATGAAGCCCCCAGTTCGCGCTTCGTTGCCCACTTCGTCGGCAATGTGAACATGTTCGAGGGCAAGGTCGCCGAGCGTGCGGCAAACACCACGCGCATCACCGGCGCGACAGGGGCCCAGATCGTCGTCGAAAACAGCACCGATACAAAGGCCGGTTCCGACATCGTCTTCGCCATCAGGCCGGAGAAGATCAAGGTGTCGTCGACGAAACCGGCCGACGCCGTCAATGCGCTTGAGGGCGAGGTCTACGACGTCGCCTATCTCGGCGACATGACCGTCTACCACATCAGGCTGGATGACGGCCAGATCATCAGGGCAAGCGCGCTCAACGCTGCACGCGTCATCGACGACCCGCTGACCTGGAACGACCGCGCCTGGGTCTCCTTCCGGCCGGATGCCGGCGTCGTGCTGACACGGTAGGGGGCGGCCATGTCCAACATTGCACTCACTGACGCCGGTCCATCGGCCGCGGCCAAACCGTTCCTGACGCGGCTCGGTGCCGGCTTCGTCAGCCGGCTCGTCATCATCGTGCCTTATCTCTGGCTGCTGTTCTTCTTCTTCATCCCGTTCATCATCGTCTTCAAGATTTCGCTGTCGCAGTCGGCGATCGCCATGCCGCCCTACACGCCGGCGCTCGATTTCAGGGACGGCATATCCGGGTTCTTTGTCCGCTTCCGCGAACTCAGCGTCGACAATTATGTCTGGCTAACGCAGGACGCGCTTTACTTCAAAGCCTACGTGACCAGCGTTGTCATCGCTGCTGTCTCGACGATCCTGACCTTGCTCGTCGGCTTCCCGATCGCCTACGGCATGGCCCGCGCGCCGGCGACGATCCGTCCGACCTTGCTGATGCTGGTAATCCTGCCGTTCTGGACGTCGTTCCTGATCCGCGTCTATGCCTGGATCGGCATCCTCAAGCCCGAGGGTCTGCTCAATCAGCTGCTGTTGTCGCTGCACATCATCAATCAGCCACTGATCATCCTCAACACTTACACGGCGATCTTTATCGGCATCGTCTATTCCTACCTGCCATTCATGGTGCTGCCGCTCTATTCGTCGCTGGAAAAGATGGATTACTCGCTGATCGAGGCGGCAAAGGATCTCGGCTGCCCGCCGACATCAGCCTTCTGGAAGATCACCTTCCCGCTGTCGCTGCCCGGGGTCATCGCCGGCTGCCTGCTGGTGTTCATTCCAGCGGTTGGCGAGTTCGTCATTCCCGATCTGCTCGGCGGCTCGCAGACGCTGATGATCGGCAAGACCTTGTGGAATGAATTCTTCGCCAACCGTGACTGGCCGGTGTCGTCGGCCGTCGCCGTCATCCTGCTGCTGCTCCTGATCGTGCCGATCATGCTCTTCCAGCAGGCCCAGGCACGCGCCCAGGAGCAGGACAAATGAACGCCACCTGGAGCCGCTTCAACGTCACCTCGGTCGTGCTGGGCTTTGCCTTTCTCTATCTGCCGATCGTGCTGCTCATCGTCTTCTCCTTCAACGAGTCGAAGCTGGTCACCGTCTGGGGCGGCTTCTCGACCAAATGGTATGCCTCGCTGTTCCACAATCAGGGGCTGATGGACGCCACCTGGGTGACCGCGCGTGTGGGTGTCATCTCCGCCACTGTGGCAACCGTGCTCGGCACGCTGGCGGCACTGACCTTGACCCGCTACACCCGCTTCCGCGGCCGCATCCTGTTTTCCGGCATGGTGTTTGCGCCGCTGGTCATGCCGGAAGTCATCACCGGCCTGTCGCTGCTGCTGCTGTTCGTCGCCGTCGGTCTCGACCGTGGCTTCCTGACCGTGACGCTTGCTCACATCACCTTGACCATGTGCTTCGTGGCCGTCGTCGTGCAGTCGCGCCTGGTGTCGTTCGATCGTTCGCTGGAAGAAGCTGCCTTGGACCTCGGCGCAACGCCGGTAAAGACCTTCTTTCAGATCACGCTGCCGGTCATCATGCCGGCCATCGTCTCCGGCTGGATGCTGGCCTTCACCCTGTCGCTTGACGACCTGGTCATCGCCTCCTTCACCTCCGGGCCTGGCGCCACCACGCTGCCGATGAAGATCTACAGCCAGGTGCGTCTCGGCGTGACGCCGGAAATCAACGCCGCCTGCACCATCCTGATCGCCGTCGTGGCGGTAGGCGTCATTATCGCTTCGGTCGCCAACAAGCGGCGTGAGGTGCAGCGCCAGCTCGACGAACAGGCCGCGCAGCGCGGTTGATTGCGTCAAACGAGGGATAGGGCGGTCCCGGTAAGGGTCCGGCTATTCGCCTGAGACGCCGCGGCTGATCGGCGAGATGAACGGCGTGCTCCAGGTGCCGCCGACGAAGAATGACGACTGGTTGGATCCCTCCTGGCCATTGACCGGTGCCGCTGCCGGGTCGGCCTGGGTGACACCCCCCGAAAGCGCCAGCCCGCGTCCGCCGTAAGAGGCGATGCCGGACAGCCAGACCTTGTATTTCGCCGAATTGGCCTCGGCCTTGTCCAGCCTTGCCACACCCTTCGAGATGGTGGCCTTGAGCTCGGCGCCGTCCATCGGCAGTGTCCCGTCCGAGACGTCGTCGAGCGCGAAGAAGCCGCCCTGTTCCGTGTGCTTCAGAAATGCCGGCAAATTGAGCCCGCTCAGCGCGCCCGGCCCGAACGTCGCAGAGACCGAGCCGTCCGCGTTCTCGAAGATCGAGTCCCAGGATTTGCCCGGCCCTTTGAGAATGACCGAGACAGAGCCGGTGCTGGCCGGCACCAGCCGCGTCATTCCGGCTGCGGTGCCGAAAGCGGCGCCGTCAATGTCGGAGGCGAGCAGCCGGATCTCGACCTGCGAGCCCTCCGGTTTGCGGTCGAAACGCAGGCTACTTTGCACGTTGCCGCCAAAGGCCGACGCATCGGAGATATCGAAGACGGCAAGCCCGTTCTTCACCTGCGCCGTAGCGGCGACGTCGGCAAGCTGGATTGCGCCGGCCGAGGCATGTGCCGCTGACAGCCTCAGATCGAGATTGATCCGGTCGGCGAAGCTGGTGTCGATTTCGCCGGGACCGGTCTCGCCGGTCGGCGCCAGCGGCGTGAAGGCCGAAAACAGCGACCTGAGGTCGAGCGTATCGAAGGCGAGTGTGCCTGATATCACCGGCAAGGCGTCGCCGAACGAAAAATCCAGCGCCCCCATTCCCGGGTTGTTGTCGAGCGTCACCGCGGTGTTTTCGAATTTGACGCGGCCGGCGGTCGCCGTGATCTTGCTCGAAATCGAGACCGAACCGATCGCCGTACCAGGAGCAATGCCGGCCTGCGACCATTCCAGCACGCGCCGCAGCGAGGGCGCGGCGAATTTCGCCTGGCCATCGAAATAGGCGTTTTGCGACATGCTGGCCGTGCCGTCGAACGAGAAGCTGGCCGGCGCTGCCTTGAACGAAAACGTGACCGGTGCGGCGCCGCCGGCAAACAGCACCAGCGGCTTGGGCGAGGCGGCATCGACGGTGACGCTCTCGCCGCGCCAGATTCCGGTCGCCGACAAGGTCGCGTTGCTGTTCATCGCTGCCCAGCTCGCCTGGCCGGACAGGCTGGTCAGCAATTCGACGTCCTTGCCGCCGACGGAGGCGACCATGCGGCCGTCCCTGAATTCCACGGTGCCGAACGGATCGGCGGGCAGCTTGCTCAGATCCGGCTTCGTCGGATCGGCGTTGACCACGCCGCGCGCCGTGTCGATGGAGCGGGTGATGCGTCCGCCCGTTGGTATGGCGGGCAGGAATATGCCGTTTGCGGCGCGCTGGACCCGGATCGTCGGCCGCACCAGCCGCGCCGTCGAAAACACCACATCGCCCTGCAGCGCCGCCATGGCCGAAAGGTCGACCTCGACCCGTTCGGCCTCGATCACCGGCGGCGCGTCGGTCTCGGTCCACTGGGACAGCGTGACGTCGCTCAATATGGCGCGGAACTTCGGCCACACCTCGATGCGCGGCGAACCGGCGATGGTGACCCTGAAACCGCTCCACGCGCTCATCTCCCAGGCGATGCGATCGCGCACGATCCGGGTCGAGGCAAACAGCGGCAGAGCGGCGACGACCAGCGCGATGACGAGCACGGCAACGCCGATCGCCCATATTCCGCGCCGGATCAAAGGTGATGGCATATTGCCCCGGTTGCTTTCATTCCGATAAACGCCTGACGGGTGTAACCGCCAGTCGTCACCACGCCTTCCAGCCGTCACTACGACTTAGGGCTGAGGCATTTCAAGTCTTTATGGCCCGGCGATGGCAATTGCGCACATATGGCCGAGTTTAGCGGAACAAAATCTTGCTCTGCCGCACGGTGGTAGGCATAAGCGATGCAGCTTCAGCCTGTTACGAGGCGCGGCGTTTTTGGGACAGCGGCGCCTGTAAAGCTGAGGCTAGTGCATGTCGCCCGGAAGAGTGCAGCGGTTCCGGGACAACGACGTGCATCAAACAAAAGCATATCTATCTTGCGACGCGACGGGCTTCAAGGAGGATCGATCATGGCTGCCGAAGCACCGCTCTGGACTCCGACGCAAGACCAGATCGACGCAGCACCACTGACCGCGTTCATGAAGTCAGCAGCGGCCAAAAGCGGCACATCCTTCGCCTCCTACGCCGAACTGCACCGCTGGTCGGTCGAGGATCGCGAGGGCTTCTGGAGCCTGCTGTGGGACTTTTGCGGCATTGTCGGCGACAAAGGGACCGATGCGGGCGAGCCCGTGCTCGTCGATGGCGACAAGATGCCCGGCGCATCGTTCTTTCCCGAAGCGACGCTGAACTTCGCCGAGAACCTGCTGAAGAAGACCGGTTCCGGTGACGCGATCGTCTTTCGCGGCGAGGACAAGATCGAGCGGCGGCTGTCGTGGAGCGAACTGCACCAGCTGACCTCGCGCTTTCAGCAGCTTTTCCTGTCGCTCAAGGTTAAAAAGGGCGACCGCATCGCGGCGATGATGCCCAACATGCCGGAAACCGTCGCCGCCATGCTGGCGGCCGCCTCCATCGGCGCGGTCTGGTCGTCCTGTTCCCCCGATTTCGGCGAGCAGGGCGTGCTCGACCGTTTCGGCCAGATCGAGCCGGTCATATTCATTGCGCCGGACGGCTATTGGTACAATGGCAAGGCAATCGAGGTAGCCGACAAGATCGCTGCCGTTGCGGCGAAGCTCGAAACCGTCCGCAAGGTCCTGATCGTCGACTATCTCGGTACCTCGCGCGATATCGCAGCGATCATCGACAAGGCCGTGGCGCTCGAAGAGGCGCTGTTACCCTTTACCGCCAAAGCGGTCACGTTCAAGCGGCTGCCGTTCGCGCACCCGCTCTACATCCTGTTCTCGTCAGGTACCACCGGCATTCCCAAATGCATCGTCCATTCGGCCGGCGGCACGCTGGTCCAGCATGTCAAGGAACACCGGCTGCATGCCGGACTCATCGAAGGCGACCGCTTCTTCTACTTCACCACCTGCGGCTGGATGATGTGGAACTGGCTGGTGTCGGGCCTGGCCTCGGGCGCCACGCTGCTGCTCTATGACGGCTCACCCTTCCACCCCGACGGCAATGTGCTGTTCAGCTTCGCCGATGCCGAGAAGATGACCTTTTTCGGCACCTCAGCCAAATTCATCGATTCCGTGCGCAAGGCCGGGCTCAAGCCTATCCGCAGCCATGATCTGTCGAGTGTGCGGGCGATTTCCTCGACCGGCTCACCGTTGTCGCCGGAGGATTTCCGCTTCGTCTTTGACGGCATCAAGAAGGACGTACATCTGGCCTCGGTTTCCGGCGGCACCGACATCGTCTCCTGTTTCGTGCTCGGCGTACCGACGCAACCGGTCTGGACCGGCGAGATCCAGGGTCCCGGCCTCGGCCTTGCTGTCGATGTATGGGACGATGACGGCAAGCCGATCCGCGAGCAAAAGGGTGAGCTGGTTTGCACCAAGGCGTTTCCGTCGATGCCGATCGGCTTCTGGAACGATCCTGAGGGCAAGAAATACCATGCGGCCTATTTCGAGCGCTTCGACAATGTCTGGTGCCACGGCGACTTCGCCGAATGGACCGCGCATGGCGGCATGATCATCCACGGCCGTTCCGACGCGACGCTCAATCCGGGCGGTGTGCGCATCGGCACGGCGGAGATCTACAATCAGGTCGAACAGATGCCGGAAATCCTTGAGGCGCTGTGCATCGGCCAGGATTTCGACAATGACGTGCGCGTCGTGCTGTTCGTGCGGCTGGCCGCCGGCGTGACGCTGGACGAGGATCTGGAAAAGCGCATTCGTTCCAAGATCCGCAGCGGCGCCAGCCCGCGCCACGTGCCGGCAAGGATCGTCGCCGTCAGCGACATTCCGCGCACCAAATCGGGCAAGATCACCGAGCTTGCAGTGCGCGACGTGGTGCATGGCCGCGCCATCAAGAACAAGGAAGCGTTGGCCAATCCAGAGGCGCTGGAGCTGTTCACGAACCTGCCGCAGCTGGCTGAGTGACGCGGCCGGGATGGTTAACCAGATATGTCGGTCGAATTTACCTAGATTTCATGAGTGGTACACATTCGTAAATTTTTTGGACGGCCGGTAAGGATTTGTTAAGGCCCGGCGTTGATAGTCGCACGTAACTTGAGGGAGAAATCCCGTTCCTCGTCCCCTGAGGATCAGATTCGCTCAAGCCCCGTTGTGACAGCAAATCCCATTTAAGGCGTCCTGTTGGACGCCTTTTCTTTGTCCGGGATTCTCGCCCGGGAATGGCCGGCCCTATTCGGCCAGCACCCGCGTCGACGGGAAAGCGACCTCGACCAGCGTCCCTTCGCCCGGCGTCGAGGTGATGGTGAAGCGGGCGCGGTTGGCTTCCACCATCGCCTTGGTCAGCGGCAGGCCGAGACCGGTGCCGTCGCCACGCCCGCGCTTCAGCGCATTGATCTGCTTGAACGGCTTCAGCGCCTGCTCGATCTCGGCATGGCTCATGCCAATGCCGGTATCGCGCACCCGCATGACAACGTCGCCGGAGGTTTCATAGGCGGTCGACACGATCACCTGTCCGCCGGCTTGCGTATAGCGAATGGCGTTGGACAGGATGTTGAGCGCGATCTGGCGCACGCTTCTGAGGTCGGCGACGACTTCCGGCAGTCGCGAGGCGAAGCTGGAGCGAATGATGACACGCTCGCGGTTGGCCTGCGGCTGCATCATCGCCACCGTCTCGGCCAGCGTATCGTTGAGCGACACCGCCTCGTAGTCCATTTCCTGCTGGCCGGCCTCGATCTTCGAAATGTCGAGGAGGTCATTGACGAGATCGAGCACATGGTTGCCCGAGCGGTTGATGTCTCTGAGATAGTCGCGGTAGCGGTCATTGGCTACCGGGCCGAACTTCTCGTCCACCATCAGCTCGGAAAAGCCGATAATGGCGTTGAGCGGCGTGCGGATCTCGTGGCTGATGCGGGCGAGGAAATCGGTCTTCTGCGAGGAGGCGCGCTCGGCCACCGCGCGCGCCTGGGTCAGATCCTCTTCGGCCCGCTTCCACTGCGTGATGTCGCGCACCACGGCGCAGAAGCCGCTGTCATTGGGCAGCCTGCCGATGGTCATGAACAGCGGGATGAAGCGGCCTTGCGCCTCGCGCCCGATCACCTCGCGGCCATCGTTCATCACACTCGCCACGCCGGGCTCGGACAGGCCGTTCAGATAGTCGCGCGCCGCGCGCTGGCTTTCGATGGCAAACAGCGAGGCGAACGGTTTACCGGTGACGTCGTCGCTGTCGAAGCCGAACAGCGCCTCGGCCGGCCGGCTGATCGAGCGGATGTCGCCGTCGCGGCCGATCAACACCACACCATCGGTCGCGGTGTCGATGATGGTGCGCATCTCGGCAATGCGCGCTTTGAGTTCGGAGACATCGGGCTGCGTCTGCTCCTCGGCTGCGAGATGCGCAACCATCGGCGGCTCGTTGTCGCCGGTACGTCGCACCACCAGCATCAGCGCCTTGCCGGCGCGCCACGGCACCGAACGCAAAATGGCTTCGATCGGAAATTCCTGGCCCTCGCGCGTCTTCAGTTTGAGTGTGTGGTCGCTTTCGCCGGCCATTTCTGAATAGGGATCGGCAAACAGCGCGTCGAGCCCGCCGGCGTCGCTCAGGTCCTCAAGCGTGTCATAGCCGGTCAGGCCGAGGAATTCCTCATTGGCGTAATGAAGCTCGTCGCCCGAATGGATGAGCAGCGGCACCGGCAGCTTGCCGAGGATCGACGTGTCAGGGGCCTTGTGTTCATCTCCGGCCGAGAATGCCGAAGGCATGAACCCCTCAAGCTTGAGCGGCGGCACTTTCAGGCGCTGTGGTTCTGCCGGCACTGTGTCCGCATCGCCGGCCTTGTCCCCGTCTTCCACGGCGGAATCGGTCGCCTCGTCGGACGGCGCCCAATCCTCATTGTCCTCGGCATCGCGGAAGTCGGCCGACGTCATGCTGTCGTCTTCACCGGCATTGGCCGGCGTCTCGGCAACAACCGGCTGTGGCTCTGCGGCCTCGACGATCTCTTGGGCTTGCGTATCATCCGGTTCGGAAGCCGGCGCAAGTTCGTCGTTGGACGACGTTGCTTCCGTACTGTCTTCGGTGACGGAGCCTGGTTCGGGATCGGCATAGTCGAGCAGGGAGCGCGACACTGTCGGCGCCTTCGCCTCGCCTGCTTCGCTGTCCGCAAGGCCGTCGTCCGGCTGCTCGCCGTCAAGCCGCGTCAGGTCCTTTTCGTCCTCGGCATCGCTTTCCGGCGGTTCGGCCTCAGCCGTTTCGCTTTCGGGTGCGGCTGCCGATGGTTCAGCCGCGGCAGCCGGGCCGGCTTCGTCCGGACTCGAGACCTCGGCGGGTTGTCGGGCTGGCGCGGCTGTTTCAGGCTGGTCCGCCTCGACATGATCCGGCTTGGGCTCATCTGCCTTGGCCTGGTCTGGCATTACCTGATCCGGATTGGCCGGTTCGGCCTGCTTGGCAGTCTCCGGCTGCTCCGGCGGGGGATTGTCCTTCTTCAGCCGCTCGCCGATTTCGCGGAAAGCGCTGCGCTCCAGCGTCGACAGGCCCCTCTCGCTTGTCGGCTGCTTGTCGTTGGCGGGCTGCCGATGCTCGGCCAGCCGGATGACCTTGTCGGCAAAACGACGTTCCTGCTTCGGCACGATGGTCAGTGCCGGCACTTCGCCCTCGAACGGATCGGCCGCCTTGGGAGCTTCCGCCACGGGCTGTTCCGGGGCCGGCTCGGCTGCTGCCGCTGGCGCGCCATTGGGGACCAGCGCCATGCCGATTGCTTCCGGATCGACCACCGCATCGCCGGCGCGGGCGACGCCGAAACCACGAAAACCTTCGAAGGCGCGGCTGCGGCCATAGACAGGCAGTGCTGCCAGATCGACCGGTATCTTCAGGTCGGAGCCGGCAACCGGCCACAGTACCGAGCGGCCCGACCAGGTGTCGCGCCGTTCAAGCAGGCCCGCGATCTCGCCCGAGGCGTCGAGGCCGAAAGTTGTCGCGACGTCCTTGAAGCGGCGGCCGATCACGTCGGCGGCGGCTTTGCCGACAATGTCGCCGAATTCCGGCGACAGCGCGCTGAACTTGCCCTCGGCGTCGGTGCGCCAGACGAAGCGCAGCGGCGGCGCCGAGCGGTCGATCTCACGTTTGGCGGGAGGCGCAGCCGGTGGGGCTGCGTCAGAGGGCAGGGCGGGCGCAGCGGCACTGCAGTCCAACTGCGCACTCTCGGCCGGGGAAACAGAGTCCGGCTCGGCCTGCGCCGGGCTGTCCGGCTCGCCAGCCTGCGGCTCTTCGCCGGCATGGAAGTACCAATGATCATGTTGCGCCGGCGCGCTGTCATTCGCCGCCTGCTCGCGGCCGGTCGTCTGCTCGCGATGGTCCGCCTTTGTATCGGTTGACGCCGAAGCATCATGCTCGGTGGCAGCCCGACCTGTCTCCCCGACATCAGGCGCGGCCGCGAGTGGGGCGCCCTGATTCCCGCTTGCGGTGGGGTGGTCAGCCACCGCATCCACCGTTACCGCGTTCTCCGCGGCGGCTTGCGCCGGGCCATCGTCGACCTGCGCTGCAGCAGGTTCGGCATCCAGCTCGCCGACAGGATTTTCCTCACCGAGCTGATCCTCGTCGATGACCACCAGCAGATGCCTGGACTCGGTCAGGCGCGCGAAGCCGGCCGGATAGGACGTGGCGCCGCCGGGAACCAGCCGCTTGACGATGCGGTCGTCCTGGCTCGCCACGTCGGCGACAAGCGCGGCCAGCGTCTCAGGCCGGATGGCGAGCGCGCCAAAGCCATCCGAAGCCGCCTCGACAGTGCCGGCGGCGTCGACAAAGGCGATGAAATGGCCGTCTTCGGTAAAGCCGCTGATGGCGCGGGCCGCAATGTCGGCAGCACTGCGCGAGCCGGCCTGCGCTGCCGGCACCACCAGCATAATGGCGCTTTCGCCGTCCGGCATAGTCACCGCACTGGCCAGGAAGCCGACGGCGCGGCTGGTGATGCCGGTCGCCAGCCGTACCGTAATGGCGCGGTCGCTGCCGATCTGCGGGAAGCCCGCGGTCGCCATGATCTGGCGCCTGGCGATCAGCGGCAGCTGAGCCGAGGCGCCGATGATGGCCTCGATATCGGGATAGCCGAACACCGCAGCGCCCGGGCCGTTGGCCCAGATCACCTGTTCGAGGTCGGCCGACAGAATCGCGATCGCGTCGCCGGCGGCGAAGCGCTGGCGAACCGCATCAAGCACGGCGACATCGAGGAAAGAGTAGTTCTCGGAAGGCATGCGCTTGGCGGACCCTTTCGGTGAAACCTCTTGGCGAACCCCTCTTGGCGAACCTACAAGGCGGGCAATTTGCAGTTAACGCTTTGTTAATAAAAGCCCGCGCGGCGAAGGTCCACAAGCCATGGCGGGAAGCAGGTGGAATCTCTGGCCACTTGGTTAACAGCGTCTCGGAATGTCCCTGGATAACCTCTTGGGTGACGCATGGGAAGAAATTTATGGTGCACTGCAACAAAGATATTGCATCGCACAAAAAAACCGCTATATTGCCATCATACATGAACGAGACGGCTTTTTGTCAAAGCCGCTACCCCGAAAGGATGGAAAATGACCAAGGCCAAGACCGCTGAGACCATCGAAAACGTCGAATTCCCGAGCTTCGACGCTTCCAAGGCAACCGACCAGATCCGCGCTTTCGCCGAAAAGGGCGTCGAGCAGTCGAAGGAAGCCTACTCCAAGCTGAAGACCGGCGCCGAAGAGACCCAGAAAGTCCTGGAATCGACCTTCGAGACTGCCAAGACCGTTTCCAGCGACCTGTCGCTCAAGACGATCGCCGCTCTGCGCGCCAATGCCGAAGCCGGCTTCTCGCATCTCGAGGCACTCATCGGCGCCAAGTCGCTGTCGGAAGTAGTCGAACTGCAGACCGCCTTCCTGCGCAAGCGCGTCGAGACCACGGTCGAGCAGGCCAAGGACTTCCAGGCTGTTGCTTCGAAGGCTGCCGAAGACGTCTCCAAGCCGGTCAAGACCGCTTTCGAGAAGGCCCTGAAAGACATCAAGGCCGCCTAATAATTGCGCACAACTCTGCGATGCATCAAAACGTCGCATTTCGTCAGACAAATAGGTGTGCAATAGAGTTGTCCAAATGAATACCCGGCGAGTGGAACCTCCTCCCTCTGCTCTCCGGGGTGACCAGCCAGCACCTCCTCCCGCTGGCTCGTAACAGGAAAAGGCCGGCACCTCCTCCCGCCGGCCTTTTTCTTTTGCCGAAGAAACCGGCGCCTGTTGGCAGAACCGGCTTTGCCTTATCAAAGGCCTTGAATTAGTCTCTGATAGACCGTATTGGACGCATCGCCGAACGACAGAGCGGATCTCGGAGAATGAATTTTCACCACGATCTGGCTCAGGCGAACGTGCCGTTGTAGCTCAGATGGTTAGAGCGCCGGATTGTGGATCCGGAGGTCGCTGGTTCGATCCCAGCCAACGGTACCATCGAATTTCCCGCTAAAGTATTGATTGCCGATCCCGGCGATCCACGGGAGATCAAGACCTGTATGGCGCTGTCGGCAGGGCAGGAAGACCCTGACTGCACACACGCCGCGGTGCGGATACCCGCGCCACAGCTTAGGTTTCATTTTACTCCAGCGATTCGTCGGTCGGCCGAGGCGTCGTGCCTGCCTGACGAGGGCGGCCGGCATTGCGATTTGCAATACGGCTGTCGAGCGGCGATCTGGACGCTTGCTGGGCGCCGGCGGTCTTGGGTGCCGTCGGCTTGGCGCCGGAATCGCTGTCTTCAGCATCGCGACGGGGATGTGGCAGGCCGGCGGCGTCAGGCGACCTGGCCGGGGGTGTGGCGGCCGGGTTTGTCGATGCGGGTTTATCCTTGGCCATTTTCAACTCTCGCCTTTTCAGCATGCAGACGGCCGGACAACAAAGTCGGGCCATTGGACAGAACGGTCAGCCGTGCGGGCGCATCACGACTTTGATGCAGCCGTCCTCCTTGTCGCGGAAGGTTTTGTAAAGCTCGGGCCTGGCCTCGACGCCACCCGATGGGTGATCACGAATGACGGGTCGATATCGCCGTTCTGAACTTTCTGCAGCGATGTCGCGTTCATCCTGGATCGTCGGATCGGCCACCTGTTCGCAACGTATGTGGCCTTTGCCGCGCCATGTGAGGGCCTTCATGTGCTGTTCCTTGACGACAAGCTCTGCGAGCCCGAACTTGGCTTGATGTGAAATGTTCCCGCTTCGAACGAGCATCTGGCCTCAACCCTTGGCGGCCGAGCCGGGTTCGGCCATGCCGCAATGCTGCTCGGTCGGGGTGCCGGCCGGCGTGGCATGCGCGGCTGCAACCTGCTTTTCCAGCCGCTGATCGCCTGCTGCCCACGGCCACATCCTTGAACGCGTTTTGGCGCAAGCGCAGGATCTGCTATCGCGCCAGCATCGCGGCGACAACGAACACGACGGCGGCAACGACGACAAGCGCGACAATGGCCAGCACCGGGCCATTTTTACTCGGGGCCGGGGCGCTCTCGTCGTCCGGCCGCCGCATCGCATTGGCGAAGCTTGCTTGATTAGCGAAAGCCGGCGTGCCCGTCGCTGCGGGAACCGGCACGGCGCCGGTGTCTGCCGCTTCGGCATCGGTTTCCATGGGCGCCGCCGCCGGGTCGAATCCCGGCGTCTTGTCCTCTGTCACCCCAGACTGAATATCGCCTCTGTCTTCGGCCGGGTTACGTTCGACGTTCATGATGATGCTCCTGCCGCTGGCCCGGGCTTCCCCAACCACGAGCGGATCAGGATGTTCCATTGGGCGGAATCGCCGACAACGAGGAGCAAATTTCAGATAGCCTTCAAACAGATGTCTCTGGTGGCAACGCGGGCCTTGCAACCGGTCAGCACCGGATTGGTGGTCTCGTTGTAGTCGGCCATGGTCGGCAACGCGGCAGATTCGGCAAAGTTCCAGTCTGGCTCGCAATGCCCGCTTACGCACACCGCCGCTCGTTGACCTTGAGCTGGCTCGTTCCAGCCACTCCAACCCAAATTGCCAGTCCGGCTCCCGGCGGCGCGCTGTTTGGATTCCGTGGGAACATCAACAGCGCCAGCGAGTTCGGTATGTGCAGCGAGTTCCCTGTTCGCCGCATGGCCAACATCCGGAGCTCTTGACTGCCCGCGTCTTCGCTCCTGGAGCGCGGGCCACTCCTCTTAGCCCAAGGTTGCGATCATGAGCAGAAACATTCCGGAAAAGCGGGCCAGGCAGGGTGGCTTGGGGCGACCGGTCCTTGGCGTGCTCTTGGCAGGCCTTGTCTTGGCGCTCGTTGCCTGGGGGATCGCTGAAATCTATGGCGAGCAGGCTAAGACACCGGCGACACAGCAAAACAGCCGGGTTCCCTCGCCAGATACTTACAGCCCAAATCCTGGCCAAACGGACCCTGCAAACTCCAAGGCCGACGATGTGAATGGCGAACCGGTGGACCGAAATCCCAAGCTCGACAAGGATCCCACGCCGCGATCAAGCACTGGCGGGGATCAGCCAGGAACGCCGCCAACTCAACCTGCTTCGCCATAGCGTTCGCACTAGTTGATAAACACAATTCAAACAGATGCGGAAATGTGGAGCGGCGATTTCAGCCAATTTCAAGAGCCGGGTCTGTCAATAATCGCCGGCGCTCTCTGATAGCTGGGGAGCCACGAAAACCTCCGCTGATTCTTACCGCTTGCTGGATGGCACTGGCGGCTCCAGACCGACTGCGCGCTGTGTCACGCCGGCAGACCTTTGCACCTCTGGGCGCTTTTGAACTTGCAAGTCGATGGAATCGGGCAAGCTGGGTGTAGATGATGCAGTCGTCATCTTATCGAGGTCCGGCAGCAACACCATCTTTGCGTAGCGTGGAGGAACCAGATGGCCTCCGAAAACAGCGAATATCCCGCACACGAATAAAGCGAGAAGCAGGGCCGTAAGCACATCTGTGAAAATCTCGACAAATCTCATGTGCTCGCTCCGCGCGTAAGGATCCCGCCGCGCTCTCGACAGTAAGAGCGGCGGGATCCTCAACCGGCGATGAAGGGACTTTGATCGACGGTCTTCTCCTAATGTGGCTTCCGGTTTGCGTGTTCCCTGGTTCGGACCTTATCCACCGACTATGGGACTAAGGTCCCGAACCTAAATGGAACCAATGGGGAAGAGCGGAATCCATGTGCCTTTAAGAGGCTTCAACCAGAGGGCACGACGGCTGATCGTCAGCCTCCCGCCAGAGACAGTCCACGGGCGCGCTCGCGCAGCAAGGCAAGCAGTTCGTCGCGCCGTGGCTCCGGCGTGTCGACGGGTAACACCAGACACAAGGTCCTTTTGATGGCGCCGTGGCCGTCGTGGATGGGCGCTGCCATGCACCAGGTGAAGCGGTCCGCCAGAGCGGCGGTCTCGCTGAAACCCTGCCGGTGGGCCAGGGCAACATCGGCAAAGAATTCGGCTGGTGCAATGATGCGGCCGTCGGGAAGCTTGTAGTCGCCAGATGGGATGAAGTCCCTCAACTCTTGCTCGTTCATATGGCCGAGGAGCAGCCGTCCGGATGCCGTCCATGGGATCGGCACCTCGACCCCGACATCGCTTGAGATCCGGAACGGGCCCGGCGAATCTCGGCAGTCCAGAACGACGTATTTGTTGCCACGCAGGCCGCATAGCTGGACCGTCTCGCCTGTCTCGGCGGCCAACTTATCCAAGGTCTCGATGATGCGACGGTAATGGGCGTTGTGATGTGAGTAGGCCCAGCCGAACAGATGCATGGCGCGTCCGAAATAGACGTAACCTTCACCGCCGACGTTTTCGAGCATTTCGGCGTCGAGCAGGCTGTTGACGATCTCGTAGGTGGTCGAACGCGGCGCGCCGATCATCTTGGCGATGTCGCCGACGCGCATTGGCGCGCGGTGCCGCAGCAACGCCTCGAGCAGCATGATGACGCGGTCAATGCCGCGTCGTCGTTCGCCGTTGCGCGGCTCCGCGCCGGCTTCCTTCCCGATCGCATCGTTAGTGCCGTCGCTCATGACCATCCGCCAAAATCATTTCGGTTCTCGTCTCAAGGCGCTTGAAAGATGTCAAGGCTCGGTCTAGCATCCAATTTGTCCGATATACAGACACATTGTCTGAAATACCAGACAAACTAACGAGCCGGACGCAGACAAATCCCGAGAGGACACACGGTTTCCAAGACCCGGCGACCGACGGGTTTCCTCGCCCTTGTTCTGCACGTCGAGGCCACAACCTCTGAAGGGAACAGTCATGATGAAATCACCGTTTTTCGCATCCGCCAGCGCGCTTTGCCTCGGTCTCGTGCTGAGCTTTGGCGTCGCCTCGCAGGCCAATGCTGCCGCCAACTGCATCAAGGGCGACCGCAAGGCGCCGTACACGATCGGCTGGGCCAACATCTATTCCGTGCCGACCTGGATGAAGCAGACCCAAGGCACGATCGAAGCCGAAGTCGAGACCCTGAAGAAGCAGGGACTGGTCGACAAGCTCGTCGTCACCGACGCTCAGGGCGATGCCAACGTCCAGATCCAGCAGATTCAGTCGATGATCGATTCCGATGTCGACGCCATCATCCTGATCGCCGGTTCGTCGACCGCACCGGCACGCGTTCTGGCCGACGCCTGCGCCAAGGGCATCGCCATCATCAACTTCGACAGCCTCGTCGACACCGACAAGGTCACCGCCAAGGTCAACACCGATTCTTCGCAATGGGGCGACCAGGCCGCCAAGTTCCTGATCGACGCCATCGGCGGCAAGGGCAAGATCCTGATCCTCAATGGCCCCGCCGGGGTTTCGGTCAGCGATGACAGGCGCAAAGGCGCCGACGCTGAGCTCAAGGCCCATCCCGACGTGACGGTGCTTGCCGAGACCAACACGCCCTACAACGTCGCGCCGGCACAGGAAGCCGTCACCAGCCTGCTCTTCGCCAACCCCGAGATCGACGGCATCCTGTCGCTCGGCGGTGCTCTGTCGGCAGGCGCCGTGCTGGCCCTCGACAAGCAGGGCCGTGAACAGGTGCCGATCACCGGTGAGAACGCCCGGCAGTTTTTGGAACTCTGGAAAGAAAAGGGCTTGAAGAGCTGGGCGACGATGCAGCCGAACTGGCTCGGCGCCTTCGCCACCTACACCGCCGTTCAGGCGCTGGAAGGCAAGGATGTGCCGGCTTTCGTCAAGATTCCGCTGCCGGTGATCGACAATTCCAACATCGACGAATACCTCGCCCGGGCCAAGGACTTCCCGGCTGACGGCTACATCTTTTCTCCTTACGATGAGGAGCTGTTCAAGAAGCTGCTGGCTCAGAAATAAGCCTGAAGGGTTGTAGCGTTGACAACCATGGCTCCGCTGCTCGCGGCGCGCGGGGTGTCGAAGTCTTTCTTCGGCAACCCCGTCCTGCGCGACGTTTCAATCGCTCTCCAGCCGGGCCGCGTGCATGCGGTGCTCGGCGAGAACGGCGCCGGAAAGTCGACCTTGATCAACCTTTTGTCCGGCGCCTTGAGACCGGATGGCGGGACGATCGAGGTCGATGGACGCGCGGTCTCACGCATGACGCCAGCTGTTGCGCGGCAGGCCGGCATCGCCGTCGTCCAGCAGGAACTCAGCCTGACGGCCAGTCTTTCCATCGCCGAAAATGTTGGTCTCGGCGCCTATCCCAAACGGTTCGGCCTGATCGACTACCGCGAACTCGCTGCGCGGGCGAGGGCCGCATGCGAACTTGTCGGGCTGCACGAGCCGCTGTCGACGCCGGTCGGGAATCTGTCGCTCGGCCGCCGCCAAATGGTGGAGATCGCCAAGGCGCTCTACCGCCGGCCGCGCGTGCTCATTCTCGACGAACCGACATCGTCGCTATCGGCAACCGAAACCAAAATCCTCACCGATCTGCTGCAGCGGTTGCGCGGCGAAGGCATCGCCATTCTCTACATCTCGCACCGACTGAACGAAGTCATGGCGCTGTGCCAGCACGTCACCGTGCTGAAGGACGGCACCTGCACGGCCGACCGCACCCTGGAAGGCACCGACGCCGCCGGGTTGGTTCGGCTGATGGTCGGCCGCGATCCCGGTGATCTTTTTCCGCAATGGCAGCCTTCCAGTTTGCTTGCCGACGCTATCTCCGTCCGAAATCTTTCGGCCGGCCTGATGCGCGACGTCGATCTGGATATCAAAACGGGCGAAGTGCTTGGCATTGGCGGCCTGGTCGGGCAAGGGCAGGAAGATCTGCTGCTCGGTCTCTACGGCGCCATTCCGGCACGGACGGCGTCGGCGACCGTCAACGGCGCCTCCGGCCTGCCCGGCGGCGTGCCGAAAGCCAACGCGCTGGGGCTGGCCTATGTGCCCGCGGATCGCAAGCGCGAGGGCCTGCACCTGATCCATCCCATCATCACCAACATGATGCTGCCCGCCTTTGCCAGGCTGCCGGCGCTGAAGCTGCGCAGCCGCCGCGCAGAGCGCGAGACGGCCAAAAGCCTTGCCGCCCAACTCGGCATCAAGGGTCACCTCGGCCGGGCGGCGCAGGCTCTATCGGGCGGCAACCAGCAGAAGGTGGCGCTGGCGAAATGGATGCCGCACGACCCGTTGGTGCTTCTGCTCAACGATCCGACGCGCGGCGTCGACGTCGAAACCAAGCGTGAGATCTACATGATGCTTCGCAATTTCGCCGCCGCCGGCAAGGCGGTCGTGCTGCTCAGTTCCGACACGCCCGAACTCGTGCACCTTTGCGACCGTGTAGCCATCGTCCGCGAAGGCCGCATCGTCGCCATGCTGGCGCGTGGAGCGCTGAGCGAGGAAGCCATCGTCTCCGCGGCGATGGGCGCCGAACAGCGGAAGGTTGCGGCATGAACACATCTTCCTCCGCCCGGCAGACCGGCGCGCTCTACTGGCCGGTGCAACTGCGTCGCAATGTCGGCGTGCGCAGCCTGTTTGCCGTCGTCCTGGTGTTTCTCATCGCCTATGGCGTCCTCTTTCCGGGTCTGTTCACGGCGTCCGGCTTCGCCAAATTCACGCAGAGCTGGTTTCCATTGGCTCTGGTCGCGATGGCGCAGGCGATCCTGATGCTCACCGGCGGCATCAGCCTGGCCATCGGCGCGACGGTCAGCTTGGGCGCGGTCATCGCCGCGACGACGATGGCCGGGCCGCTGGGCGTCGCCGGGGGCACTGCCGCGGTGGCGCTGACGGGCCTCGGCATCGGGGCGGCGACCGGCTTCATCGTGGTACGGCTTCGGCTGCCGGCCATCGTGGTGACGCTTGCCGGGTCGTTCATCATCGGCGGCGCCGCACTGCTGATCCTGCCGCGGCCCGGCGGCGCAATCCCGGCGTGGCTGTCCGACCTGCTTGCCGGCAACACACCGGCGGCATTCGTGCTGCTGGTGCTCATCGTTCTCCTGTGGAAGCTCTATCTCGCCACGCCGCTTGGCTTGAGCCTCTATGCCGCCGGCGAGAATCCGGTCGGCGCCTATCGCTCCGGCGTGCCGGTCGACGGCGCGCGCATTGCGGCCTATGCGATCAGCGGTCTGCTCTCCACCGGCGCCGGCTTGTTCGTCGCCGCACAGACCGGTTCGGGCGACCCGGTCATCGGCGCCGCCTTTACCCTGAACTCGATTGCCGCTGCGGTGCTCGGCGGCATCGGCTTCCTCGGCGGCCAGGGCACGATGCGCGGCGCGCTTGCCGGCAGCCTGCTGCTCAGCCTGATGATCAGCGTCATGTTCTTCCTCGGCTTCACGCCGGTCGCACAATATGTGGCCCAGGGCCTGATCATCATCGGCGCGGTCGCCATCCCGCAATTCCGCAAGGCACAGCAATGACAGCATGGAATGACAGCGCGGGCGGCAAACGCGCCCTGACGGTCCTGCGCAGCCGGCCGTTTCTCACCGTTGCCATCGTTGCCGCGGTCTGGATCGTGGCGAGCTTCGTTTCGCGCGGCTTCGGCGCTTATGGCCATCTGCGCTATCTGGTGGAGCTCGGCGCCGTCATCGGCCTGGTTGCCGCGGGCCAGACTTTTGTGGTGATCGCCGGCGGCATCGACCTTTCCGTCGCGGCCATCGTCACGGTCAGCGCCGTCAGCCTGCCGCTGCTGTCGTGGCAGGTGGATCCGACCGGCATCACCGCCATTCTTGCCGTTCTGGTGCTGACCACGGCAATCGGCCTGGTCAACGGGCTCGGCGTCGCTTTGCTGCGCGTCCACCCGATGATCATGACATTGGCCATGGCGACATTCTTGCAGGGTCTGTTGATCATCATCGCCGGCGGCAGCGCCGTGACCGCCGAGAACCCGCTGGTCCACTGGCTCGGCAATGGCCGGCCGGCCGGCATTCCCGCTGGCGTATTGTTGTGGGTGGTCGTCTCGGCGATCGTGCTGACCACGATGCATGCGACATCGCTCGGCGCCCGGATTTTTGCCATGGGCGCCAACCCGCTTGCCGCGGCGCTGTCCGGTGTTCCGGTCACGTCCACGACGCTTGCGGTCTACGGCATCAGCGGCTTCTGCTCGGGACTTGCCGGCGTGCTCGTGTTGGGCATGAACGGACAGGGCTATGTCGGCATCGGCGATCCCTATCTGCTCGCCTCGATTGCCGCCGTGGTCCTCGGTGGCACCTCGATCCTCGGCGGGCTTGGCACCTATGCCGGCACCATCCCCGGCGCCATCCTGCTGGTCACCATCACCGCGCTGATCACCGTCGTCAACGCATCGCCCGGCTGGCGCAGCATCCTGTTCGGCTCGCTGATCCTCGGCCTGCTGCTGCTCTCAGGCCGGGAGCAGGCGCGCCGATGACACATCGTCGAGCCGATAGATGCGCCTTGCGTTGCCGAAGAACAGCGCCGTCTGCTCGTCGGCGGAAAAGTCCGCTGTGATGGTTTTGAAGCCGTCATATATGTCATCGAACGAGGCATGCAGGCCGGCGACCGGAAAGTCGCTGCCGAACATGGCGCGACCGGTGCCGAAACAATCGATGCAATGCAGGACGACGGGCTTCAGGCTGTCGAGCGTCCAGTCATGATCGTAGGCGACCAGATCCGATATTTTGATGGCGACGTTGTCGCATTGCGACAGAAGCCGCAGCCCGTCGCGCCACACCTGCATGCCATCGGCGTCGCGGTCGATCGGGCTACCGCAATGGTTGAGCACGAATTGCTGATCGGGGAAGGCCCTGGCAAGCAGCCCCGCGTCGGCGAGCTGGCGCGGAAACACCATCATGTCGAAGGCCAGCCGATGCTGGCCAAGCAAGGCAAGCCCGGCGCGCCAGGCCGGATCGTCCATGATGCCGTCACGGGCCGCAAAACGGCGGGCAGGGTCGGGATCCCAGCTCAATATGTCGCGCACGCCGGCGACACGCTCGAACGCGGCTTGCGCTTCGATCAGCGCCGGCGCCTGGCGATCGGCGAGCGGCACGTGAACGACATAGCGGGCGGCGACGCCGCGCGATTTGTCGAGTGTTTCAAGCCAGCGCGTTTCTCCGATGCAGTCGCCACTCGCCCAGCCGGCTTCGACATGGACGGTGGCGATGACATTATGCCCTATGGCATCGCGCGCATAATCCCCGGGCAGATAGTTCCGCCGCAAGGGGCCAAGCTCGCCGAGGCCGCCGCGCTCGCTGGCCGTGGCGGCGAGCCAGGGATGCCGTCCCAGTCTGAGATCCCAAAGATGATGATGGGCGTCGATGATCGGTCCGGCGTAAGGTTCTGGCACGTATCTCTCTCAGGCTGTGACCGGCGATCGATCCTGGCTTCGTTCTGCGACGGTAAAAGGGTTAGCATCGCATGACTGAAAACTCACCGGTTCCAGCCCTTTCGGTGCGCGAAAATTTTCGGCTCGACGACCGCATCCGCGGCGTGCCTCCCGGCACAACCGGGCTGGACAGCAGCCTTGTCGCGGCCGAGCACTGGCATCCGGCCGATGGACGCATGGCGCTTCCGGTGCTGACCCTCGACGAGGCGGCCTTCTCCGCCAATCGCGACCTGTTCCTGCGCTATGCGCGCGAACACAATGTTGCGATCGCTCCGCATGCCAAGACGCCGATGGCGCGCGATCTTACCCGGTCGCTGGTCGAGGCCGGCGCATGGGGCACGACGGTCGCCGACATCAGGCAAGCGACAGTGATGCTGAAGGCCGGCTTGACACGGCTGATCATCGCCAATGAGGTTGGAGGAGCCGGCGGCGCCAACCGGCTGGCCGTGCTTGCTGGTGCCTGGCCGGATGCCGAGCTCTATGTCTTTGCCGACTCGGTCGACGCCGTGAACGCGCTTGCCGAGGCTTGGCGCGCCAATGCGGCGCTGCCGCCGCTGCGCGTGCTGGTCGAACTTGGTGCGGGCAGGGCGGGCGCCCGCACCACCGCGCAAGCCGAGGCCATCGCCGATGCGATCACGGCTGCCGGCGGGCGGCTGCTGATCGCCGGCGTTGCGACCTATGAAGGGGCGGCGGCGCAACCCGAGCCCGGTCGCACCGATGAGGTGATATCCGGCCTGCTGGCAATGACCGCCGACATGTTCCTGCGGCTGCGTGCCCGCGTCGGCGGCGACGCACCGCTGATCGTCACAGCCGGCGGCTCCGCCTTCTTCGACCAGGTGGTCGCGGCGCTTGCACCCCTCGTTTCCAGCGACGGCAACGCAACGCTGGTGCTGCGCAGCGGCGCCATCTTCTTCCACGACCACGGCACCTATGACCGTTCGCTCGGCGCCCTCGATGCCCGCAAAGGTTTTGCCATAGGCGGCATCAGCGCTTCGGCGCGGCATTCCTTTCGCCCTGCGCTACGCCTTTGGGCCGAAGTGCTGTCGCGTCCGGAGCCGGGCCTTGTCATCTGCGGCATGGGCATGCGCGACGTGTCGTTCGACCAGGGCTTTCCAACGCCGCTCACCGTCTTTCGTGCCTGCAAGCCGCTGCCGATGCCGGCGGCGCGCGCCGAGGTGGTCAAGCTCAACGACCAGCATTCCTTCCTGTCGATTGCACCGAGCGACGACGTGGCCGTCGGCGACGTCGTCGAATTCGGCATCTCGCATCCCTGCACCTGCCTCGACCGTTATCGCGTGATCTTCGGCGTCGACGCGACCGGCCACGTCCGCCACGCTTTCCCCACCTGGTTCGGCTGACCAGATCCCCCAAAAAGAGAACCTCGAAAGGATCCGATATGATCAAGTATTTTCAGTCCGGCTCGCGCATGTCGCAGGCAGTCGTCTATGGCGGCCTCGTTCACATAGCCGGCCAAGTGGCCAACGATCGCAAGGCCGGCATCGAAGGCCAGACCAGCGACGTGCTTGCCAAAGTCGAGGCGCTGCTGGTCGAGGTCGGCAGCAGCAAGTCGAAGTTGGTGGCGGTCAACATCTTCCTGCCGCAGATCGGTGATTTCGAGGCCATGAACAGCATCTACGATGCCTGGATCGATCCTGCCCGCCTGCCGGCGCGGGCCTGCGTCGAGGCGCGGCTTGCCGACCCTGATCTGCGCATCGAAATCACCGCGGTCGCGGCGGTCTGACCATGCACACCGGCCTCGCCCACACGCTCGATTTCGACCGCGACGGCAAGACGCTCAGCCATCTAAGCATTCCGTTCTCGATCGATCGCTCGCCCTACTTTCAGGTCAAGGTGCCGATCTGCCTCATCCGCAATGGCGACGGCCCGTCACTGCTTTTGATGGCCGGCAATCACGGCGACGAATATGAGGGCGAGCTGTCGCTGGCAAAACTGGCGCGCCGGCTCGATCCGAAGCGGATCAAGGGCCGCATCACCATCATGCCGATGGCCAACGCCCCTGCGGTGATGGCCGCCAAGCGCTGCTCGCCGCTCGACGGCGGCAATCTCAACCGGGCGTTTCCCGGCGATCCCTCGGGAACGCCGACAAGCCGGCTCGCCAATTTCCTTGAGACGGAGCTGTTTCCTCGTCACGACGTCGTCTTCGATATCCATTCGGGCGGCACGTCGATGGAGCATCTGCCGACCGCGCTGGTCGAACGCAACGCCGATCCCGAGCGCCACCGGCGTGGCGTCGAGCTGATGCGCACGCTCGGCATGCCCTACGGCTTTATCGCTGACAACGGCCAGGCCTCGCCAACCTCGATGGGCGCAGCGCGCCGCGCCGGCGCCGTCGGCGTCAGCGGTGAGTTCGGCGGCGGTGGCACCGCAACGGTCGATTCGATGGCGATCACGGCCCGCGCGCTCGACCGTCTGATGATAGCAATGGGTGTGGTCGACGCGCCGGTTCTTGGCGCGGGCGAAAAGCCTTCGGCGCCGACAAGGCTGCTGTCCCTGTCCAGGCACAGCCAGGGCCTCTATGCCACCCGCCGCGGCTGGTTCGAGCCCGCCGCTAGGCTCGGCGACAGTGTCACTTCAGGACAATTGGCCGGCTGGTACCACGATCTCGAGCGGCTCGATGTTGCCGAGGAGGCCCTGCATTTCGCCGAAAGCGGCTTGGTGCTGTCGCGCCGGCTGCACACGATGTGTGAGGCGGGCGACTGCCTAATGCAGGTCGCAGAGCCGGTCGACGGCTGAGCCAAAGGCAGAGGATATTCCATGCAGCAACTGTCCATGTGGACCTATCCCTGGGACATCCAGGATCTCGGCCTGGAGACGGTCGAACGTGATCTTGTCGAGCGCGCCGGGCTCAACATGATCAGCCTGGCGACATCCTATCATGCCGGGCGCTTCCTGCAGCCGCGCAGCCCGCGCCGCAAGGCCTATTTCCCTGAGGACGGCACCATCTATTTCAAGCCGACCGCTGCGCGCTGGGGAAGTCTAGCCATCCAGCCCAAGGTGGCTGACGTGATCACTGAGGGCGGCGACGTGCTCGGTCAGCTCATCCGCCGTCGCGACGCGGGCGGACTAGGAGTTTCGTGCTGGACGGTCTGCCTGCACAACACCCGCCTGGGCATGCTGCATCCGCAGGCCGTCACCCGCAACGCCTTCGGCGATGCCAATTACTACAATCTCTGCCCCTCCCATCCCGATGCGCGCGCCTATGTCCGCGCGCTGATCGCCGACATCTCGCACAGCTACCGGCCGGACCGGATAGAACTTGAAAGCCCGTCCTTCATGGGCTTTGCCCATGAATACCATCACGAGAAGGACGGTGTCGGGCTGACGCCGGAAGACGATTTTCTTTTGTCTCTGTGCTTCTGTCCGTCCTGCGTCGCCCGTGCGGCAAAAGCCGGCATCGATGCCGAGGCGGCGCGCAAGCTCACCAGGCAATGGATCGTCGAGACCTGCGAGCGTGCGATGCCTGAGCGGCGCTTTCCCGATTTTCCCGCCTGCGGCATCGACGCCTTTGCCCCCTGGCCGGAGCTCCATGCCTATCTCTTGTGGCGATTCGAGCCAGTGACCAGCCTGGTCGCCGAACTGCGCGAGGTAGCCGATCCCACGACGCGGGTCGTTATTATCGATCTGAAAGACGGCTGGCTTGGCGGTTGCGATCTGGCAGCGCTGGGCAAGGTCTGCGACGGGGCGATCCTGTGCGCCTACGACATGCAGGCCGGCGATGTCGCCAGCCTGATGGCGGCCGGCCGTGCGGCACTGGGCGCGGACAAATTCCTCGGCGCCGGCTACCGGCTGTTCTATCCGGAAATGGCCCGCCCCGACATTCTTGCGGCCAAGGTGAAGCCAGCGCTGGCGCCCGGTGTCGACGGCATCAATTTCTACAATTACGGCCTCATTCCAGCCGCGCGGCTCGACTGGATCCGCGCTGTTCGGCAGCCTTGAGCCAGCCGGCCAATGCTCGCCGGCCACGAGGCGTTGAGGCCGGATTCGGGCGCGAGCGCTGCGGGGTGAATCAAATCAGCGAAACCTGAAGCCATCCATGGTGTAATCCGGGTATGCGTCCATCGTGTCGAACAGGTCGAACAGGTCAGGTGTGTCCGCCAATATTCCTGACAGAACCAGCACCGTGGCCACGCCGGCAGCAAGTCCGCCAGCGATGTCGTGTTCGACACTGTCGCCGACGCAGACCACAGTGCCGCGGTCTGGATTGCCTGCCAGCGCTAGTGCGGCGCCGAATATAGTGGGGTAAGGCTTGCCGATACGCGTGACGCTACCACCGAGGTCCTCGTAGAGATCCGCCAGCCGGCCGGCACCGAAGCGCGGCCCCACTGCCGTCAGCATGATCTTGTCAGGGTTGGTGCAGAAGCATGGCACCTGCCGCACCGCAGCCGGCGCAAGAAGTCGGCGATAGTGCTCAAGATCATAGCGGTCGCCCTCGCTGGCCGAAATCAGCACCAGCCCGGCATCGTCACCGTCCTTAGTCAATGCGAACGGCAGACCTTCGATCGCCGAGCGGTCATCGTCGCGGCTTATCAACAGGCATTTCGTGTTTGGCAGTAGCTTTCCGGATACCGCCATGTCGTGGAAGAACTCCCACGCGACCTCGCCGGAAGAAACAAAATGGTCCCAGCTTCCCGGTTCGAAGCCGAGCTTTAGCAGCCGGCTCTCGTTAGGCCCCGCCCGCTTGCCGGAGTTCGAGATCAGCACAATGGTCTTGCCGGCGCGCTTCAGCGCCGACAGTGCTTCCACTGCCCCTGGATAGGGGCTGGCGCCGTCATGCAGCACGCCGAACTGATCGAGCAGGAAAAAATCATAGCGCTCGGCCAGCTGGTTGACGCCGTTGAGGTGTTCGACTGTTTTCGCGCTCATAGAAGCCCCGCCGCGCTTGCGCCCATCAGCGCCAGCCGCGCTGTGCCGGCGGCGGCTTCGTCCGAAAGCGCCGGCAGGAAATCAACACCAAGTCTGCGCTGCCGGATCGCCGTCCAGGCGGCATTCGCCGCACCGCCGCCGACGCTTCTGACCGACGTCAGCTGCGGAGCGCCGAGCTCGGCGAGCCTGTCATAGCCGAGCGCCTCGATCGCGGCGATACCCTCCAACATGGCTTTCAGATAGTCGGCGTCCTCCACCGGTCGCGGCACAAGACGCGGCGGCAGTGCCGGATCGGCGATCGGAAAGCGTTCGCCTGCAGTGGCAAGAGGATAGTAGTCGAGGCCGGTCTCGGTCATCGGGTCGATCGCCATGCTCAGCTCGACGATGCGCGCCAGAGGGAAATGCTGTGTCAGCACCTTGCCGCCGGAGTTCGATGCGCCGCCCGCCAGCCAGACATCTCCAAGCCGATGGCTGTAGATGCCGAAGCGTGGCGCCGAGATAGGCCGGTCGGACAGGATCTTGACGGTCAACGACGACCCCAGCGCGGTGACGCCGTCGCCCATTGCCGCGGCACCTGTCGCCAGGAACGAGGCGCAGCCATCGGTCGTTCCGGCGACGACGGCGATTTCGCGCGGTAAGCCGAACATATCCGCGGCATCCGCGGTGAGTTTGCCGACGACATCGCCCGGCCTGGCGATACCGGGCAGCAACTCCATGCGCATTTCGGTGGCCGCAATCCAGTCCGGCCAGCAGCGGGCCGTGATGTCGTAACCGGTTTTCAAGGCATTGTTCTCGTCGCTGACATCGAAGCGACCGGAGAATTGTCCCGCGATCCAGTCCGCCTGATGCAGCACCGCGGCAACACCGGGCGTGCGCTGGAACCAGAGCGCCTTGGCGAGACCGGACGTCGCCCCAAGTGCGGCACTGGTCGCTGGGGCTTCGCGAGCGATCGCGACCAGAATGGCGTTGTCGGCGACCGTATCGTTGTACATCAGCGGCTCGGCCAGCGGCCGCCCGGCGCCGTCGACCGGCAGCAACGTACCTGAAGTGCCGTCAACAGCGATCGACCGGACCGCTGTTCGGTCGATGCCCGAAAGCAGTTCCGCCAGCGCTGCGCCGACCGCTGACCACCACACTGCAGGGTCGCGGGCATTCCGGCCAAACAACTCGAGCGAAACGGCGGAACGCGCGGCAATGGAAAAATCCGGACGCATGGCGACCGCGCGCGCGCCGGACGTGCCGATGTCGATGCCTATGGCAAGCGGCGTGTCAGCGGCTGGCGGCATTGAGTTTCTGGCGATACTTCTCGGCGTCCCAGTTGACCAGTTCATCGTTCTCGGCGGCGGTGAGGTAGTTCAGCCGCGCTGCAATTTCGATGCGTGCCGTCACGTCGGCAAGGCAGCGTTGCATGGCGTCGGCGCCCGCACTGGCATCGCCGCGCATCAGCACGCCCAGCCCGGGAAACAGGATCGCCACGGGGTTTGTACCGCACCGCTCGATGACGCGCGGCACATCCTCACCGGGCTTTGCCACCACCGACCCCCGACCCAGAAAGATGACGTGATCGGGGTAGAGGCTGCCCCCGGACGCCATGCGGCGGCTTTCGGGATCGATGGCGACCGCGTGCGCCTCGATTTCCGCCGGCAGCCTGTAACCGGTTTTCCCGGCCAGCGCCGCCAATCCCGCAACATCCGGTTCCGCCACTTGGCGCGCCGGCCGCGCCAGAAGCAGCGTGACGCGGCGCAGCAGCACTTCGGCCTCGGCGACGGTATCGGCCGCGACGACCAGCCCGTGATTGGCAAGGATCAGCACGTCGACCCCAGCCTGAAGCCGCTCGGCAATACCCTGGGCAAGCGGCAGGCCTGGCCGGAAATAAGGAACATACGCCCATTTGAGACCATCAAGGCGTCTGGCGGCTTCCACCTCGCAATTGGCCTGTACCGCCAGCGAAATGGTTTCGACGCAATGGACATGCAGGACGACGCGCTGCGGCATCAGCGCGTGAACGGTGGTTTCAATCGAAGGGCGCAGGCGCCGGGCGTTGAGCGTCTCGATGGCGAAGATCTGCGGCTGGTCGGCGGCGCTGTCGCGCTGTTCGACAGCCCTGAGCAGCGGCGCCATCGCCACCGGGACCATGATGTCTTCGGAGAGCGCATCCTTCAGCCATGTGCCGGAAGCCTTGATCCACAGCGTGTCGCCGGCTTTCAGCGAGGTGTTGCCGCCGGCGGCCTGGGTCAGATTTGGATTGCGCCCGATGCTGGCCGAAAGCGCCCGCAAAGCAGCCATTTCCTGCGCATCCGCATAGCTCGCCATGGCGCATTTCCTCTATCAGCTCCGTCAGCCTCGCAGCTTCGGATACCCGTCGTGGGATGTTGATGTGTATCGCAGATGCGAGCGACTTACGTCAATAGTGATCTAATGTCATCAAAGGTTCTTGCAATCGGAAAGATGTTGAGTAAGTTACGTCAAATGCCGTGGCAAAAACGGCTCCTGGGAGGAAAAACGATTGAGCGACTCCGGCCGCCAGCGTCAGATCGTCGAGTTGCTGCGGGATCGCCCCTTCGCGTCGGTGCGCGAACTGCAGGAGCAGCTCGGCGTGTCGGCGGCGACGGTGCGGCGCGACATCGACAAGATCGACGAGGCCGGTGAAGCACGGAAGGTCTATGGTGGCATCTCGGCGCTCGACGGCGCTTCACAGGCGGGTGTTGCCTATGCCAGGCCCTATGACGAGAACCGCGACCTCGCGGTCGAGGCCAAGCGGCAGATCGCCGCTCTCGCGGCCACGATGGTGCGCGACGGCGATGCGGTCATCGTGCATGGCGGTTCGACCTGCTTCCACCTTGGGGTCAAGCTGGCTGAGCGCAGCATCCGTCTCTATACCAATTCGATGCCGCTCGCGGCCTATCTGAGCGACCACGGCCATTGCAGCCTGACCGTTGCCGGCGGCGATCTGCATCGTGAGCCGGGCATCATCCATTCACCGACCCAGGCGGAGCCGTTCTACGCATCGAAGTTCTTTCTCGGCGCGCAAGGCCTTGGCCAGGAGGGCGTGCTGGAATCGCACCCGCTGCTGGTCCGCTCCATCGCCGATCTCAGCCTGTGTGCCGACCAGATCGTGGTGCTGGCCGACAGCCGCAAACTGTCGATCCACGCCCGTAACATCGCGCTGCCCTTGTCGCGCATCGGCACGCTGGTGACCGATGACGGCCTGTCCGACGTCGACGCGCGCATGCTGGAAGACGCGGGCGTCATGGTGCGCATCGCTTCGGCTTCGGGAGCCATCCAGTGAAGATGGCCGTCCTCGATTTCGGCAAGACCAATTCGAAGCTGTTCGTCTTCGCTCAGGACGGGCGCATCGTCGACGAGCGCCGGACCCGGCCGAACTGGATGCGCAAAGATGGCTTCAGCGTGCTTGATGAGGCAGCACTTCACGATTGGGCGGTTCGCGCCGTAAGCGAGGCCTCCGACGTCCATGGCGTACAGGGCGTGATGGTGTCGGGCCATGGCTGCACCTTTGCCCTGGTCGACGAGGCGGCGCTGACGCATCCGATACTCGATTATGAGCAAGAGCCGCCGGCTGATATTGCCGCGCAAATTGATCGCCTCGTTCCGGATTTCACCGAGACCTTCTCGCCGCGATTGCCGCTCGGCTTCAACTACGGTCGCCACATGCTGTGGCTACAGGCGGTGCAACCCGGTGCATTCACGGCCGCGAAATCGATCCTCGGCTATCCACAATACTGGAGCTGGCGGTTTGGCGGCCGGGCGGTCTCGGAAGTGTCCTATCTCGGCTGCCACTCGCATTTATGGGCGCCGCGCAAGCGCGACTTCAGTTCGCTGGTCGATATTGAGGGCTGGCGCGACCGGATGCCCGCTTTCGAGCGGGCGGGCTCGGTTGTCGGCGAGCAACGCCTCGGCGACACGAAGCGGCGGATCGCCATCCACAATGGTGTCCATGACAGCAATGCCGCGCTCCATGCCTATCGCCGGCAGGAGCTTGGCCCGGTCACCGTCGTCTCGACCGGCACCTGGGTCGTCGTGCTTAATCCGGATTGCCTGCTCGACGCGCTCGATGGCCAGCGCGACATGCTGGTCAATGTCGATATCGACGGCGGCCCTGTGCCGACCATCCGCTTCATGGGCGGGCGCGAATTCGCCACGATCAGCGACGGCTGGCAAGGCGCGATCGCGCCGGCGGCAGTGCAGCGGGTGATCAACGCCGGCAGCATGGCGCTGCCGAGCTTCGCGCCGGGCGGACCAATGCCCGGCCGCGCCGGCAAATTGGTCGGCCGCATGCCAAGCGCCGAGGAACGCGCAGCCGTGGCGCTGCTCTACGTCGCGCTGATGGTCGACCTCTGCCTCGACCAGATCCATTCGGACAACACCGTGATCGTCGATGGCGGACTGAACGCTGGCGGCCTGCTCGCCGGGCTAGTGGCGCAACTGCGTCCCAGCCAGGCCTTCCTGCAAGGGGCCACACTGGAGGGCAGCGCCACCGGGGCGGCGGCGCTGGCCTTCGAGACCGTCGGCCGCGAATTTGCCGCGGAAGTGCCGGAGCCCGTGCGTGCCGCAAGCTTCACCGGACTTGCCCGATATCGCGACACATGGCGTGGCCTCATCGGCGAGCAGGGCATCCCCCGCGCGGCAGCGGGAGGCGCACGGTGATTGTCGCTGCTCAGGCCGAAGTCACGCGCCAGCCAGTGCTGGAAATGCGGCACATCTCGAAGACGTTCGGGCCAGTCCGCGCCTTGCAGGACGTGTCGCTGACCGTCCATGCCGGCGAAGTCCATGCGCTGATGGGTGAAAACGGTGCTGGCAAGTCGACTTTGATGAAGGTGCTGTCCGGCGCCTATCGGCCTGATGCCGGCGGCGAGATACTGATCGACGGCGTGCCGGTCGCCACCGGCGACCCGATCAAGGCGCGGGCTCACGGCATTGCGGTTATCTATCAGGAACTGTCGCTGGCGCCCAACCTGACGGTCGCGCAGAACATCTTCCTCGGCAATGAGCCGAGGCGTTTCGGCATCGTCGACCGCGACCAATGCTACCGGCGCAGCAATGAGATCATCAAGCGTCTCGGCGTGTCCTTCTCCGCACGGGCCCAGGTTTCCAGCCTGTCGCTCGGCGAGCGTCAGCTGGTCGAAATCGCCCGCGCGCTTTCGACCAGCGCGCGCATCATCGTCATGGACGAGCCAACCACCTCGCTGACCTCGCGCGAGACCGACCGTCTGTTCGAGGTCATCGCGACGCTGAAGTCGCAAGGCATCGCGATCATCTACATCAGCCACCGCATGGAAGAGGTCTACCAGTTGGCCGACCGTGTCAGCGTGCTGCGCGACAGCGGCTATGTCGGCACACTCGAGCGCGCCGAGCTGAACGCCTCGCGCCTCGTCTCGATGATGGTTGGCCGCGACCTGTCGGCTTTTTACAGGAAGGATCATCGCCCGCCGAACAGCAAGCGCGCGGTCGCCTTGTCGGTGCGCGGCATGGCGGACGGCAATCTCCTGAAGAACTGCTCCTTCGAACTGTACAAGGGCGAGGTGCTGGCTCTGGCTGGCCTTGTCGGCTCGGGCCGCACCGAACTCGCGCGACTGATCTTCGGTGCCGACAGACGCATCGCCGGCACGCTGGAACTCGACGGCAAGCCAGTAACCATCGGCTCGCCAAGCGAGGCACTGAATGCCGGCATCGCCTATCTCACCGAAGACCGCAAGGAACTCGGCCTGTTTCTCGACATGTCGATATCCGACAACATCAGCATGGGCGTGCTGGCCAGGGATGCGCGGCCCGGCGGCTTGCGCGATTTCAAAGCCGCCGAGAGACGTGCTGCCACGGCCGTTTCGGATCTCTCCATCCGCACCAGGTCGGTACAGGCCAATGCCGGTTCGCTGTCGGGCGGCAACCAGCAGAAAGTGTTGCTTGCCCGCCTGCTCGAGACCGAGCCGCAAGTGGTCATCCTGGATGAACCGACGCGCGGCGTCGATGTCGGAGCGAAGTCGGAAATCTACCGGCTGATCGACAATCTCGCCAAAAAGGGCATCGCCATCCTGATGATCTCCAGCGAACTGCCGGAGGTGATCGGCGTTGCCGACCGCGTGCTGGTAATGCGCGACGGCACGATTGCCGGCGAGGTTACGGCGTCCAAAGACCAGCCGCTGCGCCAGGAAGCAATCATGGAACTTGCAACGGGAGCGGCCAAGGGATGACCGACAAGGCGACCGAGATCAGTGGCCAGGCTGTCGGCAGGAGCCGGCGGTTGCGCACCGCCTTCGCCGCCCTTGGCATGCTGCCGATCCTGATCCTGCTGGCGGTCGGCTTCCAGTTGATGAACGCGCGCTTCTTCACCCAGACCAATTTGCTGATCGTCATGCAGCAATCGTCGATCAACATCGTGCTGGCAGCGGGCATGACCTTCGTCATCCTGACCGGCGGGATCGACCTGTCCGTCGGCTCGATACTTGCCGCCTCGGCGATGGTGGCGGTGATGGTGTCGCTGGTGCCCGATTGGGGACTGCTGGGCGTGCCGGCGGCCATTCTCGTCGGCCTCGGCTTCGGCGTCATCAACGGGCTGCTGATCGCCTATATCAGACTGCCGCCCTTCATCGTCACGCTGGGGTCGCTGACCGCTGTGCGCGGCGTCGCCCGCCTGCTCGGCCAGGACACCACGGTGTTCAACTCGGACCTGCCGTTCGACTTCATCGGCAACGGTTCGCTGTTCGGCATTCCGTGGCTGGTCATCATCGCCTTGTCGATCGTGGTGCTGTCCTGGCTGGTGCTCAAGCGCACCGTGCTCGGCACCTGGATCTATGCCGTTGGCGGCAATGCCGAAGCGGCGCGGCTGACCGGCATCAAGGTGCCGCTGGTGCTGCTCTTTGTCTATGGCGTTTCCGGCCTGCTGGCCGGCCTTGGCGGCGCCATGTCAGCGGCCCGGCTCTATGCGGCCAACGGGCTGCAGCTTGGGCAGTCTTACGAACTCGACGCCATTGCCGCGGTCATTCTCGGCGGCACCAGCTTCGTCGGCGGCGTCGGCTCGATCTGGGGTACGCTGATCGGTGGCCTGATCATAGCGGTGCTATCCAACGGGCTCATCTTGGCCGGTGTCTCGGACATCTGGCAGTACATCATCAAGGGATTGGTCATCATCGTGGCAGTCGCCCTCGACCGCTACAGGCTCCAGGCAGGAGCGAGAACGTGATTGACCTTGGTCGCCGGCGTAAACGACCGGTTTGTGTAACGCACCGTGAGAGGCGCGGGGCAATTGGAGGAAAGCAATGAAGACCATCGCTAAACTGCTCTGCGGCGTCGCACTCGCGGCCGCCGCCATCGCGCCCGCATCGGCCAAGGACCTCAACAAGGTCGGCATCTCGGTCGGCCTGCTCGGCAACCCCTTCTTCGTCGCCACCATCAAGGGCATCGAGGACGCAGCCAAGAAGATCAACCCAAAGGTCGAGGTAACCTCAGTGTCGGCCGACTACGACCTCAACAAGCAGGTCTCTCAGGTCGATTCCTTCATCGCCGCCGGGGTCGACGTGATCATGCTCAATGCGGTCGATGCCAAGGCGATCAGCCCGGCGGTGAAGAAGGCGCAAGCAGCGGGCATCGTCGTTGCCGCCTTCGACGTCTCGGCGCCAGGCGCCGACGTCACCGTGATGACCAACAACGTCAAGGCCGGCGAAGAGGCCTGCCAGTATCTGGTCGACCACACCGGCGGCAAGGGCGACTACGTTATCCTCAACGGCCCGGCGTCGTCGTCGATCCTGGAGCGGGTGAAGGGCTGCAAAGACGTCCTTGCAAAACACCCCGACATCAAGATCCTCTCCGACGACCAGAATGCCGAAGGCTCGCGCGACGGCGGCCTGAAGGTCTTCCAGTCGCTGCTCACCCGCTTCGACAAGATCGATGCGGTGTTTGCCATCAACGATCCGACGGCGATCGGCGCCCAGCTTGCGGCCAAGCAGCTCAATCGCTCGGAGTTCATCTTCACCGCAGTGGATGGCGCTCCCGATATCGAGAAGGAACTCGCTTCCGGCACCTCGATGATCAAGGCCTCGGCTTCGCAGGATCCCTACGTGATGGCTGGCCAGTCGCTGACGATGGCGGCTGAGCTGCTTGCCGGCAAGAAGCCGGCGGAGCCGACCGTGCTGCTCGACCCGAAGCTGATCACGGCCGAGAACCTGAAAGACTACAAGGGCTGGACCGCAGCCCGCTAAGCCTCCCAAGGCCGTTGGGGGGGGGGGGGCCCCCCCCCCCCCCCACAAAAAACAAAGCGGGGGCGGAGGGTTGGGGGGGGGGGTGTTTTTTTGGTGTGTGGGGGGGGGGGGGGGGGCGGGCGCCCGCGCCACCCCCCAGGG